>JAJDCQ010000262.1 GCA_029260755.1 Planctomycetota bacterium | reverse complement strand
GCACTCCGCGTAATCCGCGTAATCCGCGGTTCCCACTGATTCAACGCCGACAGAGACCGAACCGCGGATTTCGCGGATTGCACGGATTGGTTCGGGCGTCGCCGAGCCATTGCCGACGCGTCGCGGCGCCCGCCCGAGACTTCTGTTCCTCGAACAGACGGATGAGAGCTCACGCAAAGGCGCAAACACGCAAAGGGTCGTTGCTCTGAGCCGAGATCTGGATCGGGTGGAGCTCCTTGGCGCCTTTGCGTCTTTGCGAGAGGTTCTCTTGGTCGTTCCGGCAGGGACTCGCCTAGTCCGAGGCACCGATCCCCAGGCTCACCGGATCGATCCCCTCCAGCGGATCCGGCAGCGCATCGAGCGGCTCGAGCGCCGTCCCGGGCTCGCTGATCTCGGCCACCGTCACCCCCATCTCCTTGCCGGTCTCGAGCTCGAACTCGACTTTGCGCTGGAGCCGCGTCGCGTCGCCGGTCGAAACGCCCTCGGCCTCCTCGGCGGCGATCAGGACGAGCGAGACGGGCGCGTCCTCCTTCAGGCGGTGCTTCGGGACGGTGAAGCGGAACGAGATCGTCTCGGGCTGGAGCGGGTTTCCCGAGTAGACGGGCCTTGCGACCTTCGCGTCGAGCGCGAGGAAGACGGCCAGGAACGGGGCGCGCCCCTCGCCTTCGACGGCGCGCACGGTGAGCTCGAGGGTGAGGACGAACGCGTCCTTCCCGGTCGGCTCGATCTTCGCCGCCTCGAACCCGACGATGACCGCGTCGTTCTCGCGGAGCGTCGAGGCGTCGGTCGTGACCGTCGCGAGGCGGCTGCTGCCGACCTCCACCGACTCGCCGAGTCGCGCGGCGAGCGCCCCCGCCGCCGTGCCCGGGCGGGCCGCGGCGAACGCGGCCAGGTCGTCGCGAGCTTCGGGGAGCTCGTCGCGCCGGAGCCACGCCAGGGCTCGTCCGAAGCGCGCCTCGGCGAGCTCGTCGTCGGCGTCGAGGGCGCGGTCGTAGTAGCGCCGCGCCTCGTCGACCCGGCCGGACCGGAGCTCGAGGTTGCCACGCGCGAGCATCGGGAAGGCGCTTCGCCGGTCGGCGTCCATCGCGTTCTCGATCGCCTCGAGCGCCGCCGCCGCCTGACCCTTCCGCGCGAGGACGGTCCCCCGCACGATCAGGCCGAGGACGCTGTCCGGCCGCGCCCCGACGAGCTGATCGGCGGCGGCGAACGCCTGGTCCGGCTCGCCCCGGTCGAACAGGGTCGCCGCGCGGATCGCGTCGACGCCGGCCCGGTCGACGCCGGGGCGCGACGCCGCTCGCCCCGCGAGCTCGAGCGCCTCGCCGAGTCGTCCCTGGCGACGCGCGATCGCCGCGCGGATCAGGAGCGCCAGGCCGTCGCCCGGCGCCGCGTCGGTGACGCGCCTGGCGTCGGTCTCGGCCTCGGCGAACGAGCCGGCCAGCGCCCGCGCCCACGCGCGGGTGCGACGGGCGACGAGGTCGTCCGGCCGACGCTCCAGCGCCGCGTCGAGGTCGGGCAGCGCCCGCTCGGTCCGGCCCGCGGCCAGATGCACCATCGCGCGCGCGAGCCGCGCCTCGACGCACTCCGGGTCGAGGTCGAGCGCGTCCTCCGCCTGCCCCTGCGCCCGCCCCCGGTTGCCCTGAAGCAGGTCGCCGAGGGCGCGAAGGGCGAGGACGCGCGCCGGCCGCGGCGCCCCGCGCGCGAGGGTGTCCAGGTAGCTCGTCGCTCGCTTCGCCTCGCCCTGCGCGAGGCACGCCCGGGCGAGGGCGAGCCGCGGCAGCGAGAGGTGCTCGTGCTTCGAGATGATCGGACGGAGCACCCGGTCGGCCTCCGCCGCGCGCCCGCTCAGGATGAGCGCCTCCCCGACGGTGAGGTCGATCATCGGACGCCCGGGGAGCTTCTCGGCCGCGGCGCGCGCATCGACGAGCGCGCCGGCGCCGTCGCCCCGCAGGAGCGCGAGGCGCGCCCGGGCGAACGCGCCGACCGCCTCGCCGCTCCCCGTCAGCGACTCGTAGACCGCGCGCGCCGCCTCGGGGTCGTCCCTCCCCTCGAGGAGGATCCTGATGAGCGCGAGCGCCCCGTCGGTCTCGAGGCCGCCCTCGCGTGCGGCCTCGGCGTGGGCGATGGCGAGGTCGAGCTTCGCCCCGCAGAGCTCGTCGCTCCCGTCCGCGCGGAACGTCAGCGCGGCGAGGAGCTCCTGGTCGGCTCTCGCGAGCCGGTCGCGCGTCTCCGGCGTCGGCCCGGTCGGGACCGGCTTCGGATCGGCGCCGCCCTCGGTCCCACCGCCGCCGCCCTCGTCGACGACGGTCGTGCCCCCGCCCGAGCCGGCCCCCTCGGCGCCTCCCTCGGTCCCCGCGCCGCCGCCGGGATCGCCGCCCTCGACGCCGCCTCCCTCGGCGCCGCCACCCTCGACGGGCTGGCCGCCCTCGACGCCGGTCCCCTCGCCCGGGGTCGGAGCGCGGGTGCTCGCGCCGTCACCCTCGGGGTCGCCCGAGGAGAGGAGGAAGTTGAGGCCGACGAGACCGCCGACGACCGCGACGACGAGCGCGACCGGCAGAGGCCAGCTCACGCCGCGCCGATCGGCCATCGAGATGCGTCGCGTCGGCTGGGGGACCTTCCCCGAAGGGCGCTTCGCTCCCGAGCTCGAGTCGGGACGGAGCCGTCCCGACGGCGACCGCAGCGCGCCGCTCGAAGGCTGGCGGAGCCGCTCCGAGGAGGCTGGACGGAGACCGGCGCCCGAGGTCTTCGGCGCGGCGTGCTCGCCCGACCTTCGCTTCTGATTGGGCGCGGCGAACTCACCCGACTTCCGCTTCTCGCCGGGAGCGGCGAACTCGCCCGACCTCCGCGCCTTCTTGATGCGCCCCGAAGCGCGCCGGCGACTCGCGCTGCGGCCCGAGACCCCTCCGCGGCGCGTCGCGCGGCGCATCCGTCCGGCGGACGGACGATCGGGATCGCTCTGATCGTCGTCGGGTTCGACGACGGGCTCCGAGCCACCGGGGGTCGGGAACACCTCGCCGGCGGCCGCCAACCTCGCCCAGGAGTCCCCGCGCTCGGTCGCCCCGTCGGCTCGATCGTCGGCGATCTCGGCGACCGGCGAGCTCTGCGGCGGCGTCGCCGCGCCCTCGGCGTAGGACGGCAGCGGCCCCGGCGTGGGGACGGGCGCGCCCGCGTCCTCGTGGAGCGGCAGCGCGGCCACGCCCTGCGGCGTCGACCCCGGCGGCGCCTCGCCGAGCGGCGTGACCCACCCCGGCGTCGCGCCCGGACCGCCGAGCGCGCTGAGGAACCCCGGCGTGCCCGCCATCGGCCCGATGAACGGATTGAGGCTGGCCGCGAACTCCTCGGCCGTCGCGTAGCGCTCGGTCCGATCGCGCCGCAGCGCCCGGAGGATCACCTCGTCGAGGTCCGGCGGGATCTCCGACCGGTAGACCGACGGCGGCGGCGCGTCCTCCTGCACGATCTTGGTGACGATCTCGACGAGGCTCTCGCCGAGGAACGGCGGACGCCCCGTGAGGCAGGTGTAGAGGACCATGGCGATCGAGAACAGGTCCGACCGGCTGTCGACCTCGTGGGGGCTCATCACCTGCTCGGGCGACATGAAGTGGGGCGTGCCGACCATCGACCCGGGCCGGGTCACGCCGTGGTCGGTCGTCGAGTCGGCGTCGAGGCCGAGGCCGAAGTCGATCAGCTTCACGACGCCGCCGCGGCCGAGCATGATGTTGTGCGGGCTGATGTCGCGGTGGACGACGCCGTTGTCGTGGGCGTAGCCGATCGCGTCGAGCGCGGTCAGCCCGAGGCGGCTCGTCTCGACGACGCCGAGCCGACCCTTCCTCGCGAGGAGCTCGGTCAGCGGCTCCCCCTCGACGAACTCCTGGACGATGAAGCTCAGGTCGCGCGCGTTGCCGACCTCGTGGACGCCGACGATGTTGGGGTGATTGAGGCGCGCGAGCAGCTTCGCCTCGCGGTGGAAGCGGGCGATCGAGTTCGGCGTCACGCCCGGGCCGGCGCGGAGCACCTTGATCGCGACCGTCCGGTCGAGGTCGGGGTCATTCGCCTTGAGGACGAGGCCGACGCCGCCCTGGCCGAGCTCGCCCTCGACCTCGAACCGCGCGAGCCGCGCGGCCGCCCGGTCCGCGTCGGCGGCGCGCGGCTCGACGTGCCTCCCCGACTTCGTCTCCCGCGGCGCGCTCGGGACCGCGTCGCCCGGCGTGATCACCGGGAGGGGGAGCGCGAGGTCCTGCACGGTCGGGCAGGAGAGGATCTCGATCGCGGAGAGATCGACGCTCGCCTCGGCGCTCGCATCGAGCTGACTCCGACAGTTCGGACACTCGCCGTGGTCGAGATCGGCGAGCCGGACGCGCTCGCCGCAGGCGGAGCAGCAGTGCAGGGCGAGGTCGGCGTCGCCGTAGAGCGCGGCGAGGTCACCCGGGCTGATCAGGCGCTGGCGGATCAGCTCCTGCGCGTAGACGAGCGGGTCCGCCGTGCCGCGGGCGGCGCGGACATCGCCTATGACCTTCTCCGCCTGGTCCGGCGCGATGAGCCCACGCTGGAGCGCGAGCTCGACGAAGAGCCACTCGGGCCGGTCGCTGACCGGAGGCTGGGCCACGGACGGGTCCTTTCCAATGGAGACTATTCACATTGGGGCGACCGGCCGCAACTCGCCTTGCCGACAGCCGATACCCTGGTCGGGCGCCGGACGGGGCGCCGGGCGCTGTCGCGTTCGTGCGACGGCGGGCGCGCGTCTGTCCAATCGCCACAATCTTTGGTCTGCTGGACGCTTCCACCGACCATCGACGATTCACCTCCCGGAGTCCTACCATGAATCGAGTCGCACCGACCGCCCTGATCCCCGCCCTCCTCGTCATCGCGATCGTCGCCTCGGGTTGCCCCGAGGGCGGAGCGACCGGCGGGGCGGACGGTCCGTCATCGGAGACCCCGACGCTGCGCTTCAGCGCGATCCCGGATCAGAACACCACCGAGCTCCAGGAGAAGTTCGACCCGGTCGCGGCCTACCTCGCCGAGACGCTCGCGGTGCCGGTCGAGTACGTGCCGTCGACCGACTACCAGGGCTCGGTCGAGATGTTCAAGAACGGCGACATCCACCTCGCCTGGTTCGGCGGCCTGACCGGCGTCCAGGCGCGCGCCGCCGTCGAGGGCGCCCACGCGATCGCGAAGGGCGAGGAGGACGCCGAGTTCTACTCCTACTTCGTGGCTCACCGGGACAGCGGCCTCGAGCGGTCGGACGCGTTCCCCGCCGGCCTCGCCGGGCTGACGTTCACGTTCGGATCGGAGAGCTCGACCTCGGGTCGCCTCATGCCCGAGGCGTTCCTCCTCGAGCACACCGGGAAGGCGCCGAAGGACTTCTTCGAGAAGCAGCCCGGGTTCTCCGGCAGCCACGACAAGACGGCCGAGCTCGTCGAGTCGGGTCAGTTCCAGGCCGGCGTCCTGAACTACGCCGTCTACGAGAAGCGCGTCGCCGCGGGCAAGACCGACCCCGACGTCTGTCGGGTGATCTGGAAGACGCCCGCCTACGCCGACTACAACTTCACCGCGCACCCCGACCTCGAGGAGCTCTTCGGGGCGGGCTTCACCGAGAAGCTCGCCGCGGCGTTGATCGGGATGACCGACGAGAAGCTCCTCGGCGCCTTCCCGCGCAAGCGCCTCATCGCCGCGACCGACGCGGAGTTCGAGGGCGTCCGCAAGGTCGCCGAGTCGCTCGGGATGGTGCGAGCGCCGAAGTAAGACCCGGCGCGTGTCCCAACCCCCGACCGGGAGCCGGTTCGTCCTCGAGGGCGTCGTCGTTCGCCACGACGGCGGCGGCGGCGCCCCGATCAACGCGCTCGACGGGGTCGCGCTCGCGATCGAGCCGGGCGAGGCGGTCGCCCTCGTCGGGCCGAGCGGCAGCGGCAAGACGACGCTCCTCTCGCTCCTGAACGGGTCGACCCGCCCGAGCGCGGGGCGGATCCTCGTCGACGGCAGCGACCTGACCGAGCTCTCGCCGCGCCAGCTCCGGCTCGTCCGCGCCTCGATCGGGACGGTCCACCAGGACCTGGCCCTCGTGCCGAACCTGCGGGTGAGCCAGAACGTCCTCTCGGGGCGCCTCGGCCGCCTCGGCTTCCTCGCGTCGGTCCGGACGATGCTCTGGCCGTCGGCGGAGGATCTCAGGAGCGCCCACGCGCTCCTCGAGCGGGTCGGGATCCCCGAGAAGCTCTTCGAGCGGACCGACCGGCTCAGCGGCGGCGAGCGGCAGCGCGTCGCGATCGCCCGGGCGCTCCATCAGCAGCCGGCCGCTCTCCTCGCCGACGAGCCGGTCTCGAGCGTCGACCCGGCCCGCGCGCGCGACGCGGTCGGTCTCCTCCGCGAGCTCTCGCGCGAGCGCGGCCTCACCCTCGTCGTGAGCCTCCACAACCTCGACCTCGCCCGGAGCTTCTTCCCGCGCCTGATCGGCCTCCGCGGGGGGCGCGTCGCGTTCGACGCGCCGCCCGCCGAGGTCGACGAGGCCGCCTTCGAGGCCCTCTACGAGCTCGCCGATGGGTGACGAGCGGCCTCTCCCGATCGGGGCGCGCGGCGCGGTCATCCTCGCGATCGTCGCCGCCGGCGCCGCGGCCGTCCCGTGGCTCGGCTTGACGCCCGGCTCCCTCGTCCCGAGCGACGGCGGGTTGACGCTCGTCGGCGAGTTCCTCGTCCGGGCCGCCTCGCCGGCGCTGACATCCGAGGCCGACCCGGTCCCCGAGGGAACGCCGCCGCTGCTCTGGCGCGCGCTCGCGGCCGCCCGGACGACGGTCGTCTTCGCGGCCGCGGCGATGAGCCTCGCCCTCGTCCTCGGCCTCGTCCTGGGGTTCGCCTCGTCCTCGGCCTGGTGGGCGGACGACCTCCGCGGCCGCGGGCGCCTCCGACGGGTCGTCGCGCCCGTCCTGACCTGGTCGTCCCGAACCCTGATGGTGCTCATGCGGAGCGTCCACGAGCTGCTCTGGGCGGTCCTGTTCCTCGCCGCCCTCGGTCGCAGCCCGACGACCGCCGTGATCGCGATCGCGATCCCCTACGGCGGGACGCTCGCCAAGGTCTTCTCGGAGATGATCGACGAGGCGCCGCGCGACGCCGCCCACGCGCTTCGGTCCTCGGGCGCGAGCCCGGCGGCCGTGTTCGTGTTCGGGCTGCTCCCGCGGGCGCTCCCCGACATGATCGCCTACAGCCTCTACCGCTTCGAGTGCGCGCTGCGGAGCGCGGCGATCCTCGGGTTCTTCGGCTTCCCGACGCTGGGCTACTACCTCAAGCTGAGCTTCGAGAACCTCCACTACGGGGAGGTCTGGACGTATCTCTACACCCTGTTCGCCCTCATCGTCGTCGTCGACTGGTGGAGCGGCGCCCTCCGCCGGAGATTCCTCGCGTGAGCGCCGCCCGCGACGCCGAGATCGGCCGGCTCTGGCGGAGCCGACCGCGGAGCAGGTTTGCGCGCGCGAGCGTCGTCGCGATGCTCGGCCTCGTCGCGTGGGCCTGGATCGGCGGCGGGCTCGTCCCGAGCGAGCTCCTGAGCGCGCGGCGCCTCGCGAACCTCGAACGCTTCCTCGGCGAGGTGACGCCCTACCCGCTCCAGGGGCGCACGTTCGACCTCGGCGTCGCGCTCCGCTGGGCGGGCGACCTCCTCGTCGAGCGCGGCCTGGCCGCCGCCGCGACGACGCTCGCGATCTCGGTCGCCGCGATCGTCCTCGCCGCGATCGTCGGCGCGGTGCTCGGCGCGCCGGCCGCGCGCACGATCGCCAGCCCCGAGCCGTGGTTGCCCGATCCCAGGCGACCCGCGGCCCCCGTCGCCTTCGCGTGGCGCGGGCTCGTGACGGGCAGCCGGGCGGTGATGATCTTCCTCCGCGCGATCCCGGAGTATCTCTGGGCGTTCCTCTTCCTCGCGATGCTCGGGCCGACCGCCTGGCCGGCCGTCCTCGCCCTCGGCCTCCACAACGCGGGCATCCTCGGAAAGCTCGGCGCGGAGGCGGCCGAGAACGCGAGCCGGCGCGAGCCGCAGGCGCTCCGCGGGCTCGGCGCGAGCCGCGCCCAGGTCGTCGCGATCGGGCTGCTCCCGATGACCCTCCCCCGGCTGCTCCTCTACTTCTTCTACCGGTGGGAGACCTGCGTCCGCGAGGCGACCGTCCTGGGGATGCTCGGCATCGTGAGCCTGGGTTACTGGATCCAGGACGCCCGCGCCCGGAATCACTACGACGAGATGGTCTTCCTCATCCTGCTCGGCGCGGCGATCGTCCTGATCGGCGACGTCGTCAGCGCGGTCGCCCGCCGGGTCGTGAGGCGGGCTTCCTGACCGGGGTCGCGGTATCCTCGTCGGCGCCCCTCCGCCAAGGCAATCGGACGAAGCGAGCCACGACCGTGGACGATCTCGATCTTCGGACGCTCTGGTCGCCGCTGATCCCCGACCTCGAGACCGAGGCCGCCGATCCCGGCGCGACCGTGAGACCCGACGCCCCGACCACATCGCTCGGCCCCGACGCGGGACGGCTGCGCACCCTCGCCCTTCCGACGCCGCCGACCGGGCCCGCGGACGCCGACCGGACGCTCGTCGCGGCGACGACACCGGAGCCGGCGCCCGGCTCGTCGCGCTTCGTCCTCGAGCTCGAGCACGAGCACGACGATCACGCGACGCCCGGCGCCGAGCTCGTCCTCATCGAGGAGATCGGCCGCGGCGGAATGGGCGTCGTCTACCGGGCCCGCCAGGGCAGCCTCGACCGCGAGGTCGCCGTGAAGCGCCTCGGCGAGGACGCGACCGAGGCGACGGCGCGGCGGTTCACCGGCGAGGCGATCGTGACCGCGCGCCTCGACCATCCCAACATCGTTCCGGTCTACGACCTGGCGGCGACGCCCGACGGCGCGCCGCTCCTCGCGATGAAGCTCGTCGGCGGCCAGAGCTGGAAGGCGCTCCTCCATCCAGGCGACGCCGCCGAGAGGCGCGACCTCGACGACCACCTCGCGATCCTCGACGACGTCTGTCACGCCATCGCCTTCGCCCACAGCCGCGGCGTCGTCCACCTCGACCTCAAGCCCGAGAACGTGATGGTCGGCGCCTTCGGCGAGGTGTTGGTGATGGACTGGGGCCTCGCCGCCCGGATCGATGCGGCGGGCGCCGACGGCGCGGCCGGCCGTGGCATCCGCGAGGCGAGCGCGATCGCCGGCCCGTGCGGGACGCCCTCCTACATGCCGCCGGAGCTCGCGACCGGAGCCGGGAGCGCGATCGGACCGCGGACCGACGTCTCTCTCCTCGGAGCGATCCTCCACGAGATCCTCGCCGGGCGACCGCCGCACCGCGGCGCCACGCTACTCGACGTGATCCGCGCCGCCGCGAAGAGCGCGCCTCCCGAGCTGCCGGCGAGCGCCCCGCGCGAGCTCGCGGACGTCTGCCGCCGCGCCCTCGCCGCCGACCCGGCCGACCGATTCGCCGGCGTCGTCGAGCTCCAGACCACCGTCGCCGCCTTCCGACGTCACGCCGAGAGCGCCTCGATCGCCGACGCGGCCGAGGCGTCGCTCGCCCGGTGCCCCGCGACGGTGAGCGCGACCGAGCGCGACGCCGCCTATGCCCTCCTCTCCGACGCGGTGAGCGGCTTCCGGCAGGCGCGAACCCTCTGGGAGGAGAACGCCGCCGCCGCCGCCGGCGAGCGCCGCGCCCGCGAGCGGTTCGCCGAGGCGGCGCTGGCGCTCGGCGACGTCGGGCTCGCCGCGACCCACGCGGCCGCCCTCGGCGAGCCCGCCCATCCGCTCCACGGCCGCGTCGATCGGGCGCGGACCGAGGCGGAGCGCGAGGCCCGCGCCGCGCGCCACGCGACGACGCTGCGGGCGGTCGCGGTCGCGAGCCTGATCGCGATGGTCGCGGGGCTCGGGATCGGCTTCCTGCTGATCAACGTCGCCCGCGACGATGAGCGAAGGCAGCGCGAGCGCGCCGAGGGGCTGCTCGGCGACGCCCTCGAGCAGGCCGCCCACCGGGCCGCCGAGCACAAGCTCTGGAGTCGAGCGTCGGTCCTGTTCGCGGCGGCCCTCGCCCAGGAGGAGACGCCCGACCGCCGCCACCGGGCGCTCGAGACGACCGCGCGTGCGTGGGCCGTGACCGGCGAGCTCGACCTCGGTCCCGGCGACGACCTCGAGCTCTCGCCGGACGGGCGGTGGCTCGCCGTGGTCCCCGCCGACGAGGAGACGAGCGTCCGCATCGTCGACGCGGGGACGGGCGAGCCCATCTCGACGGTCGGGCCGGGCGCGTTCGAGGCGGCCTTCTCGCCCGGCGGAGACCGCATCGCGCTCGTGTACGGCGACATCGCCGTGTTCGCGCTCGACGCCGACGGCCGGTCGACGCCGCTCGCCCGATTCGACGTGACCGGCTACCGGGAGAGCGCCTACGACGTCGCCTGGAGCCCGGACGGTCGTTTCGTCGTCGCCTGCGCCGATGCGAGCATCGAGGTCTTCGAGGTCGAGACCGGACGCAAGATCGAGATGCCCGAGGGTTCGTACGGCGACCTCCAGTTCCTGCCCGATGGCCGCCTCGCTGCCGGCACGAGCGGCTCCGTCGTCGTCTACGACGTCGGGAAGCGCGAGGAGGTCCGCCGGCTCGATCTCGAGTCGAGTGTGATCGCGCCCGCGTTCGACGGCCAGATCGCATCGGCCATGAGAGACGCGATCACGGTCTGGCTCCCCCGCCCGGGCTACCACGCCGGCTCGACCATCGCCCGGATCGATCGGATCGGCGCGGACGTCCGGGACCTCGCCTGGTCGCCCGACGCGCAGCGCCTCGCCGCCGCGTGCGACGACGGCCGGGTCCGGATCTACGACCCGCGAGCGCTCCCCGTCTCCCGGCACGTCGCGACGCTCGACGTCGTCGCGGACGTGCCCGTCGACGGCGCCCCGCCGGCCGTCCGCGACCGCCCCGACGTCGTCGCCGTCGCGTGGGCGCCCGAGGGGCTGCTCGCCCTGACCGAGGACGGCCGCCTCAGGACGTTTCGACGTCTCGTCGGTGCGCCGCTCGTCGAGCTCCCCGGGGCGCCCGAACGCATGCGGGTACGAAGTCTCGCCGTCGCGCCGGCGGGCGACCGGCTCGCGATCTCGTGTGCGCCGAGCTACTCCGGAACGGACGACGCCCTCGACCCGGTCGTCACGATCCGCGACCTCGAGACGGGGTCCGTCTCGGCGACGGTGGCTGACGAGCGGGAGCTCGAGGCGCTCGCCTGGTCGCCGGATGGGGAACGGCTCGCCTTCGGCAACGACTTCGGCGGTGAGCTCCGGATCATCGACGCGGCGGGCTCCCCGGTGCTCACGATCGACGTCGGCGACAAGCAGGGCTCCCGGCCCGGTTCGCTCGTGAACCAGCGGGTCCAGGCGGTCGCCTGGTCGCCCGACGGCGCCCGGATCGTGATCGCCACGGACAGCGGCGCGCTGCAGCTCCGCGACGCCGCGACGGGCGAGCCCCTCCCCGGGATTCCCGACACCGCGGCGATCGAGGGCGCGGACTTCGTCGGCGAAACCGTCGCGTGGTCCCGGGACGGGCGGCAAATCGTCGCGGGCAACGGCTGGGGAGGCGTGCGCGTCTTCGACGGCGCGTCGATCGAGTGCACGGCCCGCACGGGGCGCTCGGCCGAGGAGGCACGCGAGGGAGTCGCGGCGATCGCCATCTCTCCCGACGGGCGACGGATAGCCACCGCCCACCGCCCGTTCTACGCGTCGGCCCCCCTCGAGGCTCCCCTCCGCCTGTGGGACGGCTCCACGGCTCGCCTCACCGGCGCCCTCGCCCGAGATCACGGTCTCGCGCTCGACGCGATCCAGTGGTCGCCCGACGGGGCGTTCCTCGCGGCGGCCGGCCGGGACGGCAGCATCCACCTCTGGGACGGAGAGGGACGAACGCGCCTCGCCCGGGTGAAGCTCCACGGCGCGATCGGGAGCATCGGCTGGACGCCCGACGGACGACTCGTCGGAGCGACCGGCGATCGGGTCCAGCTCTGGGACCTCGACGCCCTCCTCGAGCCGGCCGAGGCGCTCCTCGAAAGAGCGCAGTCCCGGGCGTGCCTCAGGCTCGACGGAATCACCCTCGCGCCGGTCGCGCCGCCGGCGCGCGGGCTGGAGCGACCGGAGCCGCGCTAGGAGGCTGTTGCAGAATGACGCGAGCGGCTCGTCGAGACAGCGTCGTGCAGGCCGAGGCGCGCGGCCGAGGGAACCCGTTTGGCGTTCGCGAGGCCGCGGAACGAAGGCCTGCGCGGCGATGTCCGGCGAGACG
>JAJDCQ010000261.1 GCA_029260755.1 Planctomycetota bacterium | reverse complement strand
CGTCTCGCCGGACATCGCCGCGCAGGCCTTCGTTCCGCGGCCTCGCGAACGCCAGACGGGTTCCCTCGGCCGCGCGCCTCGGCCTGCACGACGCTGTCTCGACGAGCCGCTCGCGTCATTCTGCAACAGCCTCCTAGCCCGCGGGCGTCGCGCCGCCGCGTCAGTCGCCGGTCCGCTCGAGGATCGCCACGATCGCGGCCGCTGCCGAGCGCCGCGCCACGTCGGGCGACTCGTTCGAGAAGTCCGACCTCGGTCCGCCGGCGAGGAGGACCCGACGGAGCTCGGGGAGGTCCGTGCGGTCCCCGAACTGCCCGATGGCGCCGAGAACCGCGGGGCGCGCCCCGTCGGAGAACGTGCTCCGGGAGGCGAGCGCGGCGCGCAGCGGCGGGAGCAGCTCGGCGGGTCGGGCGCGGTCGGGCTCGTAGAGGAGATAGGAGAGGGAGACGAAGAATCCTCCCGACGCGGGATGCTCGATCGCCTCGAGGAGCAGCTCGACGCCGGCCGGGTCGCCGAGGCGTTCGAGCTCCATGGCGGCCTGACAGGTGCGGGCGTGGTTTCCGTCCTGCCGCATCGTGACGCTTCCCCGGCGCTCCTCGACGACCCGGCGGACCCTGGCCTCCGCCCCCTCGATGCCGAGGAGGGCCGCGGCGGTGTCGAGAGTGATCGAGCCCTCGGCTTGCGGGTCGTCGAGGAACTCCGCGACGAGGACGGCCGCCTCCTCTCGGATCGAGGGGTCACGCCCGGCGATCTCGGCGAGGGGACGGGCCGCGTAGAAGCGATCCGTTCCTCGCTCGTCCGCGGCGATCGCGCGTAGCCGGGGGAGATCGGACGCGTCGCCCATCTCGCCGAGGACGAGGGCGATCGCCGCGACGCTGTCCTCGTGGATGGCGACCTCGCGCGCCCAGGCCAGGGCGGCCGGGTCGGAGGCGTCCTCGAGCTCGAGGGCGAGGTCCACCGCGCCGGCCCCGGAGCCGGCCGAGGCGAGCCGCTTTCGGAGCCACGTCCGGGCCTTCTCGTCGCCCGCCCGGGCCAGAGCGCCGGCGAGGGACACGTTCGGCGCGGGGCCGACCGCGCCGGTCGCCGTGATCGCGGCGAAGCGAGCGTCGATCGCCGCACGGACCTCCGGATCCCTGGAGCTCGAGGCGACCTCGAGGACGTCTCCGGTGACCTCGCGGTAGGCGTGGTCTCTCCGCAGGCCTTCGATGATGATCGCCCGTGCGACGGCATCGAGGAGCGCGACGTCGTCGACGCCGCCGTTCATCGAGAGGAGGCGCCCGTACTCGATCCGGGCGCTGTCCCCGTCGCCGGCCGCGGCGCGACTCCGCACCGCGGACGCGGTGAGCGCGGAGAGGACCTGCTCGTTGAAGACGAAGAGCAGCCCGACCGTCAGGACGAACAGGCCGGCGCAGCCGACGCAGCCGTAGGCGAGCCGCTGCCGGCCGGGCGAGACGGACGGGCGTGCCCCGCGGCGGACGACGTCGCCGGTCGCCGGGCGCTTCGCCGCGCCGCCCGACCGCGCGGCGGCGGCGATGAGGATCCGGTCGACGACCTTCTTGTCGAGGCGGAGGCCGCGGCCGACCCGGCGGGCGAAGCGGCGCTCGGCGGAGTCGAGGTCGTCGTCGGCGACGACGACGGCGACGAGGTCGCGGAAGAGCGTCTCGGCGGCCTCGGCGTCGTCGGGCTTCGGGAGCTCGGGGGCGGCGCCGTCCGCCGTCGCCGCGAGGGCGGCCTCGACGTGGCTCTCGTCGAGGCCGAGGCGCGCCGCGCTCTCCGCGAGGACACCTCGCTCCTCGGGCACGACCTTGCCGTCGGCGTGCGCGGCGGCGGCGAGGATGCGGAGCTGCTTCTCGGCGTCCATGACGATCTCCTCGGGGCCGGGCGTGACGCCCGGCGGTGCTCGGTCGACGGACTCAGGACGGGCGGCGCGTCGCCGCGAGCGCGAGCGCGCGGCGGACGGCGTCGTCGGGGTCGCTCGCGCGCTCGATCGCGTCCGCGCCGCCCCGCGCGGCGTCGGTCGCGCCGTCGAGCGACCAGCTCCCGAGCGCGACGACCGGCCGCCCGGCGACCTTCGCGAACGCGAGCTCGGAGAGCGTCCCCCAGCTCCCGCCGACGGCGACGACCGCGTCGCCGCTGCTCGCGACGACGACGTTGCGGGCGTGGCCGAGCCCGGTCGGGATCGGGAGGGTCACCCAGGCGTTCGCGGCATCGGCGTCGAGCCCGGGCAGGATGCCGACGCTGGTCCCGCCCGCCTCGGCGGCGCCGCGGGAGGCCTCCTCCATGACGCCGCCGAGACCGCCGGTCACGACGACGGCGCCGGCCAGGGCGCCCGACGGCGCGGGCGTGGGCGCGGTCGGCGTCGGTCGGGGCGCCGGCGCCGATCACCGCGATCCGGAGCGGGCGCTCCGCGCCCACGTCAGGACGACCCGAGGGCATATTTCACCACGACGAAGCCGCCGATCCCGAGGATCATGAAGACGATCGTCAGCAGGTTGAACCAGCGGTCGATGAAGTCCTTCACGACCGGGCCGAACCGCCAGATCAGGGTGCCGACGAGGAAGAACCGCGCGCCCCGGAAGAGCACGCTCATCAGCATGAACCCGGGGAAGTTGATCCGGCTCACGCCCGCCGCCAGGGTGAAGACCTTGTAGGGGATCGGGGTGAACGCTGCGACCGCGATCGCGAGCGGCCCGTGCTTCTCGTAGGTCTCGACGGCGGTCGCGAACGGCTCCTGCCAGCCCATCAGCTCGACGAACGGATCGACGATCGGCTCCCGGGCGAGCCAGCCGAGGAGGTACCCGAAGGCGCCGCCGAGGACCGAGCCGGCCGTGCAGACGCCCGCGAACCAGAACGCGCGGCGCGGCGCGCCGAGGCAGAGCGCGATGAGGAGGACGTCGGGCGGGATAGGGAAGAACGAGCTCTCGGCGAACGCCAGGATGAAGAGCGCGATCGTCGCGTGGGGCGACTCTGCCCAGGAGAGGACCCAGTTGTACATCCTCTTTATGGGATGGAATCCGGGCGGCGGCGAGGCCTCGGCGGGGTCGGTGGGCTCGGCGGGCGCCCCGGGCGCCGCCGGATCGGCGTCGGTGACCTCAGAGCCCTCAGGGTGTTCCGACAATCGACGCTCCTTCGGGGAGCAAGGGCGGGTGATTCCCCGTAGTCACGATGGGGAAGGCGTCGCCCGCGGCGCGCCGCCCGTCTTGCAAAGGCCCGATGGCCGCCTATAATGTCGGCCCATCGCTTCCACTGCAAGCGGTTACGTCACGCCGCAGCGTCGCCTCCGGAGGTTTGAGACCGTGGTTCGTGACCCGTTGCGCCTTTCGTTCGCTCTGATGGCCGCCGTCGCGGTCCTCGCCCTCGCCTCCGGCTGCCGGGCGGCGACCCACGAGCCGGTCTCCGAGCTCAAGACCATGGGCACCGTCGATCACGACTTCAAGATCGTGTGGGAGTGCACCCTCGAGGCGCTGCAGGGCGAGGGGCTCCACCCCGAGCGCGCCCCGCAGCGGAACAAGAGCGGCTACATCGAGACGCAGTACAAGAAGATCGGGGTCGACCCGATCACCCGGCAGGAGACGGCCGTCCGGGCCCGCGCCCAGATCATCCCCGTCGGCGGCGGCAGCTACGACGTGAAGCTGAGCGCGGGCAAGTTCCAGAAGGCGGCCGCGGAGCGGCATTGGAAATGGGTCGGGGGCGACGAAGCGCTCCGCAACCAGCTCTGGCGACTCTTCGACAAGGCCGTCGCCAAGCGATACGCGCGACGCTGACCCACTCGACAGACCGTCACCGTCCTCCCGCTCGGGCCAGCGCCCGGGGTCGTGGGGTCGTGGACGGACGGACCGAACAGACGAGGCGGCGACCACGATGCGGATGCTGAGCGTCGAGAACATCACCAAGATCTACGGCGAGCGCATCGCCGTGAACGACATCTCGTTCACGGTCGAGGCGGGCGAGATCGTCGGCTTCCTCGGGCCGAACGGCGCGGGCAAGACGACCTCGATGCGGATCATCACCGGCTTCATCCCGCCGACCTCGGGCACGGTCGTCGTCGCCGGTCACGACGTCCGGACCGAGAGCCTCGAGGTGCGCCGTCACATCGGCTACCTGCCGGAGAGCGCGCCCCTCTACACCGAGATGCGGGTCGAGGAGTACCTCGAGTTCCGCGCGAAGCTCAAGGACGTTCCGCGACGGCAGCGGCGCAAGCGGATCGAGGAGGCGATGAGCCGCACCCGGATCACCGAGCGGCGCCGCCAGATCATCGGGACGCTCTCCAAGGGTTTTCGGCAGCGGGTCGGGCTCTCCGACGCGCTCCTCGGCGACGTGCGTCTGCTGATCCTCGACGAGCCCACGATCGGTCTCGACCCGAACCAGATCCGCGAGGTCCGCAGCCTGATCCGCGAGCTCGACGAGGAGCGCAAGCTCGCGATCCTGATCTCGACCCACATCCTCCCCGAGGTCGAGCAGATCTGCGAGCGCGTGCTGATCATCCGCGACGGCCGGCTCGTCGTTCAGGACACGACCGAGAACCTCCTGCGGCGGTCCCGGGTGAGCGGCCTCGTCCGGGTGGTCATCGCTGGCGGCTCCGAGGATGACGTCCGCGAGGCGATGGCGACGGTGCCCGGCGTCCTCGTCGCCTACGGCGAGGACGACCGGCAAGTCACCTCGCCGCACGCCGCCCGGGGCGTCGGCGAGATCGCCCTGCGCCTCGAGACCGAGGAGGACGTCGACGTCCGCGACGCCGTCTTCGCCAAGGTCGTCGAGCGCGGCTGGAGGCTGCGCGAGCTCGCGGCCGAGCAACTCACCCTCGAGGAGGTCTTCCACGACCTCACTCGCAGTCGATCCGCGCCCGTCGGCGCCGGTCTGTAGCGAAGGAGCGCGAGACCCATGTCCCACGTGGTTGCGATCGCGCGGAAAGAGCTCGAGACGCTCTTCTACAGCCCGATCGCGTACGTCTGCCTCATCGTCTTCCTCGGGTTGAACGGGTTCCTCTTCCTGTTCATGGCGACCTCGTACAGCGGCGCCGACCCGATGCCCGGCTCCCCCCTCACCCTGTTCTTCAGCACGGGGTTCTACTGGATCGTGCTCTGGCTGGTGATCCCGGCCATCACGATGCGGCTGCTGTCCGAGGAGCGGAAGCAGGGGACGCTCGAGACGCTCATGACGACGCCGGTGACCGAGACGCAGGTCGTCCTCGGGAAGTGGCTGAGCGTGATGGCGTTCTACGCGATCCTGTGGGCGACCACGTTCGCCTACGTGTTCATGGCCGCCTACGCGACCGGGCCGAGCCGCTTCCCGATCGGGCTGACGGCGCTGGTCGTCCTGAACTTCCTGACGGCGATCCTGATCCCCATCCTGGGGACCGTGCAGCGGCGCGTCGGAACCGGCGTCGTGACGACGATCGTCCTGGTCGTCGAGGCGGTCGTCGCGGTCACCCTGATCGTGCAGTTCTTCCTCGTCCGGGGCGACTGGGAAGGCGGGATGAGCTGGCTCCAGGTGGCGGCGTATCTCCTGACGCCCGCGGGCCTGATCTTCCACGGCGCGAGCATCATCCTCGAGTCGACGATGCTCGACGACTCGTCTGGCGCGGAGGATGACGACGCGGCCAGCCTCGAGCTGATCGAGAGCGTCCTCGGGGCCGTCCTCGGCCTCGGCGTCGGCGTGATCGCGGTCGGCGCCCTCTACGCCTTCCTCGGCGAGTTCCCCGACGGCCTCATCGCGCGCCTGATCACGATCGTCGCCTACGTCGGACTGCCCGCCGCGAGCGTGGCGATCGGCGTGGCGGCCGGACCCCGAAACGGCGGCGTGATCGCGACCGGGCTCGGCTTCGTCGTCGGGCTGTTCGTCTGGGCCGCCTGGGCGCTCGACATCGGTCCGGTGATCAGCGGCTACATCGGCGCCCTCTTCGTCGGCGGGGTCATCCTCGCCCTCGGCGTCTTCGTCTCGGCGCTCACGTCGAACCAGATCATCGCCTTCCTCGTGACGGCCGGCCTGGGCGTGATCAGCTACTTCATGCACTTCATAGGCTACACCGGGATGAAGAACGCGGACTGGAAGAAGGTCTTCGAGTACGTGTCGCTCTACCAGCACAACGAGGACTTCGCCCGCGGGATCGTGGACACCAGCCACATCGTCTACTACCTCTCGCTGATCGTCCTCTTCCTCTTCTTGTCGGTCCTGGCGGTCGGCAGTCAGCGCTGGCGCTAGGCGGAGCAGAGAGTCATGTCGCAAGACGACAAAAAAGAGCCCGAGTCCGAGCAGCCCGACGCCGAGCCGAAGGCGACCGAGCCCGAGGCGTCCGCGGACGCCGAAGGGGCGGCCGAGACCGGCGATGCCGCCGCGAAGGCGGAGGACGTCGCCGAGGCCGACGACGCCGAGGGCGATGCACCGGCGAGCGCCGATCAGACCGCGCGACTCGACGATGCCGCGAAGACGGATTCGCCCGCCGAGCCCGCCGAGCCCGCCAAGCCCGACGAGCCCGCCAAGCCCGACGAGACGGCGAGGTCCGATGCCGGAGCCGACGCCGACGAGTCGAAGGCCTTCGCGGTCGACGAGCCGACCCCGGCGGCGCCCGCCCGGGAGTCGCTCGTCGTCGCGCCCGCCGCTCCGGCCCCGTCGTCCGCTCCGGATGAGGCGCCGACCGAGAAGGCGGCTCGCGACAGTCGCGCGACCGTCGGGCTCGCGATCGCCGTCCTCGGCGCGATCGGGTCGGTCCTCGGCGGGGTGATCTGGGCCGCCCTCAGCTTCGTGCCAGACCTCCAGGGCGCCTTCAGCGAGGACGTCTCCTGGTGGGTGATCCGCGGGCCGCTCGGGTTCGGCCTCGGCGCGGTCGTGTTCGCGACGGTCCTCTGCTACGAGCACGTCCTCGAGTTCTTCACCCTCCGGCGGACGCTGGTCGGCCTCGTCGTCGGCGTCTTCGCGGTCATCGCGCTCGTGATCGTCGTGATGACCAACTACCTCGGCTACCGGTGGGCGGAGCGGACCGACTTCACCGTCAACCGGATGTACTCGCTGAGCGACCAGACCTACCAGATCCTCGATTCGCTCGAGGAGCGCGACGACCGGATCCAGGTCTACTCGCTGATCCCGCCGAAGGCGCCGATCTTCGGCATCGTGAAGGAGATGCTCGACCGCTACGACAAGGCGAGCGAGAAGCTCGCCGTCGAGTACATCGACCGCGACGTCGACAGCCAGCGCGCCCTCACCGTCATCACCCGCTTCGGCCTCCAGGAGAGCTACCGCGGCGAGCTCGACATCGTCCTGTTCGCGCGGCTCGAGGACGTCGCGGACGACGAGGGCGGCACCGAGGAGCTGGTCCGGGCGAACAAGCACGTCAACGTGAACGAGCTCGTCCAGGGCTTCGGCCCCGAGAGCGCGTTCTCGGGCGAGGAGGCGTTCACCGGCGCGATCCTGAACATCGTCGAGGACGGGAAGCCGAACGTCTACTTCACGACGGGCCACGGCGAGCGGGCCGTCGACGAGTTCGAGTTCTACGGGCTGTCCGAGCTCGCGAAGGATCTGCGCAAGCAGAACATGAACGTCCACTCGCTCAAGCTCGCCGAGCCGGACATGGAGAAGATCCCCGACGACGCGACCACCATCGTGATCGCGGGGCCGCGGCGCCCGTTCACCGAGACCGAGCTGGCCGTCCTCCAGCAGTATCTCGACGACGAGAAGCGCGGGCGCCTCGTCGTGATGATCGATCCGATGCTCAAGCGGGCCGCCGACGGCGGGATCGAACGGGTGAGCACGGGCCTCGAGCCGCTCCTGCGCGAGTTCGGGATCGGGGTCAGGAAGGCGAACATCCTCACCCTCGGTCTGGCGCGGGGCGGCCGGCGCGGCGACGAGCTCTACGAGGTGATGCTGCCGCACCTGCCGATGGACGACTTCGACGAGTCCCACCCGATCACCAGCCGGTTCGGCGCGAACGAGGCCGTCGTCTCCTTCTTCGACGCGCAGCCGCTCGAGAAGCTCGAGCCGACCAACGCCGACATCGCCGTCACCGAGATCGTCACGAGCAGCGGCAAGAACGAGTGGGCGATCCGCGACCTCCTGCGGTTCCAGGAGACGGGCGTCGTCGGACCCTCGGACGAGGAGGGCCCGTTCGTCCTCGGGCTCGCGGCGAGCCGCGCCGACAAGGCGAAGAACCCGTTCGACGACGGGCACGGCCACGGCGGCGGCGAGGGCGAGGACAAGACGGGCGCCAAGGGGCCGCGCGTCGTCGTCTTCGGCGACGTCCACTTCATCCAGAACCGCCCCGAGGAGCAGGGCGCTCCGTCGCTCCGCACGTACATGAACGAGGAGCTCTTCCTCAACGCGCTCAACTGGACCGCCGACCGCGAGCGGTTGATCACGATCGAGGCGAAGAAGCCGGAGTCGACCCAGTTCACGGTCGACGCCGTCGTCCTCGCCGTGTTCAAGCTGTTCGGTTGCCTCGGGATGCCGACGATCGCCGTCGGCGTCGGAGCGATCGCGTGGGTGCTGCGGAAGCGATGAGCGCGCCCCCTCTCCGGACCATGTCGGGAAGCCCCAGCAGGAGCCCCCAGCCGTGAACGCCGTCAACTGGAAGACCGCGGTCATCCTCGCCGTGATCCTCGCCATCCTCGGCGTCGCCGTCCTCGTCGAGAGCAAGCAGGACCCGGCGAAGGATCGGAGCGACGACCTCGCGTTCAAGGAGTTCAAGACGACCGACGCGACGCGCGTCGAGGTTCGTCGGGGCTCCGATCCGGCGATCGTCGTCGAGAAGGACGGCGACGACTGGACGATGCGCGAGCCGGTCGCCTATCCGGCCGCCCCCGACGCGGTGAAGGCGCTCCTCAACAACATGGAGTGGCTCAAGGCGAACCGGACCATCGCCGACGAACGCCTCGAGAAGTTCGACTTCGGCGACGTCGCGGTGCGGGCGACCGTCGTCACCCGCGACGCCGAGGACGAAAACGCCGAGCCGACGACCTGGGAGTTCGAGATCGGGCGCGACGCCGACAACGGAAAGCGCCGGTACCTGCGCGTCATCGGCGAGACGGACCGCGTGCTCGTCGTCGACAAGGACATCTTCGAGAAGCTCGAGAAGCCGGCGAGCGACTACCGCCGCAAGCGCGTCTTCGGGATCCTCGAGTCGGCGACGACCGGGATCGACGTGGCCGCGGGCGGTGAGGCGAGCCCGCTCGCGCTTCGCAAGCGCGACTCCCTCTGGCGCCTCGACGGCGACATCGGCGCCGGCTACGCGAGCGAGCTGGTCGTGAAGGGCCTGCTCGAGACGGCGAGCAAGCTCGAGGTGGCCGGCTTCGTCGAGTCGAACGCGGGGCTGGCGAAGTTCGGGCTCGACGCGCCGGGTCGCTCGATCACCCTCTCGGCCGGCGAGGAGCGGTCCGAGACGCTGCTCCTCGGGAAGGACGACCCGGTCAACGAGGGCGAGACCTTCGCGAAGCTGAAGAGCTACGACGTGATCTTCCGCGTGGCGGCCAAGGGGATCCTCGAGGAGGCGGGCAAGGATCGGGGCAGCTTCCGGGCGAAGACGCTCCTGGTGCTCCCGAAGTCGGAGCCCGAGGCGATCGAGCTGACGATCGCCGACGCCGACACGATCGCGATCATCAAGTCGGGCACCGCGTGGACGATCACGAAGCCGAAGGAGGTTCCGGCCGACGCGACCGCGGTCACCGAGTTCATCAACACCGTCCGGGGGCTCGAGATCGCCGGCGTCGCCGAGCCGAACGCGACGGCCGAGCTGCTCCCGAAGTACGGCCTCCACGAGCCGAGCCTGTCGGTGACGATCAAGATGGCCGACGTCGAGCGGAGCGTGACCTTCGGCAAGGCGGCCGAGACGGCCGGCCGGAGCTACGTGAAGCGCGGCGAGGAGAGCGTCGTCCTCGAGGCGAGCATCGCCGGCACCGAGGCGGCGGTCGAGCAGGGCTGGGTCCACTTCCGGAACAAGAACGTCTTCAAGTTCAGCCGGTGGGATGCCCAGAAGCTCGTCATCGCAGGCAAGGGGGCCGAGCCGATCGCGATCGAGAAGGACGAGAAGGACTCCGCCTGGCGGCTCGGCGACGTCGAGATCGAGGAGGAGAAGCTCAACAAGGTGCTCGACACCCTCCCGAACCTCAAGGCGGTGCGGTTCGACGCCTACATGAAGCCCGAGGACGTCGGTCTCGAGCCGGCGCTCCTGACCGTCACCGCGACCGTGAAGGTCTTCCACTGGAACAAGCCGAAGGTCGACGACAAGACGCCCGAGAGCATCGAGGAGCACGTCCTGAAGATCGGCCACGCCCTCGACTTCGACGGGGGCTACTGGGCGAGCGTCGACGGGGTGAGCGTCCCGTTCGTCATCGAGAAGGGCGTCGTCGACGCGCTCCGGCAGGACTGGGGGCGGCGCGACAAGGTCTTCTCGCTGACCCAGTGGGACATTGCCTCGTTCCGGATCCAGGGCGAGGGTCTGGAGACGATCCGCTTCGAGAAGGACGAGTTCAACTGGCGGAACCTCACCAAGGACGTCACCAGCGCCAGCAAGGACGAGGCGAAGAACCTGACCCAGCTCGTCGGCGGCCTGAAGGCGCACGATCGCTTCCCGGACGTGGACCTCGCGGCGGCGGGGCTCGAGCCGCCGGCGGTGACGATCACGATCACGACGAAGAAGGAAGATGTCGAGAAGGAGCACGTCCTCCACCTCGGCGGCCTCGTCGAGGGCGGCACCAGGCGATGGGCGTCGGCGCCGACGATCGAGGCGCCGTTCCAGCTCGACCGGATCCAGTGGAACAAGGTCGCGGCGTTTCTCCCCGACGGCTGGGGCGAGGCGACCGACGACGGCGACGGCTCGGGCGACGCGCCTGATTCCCCGGGGGACGAGCCCGGCGATGAGCCCGGCGAGCCAGACGAAGGCGCCGAGGATTCCCCGACGCCGCCAGGCGGGGAGACCCCCCCGGGCGGGGGCGACGGCGACCCCCCGCCTGGCGATAATGGCGGGGATGGCTGAGCCGACCGACCTCGCCTCCGTCGTCTCGGCGCACCTGTCCGAGAGCGCCGAGACCAAGCGCCGCTTCCTCGAGGAGGGCGGCGCCGCCTCCGTGGTCGCCGCGGCGCGCCTCTGCGCCGAGGCCCTCGAGTCCGGCGGCAAGGTTCTGTTCTGCGGCAACGGCGGAAGCGCGGGCGACAGCCAGCACCTCGCGACCGAGCTGGTCGTGCGCCTCTCGGCGAGCCGCGAGCGACGGGCGCTGGCCGCGATCGCCCTCACGACCGACACGAGCCTGCTCACCGCCGCCGGAAACGACTACGGCTTCGACCGCATCTTCGCCCGGCAGGTCGAGGCGCTCGGGCGGGCGGGCGACGTCCTCGTCGGGATCTCGACGAGCGGCCGGAGCAGGAACGTTGTCGCGGCGTTCGAGACGGCGCGCGAGCTCGGCATGAAGACCGTCGTCCTGAGCGCGGGCGACGGGGCCGCGCTCGCCGGCCTCGCGGACGCGAGCGTCCTCGTCCCCGCGACCGCGTGCAGCCACATCCAGGAGACGCACATCACCTGCGGTCACGTCCTCTGCGACGTCGTCGAGCGGATCCTCTTCGACGGGGCGGGCGCGTGAACCTGACCGAGCTCGTCCAGGAGGACCGCGTGATCGTGGGCCTCGCGGCGCGGACGAAGGACGAGGCGATCGCCGAGCTGATCGCGCGCCTCGTCGGCACCGGCGCCGTCCCCGAGGCGAGCCGGGCCGATGTCCTCGCCGCGATCGTCGCGCGCGAGCGGTCGCACACGACCGGCGTGGGGCAGGGGGTCGCCCTCCCGCACGGGGCGGTCGAGAGCGTCTGGGAGCTCGTCGGCGCCCTCGGGGTGAGCCGCGACGGGGTCGACTTCGAGAGCGTCGACGGCGAGCCCGCGCACCTCGTCCTCCTGACCGTCGTCCCCCGGAACAAGCTCCAGGCCCACGTCGCCACTCTCCCCGGCGTCGCCCGGCTCCTCAACAAGGCGGACCTCCGCGAGCGGATCCGTCAGGCGGACGACGCCGGCGCGATCATGCGCGTCCTCGCCGAGGAGGAGGGCGTCGAGGAGGGGGAGGACTTCATCGGGTGATCGGCCCGCCGTCCCAGACGCCGTCTCGACGGCCAGAGCGGAGCGTGACGCCATGCTGATCCTCGGCATCGGATCTCTCCTCAACCACGACCCATCCGCGGCGATCATCGTCGACGGCAAGATCGTCGCGGCCGCCGAGGAGGAGCGCTTCATCCGCGAGAAGCACGCGGAGGGCAAGCTCCCCCTCGAGGCCGCCCGGTTCTGCCTGAAGCAGGCGGGCGTCGAGGCGAAGGACGTCGACGTCGTCGCCGTCCCGTGGAGCGAGGACGCCTACCGGCGTCACATGTGGCGCTACGCCCGGCGCACCGCCCGGAGCAAGCCGAGCCACGCCTGGAAGGCGATCTTCAAGGCGAGCGAGCGCAACCGACAGAAGCGCGAGTGGCTGTTCTCGATGCTCGACGAGCTCGGGATCGACCGGAGCAAGACCCGGATCGAGTGGGTCGAGCATCACCTCGCCCACGCGTCGAGCGCGTTTCATCTCTCGGGGTTCGAGGAGGCCGCGATCCTCTCGATCGACGGCAAGGGCGAGTTCACCGCCACGATGGTGGCGCGCGGCCGCGGCCGCGACATCGAGATCGTCGAGGAGATCCTGAACCCCGACAGCCTCGGCCTGTTCTTTGCGACGGTGACCGAGTTCCTCGGCTTCCGGAACAACGACGGCGAGTTCAAGGTCATGGGCATGGCGAGCTACGGCGACGCCTCGAAGTACGACCTCTCGTCGATGCTCACCCAGGACCCCGCGCACGGCACCTACCGGGTGAACGAGGAGCTGGTCTGGGTCCGAAAGGCGCTCCGGGTCGGCGGGAAGCGCTACAGCCAGGCGGTGATCGATCTCCTCGGCGAGCCGCGGGAGGGCGACGAGCTCCTCGAGCCCTACATCCACATCGCCGCGGCGACCCAGAAGGTGCTCGAGGACGTCGCGGTCAACCTCCTCGAGACCCACCTCAAGGACGACCTCGAGCGTCACGGCACCCTGTGCCTCGCGGGCGGCTGCGCCCTCAACGTCCGGATGAACCAGATCCTCCTCGAGCACCCGCTCGTGAAGCGCGTGTTCGTCCAGCCGGCGAGCAACGACGCCGGCGTCGCCCTCGGAGCGGCCAGCTACGTCGCGGCCAGGGAGGGCGAGCCGCTCGAGGCGATGCGGCACGCCTACCTCGGGCCGGAGTACGACGCCGGCGTCTGTCGGCGCGCGCTCGAGGCGGCCGGACTGAGGATCGAGGAGCCGCCCGACATCGTCGAGCGGGCCGCCGAGCTCCTCGACCAGGGCGAGGTCATCTCCTGGTGCCAGGGTCGGATGGAGTTCGGCCCGCGCGCGCTCGGGAACCGCTCGATCCTCGGCAACCCCTCGACGCCCGGGATCGCCGACAAGATCAACCTCGCGGTCAAGTTCCGGGAGAAGTGGCGGCCGTTCTGTCCCAGCGTCCTCGACGACGCGGCGGCCGAGGTGCTCGGCAGCACCCATCCGGCGCAGTTCATGACGATCTCGTTCACCGCGCAGCCCGCGTGGAAGGAGCGGATCCCCGAGGCCGTGCACGTCGACGGGACGGTCCGGCCGCAGGTGGTCAGCGCCGACACGAACCCGACCTATCACCGCCTCCTGAGCACGTTCCGGAAGCGGAGCGGCCTCCCGGTCGTCATCAACACGTCGCTCAACCGCCGAGGGGAGCCGATGGTCTGCTCGCCCGAGGACGCCGTTCGCATGTTCCTCGGGTGCGGCCTGGAGCACCTCGCCTGCGGGCCCTATCTCGCGACGAAGCAGGACCCCTGATCGTCAAGGGTCTCGGTGGGTTGCACCACGCGAGATGGGTCGTTCATAATCGCGGACGAACCCCTTGGAGGCTTCCCCGAGGAGATCATGGCTCCGGACACCGCTCCGACGGCCGATGAGGACATCCCCGTCGTCCAGCCGCTCGATGACGACGATGACGAGGGTCTCGAAGAGATCCCGATCATCGATCCGATCGACGACGAGGCGGACGATGCCGGATCGGCGCCCGCGCCCGCGACGCCCGCGCCCCAGGCGCCGGCGACGCCGGCCCCCCGGGTGATCGAGGCGTCCAAGCCGACGGGCATGGAGAAGTCGGGCGTCTCGAAGTCGTCCTCGGGGGCGGCTCGATCCGCCGTCCGCGCGGCCGAGACCGGCGACGACGGCAAGGAGCGGGTCGGCGTCTCGCCCGAGGACGTCCTCCTCGCCCGCGCCGTCCTCCAGCGCGGCCTCGCCCCGCGGCAGCGGGTCGAGAGCTGCCTGGCCGAGATGATCCGGCTCAAGCGCGAGGGTGGATCGATCGCGCTCGGGCGAATTTTCGTCGCGCGCGGCGTGATCGGCAGCGAGCAGTGCGGAAAGCTCCTCGATGCGATCCGGACCCGGCTCGAGCTCGCCCGCGCCCTCGGTCAGCCGATGGTGCTCGGCGACTCGGCCGCCGGCTCGAAGGCGGGTGAGGCGGCCGCGCCGACCAACATCCCCGCGACCGTCAAGCCCCTCGCCTCCGACATCACGGTGGTCGAGCCCGACGCGGACGAGAGCAACGTCGTCATCGCGGAGGTCGTTCCGTCGGCGGTCGTGACGACGCCGGACGGCCCGCACATCTCGCTCGAGGAGAGCCGGATCGCGGACGCCCAGGACGCCGCCGGCTGGGAGGTGCTCAAGAGCACCGAGGCCGAGCGCGCGGTCGCCGAGAGCGTCGAGGCGGCGGCGATCGTCCCCGAGGCCTCGCCCGCGGAGACGCGCGAGATCGCGCAGGCGGCGGCGACCGTCGAGGCCGAGCCGGACAGCGAGAAGACGCAGACCGACATCCTCGACTTCTCGGACGACGACGAGGAAGACGACCCGGTCATGCGGACCGGGCTCCTGAAGGCGTTCGACCTCAAGAGCATCTCGCAGTTCGAGTTCGGTCCCTACCAGGTGATCGACGAGCTCGCGCAAGGCGCCATGGGCGTGATCTACCGGGCGAAGGAGATCGCCACGGACCGGGTCGTCGCCCTCAAGTGCATGCACAACGCCGACACCTCGGAGCCCGAGCTCAAGCGCTTCATCGCCGAGGCGATGAGCGCGCAGAAGCTCGACCACACGGGCGTCGTGAAGGTGCTCGACTTCGGCGTCGTCGAGGACGTGCCCTACCTGACGATGGAGTTCCTCGAGGGGACGCCGCTCTCGGCGATCATGGAGAGCGAGCTCATGGATCGCCGCCAGCTCGTCGAGATCCTCGCGTCGGTCTGCGAGGCGGCCGGCTACGCGCACCAGCACGGGGTCACCCACCGCGACCTCAAGCCGCCCAACGTGATCGTCTGCAAGGACCGGCCGGTGATCACCGACTTCGGCCTCGCGAAGGACCGGGGCAAGGACTTCGACATCACCCACGACGGGGCGAAGGTCGGGACGCCGTTCTTCCTGAGCCCCGAGCAGGTCCACGGCGACAAGGACGTGGACGGGCGCGCCGACATCTGGGCGCTCGGCGTCATCCTCTATCAGATGCTGACGAACCGATTGCCGCACACCGGGCGCAGCCTCTACCGCCTCTACCGCCACATCGACACGCAGGCGCCGACGGCGCCGACCGACATCGCGCCCGACTGCCCCGAGGCGCTCGAGCGGATCTGCCTCAAGGCGCTCGTGAAGAAGCGCGAGGAGCGCTACGCCAAGGCCGAGGACATGGCGACCGACCTGCGCCGCTGGCTCGATGGGGACGAGGTGAAGGTCTACCTCCCCGGTGAGAAGCGCCCCGACCCCGTGAAGGCCAAGACCTCGCACGAGGAGCCCGCCGCGGTCGTCGTCGCGAGCGCCGGCGAGGCCACTCCGCCGCGCGGGATTGGCCGCGACATTCTCCTCGTCTTGATCACCCTCGCGATCGTCGGTGGGGCCGTGGCCGCTTACACATTCCTACCGTTGACATCGCCCTGAGCACGTCCTATACTCGCCCAAACCGAGCGCGGGCGATCCAGGCACCCGAACCAAACTGCCGAGTGAGTTTGCGTTTACGTCGTGATCGACGTCGACGCAGGCGGAAGCTCCGCAGCCTTCGCGCGCGACTCCCGTACGGAAGCGAGCCACCGCTCGAATGCCCCGGGCCGCCGCCATCATCCCCGCGCGCTTCGCCTCCACGCGCCTCCCCGGGAAGCCGCTCCTCCGCGACACCGGGAAGTATCTGATCCAGCACGTCTGGGAGCGCGTTCGCAGCGCGCGCACCCTCCCCGACGTCGTCGTGGCGACCGACGACCCGCGCATCGCGGAGGCCGTCGAGAGCTTCGGCGGCGCCGTCGTGATGACCTCGGCCGCCTGCCGCAGCGGCACCGACCGGTGCGCCGAGGCCGCCCGGGCCGGCGTCATCGATCCGAGCTGCGACGTGGTCGTCAACGTCCAGGGCGACGAGCCCGAGGTCGACCCCGAGCACCTCGACGCTCTCGTCGCGCTCGCGTTCGAGGAGGGATCGAAGGGAGAGGCGGGCGCGCCCGTCTCGACCCTGGCCGAGCCGATCACGGATCCGGCCGACCACGACCGCAGCCAGGTCGTCAAGGCCGTCGTCGATCCGAACGGCTACGCCCTCTACTTCTCGCGGACGGCGGTGCCGTTCCTGCGCCCGGGGCACGAGTCGGCCTACGCGCCGCTCCGCCACATCGGAATCTACGCGTTCGAGCGCGGCTACCTCGATCGGTTCCCGGGGCTTCCCCCCGCGCCGCTCGAGCTCGCCGAGGGGCTCGAGCAACTCCGGGTTCTCTCCCACGGGAGACGGATCCGGGTGGGCGTGCTCCCTGCCGGCAGCGGCGGGCGGGGGATCGACACGCCCGAGGACTACGAGGACTTCGTCCGGCGTTCGGGGTAGCGACCGACCGACCGTCCCAGCGAGCCACGGTCGGGAGACCGAGGCGCGAAGGAGGATAGGTGAGCCAGCAGACCAAGTACATCTTCGTGACCGGCGGAGTGGTGTCCTCCCTGGGCAAGGGCCTGACGGCCGCGTCGCTCGCGTTGCTCCTCGAGCGACACGGGCTCCGCATCGCCATGCAGAAGATCGACCCGTACATCAACGTCGATCCCGGAACGATGAGCCCGTTCCAGCACGGCGAGGTCTACGTCACCGACGACGGCGCCGAGACCGACCTCGACCTCGGTCACTATGAACGTTACACCGACGCGCGGATCGGTCGGGCGAGCAACTTCACCACCGGCCGGATCTACGACAGCGTCATCCGCAAGGAGCGGCGCGGCGACTACCTCGGGAAGACCGTGCAGGTCGTGCCGCACATCACGAACGAGATCAAGGACCGCATCCTCGCGATCGCCAACGAGGACGTCGACATCGCGGTCGCCGAGGTCGGCGGCACGGTCGGCGACATCGAGGGGCTCCCCTTCCTCGAGGCCATCCGGCAGCTCGCCCTCGAGATCGGTCGCGAGAACGTCCTCTTCGTCCACCTGACGCTCCTGCCGTACCTGCGCGCGAGCGGAGAGATGAAGACCAAGCCGACCCAGCACTCGGTCGGCAAGCTCCGCGAGATCGGCATCCAGCCCGACGTGCTCATCTGCCGCTGCGAGCAGGCGATGAGCGACGACCTCCGCGGGAAGCTCTCGATGTTCTGCAACGTCCCGCGCGAGGCGGTCATCGAGGAGCAGGACGTCGAGCACAGCATCTACGAGCTCCCGATGGTGCTCCGCGAGCAGGGCGTCGGCACGGTCGTGCTGAAGCGTCTCGGGATCACACCGCCGCGGGCCACGGCGGACCTCTCGGACTGGGAGTCGCTCGTCGCCACGCTGCTCGAGCCCGAGGAGACGGTCGAGATCGCGGTGGTCGGCAAGTACATCGCCCTCCAGGACGCCTACAAGTCGATCTACGAGGCGCTCACCCACGGCGGGATCGCCAACAAGGTCGAGGTCAAGGTCCGGCGGGTCGCCACCGCCGATGTCGAGAGCGACGGACCCGAGCGGCACTTCGCGGGCGTCGACGCGATCCTCGTCCCCGGCGGCTTCGGCGAGCGGGGGATCGACGGGAAGATCGCGGCGGTCCGCTGGGCGCGCGAGAACCAGATCCCCTACTTCGGGATCTGCCTCGGCATGCAGGTCTGCTGCATCGAGGCCGCCCGGAACGTCCTCGGGCTCGAGGATGCGAACAGCACCGAGTTCGACCGGGCGACGAAACACCCGGTGATCTCGCTCCTCGAGGAGCAGCGGGGGATCAGCGACAAGGGCGGGACGATGCGACTCGGATCCTATCCGTGTTGCGTCGCCACGGGCACGCGGTCCTCGGACGCCTACGGCGAGCGGCTCATCCTCGAGCGGCACCGTCACCGCTACGAGTTCAACAACAAGTATCGGCGGCGCCTCAAGGAGAAGGGATTCACCTTCTCGGGGCTCTCGCCCGACTCGACCCTCGTCGAGATCATCGAGCTGCGTGACCACCCGTGGTTCGTCGCGACGCAGTTCCACCCCGAGTTCCGGAGCAAGCCGACGAACGCCCACCCGCTGTTCCGGGCGTTCGTGGCGGCGGCGCGCGTCTACGGGCACCGGCGACGGGTGGATGATGCCGCCCGGGCCGCGTCGCCGGCGGCGAAGTCGGCTCCGACGACCGGGGCCGGAGGGGACTCGTCGATCGTGGGGCGCGGCTCGCCGCGCGGAGGAACGGGACTGTGACCGAGAAGAACGAGAACGAGAACGAGAACGAGAACGAGAACGAGGGCGGCGGCACCATCTGGAAGAAGAAGGTCGACGACGACTGGAAACAGAAGGTGCAGGCCGAGAAGAGCAAGGCCAAGGCGGCCGAGCAGGCTCAGGAGGCGGCGCGCGAGAAGGGCGAAGCGTCCGGGGCGACCGACCCGATCTTCATGAACTTCATCCAGGGGCTCGGCGCGCAGGCGCTCGGCGCCCTCGGCGAGGCGCCCGACCCGATGACCGGCGAGCGCCGGGTGTCCCCCGAGGCGGCGCAGCAGCTCATCGACCTCCTCGGCGCGGTCGAGCACAAGACGAAGGGCAACCTGAGCCCCGACGAGGAGCAGCTCCTCGGCGACCTCCTCCACACCCTCCGGATGCGGTTCGTCGAGCTCGCCCGGACGGCGACCCGCGGCGGCCCCCGCGGGCCGGGACCCCGGTGATGCGAGGTCGGGTCGGCCCGATCGTGGCCGCGAGGGCCGCGACGGTCGCGGTGGCCCTGGTCGCCGCGGTCGCCGCGCCGGCCGTCGCGCGGGGCGACGTCGACGCCGTCAAGGCGAAGGCACAGGAGGGCTTCGACCGGCTCGCGGCGAAGGACTACGGCGCCGCCCGCGAGGCGCTCGAGGCGGCCGTCGCCGACGCCGACAAGGCGCTGAAGAGCGCGGCGAAGGGACCGGGCGAGCGAAGCGTCCTCCTCTACACCCGCTCGACCTGTCAGGTGAAGCTCCGCCGGTTCGGGGAGGCGCGGGCCGGCTACCAGGAGATCCTCGAGACCGAGCCGGACTTCGCCGGCGCGTTCCTCCCGAACTTCCCCGACGTCCGGATCGAGCTCGCCCGGATCGCGTTCCTCTTCGGCGACGACGAGGCGATCGAGCCGCTGCTCGCGAAGAGCGCCGGGGGGCTCTACGCCGACACGCTCCGCGAGCTCGTCACCGGAGGGCCGCGGGCCGAGGGCGGCGTCGGCAAGACGCCCGGCGGGGGCTACGTCCTCGTCACCGACGTCGGCGCCGGCGGCAAGGTCGACAAGAAGTCGGGCATGCTCGCGACCTGGCTCGAGATGGCGACGATGCTCGACCTGGTCCGGAAGGCGTTCGCGACCTACTTCCCCGGGTCCAAGGCGGGCGAGGTCGTCTCGCGCGTCTACGTCTTCGCCGACAAGGCGGCGTTCGACGCGTTCGCGAAGAAGACCGGCGGCGCCACGAGCGAGAAGGCGTTCGGCTACTACGATCCCGACTTCAAGGTCATCGCGATCCACGAGGCGGGCGGCGACAAGGTCGGCAGCCTCGGCAAGGACGCGTGGGACACGCTGCTCCACGAGGCGGTGCACCAGTTCATCGACATGAACGTCCTCGGCGCGCCGAGGTGGTTCCACGAGGGGATGGCGGAGTACTTCGGACCGAGCACGATCACGGTCGCCCGCAAGAAGAAGGTGCTCCAGTTCGGAATCAACCCACGCCTCGTCGACATGGACTACATCCTCAACCCGAAGAAGTACGCCGAGCCGGAGAAGGCGCCGAAGCCCAAGCCGCTCGAGAGGCTGCTGACCGGAGCCGCCCCCTGGGAGGGGAGCGAAGCCGACTACGCCCAGGCGTGGAGCGTGATCCACTACCTCGCCCAGGGCGTGAAGGGAGGCGACAAGATCATCGCCAACCTCTGGAAAGAGCTCCAGAAGGGAGCAAAGCCCGGCGAGGCGGCGAAGAAGGCCTTCAAGAAGGTGAAGTGGGCCAAGCTCGAAGCCGGCTGGCGAGACTACGTCACCAAGCTCGCCGAACAACACAAGCGCTAAACACTCCCCCGCCCGAACCAAAGCCCCACCAAAGCCTTACGAGCAGAGGGGTCAGGTCCAGTATTTTTACCATTTCCGCGTCGGTCCCCGACGCGCGCGTGCGCGCAAATGGTAAAAAAAAATACTGGACCTGACCCCTTGGGGCTTAAGTGTAGACGTTGATTTGGCTTCCGGGAGATCAGTGTTTTCGGCCGTGGAGGGGCTCGCGGGCGTTGAGCCAGGCGGGGGGCGGGGCGGCTCCTCCCGCCGCGACGATCCCTCCGACGATCGCGCAGGTCGTGTCCCGGTCGCCGAGGCCGCTGACCGTTTGCCACAGGGCCTCGACGTAGTCGTCGGTGTGGCGGGTCGCGGCCCAGATGCAGAACGGGACGGTGTCCTGGCTGATGATCCCCGAGCCGTTGCCGACGGCGCGGACGACGGTGGGGATGTCGGCCTCGGGCCCATAGGCTCGGGCTCGCGCGATGCCGGCGCGGGTCTCGCCTTCCGGCGTCCGGGCGAGGACCTCGTCGAAGATCGTCTCGCGACGCTCGGCGGGGTGCGCGTCGCGGGTCTGCCACGCCGTCGCCGCGGCGACGGCGATCGCGATCGCGCCCGCCTGGCCCTCGGGGTGGGCGTGGGTCGGCAGCGCGGACCGACGCCCGTGCTCGGCGGCGGCATCGAGGTCGTCGGCGAAGTAGGCGCCGACCGGGGCGACGCGCATGGCGCCCCCGTTTCCCATCGAGCCGGTGCCGGAGAAGGCGGCCTGGCTGACCTCACGCCACGGCTCGCCCTCGTGGATCGCCTGAAGGATCCGGTGCGCTCCGTGGCCGTAGCCTCGCCACGGCTCGCGGTCGTGGCGTCGCGCGAAGGCGTCGGCGAGCGGACCCTCGGCGATCGCTCCTTGCTTCTCGAGGATCTCCACGACCGAGAGCGCCATCGCGGTGTCGTCGGTCCAGCGCCAGACGGGCTTCGGCGTGGTCCTGGCCTCGAGCATCCCGGCGATCACCTCCGGCAGCGCGAAGAAGCGCTCCCCGAAGGCGTCCCCGACGCTCAGCCCATCGAGGGCGGCGCGGGCGCGGGCGGCTCGGGTCTCTCGTTCGGTCGCGTTCATCGTTGCTCTCCTCACGTCCACCGACGCGCCGGACGGGCAAACGTTTCCTTGGAAACCCATCGCCGAGGTGACCGGCTCGTGACCCGTCGATGACGTCCATCCCTCGATATGATAGAGTCTTCAGGCTCACGCCCCGTCCCGAAGAGGAGCGTCGGTGAAACTCCACGGGCTTCGCTGGCTCGGCGCCGGCTTCGCGATCTCGGTCGTCTCGCTCGCCGCGCTCGTCCTCGCCGAGGACGGGCCCGCCGGCCGGGTGAGCCTCGCCCATCGCCTCCTCCTCGGGATCGGTCTCGCCGCCTCGATCGCGCCGCTCGCGCTCGCCAGCTCCCGGCGCGAACGTTCCTTCCGGGCCGAGACCGCCGACGCCGGTCTCGCCGCGGGCGGGTCGCTCCTCGCGACGGCGCTCTTCTGTCTCCCGAGCATGCTGTCCCCGCCGTCCGAGAGCGGCTCCGGCGAGATCCTCCTCGGGACGGTCGTCGCCCTCGTCTACGGCGCCTCGCTCGCCGCGACGGCGCTCGCCGCCCAGCGACTGCTCGCGCGAACCCGCCTCGGAGCTCCCGGCGGCCTGGCGGCCGCGCTCGCCCTCCTCACCCTCGCGTATGCCTCGCCCCGGCTCGCCTCGCCCGTGCTCGAGTCCTCGCCGCCGGCCGTGACCGAGGCGGGGATCGCCGCGGTCATCCGGATCCACCCGCGGGCCGTCGTCGAGGGCACCTGCTTCGAGCTCGACCCGTTCCGCGGGCGCGCCCTCTACACCGGATTCCCCGCTGCGACGTCCTACCCCTACGAGTACGGACCGGCCGGCACGACGGCGCTCCTCTGGATCGCCCTCGCCGCGCTCGGGCACGGCGCCGTCGCCGCGCTCGACCGGAGCCGACGCTCGCGGCCAGGAGAGGTCCGCCCGTCATGAGCTTCCCTCGTTCCCTCGCGTCGCTCCTCGCGGCGTCCCTCATCGTGCTGATGATCGGCGCGCCCGCGCCCGCACGCGCCGGCGACGGCGATGGCGCCGGTCCCTTCGATGGAGACCTCGAGCCGCTCGGCGCCGGCGGCGCCCCGCCCGGCAGCCCGTTCGCCAAGAAGAAGCCCGAGTCGACCTCGAACATCCGTCTCCGCCTCGGTTACTGGTTCCCCGACTTCAAGATCAAGCACAGCCTCGATGCGAACAGCGCGTCCGGCACGCGGGTCAACGACGACATCCTCAGCTACGACTACGCCTTCCTCTTCCCGACCTTCGAGGCCGACATCACGTTCGAGCCCTACGGCCGGATCGAGGCGTCGTTCATGGACCTGCTGTGGGAGGGCGACAACGACCTCTTCGGCGACGTGATCTTCGGTCAGGCCAACTTCGAGCGCCGCAACGAGGTCGAGTCCAAGTTCGAGTTCCGGACGGCCACCCTCTACGGAACGATGTTCGTCGACATCCTCGATGGGGTGAAGGGCGGGATCGTCGCGGGCGTCCGCTACATCCACTTCTCCCAGGAGATCGACGGCGGGATCCAGGAGGACTCCGACACCCTCGACGTCTACATCCCCATGCTCGGAGTGAGCGTCGAGTCGACCACCCTGATCGCGCCGTTTCACGCCTTCGCTCGGGTCCTCTTCATCGACTACACCGCCGACCTCGGCGGCGATCGCGACGCCGACGTGAGCTACCGCGCGTGGCAGCTCGGCATCGGCTACGCGGTGACGGAGTACTTCACCGTCTGGGCGGAATGGTTTGACCTCGCCGCCGACGTCTCGCAAGATGGGTCGGACTTCCGCGTCCGGTTCCGCGGTCCGCGCGTCAACGTGCAGATCAGCTTCTAGTCCGCGGCGACCAGGCGCGAGCAGCTTCCCCGTCTCCACGGAAGCGATTTCGGCGAGGCGGGCCAACCGCGGCAGTCCCGACAGGAGCCAGTCGACGCCGATGGCCGAGCCCATCCGTACCCAGACCCCACCGAACCAGCAGGTGCCCGCCACGCCCCCCGAGCCCGCCGACGCGCCCGCGCCGGCGCCGGCCAAGGCCGCGGCCCGCGGTCGGCGCGCGACCAAGAAGACCGCGACCGACATCGCCGAGTCGCCGATGATGCGTCAGTACAAGTCGCTCAAGGCGCAGCACCCCGACAAGGTGCTGTTCTTCCGGATGGGCGACTTCTACGAGATGTTCTTCGACGACGCCCACGTCGCCAGCCGGGTCCTCGGGATCGCCCTGACCAGCCGGAGCAAGGGCGACCAGGCGATCCCGATGGCCGGCGTCCCGTGCGTCGCCGCGACCGGCCACGTCGCGCGTCTCCTCAAGGCGGGCCACCGGGTCGCGATCGCCGAGCAGATCGAGGACGCGAGCCAGGCGAAGGGGCTCGTCGATCGGGCGGTCACCGAGGTCGTCACTCCGGGGACGCTCACCGACGAGCGCCTCCTCACGGCCGACACCAGCAACTTCCTCCTCGCGGCCTGCCCCGCGCGCGGGGACAAGGTCGCGGGGCTGGCCTGGCTCGACCTCTCGACGGGACGCTTTCGCGCCTGCGACGTCCCGGCGAGCGCCGTCCTCCTCCGGGACGAGATCGCCCGGATCGCTCCCGCGGAGTGCCTCGTCCCCGAGGGCGCCGAGGAGGGGCCGCTCGCGCCGCTGCTCGAGGCGCTCGCGGAGCAGGGCGGCGCCGTCACGACCGTTCCGGCCCACGTCTTCAACCGCGACGATGGGTGTCGTCGGCTCCGGGACCGGCTGGGCGTGGCGTCGCTCGACGGGTTCGGCGTCGATGAGGTCGGCGCCGGTCTCGGCGCGGCCGGCGCGATCCTGCGCTACGTCGACGACAACAACCCCGCGTTCCTCGAGACGGTCCGCGCGATCGAGCGCCACGACCCCGCCGAGCACGTCCGTCTCGACCGCTCGACCCTGCGCGGCCTCGAGATCATCGAGACTGCCCGCGAGCGCGAGCGCCGCGGCAGCCTTCTCGGGGTGATGGATCGAACCAGGACGCCCCCGGGCGCGCGCCTCATCCGCGAGTGGCTCGCCGCGCCCCTGCGGGATCCGGCCGCGATCCGGGCCCGCCACGAGGCCGTCGCGGCGCTCCACGACGCCCCGCGCCGCACCGGCGAGATCCGCGAGGAGCTCGGTCGGGTCGGCGACCTCGAGCGCCTCGCGACCCGACTCGCCGGCGGACGGGGCGGCCCGCGTGACCTCGCCGGGCTCCGCGACGGTCTCGAGCGGCTCCCCGCGCTCCGCGCGGCCCTCGAGGGCGGCGATCTCGACCTCGCCGGCGCCCGGGCCGTCCTCCTCGAGGACGTCCTCCGCGGCCTCGATCCGCTCGAGGACCTCTCGGCCGCTCTTCGCGACCGGGTGACCGACGATCCGCCGAGCCAGCTCTCCGCCGGCGGGGTGATCCGCGACGGCGTCGACGCCGAGCTCGACGAGGCGCGCTCGCTCGCGCGCGAGGGCCGGGCGGCCCTCGCGAAGATGCAGGAGGCCGAGGTCGAGCGGACCGGAATCCCGCTCAAGGTCGGCTACAACCGGGTCTTCGGCTACTACCTCGAGGTCACCAACAGCCACAAGAGCAAGGTGCCGTCGGACTGGATCCGACGGCAGACCCTCAAGAACGCCGAGCGCTACGTCACCGACGAGCTGAAGGCCTTCGAGACGCGCGTCGTGACGGCGAAGGAGCGCGCGGCGGCGATCGAGGAGCGCCTGGTGCGGGAGCTCCGGGAGCTCGTCGGCGGCGCGCTGCCGCGCGTCCTCGAGACGAGCCGCATGCTCGCGACCCTCGACGTCCTCGGCTCGTTCGCCCACGTCGCCCGCGAGCGGCGCTACTGCCGACCGACGATCGACGACGGACCCGACCTCCGGATCGTCGAGGGGCGCCACCCGGTCCTCGACGCCGAGTCCGCCACCGGCGAGCGCTTCGTCGGCAACGACGTGCGCCTCTCGCTCGGCGCGCAGGGTGACCCCGACGCGGAGCCGCGCCTGATGGTCATCACCGGGCCGAACATGGCCGGCAAGAGCACCTACATCCGGCAGACCGCCCTGATCGTGATCCTCGCGCAGGCCGGCTCCTTCGTCCCGGCCGACGAGGCGCACATCGGCGTCTGCGACCGCGTGTTCGCGCGGGTGGGGGCCGCGGACGACCTCGCCCGCGGTCTCTCGACCTTCATGGTCGAGATGACCGAGGCCGCTCTGATCCTGAACCACGCGACTGACCGGAGCCTCCTCGTCCTGGACGAGGTCGGGCGCGGCACCAGCACGTTCGACGGCGTCGCGATCGCGTGGGCGATCGCCGAGCACCTCCACGACCGCATCGGGGCCCGGACGCTGTTCGCGACCCACTATCACGAGCTCGTCGCGCTCGAGGGGCGCCTGCCCGGCGCGGCCGCGTTCAACGTGGCCGTTCGCGAGTGGCAGGGCGAGATCGTCTTTCTCCGGAAGGTCGTCCGCGGCGGCGCCGACCGCAGCTACGGCGTCCACGTCGCGCGCCTCGCGGGCGTGCCGGCGCCGGTGCTCGAGCGTGCGCGTGGCGTCCTCGAGTCGCTCGAGGCGGGCGGATTCACCGAGGCGGCCGGGCTCGGGGCCACGGGCCGGCTCGCGACCGCCGGAGCCGGCGGAGAGGCTGCCAGGCGTGCGGAGAGCGCCGGCGGGCAGCTCTCGCTCTTCCGCTCGCCTCGGGACGGGATCCTCGACGAGATGAAGGCGATCGAGATCGATCATCTCTCGCCGATCGATGCCCTTCTCCAGCTCCGCGCCTGGCGCGAGCAGCTCGCCGAAGACGGCTGAGAACGGAGTGCTCGGATCGGGTTGGCGCGCTCACTTCTCGCGCCGTGAACTTCGATCCGATCGGCCGTTTCCTCCGCAAGACCCTGGAAATCCGGGCCGCCCAGAGGGAATTCGGCGTCTCGGATCGGCTCATCCGAGCCTTCCGCGCCCGCCCGCCGACGATTCCCCACGATCTGACGGAACGCGCTCAGGCCGAACGGTTAAGGCGCTCTCTAGAGGCCTCGCCGCACCCCGATCATCTCCCCCCATCACCACCCCCTCGATCTTTGTTACGTTTGAAATACACAGCGTTTGCACTTCCATGACACAGAATTTTGGGGCCCCCGCTACCATTCTTCGCGTCGGCAGGAATATACGCCTGCCCGCTCGCCAACCAGAGAAGAGGGGCGAGCGCAGCATCCACCACGAGGGGGATCAACGAGATGCATATGCAGGGCATGAGAGGGAAGCGGGGGCTCAGCCGTCTCGCCTTCGTCGCGCTCACCACCGCGGTCGTGCTCGGCTCGCTGACCGGGGCGCACGCCGACGTCATTCACCTCAACACCGGGGGGGTGGTGAAGGGCGAGATCGTCAGCGATGACGACTACGAGGTCCGCGTCCGCACCAAGAGCGGGATGATCACCGTCATCCTGCGTGAGGACATCGAGCGGATCGAGCGGGGCGACAGCCCCGAGCAGGTCTATCGCAAGAAGCTCGCGAAGATCGACTCGGGCGACGTCGAGGCCCACTACGAGCTCGCCATGTGGGCGAAGAAGATTCGCCTCGGGGAGCTCGCGAAGGATGAGTTCAACAAGGTCATCATCCTCGACCCGGGTCACCCCTACGCTCGCGCCGAGCTCGGCTACGTCCGCAACGGCAAGGGCTGGAGCATCAGGGGCAGCGACGTCGTCGAGGGCGCCGAGGACGAGGATCTCGACCTCGACTCGTTCGTCGCCGACGCCTCACGGATCGACGAGATCGACGGCGAGGACCCGTTCTCGGACCGTCGCGCCGCTCGCGACGCCGATCGGGCCGAGAAGGCCGCCGACCGCGCCCGGAACAAGAAGCGCAGCGCGCTCCTGAAGGGCTCGGTGCCCGACGAGGCTCGCAAGATCCTCAAGGACATCAAGAACGTCGACGCGAAGATCCGTAAGGGCGCCTACGACGCGCTCGCGGGGCTCGAGGACAGCCAGACCGAGATCTTCCTGACGGCCATGCTCGGCGACAGCGATCGGCAGCGCGAGCAGGCGTTCGCGACCGTCGCTCGCAGCCAGCCGTCGGTCGCCGCCGTCGAGTCGCGCGTCGGCGCCGAGGACGTCGCCGTCCTCAAGAGCGAGCTCGAGCCGGTCGTCCGCGCCTACGTCGCGAGTCAGGTCGTCAAGCCCGTGCATGCGCGGGTCGAGTCGGTCGAGACCACGGTCGTTCGCCAGATCGAGCGCAACCAGAAGACGCTCCTCAAGCTGATGAAGGACTTCGGGTCCGAGCAGGCCAAGGAGCGCCGGATGAAGGTGCTCACCTGGTGGGAGGACTCCCGGGAAGAGGCGCTCAAGACGATCTTCGACAAGTCGATCTACCCCGACGAGAACCACGGCCGCGTCGGTCAGCCGACCGTCGACGAGAAGGTCGAGAAGGTCCGCGGCTACTGGGAGTTCTACGAGAAGCTCGTCGAGGCCGACATCGGTCGCTTCATGCTCATGACCGAGGCGCAGGCCAAGATGCTCCTCGCCGCGAACGTCGGCCTCCAGGAGGTGCTCGCGGACAGCAAGTCGTTCCTGGCGTCGGTGGAGCGGACCGCGGAGCCGCGCCCGGCTCCCGAGCTTCCCGCGATCTTCGAGGCGCTCCTCCGCTACCGGAGCGGCGACATAGACGGCGCGTGGAAGGTCGCCACCCGGCTCGACAAGTGGGAGAAGCGGCTCCTGATCCGGCTCCGTGACAAGCGGATCTACGAGTGGAACACGGGCTTCGCGAGCCGGGACATCAAGGAAGGCAAGCGTCCCAGCGGCGAGGAGATCCGGCAGGTCGAGGTCACCAACGACTACCGCCGGATGATGGGTCGGATCCCCCTCGAGGTCGACACCCGGCTGATCCAGTGCGCGCGGGGTCACAGCGCCGAGATGACGCAGCTCGGTTACTTCGCCCACGAGAGCCCCAACGCCAAGAACCGCAGCCCGAGCGACCGCGCCCGGAACGCCGGTTACCCCCAGGGCGTGAGCGAGAACATCAGCATGGGCTCGATCACCCCGGAGGCGGCGCACAACGCGTGGTACAACAGCTCGGGTCACCACCGGAACATCCTCGGCCCCCGCTGGCTCAACATGGGCGCGGGCAAGGATGGGAAGCACTGGACGCAGAACTTCGGGTCGATCCAGGCGCTCAAGCGCTAGGCCTTCCCCCGAACCGAAGTCGAAGTCACGCGGACGGCCGCCGGTGAGAACCGGCGGCCGTTTCGCATTGGTGGTTGGTGGTTGGCAGCGATGTCGGCTCCGCCGACGATTCCTCACGGGCGCCAAGTGGTCTGAATCTCGCGCAAAGGCGCCAAGGCGCCAAGCTCCGCGGCGAAGCCTCCTGGACCGGCGGTCTTTGCGCCTTTGCGCGAGCTTCCGCCGGCGACTCAGACCAATGAATGAGAAACGGCGCTCCCTCGATCGAGGAAGCGCCGTGCTCGCCCCCGCGTGAACGCGGGGGTCGCTGCAACGACTGGAGGGAGACGAAGAAGCGTCCCTAGAGGACGTTCTCCATGTTCACCACTCGCTCCTTCATCGTCTTGCCCGGCTTGAAGGAGACGACTGTCTTCGCGGGAACCGGGACGGTCTCGCCCGTCTTGGGGTTACGCGCGATGCGAGGCTTGCGCCGCTTGAGCTCGAAGATGCCGAACTCCCGGAACTCGATCCGGTTGCCCTTCCCGAGCTCTTCGATGATCTGGTCCATGAAGGACTGGATCACCTTCGCGGTCTCCGCGGCCGTGAGGCCGTTCTTGTCCGCGATGATCTTGACGATCTCTTTCTTGCTTACCGTCGCCATGGCCTTCCGCTCGCTCCCTTTTCGCCGCGTGAGCACGTAAACAGCGTGCCCTCATGCTCCAAGAGGAACATCCGCGGTGTTTCCCCGTTCAGGCGCGAAGATCCGTCGTTGCGCTCCGAGAGAGGCGAGCGACGGGCCCGTCCTCTCGTCCATTTTCACTTAAGCGGCACTATAGCAAAAGGTTCGCGACGTGGCAAGCCATAGCCGAGGAGACTCGTTTGCGGGTCTCCTGACAGGGGCATGGCTTGCGTCAAACCCGCGCCCCGGGCGGGCTGCGGGCGATGACGGTTTGTTCCTTGTGCTCAGGAGACTTGGACGAAACGGCGCTCGTCGCGAGGATCAGGCGAGCTCACGACGGGACGTCCGCGGCTGAAAGGGCCCGGGTGAGGGCCTGGGCGGCTTGATGCGCCGGGGGCCCGGGGCTATAATCCTGCGAAGCTGTTCATCTCCTTTAATCACAAGCATCTCCAACGGCCGGCCGGTCGCCAGCGACCGGTCGCGAAGCCAGCGTGCAGCGTCCATGCGGGCCGAACTGAAGATCGTCAAAGGCCGCCAAGTCGGCAAGAGCGTCGCCGTCGGTCCCGATGAGAGCGTCACTCTCGGCCGTTCGGTCAGCGCCGACTTCCAGGTGCACGACCAGGCGGTCTCCCGGCGTCACTGCACGGTCTCGGTCACGCCCGCGGGCTGCCAGCTCGTCGACCTGGGCAGCGCGAACGGCACCTACGTCAACGGTCGCCGCACGAACCAGTGCCCGCTGCGCGCCGGCGACGAGGTTCGCCTCGGCTCGACCCTGATCACGATCCTGCTCGAGAGCGGCTTCCTCGTCGACATCAAGTTCTGCAGTCGATGCGGACGGAGCCTCTCGCAGGCGACGTTCGACGGCGGCGAGGTCTACGACGACGGCGGCGGCCAGTATCTCTGCCCCGAGTGCAAGCCGACCGTCGACGCGCCGGTCATCGGGGACTACCGCGTGACCCGGATGCTCGGCCGCGGCGCGATGGGCACCGTCTACATGGGCGAGTCCATCAGCACCGGCCTGCGCGTCGCGCTGAAGGCGCTCGCCCTCGACAAGACGCAGAACGAGAAGTGCGTGAAGCGCTTCCTCCAGGAGGCGAAGCTCGCCGCGTCGCTCCAGCACGCGGGGATCGTCCAGGTCTTCGACATCATCGAAGCTATGGGCACCTACTGCCTCGTGATGGAGTTCGTCGATGGCTGCAGCGTGATCGAGAAGCTCGAGCGGCAGGGTCGCCTCGAGGTCGCCGACGGCGCGAGCGTCGCGCGGCAGATCGCCGCCGCGCTCCAGCACGCGTTCGAGGCGAAGATCATCCACCGCGACATCAAGCCGCACAACATTCTCGTGACCGACGATGGCCGCGCGAAGCTCGTCGACTTCGGGATCGCGAAGAGCCTCGAGCAGTCCGGCCTCTCGCGGATCACCGCGCCCGGGCAGCACCTCGGCACGCTGTCCTACATGTCTCCCGAGCAGCTCCGGAACGCCCTCTCCGCGGATCAGCGGAGCGACATCTACTCGCTCGGGGCGACCCTCTACCACATGCTCGCGGGGGTGCCGCCCGTCGCCGGGAAGGACTTCGAGGAGGTGGTGATCGGTATCCTCGATCGCTACCCGACCCCGATCCGCGACGTGAATCCGGCCGTCCCCGAGTCGCTGGCGCAGGTGCTCGAGAAGACGATGCGGAAGGACCCCGACGAGCGCTATCAGTTCTCGAGCGAGCTCGAGCGCGACCTCGTCGCGCTCGGCTTCTGACCCGCCCCCCGTTCGCCCGATCCGAGCCCTTTCGAGTCGTCGCGACCCGTTCGGCGTGGTTTTCCGCCGACGGCTGGAAGCGCGTCCCGGCGTTGCTATCATGCGCCCCATGACCTCGGGCGCATCCATCGTCGATCTCGGAAAGCGGTGCGGCCGCCTCGTCTGGCCGCCAGCGTGCGGCGTCTGCGGCGGCGCGACGCCCGCGATCGAGCCGACGCCGGGCGAGCTCGTCAGCCTCGTCGCGCCGGGCGGCGACGCCGAGCTTTGCGAACGCTGCGCACACGCGCTCGCGCTCGGCGCCGACGACGTCGTCGATGTCTGCTCCCGCTGCGCGAGCCCCGTCGGGCGATTCCTCGGCGGACCGCGCTGTCGCCGCTGCGGGTGGTGCCGGCACCGGCGTCTCGGCTTCGCCCGCGCCGTGGCGCTCGGCCCGTACGAGGGCATCCTCGCCGAGGCGGTCATCGCGCTGAAGTACCGCAATCGCCACGCGCTCGCGCGATCGATGGCCGCGCGGCTCGCCCCGCGGGTGCGCTCCGCCCTCTCGTCGTCGCTCCCGCGTCGACCCGCGCCGGTCGCGGTCGCCTGGGTGCCGGCCCACTGGACCCGCCGCGTCGCGCGCGGCTACAATCAGGCCGAAATGCTCGGATCGGCCCTCGCGAAGGCCCTGGACGTGACGCCCCTCCCCGGCGGGGGGCTGGCCCGTCGGCGACGGACGCCGGCGCTCCTCCATCTCGGCGCCGACGACCGCCTCGCGGCGGTGCGCGGCGCCTTCACGCCGCGGCGTCGGGCACGCGCCGCGCTGGCGGAGCGGCCGGTCGTCGTCCTCGTCGACGACGTCCTCACGAGCGGCGCGACGCTCGGCGCGTGCGCCCGGGCGCTTCGCGACGCCGGCGCCCGGCGCGTCCTCGCCGCCGTGATCGCCCGCCGGACGACCGAGCCATGACCGGACCCTCCGATCCGTCTCCGGACCCGCAGCCGGCCGACGCTCCCGATGCCGATGGACCCGTCGCCGCCGACGCCCCGGAGTCGTCGGCCCCCGCGGCGCCCCCCGCGGCGGCGCCGGACGGCGAGGCGCCGGTCGCGACCCCGTACACGGGCACGCCCAAGAAGGGGCCCTTGCCCAAGGCGCGGATCGTCGACTCCGTCGACGTCGAGGAAGAGCCCGAGGACGGCGGCAAGGCCTATCTCCTCACCCTGGGTTTCATGGTGGCGGGGCCGGCCGTCATCCCGAGGATCCGCAAGAGCGACGCCTTCACGCCCGCCTCCAAGGCGTTCTGGTCGATGATCCTCTCGATCTACTCGGTGATGATGATCGTCGTCCTCATCCTCGCGGTCCTCGCGATCGTCCGCAGCGCCGTCTCGCGGGCGGGCGCGTTCTGACCGAGACCGTCCAGAGGGGCCGGGGCGACCGCGGCCGCGCCCCGGTCGTCTGGGTCATCGTCCTCGCCTTCTGGGCGACGATGATGGTGATGCAGATCCGGTCGGTCGCGTGCGCGCCGGTGCTGCCGGCCGTTCCCGGCTCGGTCGCCGAGCGACTCCTCGCCGGCGTCGACCGGAGCGAGACCTGGCTCGGGATCTACCACCGCGACAGCAAGCTCGGCTTCGTCTACTCCTCGGTCGCCCGGCGCGCCGACTCCCCCGGGTTCGTCCTCCACAACCGCACCCGGCTGCGCATCACCGCGCTCGGCCAGGATGCCGAGATGGAGTTCTCCGCCCGGATGGAGCTCGACGCGCGCCTCCGGGCCGAGCGCTTCACCGTCGACTTCGAGGGCGGCGGACAGCGAGTCCGCGCCGTCGGCGTCCTGGCTCCCGGCGGCGTCGCCCTCACGATCGACACCGGCGGCGAGCTCACCGAGCGCTTCATCGAGCTCGACACCGACCGCCTCGGCCTCTCGAGCTCGGTCTCGCCGGTCATCGCCGTCGACCGCCTCGAGCCCGGCGTCGAGTACGTCCACTCGGTCTTCGACCCGGTCACCCTCACGACCCAGCACGCGACGATCGAGCTGATCGGCCGCGAGGAGATCGAGGTGATGGGACGTCGCGTGCTCGCGGACAAGATCGAGGTCCGCTGGCAGGACACGCCGTTTCTCTCCTGGCTCGGTCCCGACGGCGAGGTGCTCCGCCAGGAGACGCCGCTCGGCTGGACCCTCGTGCGAGAGGCGCCCGAGGTGGCGATCCAGGTCGACGAGGACGGGGGGCGCGACCTCCTCGCCGAGGTCTCGGTCGTCCCGACCGGCGTGGCGATGCCGGCCGACGCCCGGTCGGTGCGCCGGCTGACCGTGCGGCTCGGCGGCGTCGAGCCGGGCGGGCTCGACCTGCACGGCGGTCCCCAGAGGATCGTCGACGGGGCGCTCGTCATCCGGGGGCTCGACGCGCAGCTCGACGCGGCTCCGGCGGACGGGGCCGAGGCGGCCGACGGTCGTCCGGGCGCGGCGGGCGACCGCGTCGCCCCCGAGCACCTCCGGTCGACCCCGTTCATCGCCTCGGACGCCCCCGAGATCATCATCGTGGCCGAGGAGATCGCGGGCGACGCGACCGACCCGCTCGAGATCGCCGACCGGCTCGTCGACTGGGTCCACGGCGCCCTCGAGAAGCGGATCACCATGTCTCTGCCGAGCGCGCTCGAGGTGCTCCGCGCTCGCGCCGGCGACTGCAACGAGCACACCACCCTCTTCGTCGCGCTCGCCCGCGCCCGCGGCGTGCCCGCCCGGATCGCCTGCGGCCTCGCCTGGCACGAGCGGTCGTTCTATTACCACGCGTGGCCGGAGGTCTGGGCGGGGCAGCGATGGGTGGCGGTCGACCCGACGTTCGGGCAGCGCCGCGCCGACGCGGCGCGGGTCCGGCTCGTCACCGGCGGGCTCGAGCGCCAGCTCGCCCTCGGACCGCTCGTCGGACGGATCACCGTCGAGATCCTGGAGGTCGAGTGAGCGAGCCGAGCGCCGACCCGTCGGTCCCCGACGCGCCACCTGTCGCTCTCCCCGAGGCGCTGCTGGAGGTCCGCGGGCTCGAGAAGCGCTACGGCGACTTCGAGGCCGTCCGCGGGATCGACTTCACCGCCCGTCGCGGCGAGCTCTACACCCTCCTCGGCCCGAACGGAGCCGGGAAGACGACGACGATCAAGGTCGTCACCGGGCTCCTCCGTCCGAGCGCCGGCACCGTCCGGATCGGCGGCCACGACCTCCTCGCCGAGCCGGTCGCGGCGAAGCGCCTCCTCGGCTACATCCCCGACCGCCCGTTCTTCTACGAGAAGCTGACCGCCCGGGAGTACGTCGACCTCGTCGCCGACATCTACGGCGTGCCCGAGCCGGCCCGGAGCGAGCGCCGCGACGAGCTCGCCCGGCGGTTCGCCCTCGCCGACCGCCTCGATCAGCTCATCGAGTCGTTCAGCCACGGGATGCGGCAGAAGCTCGCGTTCTGCGCCACGTTCATCCACGACCCGCAGCTCGTGATGATCGACGAGCCCTGGGTCGGTCTCGATCCGCGCGCCATCCGCGCGCTCGTCGGCTTCCTCCGGGAGCGGTGTGACGCCGGGTGCGCGATGGTCGTCAGCACCCACACCCTCGTCCTCGCCCAGGAGATCTCCGACCGGACGGGGATCATCCACGACGGCCGCCTCATCGCCGAGGGCACCGTCGACGAGATGCTCGCCGCGCAGGGGCGGCTCTCGCTCGAGGATGTCTTCCTCGAGCTCACCAAGGCCGACGACGAGCTCGCGGGGCCGGGCGGAGCGGAGGGCGTCGGACCGGACGAAGCCGCCGGCGCGGGCCCCGAGGTCATCAGGGGAACCGGGTGAGCGCGTTCGCGTTCGAGAGGCTGCTCCTCCGGACGAAGGTCCGCATCCTCCGCAACCGCCTCACCTCGATGCGGCGCGGTCCGTTGATCGCGACCCTCGTCGTCACGGCGTTCCTCGCCCTGTTCTGGGTGGCGGGGTGCCTCGCCCTCTACCTCGGCCTTCGCTACCTAGACGGGATCGCGGAGCTCGGCCCGATCCTCACGACCCGGCTCTTCCATCTCTTCTTCCTGACGCTGCTCTTCCTCCTCGGCTTCAGCAACGTCCTGATCGGCCTCGGAACGCTGTTTCGCTCGCCCGAGGTCGCCTTCCTCGCCCCGAAGCCGATCCCGGCGCGGAGCCTCTTCGCGGCCCGGGTGATCGAGAGCGTCCTCGACGCGAGCTGGCCGTTTCTCTTCCTCGCCGTCCCGGTTCTGACCGCCTTCGGGATCGTCCGCGGGGCCGGCCCGCTCTATTACGTCGCCTGCGCGGCGTTGCTCCCCGTCTACGTCGCGATCGCCGGAACGCTCGGCTGCTCGGTCGCGCTGCTGATCGGGATCGTCTTCCCGCGGATCCGCGCCTGGCAGGTCGGCTCGGTCCTCGCGTCCTGCGCGGCGGTCGCCGGGTGGTCGCTGTGGACGCGCTACGACGTGCGCGAGCTCACTCGAGGCGGCGACCTGACGACGATCCTCGAGCGCTTCAGCGGCAGCCTCTCGGGCGTCCAGAGCCCGTGGCTGCCGTCGTCGTGGATCGGCCGGGGGATCCTCCGGAGCGCCGAGGGCGACCTCGGCGAGGGGGGCTACGCCCTCCTGCTCCTCCTCGCGAACGCCGCCCTGATCGCGCTGGTCCTCGACGCCGTCGCTCACCGCCTCTACCTGCCGGCCTGGGCGGCCGTCGCCATCAGCGGCGGGCGCGGCGGGCCGCGGGCGGCCCCCGCGTCGGCTCCGATGGACCCGGCGGGGCCCGCGCGCGAGCTCCCGCCCGCGAACGCGATCCGCTCGGCGCGAGCGGCCGCCTGGGCGCTCGCCCGCAAGGACGTCCGGGTCTTCTTCCGGGACCCGGTCCAGTGGGGGCAGCTCCTCCTGCTCGGGCTGATGCTCGGGATCTACCTCGTCAGTCTCATCCGGATGCCGCTCCGATTCCCGAGCCCGTTCTGGTTCGAGGTGACCGTTCTCCTGAACCGCTCGACCGCCGCGCTCATGGCGGCGATCATCACCTCGCGCTTCGTCTTCCCTCTCCTCTCGCTCGAGGGCCGCCACCGCTGGATCCTGGAGACATCGCCGATCGACCGGGGCGAACTGCTCCGACAGAAGTTCCTCGCGGGCCTCGTTCCGACGGGCGCGGTCGGGGTCACCCTGATCCTGCTCGCCGAGATCAACCTCGGCGTCGGCGCGCTCGAGATCCTCCTCGACGTGGTCGTCATGCTGGCCATGGCCGTCGCGCTCACGGCCCTCGCGTGCGCCTTCGGGGCCGTCTGGCCGAACTACCGCGAGGACAACCCCGCCCGCCTCGTGAACAGCGTCGGAGGAACGCTCAACTTCTTCGTGAGCCTCCTCCTGATCGTCGGGATGATCATCCTCGACGCGTTCCCGCTCGCCCTCCGCACCGCCGTCGGATCCGAGTCCGGCGAGGTCACGATGGCGATCGCGGGGCGGACCGCGATCGTCGTCATTGCGTCGGCGATCGTCACCGCGATCGCGCTCCGCCGCGGGCGGAGAAGCCTCGAGGCGCAGGAGTTCTAGGGGCGTCCCGCCGGCTCCGAGACGAGCCATGGCACGGTAACTGCGTTCTCTGCGAGGGAGTACCTGGAACCCATCGAACCGGAGACGACCATGGACCGAGACAAGACCAAGTCCCACAAGCGTCCACGCGTGCGGAGCGCGGCCGGATTCGTCTGCTTCGACGCGCAGAGTGACGATTCCTACCATGGCATCATTACCCAGCCGGAGTCCGCTCATGCCCGACTCGGGGGCGACGAGCTGCTCGCCCTCTCGGACATCTCGGCCACCGTCGCGGCCGGGCCGTTCTCCCGCCTCACCGCCTCGTGAGCGCGCCGAGGTGGCGGTCGCTCTACGCCGAGCTGGCCCATCCCGATCGATCGGTGGCGGCCCGGGGGCGGCTCGAGCTCGCGGCGCTGGCCGACGGGGAGCGGCTCTCGCTCCTTCGCGGACGCCTCATCCCCGCGAGTCGAGAGCGGATCGAGCGCCTCCTCCTCGCCCTCGATGACGCCTCGTTCCGGGTGCGCGACGAGGCGTTCTCGGAGCTCGCCGGCCTCGGGGTCGAGTCGGAGCTCGTTCGCCTCGTCGAGGCGGGCGAGTCGTGGGCGAGTCGAGCGGCCGCGATTCTCCCGGTCCTCACGCTCGCGATGATGAGCCGCCCCGCCCGCGACCGGAGTCGCGTCGCGATCGACGAGCTCGCCCGCCTCGGCGACGGTCCCGCGATCGTCCACCTGCGCACGCTCGCCGACGGGCTCCCCGCGGCGGGGCTCACCGAGCTCGCCCGGCGGGCCCTCGATCGGTTCGACGAGGCCGGCGCGGTCGCGCGACGCGACCGGAGCGCCCCGAGCGTCGGGGTGATCGAGCGCCGGGTCGGCTAGCCCCGATAGGGGCTATCGAGCTCGCTCAGGTGCCGAGGGGCTCGCCTTCGGCGAGCAGATGTCACCACGGAGGCACGGAGACACGGAGGAGCGCTGCGTGCGCCGCATCCGGGCTCGCACGAGCCGACCGGCTCCAGGGATGGCTCCCTCTCGGTTTCGGTCACGCGAGGCGACTGGAACCAAGAAGGAGCGGACGGATCGGTCCGCGACCTGGCGCCATCCGAGCTGCTCCGTGCCTCCGTGCCTCCGTGCCTCCGTGGTCCCATCTCTTCATCGACCTGAGCGAAGTTGATAGCCCCTATCCGGGCTAGCGGCCGCGCGGAGCGGCCCGCGTCGCCGAGAGACCCGCCCCCGCCCGGAGGCCCGCCTCGAGGAGCAGGACCAGGACCGCCGCCGCGACGAAGGGAAGGCGCAGGCCGACCGGGCGCGGCGCGGCCGCGGCGGTCGCGCGCACGAGCGGGATCGGCGCCGGGGCGTCGAGGACCGATCCCCCGCCGGCAGCAGCGAGGGTCGCGAGCCACGCCCGGTCGATCCCGAGCCTCTGCCACTCCCGGCGACCCGAGGGCTCGACCGGCGCGGTGACGGCCACCGCGGCGTCGTCGCGATCGGTCACGACGACGAACGGCTCGGCGTTGATGCCACCGTCGGAAGACGACGGGAGGATCGTCCCGCGATGCTCGCCGGGCATCGACTCGGCGAGCGCCGCCTCGGTCGTGCCGCGGCGGGCGCGCAGGACGCGTCCGACGACCCCGCCCGCGGCGCCGATCACGGACGCTTCGACCTCGCACGATCCATCGCCCCGCTCGAGCGCCCGGACGGCGAGTCCCCCGGGGCGATCCCGGCGACGGGCCCAGGCGACCGCGCCGCCGAGCGCCCGGCGCGCGGCGGCGCCCGGGGGCGTGTCGGCGAGGAAGGCGTCGCTCCAGCCGCGGCCGAGCCGCGCGGTGAACGCGACCGAGCGCCCGCGTCCGGCCGGACCGACCGCGAGGAGCGGCTCCTCGCGATCGCCCACCGTCAGCACCGCCGGTCGCCCCTCGCGCGCCCGCGTCCGGATGTGACGGGCGACGGCGGGCCAGCGCGCTCCGGCGTCGATGACGGCGGCGAGGGCGCCCGCGTCGGCGAGCGCGACGGCCGACGGGCCGGTGGCCACCAGACCGCGGCTCGGCGCGACCTCCTCGCGGAGGCGATCGCGGAGGCCCTCCCACGACTCGATCCGGGTGACCCGCCCGCGCGCCGCGGCGGCGATCCGCTCGACCTGGGCGAGCTCCTCGGCCGTCCGCTCCCCGACCAGGATGAGGACCACCTCGGTGTCGGCGTCCTCGGCGCTCGCCTCCTCGAGGGCGCGCATCGCGGCGTCGGACTCGGTCGTCTCGCCGTCGGTGAGGACGACGATCCGGCGGGTCTCGGCCCCGTCGCGGGTGGCGATCTGCCGGGCGCGGGCGATCGCGGCGAAGACATCGGTGCCGCCCCCGGGCGCGACCGCGGCGAGCGTCCGCTCGAAGATGATGGCGGCTTGCTCGCCTTGCTGGAGCGCGATCGGGGCGCCAGGCGCGACGGCGAACGGAAGGACGGTGAGCGCCTCGGTCGGTCGAAGCGTCGGCGGCGGTCGGAGCGCCGCGCGGGCTCGGTCGAGCTTCGAGTCGGCGCCGGCGGGGTCGGCCGACTCGCTCATGCTCCCGCTCGTGTCGAGCGCGAGGACGACGTGCACCGCCTCCCCGGGCTCGGGGTCGCTGTGGAGCGGCAGCACCGCCTCGAGCGGGCTCTCGGCGTATCCGCCCGGTCCGAACGCGTGCGCGCCTCCGAGGACGAGCAGGCCGGCGCCGCCGCGACACAGGTCCGCGAGGAGGGCGGCGCCGCCGGGCCCGAGCGCGGCGATCGAGACGTCATCGAGCACGATCAGGCTCGCCACGGCGAGCGCCGAGCGTCGCGTGAGACGCGCCGCGCGGTCGGCGGCGTCGACCGCATCGTCGGGGCGGGCGGCCCGGCCGATGTCCGTGGGGTCGACGCGTGAGACGGTGAGGCCCTGCGCCTCGAGCAGTCGCCGGAGGGCCGGATCGATGGCGTCCGAGGCGACGACGAGCGCGGGCTCCGCGTCGCCGACGACGAGGACGGCGCTCGCGGCGTCGTCGGCCTCGATCGGGTCGGGAGGCGTCTCGCCCTCGGCGTCGCGGACCCGCACCGTGACGAGCCAGGCGCCCCGGGCGAGCGCGCTCCCGGGAACGACGAGTCGCACGCCGGTCGCCGCGTCTCTCGGGATCGTTCGGGCCGCGGCGGCGATCGGCGTCGCGCCGGTCGGCACGCGCGCATCGATGCGTCGGGCGAGGAGCTCGACGCGGACGGCGCGCGCTTCCCCCGCGGAGCGGACCCGCGCATCGAACGCGGCCGGCTCGCCGAGGGCGACCCGGGCCGGACCGAGGAGCTCGAGCACCCCGACGGTGCGGGGCGAGAGGCCCGAGCGCGGCGGGCGGACGAAGATCGGCACGCCCGCCGCGAGCGCGCGCGCGCTCGCCTCGGGGCCGGCGTCGACGCCATCGGTGGCGAGACCGTCGGTCGCGAGGACGATCTCGGCGAGCCGACCGGGGTGGGCCGCGGCGAGCTCGGCGGCGGCGCGGATGGCCGGTCCGAGGTCGCTCCCCGCGGCGGCGACGGCGGGCGCCGGAACCGGCAGAGCGGCGCCGGCGAGCTGCGCCGGCGATGCGGGTGGAACGACGAGGCGGGCGGAGGAGTCGAAGAGGATGACCGCGACCCGATCGTCGGGCCGCAGGTCGCGCCACGCTTCCCCGGCGTCGTCGGTCAGGGCTGTCGCCAGGTCGACCGCCGCCGCGGCGTGGCTGGCCGAGACGTCGATCACCCAGACCCGGAGGCGGTCGCGGCCGCGGACGGCGACGGCGGGCCCGGCCGCCGCGACGAGGAGGAGCAGCACGGCGAGCGCGCGCGCCGTCAGGCTCGTGCGCGAGAGGCTCGGGGCGTCGCGGCGCGGAATCGTCGCGAGCAGCCCGGCGAGGGCCAGGGGCGCGAGGAGGAGCAGGATCGGGAGCTCGAGACGCATGCTCCGGTGGGCTCCGAGGTCGAGGAAAGCGGCGGCGCCGTTGGCGAGACGACGGCCCGACCACTACAATGGACGGAATCGACGGTCGCGGCGACCTTCCCGCCCGTCGCTTCCGCGAGAAGTCGAGAGCGAGCGAATCCCGTGAAAGCCGTCGTGCCGATCTTCGTCGCCCTGTCCGCCCTCTCCGGCGTCGTTCACGGAACGATGAAGCACAAGAAGGAGGAGACCCTCCTCGCGAGCTGGCGCGAGTCGAACGTCCCCGAGGAGACCGGGCCGGTCCGCGGGCCGAACGCGGCCGCGGCGCACGCGCTGACGGTCCGGGCGGAGGCGGAGCTCGACTCCCAGCTCGAGGAGGCGGTGATCGCGATCCGCCAGGCGGACTTCCTCCGCGCGCTGGCGATCACCCGCGAGGTCGACCAGAAGATCGGCCCCGCGGCGTTCTCCCCCGGCGGCCGCGCCCTCCTCAAGCGGAACGCGCAGACGGCCGCGAAGGCCCGCCTCTTCCGGGCGCTCACCCGGCAGATCGAGCCGCACAACTTCCTCCAGGGCGACCACATGCAGCTTCGCGTCGTCCAGCTCGCCGACGGCGACGAGGCGTTCGTCGCCCGCCTCGTCCGCAACGACGAGGACGGCGTGGTGCTCCAGTTCGAGGACGGCACCGAGCAGCTCTTCGCGACCCGCGAGGTCACCGCGATCGAGCCGATCACGACCGACGTCTACCGCAGCCGCGTGCGCGGGTTCGTCGAGACGCGCCACTCGGAGGCGGCCGACGCGAAGCCGCTCGATCTCTATCGACTCGCGTTCACCTGTTTCCAGAACGAGCTGACGACCCGGGGCGTCGAGCTGCTCGACGAGGCGGTCCATCGCCCGGGCGCCGAGGTGCTCGCCTACTTCGGCGACGGCGACGAGATGGCGATGCTGGAGGCGATCTCGATCATCACGGGGCGGACGATCGGGTCGATCGATCCCGACGCGCTCCTGGCCGCGGCCGAGGCGGCCGCGCGTCCGACGCCGACGCCCGAGCGGCCGGTTCGACCCGAGTCGACCGGCGGCGGCGGCGGCGATCCGATCGAACCGATCCCAGTGGAGCCGAGGCCGATCCCGGTCGACACCGGTCCGAGCGTCACCGATGAGCCCGAGTTCGCGAAGGCTCGCGAGCTCTTCGAGAAGGCGATGGACCACTACCGCCTCTATCTCCAGGGCCCGACGTCGGGTCGCGGTCAGAAGAACTGCCGCGCCGCGCGCGACCTGCTCGACCGGGCGATGGAGATCTACACGCGCCTGTCGATGACCTACTCCGATGACCTGGAGCTCGACCGCGAGGCGCAGAGCACCCAGCAGCTCCTCTACGACTGCCAGAAGGGTCTCAAGGTCGACTGATCAGTCGTCTCCGTCGTCCCCCGCCGGACGGCGCTCGCCGTCGCTCTCCCCGAGGTCGCGCGCCCGCAGCGCCCGGGCGACCGCGACCGGAATCGTGAGGATCGGCCCGAGCTCGCCGAACGCCTCGTCCTCGATCTCGCGGAGCCGCTCCACCGACGCCTCGAAGGCGCTCGCCGGCATGTCGCAGCGGGTCGCCCCGACCGGCCGGTAGACCGTGCAGCCGAGCGGCTGGCCGCGCCCGTGGACGAGGCACCGCCCTCCATCCGACGCGTCGTAGAACGGACAGGTGTAGGGGCGCGGCTCGTCCTCGTCGTCGAGAAGCTCGAACCGCTCGATCGCCTCGTGGACGGCCGCGAGGAGCTCCTGGCGCCGCGGCGCGAGCTCGGGGTCGCGCTCGAGCCGGTCGAGGAGCGCCTCCGCCTCGAGCTGCGTCGCGAGCATCGCGTTCATCGGATGAACGCAGCAATCCCCGCAGTCCTTGCAGCTCCGGATCTTGACGGCGCGGTTCGCGCTCTCGGCCGCGAACGGGGCCTTGAGCGCCTCGAGCGCCTCGAACGCGGCGGCGAGCCGGGCCTCTTCGGGCCGCGAGCGGGAGTCGGTCATCGACGGGAGGCCTCGAACCGGGGAAAGGGTCTCGACGTGGACGATTATAGCGGTCCGACACGCGCGCCGTCTTGTGAGCCAATGTCGGGGCTCCTATAATCCGAATGAATGGATGCCCCTCGACTTCCGTCACACGCGCGGACGGGCCGGGGGCGGCCGCCGGGGCAACGAGGAGCGGGCGTGACGATCTTCGACGGACTGATCCTGGCGATCCTCTGCGGGGGAATCTGGCGCGGACACGTCCGCGGCTTCGCCGAGCAGGTCGCCGGAATCATCACCCTCGTCGTCGGCTTCGGCCTCGCGACCTCCATCTCGCGCCTCGAGCCCGTCGCCAACGCGATCCAGCACCTCTTCGGCGTCGAGGAGGTCCTCGCGATCGTCCTCGCCTGGGCGGCGATCTACTTCGTCGTCTGCCTGATCCTCACCCTGCTGATCCGCAGCTACCACGAGACCCTCGAGGAGATGCACGTCGCCTGGCTCGACAAGAACCTCGGCGGGATCCTCGGCGGCCTCAAGGCGCTTCTCCTCTGCCTCGGCGTCACCCTGATCGTGACGGGCGCGATCGACCGGGCCCGCGACTACGTCCTCGAGACGAGCGCCGGCCGACTGCTCGCGAAGACGGCCACGGTGGTCGAGGGCGTCCTCCCCTCACCCCTTCACACGCGCTTCCAGCGCTACCTCGACGGCCTCGACCGGAGCCAGCCCGCCGGTCCGGAGGCCGAGCCGCAGCCGACGCAGCCGCTCCCGCTCGTCGACCCGACGGCGGCGCCGATCCCGATTCCGGTCCCGACGAGCCCACGAGCCGTCGATACGAGTCACGGAGGGCCGGCCGCGATCCCGACTCGACCCGGGCCCGGGCCCGGGGTGGGGGTCGTTGGCGGCGACGGACCGATCCCGGAGCCGCCGCCAGACCCGGTCGACCGACGAAAGTCCGGCCCGACGACCGACCCGATCCCGCTGCCTCCGAGCCCCTCTGAGGCCGAATCCAATGGGGAGGGCGATCATCTTCCGAGCTGGCCGCCCCGCGCCCGCGCCGAGGCCCGCGACCGTCACCGCCGGTAGACGTCGCGTTCCGAGCCTCTCCCGCGCAACGCGCTGCGCCGCAAGCGACAACCAGCGCGCGGGATGACGCGACGCAACGAAGCGCCAGGATGCCCCCAGATTCGGGTAGACGCGCTTCTGCTGTGGCGCATCGCCCAGGTTGCGTCGCTCCGTCGGCCCCGTTTTTATCTTGCAACCGCCCGCCAAAATGAGTTTTATCTCTCCTCATCGAGAGAGAGAGAGCGCGCACGCGTTTTGCTACGTGGGCGCGGGACGCCCGGCCGATCGGATTTTGGGGAGTCGGCCGGTGTCCACCCCGGGGAGCCACCCCCGATCGTAACCTCGGACCCCGCATTCGCTCGGGTCCACGCGAAGAGATAGGGTCGCCGCGCCGCGCGGTCACCGTTCGTGGAGCTCAGGGGCCACGGGCGGGAGCCGTCGCGCGCTCGCAGTCTTTCCGGGTCCTTCGCGGGCCACGGAGATCGGACGAATCATGAGCTGCTCGCGCCGCGGGCCCCGATCGGGGCTCCGCCTGGGTCAGGTTCTTACCAGCATCATTGGCCTCTCGCTCGTCGCGGCCTCCGTCGGCTGCAGCGGCGGCGGCTCCTCGGGGGGCGGACGTCCCGCGGGCGCCGGCTCGGGCGGCGGATCGACCGGCGGCGGCGGAACGACCACCGGCTTCGCCGCGGTCGACGTCACCCCGGCGGACGGCGCGACGAACGTCCCCGTCGGAACGGCGATCTCCGTCACCTTCAACCAGGACGTCGACCCGACCACCGTGATCCCCGCGAACGTCACCGTGGCGCGGGACACCGGTCCGGTCGCCGGCAGCCTCGGGATCGACCCGGGCAACCCCGCGCGGGTGATCTTCACGCCGGCGCAGCCGCTCGCCGATGACCGTCCGCACCTCATCCGGGTCGAGCCCGACCTGGCGAGCGTCTCGGGCGATCTCCTCGGGAACGTCTTCCTCACGACGTTCCGGACGGGCACCGTGGCGACGCCGGCGGGGCAGATCACCGCGGGCGCGGCGCGGGTCGACGCGACGCCGCCGATCGGCGTTCCACTCGCCGGCTTCGGCGGAGCGACCCGCCGGCGCCTCCTCCCCGACATCAATCCGTTCGACTACCACACCCTCTTCAACCCGTCGACCGGCATCATGGATCCGATCTACGCGCGAACGGTGATCATCGACGACGGCACCGACCAGGTCGCGATCGTCACGATCGACGCGATCGCGACGACGCGCCGCTCGGTCGTCTCTGCGATCGCGAAGGCGAACGCTCGCGGCGTGCCGCTGACCGAGGACCAGGTGATGGTGTGCTCCTCGCACACCCACGGCGGGCCGGGCGCGCTCACCCGTCTCCGTTTCTGGGCGTTCGGCGCCGCCGACCTCTACGTCGACCGCGTCTTCGAGGGCTTCACCGACGCGATCGCCGAGTCGATCGTCCAGGCGTGGAACGACATGGGACCGGCCCGGATCGGCTCGGACATGGGCCAGCTCACGGGCGTGACGAAGAACCGCCGCCACGACGAGTCGCCGAACATCGGGCCGCAGGACATCGACCCCGACCTCGGGATCATCCGGGTCGACCGGCTCGACGGCACCCCGGTCGCGACTGTCTGGAACTACGCGATCCACGGGATCGGTTACGGCGCGAGCAACATGGAGTACACCGCCGACATCATGGGCGCCGTCAGCGCGAACGTGGAGAACGACATCGGCGGCGTGGCCCTCTTCGCGAACGGCTCCGAGGGCGACATCACGCCCGAGCACCGCGGCGCGAACGAGGTGCCCATCGGCGCGCGGATCATCGCCGACGCGATCATCGCGACGCGCAGCACGATCTCGCCGACGGCGGTCGCCGACGTGGCGAACGCCTCGGAGGTCGTCCCGTTCGGCGACGCGCAGATCGACCTGACGCTCTCGCGCGCCGGGACGATGATCCCGCGGCAGCTCAACTTCCTGAACATCCTGGTGGGCTTCGGGTTCAACCCCGGCTTCGTGATCACGCTCGGCGACGACTGGCTCGAGAACGAGTTCCGCTTCCAGGCGATCCGGATCGACAACGACGTGATCGCGAGCGTTCCTGGCGAGGCGATCCACCACCTCGGGTTCCAGATCAAGGACGACGCGCGGGCGCTCGGCTACCGCAACCCGTTCGTCTTCAACCTGGCCAACGGACACATGTCGTACATCGCGACCGAGCCCGAGTACCACATCGGTGGTTACGAGGGGATCGCGACGTTCTTCGGCCCGCGCACCGGCCCCAACGTTCGGGCGGCGTGCGAGGCGATGATGCAACGAGTTCGCTGAAGCGCGAGAGGCTTCGGCGCGACTCGCGAAGGAAGGGTAGGGGACCACGCTCCGCGGCTCCGGTTGCCGCGGAACGACGACCTTCGAGAGGGGCGTAAAGGAATCATGGCATTGCACTTTCATTCACGGATTCGGGATCGGGCTTCGTACGCGGCGCTCGCGGCCAAGGCGAGCGCTCGCCGTCGGGCGCGCGACGCCGGGAAGGCGCCGGTCGTGAAGCCGCGGGCGCGCAAGGCGAGCAGCTCGGTCCTTCCGACCGTCGGCCTCGGCCTCGTGCCCGTCGGACTGATCGTTCTCGGGTGCGCCTGGTGGCTCGGCGGCGCGACCGTCGGCGGTGGTGAGGGCGGCGTCGCCTTCGCGGCGGCCGCGGTCACCGGAGCGATGCTCACCCTCGGCGGCGCGATCCTCGCGGCGACGAGTCGGGAGACGGCGCCCTCGCGGTCGTAGAGCGAACGACGAGGGCGGACGGGTCGGTGCTCTGGAGGGGGCAGCATGACGCGGACGCGTAAGACGGGCCTCGCCGATCTTCGGCGGGTCGTGATGGCGGGGGCGATCAGCGCCGCCGCGCTCCTGGCGATCTCCGCGTGCAGCGGGGGCGGCGGAAGCAGCGGCGGCGGCATGGCGCCCGGCGGCTCGACCGGGTCCGGGACGACCGGCGGGGGCAGCTCCGGCGGCGGCGCGGCCGGTGGTGGAGGGACCACCGGCGGCGGCTCCATGGGGGGTGGCTCGAGCGGTGGTGGCTCCACTGGCGGCGGCTCCACCGGCGGTGGGTCGACAGGGGGCGGATCGACCGGAGGCGGCGGATCGACCGGTCCAACGACGCCGCCGGTTCCGACCGCCGTCCGCTTCGTCGATGTCGACGGCAGCCGGCGGGTCAACGAGGGCGACGAGCTGATCGTGAGCTTCGATCAGGACGTCTCCCTCGCATCGCCGAGCGTGGCCGACTTCGTCCTGCTGCCGGCGAATCAGGGCCAGGACTTCGGCCGGAACGCGAGCGTCGCGGCCGGCACGACTGCCCGCGAGGTGGTCATCCGGCTCGGCACGGTCGCCACGGTCTCCGTCTTCGGGACCTTCGTCCCGGGCAGCCAGGGCGCCCACCCCGCGCGGCTCGACCTGGCCGCCGCGACCTCGACGATCCTCGGGGCGAGCGCCGCTCGCCCGGCGCAGCCCGCCGGCAACGGCGGCGTCCGCGTCGTCGCGACCGGCCGCGACCGGAGTCACTACAGCGGCTTCGAGCACGAGGGCCCGTTCGAGATCGCCTACGGCCTGCTCCACGGCCACACCAGCTTCAGCGACGGCAAAGACGAGCCGTCCGACGCGTGGCGAATGGCGCGCGACCAGGCGGGTCTCGACTTCTTCGCGGTCACCGACCACCTCGAGATGCTGACCGCGATGACGGCGCTCCGCGGTCGCGACCTCTTCGGCGAGACGTTCACGATCGCCGACGCCGAGGCGCGCCCCGGCTCGTTCGTCACGATCGTCGGGTTCGAGTGGAGCCACGGCTACCAGCTCCCGCTCATCCGGTATCAGCATCAGAACTTCTTCTACCAGCGCCCGGCGCCCCTGCCCGATCTCGCGCCGACGACCCACTGGCTCGGGATCTTCCACTTCATGCAGGAGAACGTGCTCTTCGACGCGGTCGGACAGTTCAACCACCCGAACCGCGGCGACAGCTTCTTCAACGTCCGGACCGAGTGGCGCGGCACCTACGACAGCCGCGCGGACGCCCTCGCGGCGCTCGTGCGGACCGAGGAGAGCGGCCACTCCGAGGACAAGGGGCTGATCCCGGCCCTCGACACCGGCTGGCACGTCGGCCCGCAGAGCAGCCAGGACAACCACGACCGCGACTGGGGCACGGCGAACGAGCTCCGCACCGGGCTCCTCGTCCGGACGCTGAGTCGCGACGACTGCTTCGAGGCGATGCGCGGCAGCCGCTCGTTCACGACCTCGGATCGCAACGCGCACATCATCCTCAAGGCCGGAAACCTCTTCATGGGGTCGACGGTCGACCGGGTCGGGCCGATCCCGCTCCGCGTCGAGATCGACGACGCCGACGGCGAGGGCGTCGACCGGATCGAGATCGTGAGCAACGGCGGAACGGTGATCGCCCAGTCGCCCGGCAGCAACGGCGGCCCGGCCGTCTTCGAGACGGTCGTCGACCCCCAGGTCGACACCTGGTACTTCGCCCGGGCGTGGCAGCAGGACGGCAACAAGCTCATCAGCGGCCCGATCTGGGTCGAGCGGTAGAGCGCCGCGAGACGCACCGTCGGTTGGCCTGAGCGAGAGAGAGACCGCGACAGGCCCCCCGTCGTCCCCGAGCCCCTTTCTTCACCTCTTCAGGGACGCAGAAGCCCCGGCCAGGCCGGGCAGGCGACTCCATGATCCACGATCGTATCCGACTCTCCCTCCCGCTCGCGGTCGCGACCGGGCTGACCGCGGCGTCGCTCGTCCTGGGCGCCTCGTGCTCCTCGGGCGGAAGCAGCAGCGGCGGCGCGTGCGCCCCGGGCGCCGGAGGATCGACCGCCGCCGGCGGGTCGACGACCGGAGGCGGGTCCACGGGCTCGGGCGCGCCCGGCGGCGGCGGGGGAAGCACCGGCGGCGGCTCCACGGGCGGCGGAAGCACGCCGCCGATCCCCTCGAGGCTGAACGTCGGCGTCGCCGCCGTGGTGGTCACGCCGCCCGCGTTCGAGGGCTTCGTCGACACCGACGGCGATGGCCTTCTCGGCCCGAACGAGACGTTCCTCGACACCGGCGGCGACCGCCTCTTCTCCTGGGAGGAGCCGGGCGCGCTCGGCGCCGACGGTCTCCCGGGCATCGCGGGCGTGGATGACGATGCCGACGGCCAGGTCGACGAGTCGGACGAGTACCTCGCCGCCGGGAGCGACGACGTCCCCGACCCGAACGGTGACGACTACCACGGCTCGACGAACCCGAACGGCACCGAGGGCGACGGGCAGCACCTCGGCGTCGCCCTGGCCGGGTTCGGCGGCGTGATCACCGGCGGCTTCAGCAACATCCGCTACGCGATCGGGGTGATGGACGACCTCTGGGCGCGGACGGTCGCCACCGAGGTCGATGGCGTGCCGCTCATCTGGCAGTCGATCGACATGGTCGGGCTGTTCCACATCGACATGAACCCGGTGAAGCGCCGGGCGGAGACCGAGCTCGGGATCCCGGCGAGCAACATCGTCATCTCGGCGACCCACAGCCACTCGGGACCGGACCCGGTCGGGATCTGGCGGGGCGGCGTCGACAACGCCTACATGCTGTGGGTCCGCGACCGGATGTTCGAGAGCATCGCGCGGGCGTGGGCGGGCCGGCAGCCGGCGATCATGACGAGCGCCACCGGCGAGATGCCGGCGGGCTACGACCGGGTCACCCACGAGGTGAAGCACGGCGACCACAACGTCCACCAGGCGGACGGGCTCGACGAGCACCTCGACCCGGCCAACGGCTACGACGTCTTCCTCAACATGACCGACCTGCGCGACCCGATCGTCCGGGTCACGACGGTCGGGGCGATGAAGTTCGACGCCGCCGACGGCAGCGGGACCATCGCGACGCTCGTCAACGGGCACAACCACCCCGAGGTGCTGACCTCGTCGAACCTGCTCATCAGCAGCGACTGGCCCCACTTCACCCGCGAGATGATGGAGAGCCGCTACGGCGGCACCTGCGTCTACGTGAGCGGCCTGACCGGCTGCCAGATCGGGGTGCTCCGCGGGACGGCCGTCACGAGCTGGGACGCCGCGGGCAACCCGGAGATGGACCCGACGATCACCCAGCCGAACGGGCAGCCGTTCCCGCGCCTGGTGACCGACAAGGGCGTCGACAAGATCCGGTCGCTCGGCTACACGACGGCCGACGTGGCGATCCGCGCCCTCGACGCGGCGAGCCCGACGCCCGACCCGACCATCACCGTCGACACCGAGGACCTCCTCGTCGACCTCGAGAACCCTCTGTTCATGGCGCTCGGGTTCGCGATCGACAAGCTCCGGTTCCGGAACGCCGATCCGCGCGACTACCCCGTCCGAGCCTCCGGGCTGCTCTCGCCGGTCGGAGGGATCATGGCGCCGGTGACCGTCGCATCGATCGGCGACGCGCAGCTCGTGACCTCGCCCGGGGAGATGTCCCCCGAGTACTTCCTCGGACGCGGAGCGAGCCGGGTCGACTACGGCGGAAGTCACGGAACGTATCGTTTCCGCGCCATGCCGGCGTTCCGCGACCACATGACCGGGCGCGACAAGTTCGTCAGCGGGATCAGCCAGGCCTACCTCGGTTACCTCGTCCCGAGCCAGGACTACCTCGCCCCGTGGCAGTTCAGCCACCCCAACTTCTACGAGGACGCGGTGAGCGCCGGCTGGAGCTTCGGAGACAACGTCGGGAACAAGGTGATGCAGATGCTCGGCTCGAACGACCGCTACTCGAGCTACCCGATCCGCCCGTAGGGAATCGGAGCTCGTACCCTGGCCAGCATCCTGAATCTCGCGGGATCCGGGTTCGCCCTGCGCCTGACCCGGGACGAGCGGCGGTGGTGCCAGGTCACGCTCATCAGCGACGACGGCGAACGTCGTCTCGGTGCCGAGGCCGACGAGTATCTCGTCCGGCGGCTCTCGACCGCGGTCTCCGATGAGCTCCCGGCGGATGCCTTCTCACGCACTTCGGACGGCCGGCGCGTCGCCTGGGTCCTGTCCCTCACCGAGCTGCACGGCGTGATCCACGCCTCTCGGGACGATGATGGGCTCATCCTCTCCTTCTCGGATCAGGACGGCCTGCCCATTGGTGACCGGAAGAGGCTCGACGCGGCTGCCTGCGGCGCGTGGAAGGCGTCGCTGCGCGCGTGGTTCGCGTCCGAGACCTGACCTTCGATACGCGAGAGCTCTTGCTTCTCCATGAGCGACCCACGGCATCGAGCGTCGGGGGCCCGATCGCGCAAGGCGACGAGCGCCTCCAGCGGGCGGGGCAGACGAGCGCCTCCCGGCGGGGCATTCGGGTCGCCATCCACTCGAAGTCGGCCCGGCGCCGGCGCCGTCTCCGTTGCACCGTGCAACTCCTCGGCGTGAGTCCGAGAGCGGCGGGTAGACCCGAGCCTCTCGTGCCGCAGGAGGATACTGACGTAGGAACCGAGCGAGGCTCGCTTTGCGCGTTACGGATGCACTTGCCGCGTCGAGCCGCCTCGCTCACCTGGTTCCGACCGTAGGGAACGCGGCGGCCCGTCACCGGGGGGCAGCGCAGCTCCGTCGAGCCCTGGAGCTCTTCTCTCGTCGAGATTCGGCCACCGGTCGAGGGTTTGCACCGTGCAACGGCACGGGCCGAAGACTGCCGGACGGAAGGGGCGGACCGCGCCGTCTGTGGTGCGCGCAACAGACGGCACCCAAGGGAGGCGAGCCGGCGCCGCCTCCGTTGCGCCGCGCAACTCCGCGGCGTTCGACCGCGAGCGGCGGGCGGACCCAAGATCGAAGGGGTCAGGTCCGGTCAGGTCCAGGAGTCACACGAGCGAATCTGTCGCAGTAGCTGGTGTGACCCGGCTCCTCTGGTGTGAATCCTGGACCTGACCCCTGGAATCACGATAGGCGGAAGGCCGTTCGGGGTCGGCCTCACGCCCGTGCCATAGGGTTGAAGTCTGGTCGAGTCTGGTCAGGTCCAGGAATCACACGGTCGGCCCGGGGCCGGCGCCGTCTCCGTTGCACCGTGCAACTCCGCTCCCGGCATCGGAGTGGGGAGTCCATGGGGTGCGCGTCGCGTGAGCTCGGGCCGACACGCCGAGGCGGCGGGCTCGTTGCCCGCCGCCTCGTCGTGTGGATCGATCAGTCGAGGAACGCCACGTTCGGCGAGAGTGGCTCCGCGTTCATGTGGACGCGGTGCCAGCCGTCGAGGCGGACCGTCTGGTGGTCCGGGTGCCGGACGCGGCCTCGGACGTAGACCTCGGGGTCGCGGACGCGGACGTCCCACGGGATCCGCTTCATCCCCGGGTTCTCGAGGATGAGCTTGCGGTAGCGCGGCTCGGTGATGCCCGCCGGGTAGGCGCTGCTCACGTAGACGCGGGTCCCGCCGAGCCGGTAGGCCTCGTCGACGACGTGCGGCTTGCTCCCCGCTCCGCGGCTGAGCGGCTCCTTCCGGAGGATCAGCCACGGGTCGACCGTGAGGTCGGGGACCGGGAGGAAGAACCACTCGCCCTGACGGATCCAGGCGGCGTTGCGCCGGCGGTTCCGGTTCCGGCGGCGGACCCTGGTCCGCCCCTCGGCGGCGCGGACGCCCCGAGGCTTGAGCGACTCCTTCGCCTGCGCGACGTTCGCTCCGTCCGCGACGCCGGCGACGAACCAGTGGCGCTCGTCGTGGCCGCAGAGCAGGCGCCGGTCCTCGTCGTCGAGGAGCAGCAGGTGCCGCTCACGCGGCCGGAGGTCGATCACCCGGAGCTCGACGTCGGGGTCACGGCCCAGGCGCAGCTCGAAGCTGTCGCCGCGGCGCGCCTCGATCACGTCCATCGCGTAGCGCGGGGGCGTGCGGAACGGGCCGGCGACGGCGGAGACGATGCGGAGGCGGGCTCCGATCGCGGCGAACTTGTCCTTCAGGATCCGGTGGTCCATCGGTCGGAGCCTCTCTCGGCTCCCGGGCCCCATGCCCGGGTTCCCTCCTACGACGGCCGTCTCCCTGGTTCGGTGTCATCCCCGCCCGGTCGGTACACGGAAACGGCGCCGAGACGGGAGTCCCGGCGCCGCGATCCGACCGATGATCGGTGAGGGGTCTAGATGCGACCCTTCTCCTTCATCGCCTCGACGAGCCGCTCGATCGCGACGCAGTTGGCCGCGACCCGGAAGCTGCAGTGGGTCGTCTTCTTGAAGTCCCAGACCCGGTCGAACGAGTTGGTGAGCTGCTTGGTGAGCCGGTCCTTGCTCTCGTCGTGGGTGAACGTCTTGTTCGCGAGGTTCGCCTCCCACTCGTACATCGAGCAGGCGACGCCGCCGGCGTTCGCGACGATGCCCGCGACGACGGTGCAGCGGTTGTTGCCCAGGATCGCGTCGCCCATCGGGTCGCAAGGGCCGTTGGCGCCCTCGACCAGGACCTCGGCGAAGATCTTGTCGGCGTTGTCGGCGTGGATCACGTCGAACAGGGCGCACGGGGCGAGGATGTCGCACGGCATCACGAGGATGTCGTCCGGCGTGGTGACCTCGCCGTACTTCGCCGCTTCCTCGGCGGTCCGGGGAACGCCCTCGGCCTTGAACTGCTTGAGGAGGTCGCTCGCGAAGCCGTCCTTGTTGTAGATACCGAGGCGGCTGTTGGTGACGCCGACGATCTTGGAGCCCCAGCTGTCGAGGTACTCGCCGCAGAAGCTGCCGACGTTGCCGTAGCCCTGGATGATCGTGGTCTTGCCTTCGACGGTCTTGCCGCGCTTGTCGAAGTAGTTGCGGGCCGCGAGCGCCGTGCCGTAACCGGTGGCGGCCTCACGGAACGGGTCGCCGCCGTCCGCGACCGGCTTGCTCGTGATCGTCGCGGGCGGGAGCTTTCCACCCTCGAGGAGCCAGTTCATGACCTTGCCGGGCGTTCCGACGTCGCCGGCGGGCACGTCGATCTCGGGCCCGATGTGCGGGGCGAGAAGGCGACCGAACTCGAGGCTGAGCCGCTTGAGCTCGGCCTCGGAGAGCTCCTTCGGGTTCACGCAGACGCCGCCCTTGGCGCCGCCGGCGGGCGCGCCGCAGACCGAGGTCTTGAGCGCCATGAGATACGCGAGGCGACGAACCTCGAGCTCGTGGACCTCGTGGTGATAGCGGATGCCGCCCTTGTAGACGCCGAGCATGTTGCTGTGCTGGACGCGCCAGGCGGGGTAGTGCTTGCGGCTGCCGTCGTCCATGTCGATCGTGACGTCGAACTTGAGAATGCAGTCGGGCGTCTGGAGCGCGTCCTTGACCTTCCGCGGGAGCTTCATGAGCATCGTCGCGCGATCGAGGTCCAGACCGAACGAGATCGTCTGCTCGAGCTCGGCGGCCGTAATCCGAGTGCTGTCCATGTATCGTCCTTCCGGCTCGTGGCCGTCTCGGGAGAAACTCCGGGTTGCAAGCTGAGTGGCCCGGACGCCGCACCCGTGTGTGGCGAGCGGCCGGTTGCGAGGCGCAGACTATACCGGGAACTTGACGCGGGGATCAAGCAGCGCGGGCGTGCTTCCAGCGGCGCTCTCTGCTTATGGCGCAGGGCGTTACGTCAGGCGGCGCCGGCCGGCTCGAGGGTGTCCTCGGCGGGCTTCGGTCCGCGCCGCGTCGACTGCATTCCAAACCAGACGAGCGACGCCGCGCCGAGGGTGTAAACCCCTGCGCCGACCCAAACCCAGGTGCCGAGACGATTGTCGCCGTCGGCGAGATAGCTGTGCTCGCTCTCGAGGAGGTAGCTCACCCCGAGGTAGGTGAACAGGATCGCCGCGAACCCGAACACGTTCCAGAGGGCGGCGAACGCCCCCCGGGCCCAGCCCATGAAGCGGCAGTGGAGGAAGACGGTGTAGGTGGTCAGGGTGATGAACGCCCACGTCTCCTTGGGGTCCCAGTCCCAGTAACGACCCCAGGACTGGTTCGCCCAGATCGCGCCGAGGCCGATCCCCGTCGCCAGGAACATGTAGCCGGCCTGGATCGAGCGGTAGTTCAGCAGCTCGATCCGATCGAGCGTCGCCCGGGGCGCTCCGCTCGCCCGGCGGACGAACCACCCGAGCGCGATCGCGAACGCGAGGGTGAGCGCCGCGTAGGCGGTCAGCATGCACGTGACGTGGATGTTGAGCCAGTAGGACCGAAGCACCGGCTGAAGCGGGTGGATCTCGCGCCCGATCGGGAACGCCTCGGCGAGCTGGGTGATCACGGCTCCGGCGAGGGCGGCCGCGAGCGGGAACCAGCCGTTGCGGTAGAACGCCTCGAAGATCAGCGCCAGGATGCCGAGCATCGTCACGCCGAACGCGGTCGCCTCGTAGAGGCTGCCGACCGGCGCGTGACCGTGGAGATAGCTCCGCACGACGAGCGACCAGAGCTGGAGGACGATCCCGAGACCGAGCAGACCGACGCCCGACCAGCGGACGCCGCCCCAGCCGCCCGCCACCCCGACGAGGAGCAGGAGGAGCGCCCCGAAGAGGACGCGCCCCGCCCAGGTGAACGGGCGGTAGACGTTGAAGCCGAGCTCGAGGCGGAGGTCCGCCTCGTCGGGGTACGCGTCCGCGGCGCCGGCCGCCCGCACCGCGCCGACGAAGCCGGCCGCCCACCGATCGAACGCCTCGGCGTCGCGCGCGAGAAACGCCTCGCCGACGAGGTCGCCGAGGCGCGCCGCGTCCGCGCCCACCTCCCCGGCCGCGCCCGGGGTCGACCATCGGTCGTCGCTGTCGGGCGCGAAGCACTCGTCGTAGTCGATCTCGCCGGGCGACTGGTCGCCGGGACTCTCGTCCCGGATGTCGGCGTGGCCGTCTCCGTCATCGTCCACCTCGGCGAGGCCGGGTCGTCCATCCATCCCGAAGGCGCCGGGCGCGCGCGGTGCCGGGATCACGCGCAGGTCGATGGCGAGGCGGCGGAAGTAGGTCAGGCGACCGATCGTCTCGACGGCGAGGGCGTCGATCGACTCGGCCTTCTTCCCCTGCGCCTTCCGCGCGTTGGCGTCGCGGAAGAGGGCGTGGAGGTCGCTCGCCGTCTCGAGATCCGCCAGGGTGACGACCACGCGGCGGCCCGGCTTGCCGGTCACCGCCTCGGCGATCCGCGCGTTGTCGATGTGGATCGCCTCGCGCGTCCGCCAGGCATCGGCCTCGAAGAGCATCGACAGGACGGTGAAGACCGGGTCCTCGCCGTCGACCGACACCCGTCCGGTGATGCGCCGGACGCGCTCGCGGGCCCACGTGTCGAGCGGCTTCCGGCGAGCGTCGACCTGGACCGCGAGGAGTCGGAGCGCGGTGAGGTCGATCGCGTCCTGGAACGAGCGCGGCGCGGGGAACGTCCCGCCGGTCGGCGGCGGCGCCGGGCTCGGGGCCGCGGCGCCCGCGGGCGTCGGCTCCTCGGCGAGCGCGGTTCTCGGCGCGAGGGCGACGAGCGTGACGACGGCGACGGCGGCGAGAGCGCGGGCGACCAGGCTCGGGCGTCGAAGGCGGGGCAGGTTCACGACGAGGCCTCCTCGCCGCCGGGCCTCTCGGTGGCGTCGCCGCCGGCCGCTCCCGTTCCAGACGCGGCGGTCTCGCCCGCGGCGGTCGGGTCGGTCGGCGCCTCGGCGCGCGGCTCCTTCTCGCTCGCGAGGGCGCCCGCCGCCGCCTGCGCCCGCGCGGCCTGTCGGGCTGCCTGTCGGCGCGACTCGATGCGCCGGAGCGTCGGCTTGAGCCAGAAGATCGTGCTCACCCCGAGGATCATGATCACGAAGCCCACGTAGAAGACCGTCGCGCCGGGGTCGTAGTTCACGGCGAAGACGCTCGCGATCCGGCCCTCGCCGTGCTGCTGGAAGCTCTCCTGGAAGAACTTGTAGCCGCCGTAGTTGAGGGTCTGGTTCATCGCGATCGTCGCGTCGAGGCGTTCGCCGGCCACCGGATCGTCGACCCACACCTCGCTCTGATACTCACGCGGCCGGTCGCTCCCTTCGTAGTAGCGGACTCTGAAGTCGCGCAGGCCGACCCTGAAGCCGAGCTCGCTCCGGGCGTAGGTGTAGCGCACGAGGACGCGGTAGCGACCGATCAGGAACTCGCTGCTCGGAACGGCGCCGGGGACGGCCTTCTGGACCCACGCCCGGTCCTCGGTGTCGCCGTGGCGCACGACGATCTGGACGCTGTCGGGGTCGTCCTCGTCGTCGGTCGACTCGTAGATCGGCGAGAAGACCGCCTTGGGGACGTAGCGGGCGAGGGTCACCTTCACGCCCGGTCCGCGCTCGAGCTCGAACGACTCTCCGACCGTGAGCAGCCGCGCCGTCGTCGGCTCGTCGGGGTAGCTGCGGACGAGCCAGTGCTCGGCCTCCCCGCCGATGACCATCCCGGTCGGGTTCGGAACGGTCACGACCGTGTAGGACCGCTCGGCCAGGCGAAGCCCTTGCGTCGCGTGCGACGGCGCCGATCCGTGGGGCCCACCGTGGCCCATCGCGGCCGTCTCGTCGGCGAAGACGAAGGTCTCGTAGCGGCGCCCCTTCGGCGTCCGGACCGAGAGGCGGAGCGCGGGGTTGTTCGGGATCGTGCCCGCCGACGCGTAGCTGCCGTCGATTCCGATCCGCAGATCGGCGAAGAACCTCGTCGCTTCGACCTGGAAGCCCGCGTGCTCGACGGACTTGCCCTCCGCGTCGACCTCGAGCTCGGCGGCCTCCCCGTCGACCACGACGGCCAGCTTTCCGTAGGCCGCCCGCGTCGCGCCCGGGTAGACGTAGCGGAACGCGATCGGCTCGGGGTCGACCGTCAGCTCGATCAGATCGCGGCTCTCCGCGATCTTGTGGACGAACGCGCCGGGGCCGACGTCCCACCGGCTCCGGCCCGGGTCGCGCGCGAAGAGCCAGACGTCGGACTCCTCGAACGGCGTCGCCATCTGGAGCTGGATCGCGGGGTTGAGCGTCTTCTTGCTCGGATCGTTGACGTAGCTCTCGCGCACCCGGAAGTTCGGGTAGAGCTTCTCGATCTCGAGGAGGAGGTCTCCGTCGAGGGCGAACCGACTCGTGACGCCGATCCGCTCGAAGCCGTCGCGGTCCTCGATCCGGCCGAGGTTGTCGAACCCGACCCGGACCACCCGTGAGGGGAGGCGACGCGTCCCGGCGGGGACCGAGCCGTGTCCCCCCGCGCCGGGACGGGGCACCGGGCCGGAGAGCTCGAACGCGTCGATCTCGATCTGGGTCACGCGGGTGTGGATCAGGTGCCCCGTGCTCTCGCCCTCCTTCAGGATCACCTGCGCGTTCCGGATCGCGAGCTTCTCGGTGACGATGAAGCTGAAGATGATGGTGAGCAGGCCGACGTGGACGATCAGGAACGGCGCCTGGGAGAGCCGCCAGGGATAGCGGCTCAGGGTGCACACCGTGATGTTCACCATCAGGAGCAGCAGCGGGGTCACGAAGAACCACTGCCGATAGAACGCGTACTCGGCGTCCTCGATCCCGAGGATCGTGCCGAGGATCGCGAGGGTCACGATCACGACGAGGAGGCTGACGGCGAGCCACACCGACGAGAAGATCCGCCAGAAGGCGTTGATGCCGCGGTCGAGGAGGCCTTCCTCGTCGGCGGCCGGCGTGGCGTCGGCCGGCGCGGCGGCCGGCTGGGCGGGGGCGGATGCGGTGGCGTCGGACATGGGTGGAGTTCGGTGCGCTGTTTCGCGCGATGAGGGGACGAGCGGTTCGCGGCGTCCCGGGTGGCCCGGTGCGGCGGGCCGCGAATGTTAGCAGCGGCCCCGGAGAGGGTCAATCGTCCTGGCGGAACGACCCGTCCCGATTCCGCCGCTCTGGCGGAATCGCATCGACGCTGCTAGCCTCTCGCGCCATGGACTCTCACCGGCGGCTGCTCGCCGACGCGGACGCCTCCCCGGAGGCGTTCGTCCGTCATGGCCTGGCGCGGCTCGAGGCCGACTTCCGGGAGATGGCGCTCCTCGCCCTGGCCGACTGGGAGCGGCTCGAGATCGTCGCGCCCGCCCTGTTCCCGGCCGTGACCGGGTTGCAGCGCCCGTCCTGGGGGTCGTGGAACGGCCTCCTCGCCGCCCTCAAGAAGGCCCGCCGCGCCGTCCTCCGCGAGGGGAGCGCCGCGCAGCGCGGCGCGGTGGAGGGGGCGAGCACGCTCGGCGCGATCCTCGCCCGTCTCGAGGAGAAGCCCGATCCCGAGCTCGTCGCGTCCCTCGGACCGATCGACGAGCTCACCCGGAGCGCGCTCGGCAAGCGGTCGCGGGTGAGTCATCTGCTCGCCCTCCCGATCACCCTGCGCAACCGCGTCGCCCACGACGCCCCGACCGAAGAGGCCTGGTGGCGCGACGCGGCCGACGCGCTCCGCCCGCTGATCGCGTGGCACGCCGACGCGCGCCCCTGCGCGTTCGTCGAACGCGGCACGGCCTACCCCGAGCCGTGGTTCCTGGAGGATGGCGACGAGGTCTGGGCGTGCAACGGGCTCGATCGCGACTTCTCGGTCCGCTACGTCTCGGCCGAGGGTCGGAGCCGGCACGCCCCCGAGCGGAGTCAGGCGATGCTGCTCGCGCTCCAGCGGCTCGTCGGCAAGGCGGACGCCCGCGACTCCGACTTCAAGAAGCTGCTCGGTCATCACGCGCCCGAGGAGATCCGGGGCGTGATGCTCGGCGACTACCTGGTCGGCGCCCCGGTCGGGCAGGGCGGCTTCGCCGTCGTCCACGCCGGCCGTCAGCTCTCGACCGGTCGGAAGGTCGCGGTGAAGGTGCTCCACGACGGTATGCCCGAGGAGGCGCGCGAGCGGTTCCAGCGCGAGGCCGCCTACCTCTCGCGCCTCGAGCAGCATCCCCACGTCGTCGACGTCATCGGCTACGGCGAGGAGACGTGGAGCGCGCCGCGGCAGTGGAGCCTCTCGGACGAGCCGTGGTTCGAGGCGTTCAGCAAGGGCGCCGCGGTCAAGAGCTTCATCGTCCTGGGCTGGGTCGAGGGCTCGACCCTCGACGACCTCGTCTCGGCGAAGCCCGAGGAGCGCCCGGATCTGCGCCGGATCGCCGGTTGGTTCGCGCAGGCGGCGAGCGCCCTCGAGGCCGTGCACGCCTCGGGCATGATCCATCGCGACATCAAACCGGCGAACCTGATGATCGACGATCAGGACGACCTCGTCCTGATGGACTTCGGCATCGCCCGGAGCCACGACGAGAATCGCACCCTCGTGACCGAGGCCGGGAGCGCGCTCGGAACGCCCGCCTACATGTCGCCCGAGCAGATCCGGGCGGCCGACGCCGAGAGCGAAGTCGGTCCGGCGACCGATGTCTACTCGCTCTGCGCGGCGTTCTACGAGCTCTTCACGGCGACCCGTCTCTACGATCACGACACGGTCGCGGCCGTGACGGTGCGGACGCGCAAGCTCGAAGGGGTCCGCCCCGAGCGCCCGAGCCTGCGGTTCCGGTCGCTCCCCTGGGAGCTCGAGACGATCCTTCTGGGCGGCCTCGAGCCCGAGGCGGCCGACCGCTACCGCTCGGCGGCGGCGATCGAGCGCGACGTCCTCAGGTTCCTCGCCGACGAGCCGATCGAGTATCGCCGCCCGTCGCTCTGGCGCCGAGTGCAGCTCGGCTACCGGCGCAACCGGCGCTTCGCGAACATCGTCGGGCTCTTCGCGATCCTCGCCGTGCTCCTCGTCGTGCAGATCGTCCTCGCCAGGAACGAGGCCGTCGCGAACGCGGCCGCCGCGCGCAAGCAGAGCATCCGGGCGACGGCGAACGCCGAGCGGGCCGAGCGCGAGCGGGCCGAGGCGGACCGTCTCCGGGTCCGCGCGGAGGAGCAGCGGATCGCCGCGCAGCGCACGACCTACGCCCTCTACAAGGACAAGCACGCCCTCGCCCGGAAGAGCGGCGAGAGCGACGCCGCGTTGCTCTGGCTCCGCGCCGCGATCGACATCGGGCGCGCGTGCGGGGTCGACGTCCGCCCCGACGAGGCGCTCCTCCGGGGCGCCCTCGGATCGGTCAGCCGCGTCGCGTGGCGGCTCGCCCGCGCCTATCCGCTCCTCACGACCATGGTGCAGCCGGATCCGACGGGACCGATCTGGGCGGCGAACACCTACGTGGGGCGCACGGGGCTGCTCCGGGGGACGACCCGCGACGGCGGCTCGTCGTGGCGCTTCGAGCACGTCCTCGACGACCACGAGGCGCCGGTCCTCACCGCGGTCGGCCTCGATCCGATCAGCGGGCGGGTTGTCTCGTTCCTCGACGGGAAGCTCGTCACGATCGACCCGGACACCGCCGAGGTCGTCGGAGTTCACCCGCCGGGCGACGCGACCGCGCAGGGGACCGCCCTCCAGGTGACCGCCGACGGGCGCGCGTTCGCGGTCTTCGAGCGGCAGCTCCTCGCGATCCGGCTCGACGACGGGTCGATCGCCGCGCGTCACCCGCTCCCCTTCGCCCCGGGCGATCGGTTCGACGAGCTGCGGGTCGACGAGGACCGCGGCCGCGCGATCGTCCGGGTCAAGGTCGGTCCGAAGGAGCGGCGCCTCGCCGTGGTCGACCTCGAGGACGGCGCCGAGCTGCTCTCGGTCCCGGTCGCCGGGAACTCCCCCGGCTCGCTGTTCGCCGCGGGCGGGCGGGCCGCCTACGTCGGGAGCGATGGCGCCGTCACCGCGATCGACTACCGAGGGCCGACGCCGAGCGCGTGGCGACGGGAGACTCCGTGGACGTGGGGGCAGGCGCTCACGATCGACGACGGAGGGATCGCGATCCTCACCGAGGAGGGGAACGTCCGCACCTGGAGCGTCGAGGGCGAGCTCATCGCGACGAGGCCGGTGCCCGCCTTCCGCGACACGCTCCGGCGCGCGCGCCTCCCGAGCGGCGTCTGGGTGAGCGGCGTCGGCGACCTCGGGGTCGTCGACGAGCTGCACGACTCCGAGGCGCGGGCGGTCTACCGCAGCCCCGTGAACGTCTCGGCGCCGATCGTCGTCGACCGGGCGACGCTCGCCCTCGCCGTCGACGAGACCCTCGAGCTCCGGAGCGTCGCCGACGGCGAGATCGTCGGCCGCGTCCCGATCGGCGACTTCGCCGGATCGATCGCCTACGACCGCACGACCGGCGTCGCCGTGACCCTCCGCGACGGAGCGCTCCACGCCTGGGACGAGGACGGTGAGGTCGCCTCGAGCGCCGATGTCGCGCTCCCCGCGAGCGCGACCGAGCGCGCGCGCGTGCTGACCGAGGTCCCGCTCGTGGTCCTCCCGCACGGCGCCGGGATCGTCGCCGCGACCACGGCAGACGTCGTCCGCTTCGATGCGGCGACGATGATGCGTCGCGAGCGCATCGCCGCGGGCCGGGCGCGGGTCGTTCGCGTCGTCGATGAAGGCGCCGCCGTTGCGGTCGTGCGGGAGAACGCGGAGCTCGGCCGGTTCGAGGTCCTCCGGTACGACCTCGCGACGGCGACCCTCGACACCACCTCGATCGGACGTCCCCGGGTGATCGTGCCCGTGCGGATCGCCGACGTCACGGCCCGCGCGATCGACGCCTCCGGGCACCGCCTCGTCTGGGGAACGCCCTCCGGCGAGGTCCGATTCGCCGAGCTGCCCGTCGCGTCGCCTGGCGAGGCCGACGACGCGTCGCCCGGGGCGCCGCCGACGAGCGTCGAGGGAACCGTCATCGCCAACGTCGGCGCGGCCGTCGGCGCCGTCGCGTTCCTCGACGCCGATGTCGTCGTGGTGGGCGACGCCGAGGGTCGGGTGCACCGGATCGCCGCTCCGGACGCCGGCCTCGACGGCCCCGACCGGCGCTGGACGGCCGTCGACCAGGTCCGGATGCAGGACGAGATCGTCGCGCTGGTCCCGATCGACGCCCGACGCGTGATGGTTCGCAGCCAGCGCGCCGACGCGGCCCTCGTCGCGTTCGCGGGGCTCTCGCGCTCGCGCCCGCACCCGAGCGGAGCCATCGATAGCTGGAACCTGATCCAGCGAGACGGGCTCCGCGCCTGGATCGAAGGCCCCGAGATCGTCGTCGAGCGCGGCGCCGAGGTGACCCGACTCCGGTCGAGCCTCCCGATCGCGTCGCTCGAGGCCCTCGACGTCTCCGCCCGGGGTGACGCCGTGATCGTCCAGACCGGCGCCCGCGACAACTGGCAGACGCTCGCGTTCACCCTCGAGCCCGGGACCGGCTGGACCGAGCGCGCGCGCGTGAACACCAACTCGAGTCGCGAGGACGGCGTCCGCTTCGTGTCCGACGACGAGGCGGTCGTCTTCTACGAGAACCGCTGGGCGCTCGTTCGTCTCCGGCCCGGCGAGGATCCAGCCCTCCAGCGGCGCGGCGCCTTCGACGGCGCCGGGACGCTGGTCGACGCGGTCCGGGTCGGCGAGCGCCTCGTCTTCGCGGAGCGCGGCGCGGCCCGCCTTCACCTCGTCGACGACGCCGGCAACGCGCCGGCAATCGTCTCGCTTCCGGGCGCCGCCTCGGTCGTCGCGGCCGCCGGCGATCGCGTGCTCGCCGGCGGGCAGGGCGCCGTCCACGTGATCGATCCCGTGGCCGGTCGGCTCGAGCGCTCGATCGTCCTCGAAGGCGAGTCGCGCCGCGTGATCGCCCTCGCCGCGACCGACGGGATCGTCGCCGCCGGCACGTGGGGCGGGATCCTCCTGGCGCGACTCGGCGACGATCGCACGAGGCTTCGCCTCTCGGTCGCGGACGAGGTCCGGCGACTCCACCTCACCGGCGACGGGATCGCCTGGGTCGGCGCGAGCCGGCACGGATGGGTCGCTCTGCCGGAGCTCGAAGGCGAGCTACCGGGCATGGATCGGCTCGAGGCGATGACCCGGCGCGAGCTCCGCCACGGCGAGGTCCGCTCGCTCGACGACGTCTACGACGTCCGCCCGCCGACGTCGGGCGCGAAGGAGGAGCGTCGATGAGTGCCCATCCGAGCTCGCGCATCGGCGCGGGTGGCGCCCTCGCCCTCGGAGTCCTGGTCGGGCTGGCGCTCGCCCCGGGCAGCGCGCGCGCGCAGGGCGCCGACGCTCCCTTCGAGGCCCTCGTCGAAGCGCTCCGCAGCGACGACCAGGACGCGCGCGGCCAGGCGGCTCTCCAGCTCGGGAGCCTCGGCCCCGAGGCGCTCCCGGCCGTCCCGGCGATGGTCGGCGCGATCGAGACGAGCGACGCGACCGTCCGGAACGCCCTCGCCCAGGCGCTGGCCCGGGTGGGCGCGGATGCGCTGCCCGCCCTCGTCGGCGCGCTCGGCTCGGCGGACGCACCGACCCGCGAGTGGACGGCGGTCGCCATCGGGATGATGGGCACCGACGACCCGGACGCCGTCGCCGCCCACGCGAGGAACCTCGACGACCCGGCGACGGGGGCGCGGACGGGCGCGACCTTCGCCCTGTCGCAGCTCGGCTCCGCGGCCGCCCCCGCGGTGGCCGCCCTCGTCCGTCGGATCGACGAGGATCCGACCGCCGACGTCCGTCGCTTCGCGGTGATCGCCCTCCACCGCCAGGACCACGACGAGCGCGCGATCCTGGCGATCGGTCGGGCGCTCGCCGACGAGGACGTTCAGATCCGGGGCACCGCCGCGGTCGCGCTCGGTCGCGTCGGCGACTCGGCCCGGCCGGCCATCCCGGCGCTCCTCGACGCCCTCGCCGACGACAGCGAGCAGGTCCGCGGCATGGTCACCGACGCGCTCCGCGGGCTCGGTCCGCCGGCGCAGGCCGCCCTCGGCGAGGCGCTCCGCGGCGGGGACGACGCCCGGCGAGGATCGGTCCTCGACGCGATCGGGGCGATGGGGGTGGGCGCGCTCCTCGCTCATCAGGAGGCGCTCGACGCCGTCTTGGCGGATGAGGCCGCCGGGGCGGCGGTGCGGGTGAAGGCGCTCGACCTCCTCCGTCAGCTCTCGGGCGCCCTCGAGCCGCACGTCGGGCGCCTCGGCGACCTGGCCGGCGGCCCCCCGGAAGCGCCGCTGACCGAGGCCACGGGCCACGCCCTCGTCGACCTCGGGTGGGAGGGCGTCGAGCCGCTCATCCGGATCATCGTCGGCGCCTCGGATCCGGCCACCCGCCGGCTCGCCGCGGAGCGTCTCGGAGAGGTCGAGGACTACGAGCTGAACCCGGGCGGCTTCGGGACGCCGGAGCTGCTCGACCGCGTCACGGCGAACGCGGGGGTGCTCATCGAGGCGCTCGTCGCGACCGATGACGACGAGCTGGCCGAGCGAATCGGCGCCCCCATCGCGATGATGGGCGAGTCCGGCATCCGCGGCCTCGCCCGGTTGCTCGAGGCCGAGTCGCGGCGCACGCGGACGCGCGCCCTCGACGCGCTCTCGTCCGCGGAAGCCGGCGCCACCGCCGCCGCGCCCGCGATCGTCGCCCTGCTGGACGACGCCGATCGCGAGCTGGCCGTCGCGGCGGGGGCGGCGCTCGTCGCGATCGGATCGGCGGCGCGACCGGCCCTCGAGACGGCCCTCGCGACGCTGGCGGGCGATGACGCGCGTCGTGAGAGGATCGTGCGCCTCATCCGGCTGGTCGACCCGAGCTGGGAGCCGCCCGCCCTCGGCGAGGTCCTCGTGGCGCCGCCGTCCTACGCCGGCGGCGTCGACCGGTCGACGATCCTTCGTGCCGAGCGACTCCGCGCCGGGCTCCGCCTCGTCTTCCGGACGGCCGGCTTCGCCGTCGCGCGCGACGGCCTGCTCCCGCGGCCGACCCTCGCGCCCGACTGGATCCCGACGGCCCGCGTGACCTCCCTCGCTCCGGACGCCGCGACGATCGTCGAGATCCACGCCGAGGCGCTCGAGCCGGGAGCCGAGCCGCGGTTGACCCTGATCGTGCACGCGCCCGCGACGCCGAGCCCGACGCGGATCGCCGTCCCGGCCGAGCGCGACGATCTCCTCGCCCTCGTCGAGGAGGTCGTCGCGGGAGTCGCCACGCGGGCGGGTCATCCGCGGCCCGCGCCCCTCGCGGTGCAGGACGAGCTCGCTCCGACCGCTCTCTCGACCGCGGATCGGCTGGACCTCGGCTTCGTCGGGCGCGTCACGGCGCTCGACGAGGCGCTCGAGGCCTTCGAGGGCGGCGACCGGAGCGCTGCGCGGGTCGCGACGCTCGCCCTCCTCTGCTTCCAGATGGGCGCGCACGGCACCCGGATCAGCGAGGTCGTCGGGGAGCGCTGGCTCGGCCGCGCTCTCGTCTACGCCGAGCTCGCGAGCCGCGGACCGGGCGCGGCAGCGGCCGGCCTCGCCGACGAGGTCGGCATCCTCTGTCGTCGGTTCGGGCCGCGGCTCGACCTCGAGCCGGTCGAGACTCCCCTCACCGCCGAGATGAGCATCTGGAAGCGGGTCCACGAGGTGAGCTTCGCCGCGAACCCGACCTATCCCGCGCCCGGGAGTCTCTTCGAGCTGCTCGTCCAGGTCGACTACCAGCTCGACTCGCAGGGGTATCTGCGGCAGACTCACTCGTTCGTCGTGAACCACGCGTTGCGCCTGGATGCGGCGCTCGTCTGGTGCCGGCGTGAGCGATCGAGCGACGAGTTCTTCCCGCCCCTCGAGGCGGCGCAGATCGTCTACGGCGCGGCGGACGAGCGCGCGATCCTGCGGGAGCTGCTCGTCGACCTCGCCGGGCCGCTCGGCATCGACGACGACGATGCGACGATCGCGCAGGACCTCGCCACGAGGGCGCGCCGGACGCATTGGGACCTCGTCGACAACCACGGCTACGCGCGGCGCGAGGACGCCGTCGGCGACCAGACCGCCGCCGCGCTCCTCGGGCTCGCCGACCTCATCGAGGCGGCGGGACGGAACGCGGCCGGCGAGCGCGGCTTCCGCTCGTCGCTCGATCTCGACCTCGGCGACCTGATGTGGGACCTCGTGGCGCGCTGCCAGGAGATCGTGTGGGTGCGCCACGCGCGCCTGATGAACGTCGCAGGCAAGGAGGAGCGGGTTCTCCTCGACAGCCTCCGCGCTCGCTACGGCGAGCACCGCTGGCTCGTCGCGAGCCGACGCTCGGGGCTGCCGCGGGAGCGCCGCAAGGTCGCGCGGTATCACCAGGAGATGAAGGAGATCGTCAACGCGGCGATCGAGGAGCTCGTCGCGGGGCGACCCGACGCGGCGGTGGCGCTCGTCGATCCCCTCGTCGACCGGCTCGACTCCGACCACTACTACATCTACTCGGGGTTCAGCGGGGGCACCCGGTGGCGGTGGGGGTCGCCGCTCCTCGAGTTCTGGATCCGTGCGGGGCGCGTCGACGAGGGGCTCCGGCGGATCGGCGCGGTGACGCGCGGGTTCGCCCGCGGGCGGTTTCGCTACTCCACGCTCTACTTCCGTCGCGACCAGCTCGACGACCTGCCGGATGACTTCGGACCGGTGACCAACTCGAGCGTCGACTGGGACACGCGCCTCGAGGCCGCGTTTCGCCGCGGTCACCACGACGCGATGGTGATCCTGGCCAAGCAGTATCCCTACGCCGGGCCCAAGAAGCCGGCCACGTTCGCGGTGCTCGGGCGGCTGCTCCAGGGCGAGCGCGACGACGAGGATCTCTGGGCCCGCTTCGAGCAGCTCCTGAAGCTCCAGCTCGAGGACGGCGCGACCGAGATCTGCTACACCCACCACTGGGTCGCGATCCTCGACGACCGGTTCGGCGGCGACGCCCACTGGGAGGAGATCAAGGATCGCCTCCGCCTCGACGAGGAGGCGCGCGTCACCGAGGCGATCGGCGAGCTGTGGCGGGGCACCTCGCCCGAGCGGATCGAGGAGATCCTGATCGACCTCCGCGCGGTGAGCGACCCGCGGGCCGGCGGGAGCCGCGACGAGCTCTTCGACGACGACGCCTACGAGATCGCGGTCACCCTCGAGCACCAGGCCTTCGCTCACCACGTGATCGCCGAGACCGACGGGCTCGCGAACCTCGACGGGCGCGACGACCTCGTCGCCGCCGCGGCGGCGCTGATCGGCAAGTCCGCGCGCCTGACCGGGATCTTCCGCGGCTACACCTGGATCGACCGGCACCCCGAGTACGAGCTCGGCTTCGCGTTCCTGATGACGCGCTACGGCGCCGACCCGGCGCGCGTCGCCGACTTCGTCGCCCGGATCCCCGATCTCCGCCGGATTCTCTCGAGCGGAGCGGGGATCGACGCCGACCTCGCGATCGTCGCGACCTCGCGGGCCGCCCTCGCGACCCATCTCACGGCCTACGCGAGGTGGATCCGCGCTCCGAACCTCGATCGCCATCTGAAGAAGTCCGTCGATGCCGAGGCGTGCTTCCTCGCCGCCTTCGAGGCCGGCGACGACGAGGTCGCCATGCTCCTCGCCGTGCAGCGGGCGACCTCGAAGGACGGCGACCTCGGCTGGATTCGTCGCTACCTCCCCACGAGCGACGCCGCCGAGGCGTGGGTCGAGGCGAACGCGAAGGACCGCGCCGAGCGGCGACGGTGGCGGCGAGAGCTCGCCGCTCCGCTCAGGATCGACTCCGACATGCCGAAGCGACCGAAGCCTCTTCCGGGCAAGGTGCTAGGCGTCGTCGAGCTGCGAAATCCCTGACCCCGTACCGACGCCGGTCGCTGCCGACACTCTCGAGGGTGAAGACCTCGGGGACGCACCGCGTCGTGGTTCGGGAGTTCTTGACCCAATACCCGCATCGTGGTACCATTTCTCGCCTTCGGACAGGTTGATCGTAAACGTCGCCGGTTACAGACGTTTGCGTCGTCCCTACCAGGAGTCCCGATGAGAGTCGCCGCACCCGCCATCCTCATTGCCATTGGCCTCATTGGCCTCATCGTGGCCGGAGTCGTCCAGGGCGGCATCCCCGAGCTCCAGGTCGCGCAGCTCCTCGCCGCCGACACAGCGCCCCGCGGGACGATCAAGGTGCACGGCGTCCTCTCGGAGATCCACTCCGGCGAGCGGCCGCTCCACTTCGAGGTGGCGGACAAGGCCGACCCGAGCCGGGTCATCGTCGTCAAGTGCGACCGGAGCCGGCCCGACACGTTCCAGAAGACCTACGACATCGCCGTTCAGGGGACCTGGGACGCGAAGGAAGGCGTCTTCGTCGCGAACCAGATCTTCACCAAGTGCCCCTCGAAGTACGAGGCGGAGGACCGGCTCAAGGCGGGCACCGTGGACGGTCCGATCGAGCCGACCGAGACCTCCGCCGCTCCGTCGACCGCGGCGCCCGTCGCCGCGCCGAGCGACGGCGTCGAGTAGATCGCAACCCCCTAGCTGACCGTGGGGCGTCAGGCGCGCCCGATCCCATGACCTACATCGATTTCGCTCGAAACCTCACGAGGGTTTCGCTCGGCCTCTGCGTCCTCACGATCGTCCTCGCGACGCTCGGTCTGCTGTGGAAGGACCGCCGCTTCGTCTTCGCGGCGCGAAACAGCCAGATCGCCGGCGCGTTCGCCGTCGTCGGCGCCTCCCTCGGCCTGATCGCCGGCTTCTTCATGGGCGACTACGGCACGAAGTACATCTTCAGCTACTCCGAGTCGAAGGTCGATCCGTACTACAAGTTCGCCGGCCTCTGGGCCGGGCTCGATGGCTCGATCCTGTTCTGGGCGATGATCCTCGGGATCCTCGCCGCCGTCGTCGCCTGGCAGTTCCGCCGCGAGCGCGACCACCCGATCGGGGCGCGCCTCGAGCCGTACGTCTACATCGTCTTCGCCCTGGTCCAGGGCTTCTTCTTCATGGTGATGGTGTTCGTCGCCGACCCGTTCCTCCAGCTCGCCGACGACCTCTCCCACAGCAACCAGATGCTGCTCACCTTCCTCCGGAACAACGGGCTGCTCACGCCCGAGGGGCTTCCGGCCGACGGCGCGGGCCTGAACCCGCTCCTGCAGAACTACTGGATGACGATCCATCCGCCGATGATGTACGCGGCGTTCGTCAGCTACACCGTCCCCTTCGCCTACGCGATCGCCGCGTTGCTCGCCGGCGAGGTCGGCTCCTACTGGATCCGCAAGACCCGCCGCTGGATCCTGATCGCCTGGCTGTTCAACACCAACGGGATCATCCTCGGCAGCCTCTGGGCCTACGAGGTGCTCGGCTGGGGCGGCTACTGGGCGTGGGACCCGGTCGAGAACGCGTCGTTTCTTCCCTGGCTCACCGGGACGGCGTTCCTCCACTCGGTGATGATCCAGGAGCGCCGCGACATGCTCGCGGGCTGGAACTTCTTCCTCGTCGCGCTCACGTTCTTCATGAGCATCTTCGGGACGTTCCTCACCCGGTCCGGGATCGTGAGCAGCGTCCACGCGTTCGCGTCCGGCTCGGTCGGCGTGTGGTTCGGCTGGTTCCTGGTCGTCCTGGTGGTCGTGCCGGCGTTCCTGATCGCGTTCCGCTATCGAATGCTCCGGAGCCGGCACACGATCGACACCTACTTCTCCCGCGAGGCGATCTTCCTCCTCAACAACCTGATCCTCGTCGCGATCACCCTGGCGGTCGTCTTCCTGACCCTCTATCCGTACCTGACGAACAAGTTCCTGAGCCGCCCGATCAGCGTGAGCGTCCCGGTCTACAACCTCGTCTGCACGCCGCTCTTCGTCGTGATGCTGCTGATGACGGCCGTCGGGCCGGGGATGGGGTGGATCCGGACGGCGCCCCGAACGATCGCGCGTAACCTCGCCGGCCCGGCCATCGTGAGCCTTCCGCTCGCCGCCTTCACCCAGTGGCTCGCCTTCTCGGTGATCCGCGGCGGCGACCTCGACCAGCCGGTCGCGACCTCGGCGCATCTCTACCCGAGCTTCATCGTCGTCTTCGCGGCCTGGTTGATCATGACCTCCCTCGCGTGGGAGGTGATCCGGGCGGTGCGCTCGCAGTCGAAGACGCGCGGCGCGGCGTCCGCCCTCCTCCGGCTCGTCACCCTCAACAACCGCCGCTACGGCGGCTACATCGTCCACTACGGCCTCGCCACGATCGCGATCGGGATCGTGTGCAGCTCGGTGTATCGCTACAACACCGAGGTTCAGCTCGAGAAGGGCCAGCGCTACGAGATCCAGGGCGGCTACGTCCTCAACGTCGGCGAGGGTGAGATCGACGAGCCGCAGGGCGCCTACATCAGCACGCGCGTCCCGATCGAGATCGAGTGGGGCGGGCGCCCGTACGACCGGGTCGAGCCGGAGAAGCGCTTCTATCCGAAGACGGGTTACCGCTTCGAGGAGCAGCACACGACCGAGGTGGCGATCGCGCGGAGCGTGTCGGAGGACTTCTACATCTACTTCGACCACGTCGCCGACGGGCGCGGCTACATCTTCAACATCTACCGGAACCCGCTCATCAACCTCGTCTGGTTCGGCTGGTTCCTGATGATCTTCGGCGGGATCTGGGCGGCCCTTCCGCTCGGGAGGCGGCGCATTGGCCTCGCGGACTGACCGGCTCGCCATCGCCTGCGTCCTCGCGGTGCTCCTCATCGGGGTAGGCCTCGTCGCGCCCGCCGTGGCCCTGGGCCAGGACGGCGAGGGCGCGGATGAGGCGGAGCACGAGCACACCCCGGGCGACGGCCACGACCACGGGGCGAGCATCTCGATCAACGACCTCGACGTGGCGCAGCGCGAGCGCGCGCGGGCGCTCTTCTCCGAGGTGATGTGCAGCTGCCCGCGGGAGAACTGGTCGCGGACCCTCGGGAGCTGTCCGGACGGGTGCGCGAACCAGCAGAAGCAGACGATCCTCGCCCGGGTGCTCCAGGGGATCTCGGACCGCGAGATCCTCGACGAGCAGGTCCGGATCGCGAAGCAGATCCTGCCGATGACGGGACGCGACCCGGCCGACGCCGAGCGCGTCCTCGCCGCCCCGCCGGGCGCGCTCGGGATGTGGGTGATCGCCCTCCCGCTGGCCGGGTTCCTCGGGGCGACGATCGTCCTCGGGGCGATCCTCAAGAGCTGGACCGGGCCGGGCGGCGGCGACGCCCCGAGCCAGCAGTCGGACGGGCCGGCGCCCGACGACGCCGAGATCGCCGCGATCGAGAAGGAGCTCTCCGAGGTCGACTGACCGCGGAGACGAGAGAGCCACGATGACCGTCTTCTGGATCCTCGCCACGATCGTCACGATCCTCGGCCTCCTCGCCTTCATCCTCGCCCCGGTGGTGCTCGGGGCGCGGCTCGCGTGGGCTCGGCCGACCGACGAGAGCGAGCTCGACCGCCACCTCGACGAGAAGGCGCGCCTGCTTCGCGGGCTGAAGGACCTCGAGCAGGAGCAGGCGAGCGGCCTCATCGACGAGCCCGAGTACAAGCAGGCGCGTCAGGACTACCTGGGCCGCGCGGCCGACCTGAACCGCAAGATCACCGCCATCACGGGAACGCCCGAGGACGACGCCGACCCCGCGCCGGCGACGGCGACCTCGGAGCCCGACGGCAGTCCGACGACCACCCCGACCAAGACCGACGGCGACGCCGAGACGAAGGCCGACGCCGAGACCACCGACGCGGAGAAGAGCTCGTGAGCCGCATCACCCGACTGACCGCGACCCTGATCCTCGCGGCGACCGTCGCCACGCCCGGCGTCGCTCGCGCGCAGGAGATGCCCGAGGGCCACCCGAAGCTCGGCGAGGGCGGCGCCCCGCACGGCGGAGCGTCCGGCGCCCCGGCGCCGACGGGTGAGATCAAGCCGATCCTCCTCGACGCGGTCGCCCTCGACTTCACCGCCGGCCTCCAGGGGGGCCACGGCGGCGACGGCGAGCACGCCGACAGCGTCTCGAAGATCCCGCTCGCGGACGCGAAGATCCAGACGCTGCTCCTCGCCCCGTCCGGGAAGGGCAAGAACGTCAACGGGAAGACCGATGGCGACGGCCGGCTCGTGATGGACCTCGGCGACGTCGAGCTCGGCTCGATGATCCGGATCCAGGCGACCCTCGGCACCGAGGCCGAGCCGCGCGTCTTCTACACGCCCGACTTCCGGATCGGCGAGGAGATGCCGCCGGAGCTCCCCTTCTTCGAGCTCTCGCTCGAGCCGAAGGCCGTCGGCCACGCGATGGTGATGCAGATCGCGACGATCAACGAGGTCGAGGGACGCGAGTTCGTCCAGGTCCGCCACACCGTCCGTCTGGTGAACTTCGGCTTCAACGCCTACTTCGGCTACCACGTTCCGATCCCCGACGGCTTCGAGGTCGCGGAGTTCAAGATCGACAACGTCGAGATGCCGGTGCCCGAGCTGGTGACCCTCCCTCACGGCGGGCGGGGAATCCCCTACCGGCGGCCGGTCTACCCGACGATCGGCGACAGCCAGATGGGGCACACCTTCTTCGCCCTGCTCCGGCGGCCGTTCGTGAGCGGCGAGACGTTCGACCTCGGCGGCCACTACGACGTCCAGACGGCCGAGTACAGCCTGAGCATCGAGAAGGGCGTCATGAACTACGTCCCGCAGGATGACGGGCAGCCGAACACCGTGATCCTGCAGGACCGCGGCGCGCAGGCGCCGATGGGCCAGAGCCAGAAGATCACCCACACCTGGGTCTCGCAGCGGATCCCGCCGCACGCCCGGATCGATGCCAGGGTGATCGCCGGGCGGCCCAGCATCCCGATCACGCCGGTCCTGATCGGGATCGGCTTCCTCGGCATGATCGCCGGCGTCGTCTGGCTCGGCCGTGCGATCGCCGGGCCGGCCGAGGACGCGGCCCCGGTCGGCCCCGCCGGCAGCAAGGAGGCGCGCCTGGCCGACCTGAAGGGGCGGCTCGATCGGGGCGAGATCACCTCCTTCGACTATCAGGCGCGAAAGCGCGCGATCCAGAACGAGGGCCAGGCGGCCCCGAGGGGCGGCGCGCCTTCGGGCGGGGCGGCGACCGCCGTGGCCGCCCCCGCGACCGCGCCGAGCCCCGCGATCGGCGCCGGCATCGACAAGGTCGCCCTCGCCGCGCTCAAGCGAGAGCTCGGCGACATCATCGACCGCGAGGGCGACTCGAGCGCCGAGCAGGTGGCGAAGGACGTCCAGCGGGTCGCCCGGATCCTCAAGGATCTGCTGGACGCGTCGTCGTAGCGTCCGCCCGGTCGCTCCGACGCCATGAGTGAGCCGTCTCCCGCGATCGAGGTGCGCTCCCTCTGGAAGCGCTACGGCAACCGCGACGTCCTCCGGCGGGTCGACCTGACCATCCCGGCCGGCACGTGCCACGTCCTCCTCGGACCGAACGGCGCCGGGAAGACGACGCTCTTCCGGGTGCTCTCGACCCTCGCCCACGCGAGCGAGGGCGAGGTCTCGATCGCCGGGCACGCCCTGCCGAAGGAGGCGGCCGCGGCGCGCGCGAAGGTCGGCGTGCTCCTCGACCACCATCTCCTCCCCCGCGAGCTGCGCCTCGGCGAGGCGCTCCGCTACTACGGGGATCTCTACGGGCTCGCGCGGACCGAGACGGACGCGCGCATCGAGGCGCTCCTCACCCGCTTCGGGCTGGCGACCCGGATCCGCGACCCGATCCGGACCTTCTCCCGGGGCATGGCCCAGGCGGCCGGCCTCTGCCGGGCGCTCCTCCACGAGCCGAGCGTGCTCCTCCTCGACGAGCCGTTCGCCTCGCTCGACGTGGCCGGCTGCCGCGTCGTCGAGGAGATCATCCGCGAGCGCCGGGCCGCGGGCGCGGCCGTCGTGCTCGTGACCCACGACGTCGAGCGCGGGATCGCGCTCGCCGACGCGGCGACGGTGCTCGTGGCGGGTCGGGTCGAGGTCTCGGGCGACCCGGCGGCGGCGCGGGCCCGGCTCGACGCGGCGCTGGCGCCGGTCGCCGCGCCGAACGCGCCCGCGGGTACGCCGACCCAGGCGCCCGCCCGATGAACCCCCTCCGCGCCTACTTCTCGCTCGTCCGCTGGGACTGGGCGCGCGAGTGGAAGCGGAAGGAGACCCTCATCGCGATGGCGATGATGAGCCTCATCACGCTCTTCATCTTCAGCGTCGCGATGCCGCCGGTGCAGGAGGTGCTCGAGGACACCCGCGGCGGGATCCTCTGGGTGACGTTCGTCCTCGCCGGGACGGTCGGGATCGACCGGGCCTTCCGGGGAGACGGCGACGGCCGGCTCCTGACCGGCCTTCTCCTCTCGCCCGTCGGACGGGGGACGGTATACTACGCGCGGATCACGTCGACGATGCTCGGCGTCGTGCTGATGGAGGCGATGACGCTCGGGCTGTTCATGCTCCTCTTCGACCAGAGCCTCGAGTGGGAAGGGCTCCTCGTCGTGGTGGGGGTGACGCTCGCGGCGACCCTCGGCTTCGTGGCCGTGGGCGTGATCCTGAGCGCGATGACGTGGTCGCTGCGGGGCGGCGATGCGATCCTCCGGATCCTGCTGTTTCCGCTCCTGATTCCTCTTCTGAGCGCGGCCGTGCATGCGACCAACGAGGCGTTCGCCGGCCGCCCCATCGGCTTCCAGCCGGTGGCGGTGATCGGGGCGTTCGACCTGGTGTTCATCGGCGCCGGTCAGCTGCTGTTCGAGTTCGTCGTCGACGGGACGGAGACCGGAACCTGATGCCCGACCAACGCTCGCTCCCCGTGAGAGTGCTCGATCACCCCGCGAGCTACGTGGCCCACGGGCTGCTCGCCCTCGCCGGGCTGTTCTACTTCGGCTACCTCGTCGCGACGTGGGTTCCGTTCGCGATCAAGCAGCTCAAGTCGAGCTACCTGATCTTCTTCTTCCACTTTCCCAACGCGCTCAACACCTTCGTCTTCTTCGGCGGCTGCCTCGGAGGGAGCGTTCTCTTCCTCATCACGAAGCAGCCGCGCTGGGATCGATGGGCGCGGTGCAGCGCGGAGGTCGGCGTGATGGCCGGCTTCGTCCTGCTCGCGACCGGGATGACGTGGGCGAAGGCGGCGTGGGACCACTGGTGGGTCTGGGATGACCCGCGCCTCATGAGCGCGGCGGTCATGATGCTGACCTACCTCGGCTACCTGACGCTGCAGGCGGGGATCGAGGATCCGCACAAGCGTCGGACCTTCAGCGCCGTCTTCGGCGTCCTCGCGTTCCTGAACATCCCGATCGTCCACAAGGCGATCGAGTGGTTCGGCGAGACGAGCCACCCGCCGAAGCTCGACGGGCTGTCCGACCCGTCGATCATCGCGACGCGCTGGTTCGGCGTCCTCGTGTTCCTGATCCTGTATCTGCTCCTGCTGCGCTGGCGCCAGTCGCGTCTGACGACGACCGAGGAGATCGAGGACGCCCTCGATCGGATCCGGCGTCTCGAGGAGGCTCCCCGATGAAGCCCACGAAGCTGCTCGTGATCGCCGTGCTGCTCGCCCTGCTCATTGCCCCCATGGGCGGCGCCGCGGCTCGGGCGCAGGGGGAACCGACCCCGCCGACGCCCGCCGACGATGGCGAGCCAGACGCTGCCGACGCGCCGCCGCGCCCCGGCGCGGGCGACAGGGAGGGCGAGGGCGCCCTCGTCGCGACCGCCGAGGAGAGCAATCCCGAGCAGGACTACCGGGGACGGGTGATCACCGCGGTCTCCCTCATGTTCATCTTCATCGTCGGGTTCGTCCTCTGGTCGCAGATGCGGGGCGGGGCGATGCGCGATGAGCTCGACCACCTGCGCCGGCGGATCGATGAGCTCGAGGCGAAGAAGCCCGACGCCTGACCCCCACCCCGCGCTTCGTGGCGGGCCGCAGTCTTGCGGCACGAGTCGGCAACGGCTTGGCGCCGTCCGGTCCATTCCGCGCAACCCGCGTCGTCGGCGGTTTCGTTCTCTCGAACGTTCCAGCGAGTGGGAACCGCGGATGACGCGGATTGCACGGATTGCGAGCTGCCGGCGCCGGGTTCATTGCCGACGCGCGTGTTCCAGGAACAGGAGTCTTGGGCAGAGCACCGCGTCGCGTCGGCAATGGCCCGGCGACGCCCGAATCAATCCGTGTAATCCGCGAAATCCGCGGTTCGGTCTCTCTCGGCGTTGAACCCAGTGGGAACCGCGGATTACGCGGACTACGCGGATTGCGAGT
>JAJDCQ010000027.1 GCA_029260755.1 Planctomycetota bacterium | reverse complement strand
GGCGTCTCGCCGGACATCGCCGCGCAGGCCTTCGTTCCGCGGCCTCGCGAACGCCAGACGGGTTCCCTCGGCCGCGCGCCTCGGCCTGCACGACGCTGTCTCGACGAGCCGCTCGCGTCATTCTGCAACAGCCTCCTAGCGCGACTCACATCGAGCCGTCTCTGCGCGAGCTTCCCGTCCCTGGAACAGCCCCCGGACGCCGGCAACTCGCAATCCGCGCAATCCGCGGTTCCACTCGTTTCGCGGCGAGAGAACGAAACCGCGGATTGCTGGATTGGCTGGATTCGTTCCGGTCGGTGCGACGTCACTGCCGTGTCGGCGCCACCCGTTCCTCAGGTTGCCGCGGCCGGATCCGGTCGCGGCGGCGCTACTTGACGTTCACGCGCTCGACGAACTCGCCCGACCGGGTGTCGATCTTGGCGAGGGTCCCCGGCTCGCAGTAGAGCGGCACCTTCACCTCGAGGCCCGTCTCGAGCTTCGCCGCCTTGAGGACGTTCGTCCCGCTCTGCTTGCTCGCCGGGTCGCACTCCTCGATCGCGAGGACGACGTGGGTCGGCAGGACGACCGAGAGGGCCTCCTTGCCGCGGAACGCCACGCTGCAGGTCTCGTTCGGCTTGATGAAGCCCATCTTGTCCTCGACGAGCGGGGCGTCGAGGTTCACCTGGTCGTAGGTCTCGGTGTCCATGAAGACGTAGCTCGCTCCGTCCTGATAGAGGTACTCCATCTTCTTCTCGTCGATGTGGACCTTGTCCAGGGTGTCGCTGCTGTTGAAGCGCTTCTCGAGGAGCCGGCCGTTCTTGAGCGACCGGTACTTCATCTGGACGTAGGCGGGCCCCTTGCCGGGCTTCACGTGCTCGGTGTCGACCACCTCGTAGAGCTGGTCGTCCATGTCGAAGACGTTGCCGCGGCTGACCTGGGTGACGGGAACCGACATCGGGCTTCTCCTGCGGGTGAGTTGGCGATCGCGCTTCGTTCGAGGCCCGGGATTCTACCCGAGGCGCCCCGCGGCGTCAGCTCCCCGGGCGCTTCTTCTCGTGTTCGAGGAGGGACTCCCCGGCGACCGTCCGGGCCAGGCTCCCCATGGCGGCGCCGGCGACGGCCATCGCGATCACCGCGCCCGGGCCCCTGAGCCAGCTCGCGCCCGGGATCGCCCAGACGAGCGTCAGCGAGAGGCCGACCCCGCCGATCATGTAGCGGGCCGCCTCGAAGTAGACGCCGCCGAGCTCCCAGATCACCTCGAAGATCTTCTTCGGCGAGATGGCGAAGACGCCCTCGCCGACCACGATCAGCCCGGCGACCGCGGGGCCGACGACGATCACGAGCAGGGCGAAGGGGATCGTGATGATCCCGTAGAGGGGGAAGTCGATCGTCCGGGCGACGGCGAGGATCGGCATCCCGAGCAGGAGCGAGGTCGGCACCGCGACCATGAACGAGCGGGGCAGGGCGCCCAGATCGAACGGCTCGGTCTCGGCGAACAGGACGCTCGCCGCGTCGGCGGCGCAGCTCCGGGCGTGCTCGACGAGGGTGAGCGCGAGGAGGAACGTCGTGACCAGGCGCATCGCGACCGAGAAGTCGGCGTCCTCCCCGAGGGACGGGACGAGCGACTGATCGAGGGCCACGCCGGCGAGGATGCAGGCGGCGATCGTGCTCGGGGCGGCGGCCCGGGCGTTGCGAGCGATCGTGGAGAGGACGCGCCGACGTCCCTCCTTCTCGCCCTCGTCGAGCACCAGGGCCGGGGTGAAGAGCTCCACCTCGGCCGGCCCGGCCTCGCGCGGGGCGGCCGTCGCCTTCTCGCCGGTGACCAGGTCGAGGCCGCAGCCGACGCAGACCCGCTCGGTCACGAGCGAGCACTTCGGGCAGACGAGCTTGCCGTCTCCGTCGGTCCTGGGCGCCGCGTCCGCCATGGCGTCCTTTGTGGCGCGATCGAGCGCGCGGAGCAACCGACCGGCGTCCGCGGGGGCCTGGACCTGACCGGTCCGTCTCTGATAGAACGCGCCGCCATGAGCGAGACGACCGCGACGGCGATTCCGGGCGCCGACCTCCTGAGCATGCTCGAGGAGGCCGGCAGCCGCTTCTTCACCGGCGTCCCCTGCAGCCTGCTGACGGGGCTCATCCGAGCGCTCGAGGATCGCCAGGCCGCCACGGATCCGGGCGCGCCGCCGATCTACGTGGCGAGCGTCCGCGAGGACGAGTCGGTCGGGCTCGCATCGGGATCGGCCATGGCCGGGGTGCCCGCCTGCGTCCTGATGCAGAACAGCGGGCTCGGCAACTGCCTGAACGCGCTCGCATCGCTCAACGCGATCTACGACGTGCCGCTCGTGCTCCTGGTGAGCTGGCGCGGCTACCAGGGCAACGATGCCCCCGAGCACATCCTGATGGGCGAGGCGATGCCGGCGCTCATGGAGACCTTCGGCATCCCCGCGAAGCCGGTCGAGCCGGGCGAGGACGCCGACGCCGTCCGCGCGAAGATCGCGTGGGTGCACGAGCAGGCCGCGGCGACGCGCCGTCCCGCGGCCCTCTTCATCCGGAAGGGGGTGGTCGGGTGAAGCGCGAGGAAGCGATCGAGGTCGTGTTCGGGCTCCTCCCCGACGACGCCGCGTGCGTCTGCGCCAACGGCATGATCGGGCGCGAGGCGCAGCGCGTCCGCGATCGGGCGGGCAACTTCTACATGATCGGTTCGATGGGCCTCGCCGCCTCGATCGGGCTCGGCGTGGCCATCCAGGCGCCCGACCGGCGCGTCGTCGTCCTCGACGGCGACGGCAACGTCCTCATGGCGATGGGCAGCCTCGCGTCGATCGCCGCCCTCGCGCCGACGAAGCTCCTCCACGTCTGCCTCGACAACGGCGAGTACGAGTCGACCGGCGGGCAGACGACGATCAGCCGGCGCCTCCGCCTGGAGGAGGTCGCCCGGGCCGCCGGCTACGCGAGCGCCGCGCGGGCGACCGATCCGGACGCGCTCCACCGCGCCATCACCGCTGCCCTGGCCGCGGACGGGCCCGCGTTCGTCCTCGCGGAGGTCGACGGCGGGCGCGGCGCGCAGGTCCCGCCGCGGGTCGCCCTCGAGCCGCCCGAGGTGACCGCCCGGTTCTCGGCCTTCCTCTCCGGTTGATCGGCGACCCGCCGCCCGGCATAATCGCGCCCCTTGGCGCGGTGCGGCACGAAGGGTGCCGCCGCCGCGACCGATCGCGGGATCCAGAACCATGCGGCGCCAGGTCCTTCTGAACCCCGGCCCGGTCAACGTCACCGACCGGGTCCGCAACGCGGCCATCCAGGCCGACATCTGCCATCGCGAGGAGGAGTTCACCCGTCTCCTCGACGCGATCCGCGATCGCCTCGTGCGCGTCTTCGCGCCGAGCGGCGAGCACACCGCCGTCGTCCTCTCGGGCAGCGGCACGGCCGCGCTCGAGGCGGCCGTCGCGAGCACGACCGATGTCGGCCGGTCGATGCTCGTGGTCGTCAACGGCGTCTACGGCGAGCGGATCGCCAAGATGGCGAAGATCCACGGCATCCCCTGCGTCGAGGTCTTCGCGCCGTGGGGCGAGCCGCCCGACCTCGCCCTGATCGAGAAGAAGCTCGCCACCGAGCGCTCGATCCAGACCGTCGCGTTCGTGCACCACGAGACGACGACGGGGATGATCAACCCGGTCGCCGAGATCGCCGCCCTCGCTCGCGCCCGCGGGAACGTCACCCTCGTCGACTCGATCAGCGGCCTCGGCGGCGAGAAGCTCGACGTCGAGGGGCTCGGCCTCGACGTCGTCGTCTGCACGGCGAACAAGTGTCTCCAGGGGCTGCCGGGCGCATCGTTCGTCCTCGCCCGTCGCTCCGAGATGCTCCGGATGGCCGCGATCGAGCCGCGCACCCTCTACCTCCACCTGCCGCTCCTGTGGGAGGCGGAGGAGAAGCGCCACGAGTGCCCGTTCACGCCGGCGATCCCCGCGTTCTTCGCCCTCGACGCGGCCCTCGAGGAGCTCGCCGCCGAGACCCTCGCCGGGCGGATCGCGCGCTACCGGTCGCGCGCCGACACCCTTCGCCACGGGTTCGAGCGTCTCGGCCTGCGGCTGCTCCTTCGCCGCGAGCTCCTCTCGAACACGATCACCTCGCTCCATCTGCCGAGCGGCCGGAGCTACCCGGCCCTGCACGATCGGCTCAAGGCGGCCGGGTTCGTGATCTACGCCGGGCAGGGGGCGCTCGCCGAGCGGATCTTCCGGATCGCGAACATGGGCGCGATCGGCGCCGACGACATCCACCGCTTCCTCGGAGCGCTCGAGGACGCCCTCCGGTGACGGTGACCCGCCCGCCTCCCTCGGACGACGGAGAGGACGAGGAGCGCGAGCGGTCGGTCGCGGCGATCGTGTGGGCGGCGGGCGCCGAGCCCGACGTCGCGGCGGCCGTCGACGTTCCGGTCGGCGGGGTTCGCGGGGCGGTCCGCGCGGCCGTCCACGCGGCGCGGGCGGGCGCGGCGCCCGTGGTCGTCGTGCTCGGCGGGGCCGCCGGCGACCCGGCCCGGGCGCGCCGGCTCGAGGCGCTTCGCGCCGACCTCGACCGGCGACCCGAGTCGCGGGCGGTCCGCCTCGCCTCCGTCGCGAACGTGGCGACGGTGGCGGGCCTCGAGGGCAACGGCGATGACCCCGGCGCGGAGCGCCGCGCGGTCATCGTGCCCGGCGCGCTCATCACCGAGGGCGGCGCGTTCGCCTGGCTGCTCGCCCGGGCGGACGAGAGCGCCGCCGGGGCCGGTCCCATCACGACGCCGCTCGGTGCGGTCGCGCGCGCCGCGGACCTTCGCGACGTCCTCGCCTCGGTCGATGGCGCGGCAAGCGTCGACGACGTCGCGGGGGGGCTCCGGACGCGCCCGCTCGCCCGCCCCACCGCGCCGGTCGACGCCCCGTTCGGCGCCGCGCTCGGCGGGGCGGGCGACGTCGCCCGGATCGAGCAGGAGCTGGCGCAGCGGCTCGCGTCGCGCAGCGATGGGCTGACCGACACGATCCTCCACCGCCCCATCGCCCACCCCCTCGCCCGCCTCCTCGCCCGGACGCCGATCACGCCGAACCAGATCACCGTCTTCGCGTTCGGGATCGGGCTCGCGAGCGCGGGCGCCTTCGCCGTCGGCAGCTACGCCCTCGCGCTGCTCGGCGCCGCGTTGCTCGTCGTCTCGGCGTTCATCGACTGCGTCGACGGCGAGCTCGCCCGGCTCGCCCTCCGGGAGAGCCGCATCGGGAAGTGGCTCGATCTCTGCCTCGACAACGTCGTCCACGTCTGCCTCTTCGTGGCGATCGGGCTCGGCGTGGCGGCCGGCGGGTCGTCCCTCGCCGGGCCGACGGCCGCGAGGGTCCTCGGCGCCTCGGCGGCGGTCGGCACCTGCATCTCGTTCCTGATCGTCGTGCTCCTCTCGACCGAGAAGCTGGCCGCGCGAAATCCGGCGGCCGGTCGGCTCGTCGATGCGACGGCCAACCGCGACTTCACCTACGCCCTCGTCGTCCTCGCGATCGCCGGACGGCTCGACGTCTTCCTCTGGCTCTCGGGGATCGGCAGTCACGTCTACTGGCTCGGTCTGCTCGGCCTCGCCCTGCTGCGTTCGGCGCCCGAGGTCGGCGAGGCGCCGACCGCCGCGCCGACTCCCGCGCCGGCGCCGGCCACGGCAGCCCCTCCCGCCGACGCCGACGCCCCGCCGGCGCCGCCCGGCAAGACCGGCATCGTCTCCCGGCTCCTCCTCGGCGTCGGCCTCCTCTTCTTCGGGGGGCTCGTCTACATGGCGGGCCCGCGCCAGGTGGCGAGTCAGCTCACCGCGCTCGGGCCGTGGGTGCTGCTCATCCCGATTCCGTACGGCTTCGTCTACCTCCTCGACGCCTACGGCTTCAAGCTGTGTCTACGCCCGAGCGTCGATCGCCTCGGGCTGCCCCGGACCTACGTCTACCGGATGGCGGGCGAGGCGCTGAACTGGACGCTCCCGGCCGCGCAGATGGGCGGCGAGCCGCTCAAGCCGTTCCTCCTCGCGCGCGCCGGCGTGCCGACCGTCGAGGGTGGAAGCGCCGTCGTGATCTCGAAGGTCGCGATGACCGTCGCGCAGATGGTCTACCTCGCCATCGCCCTCATCGCCGCGGCGCTCTTCACCGACGCGGATCAGCGCCTGATCATGGGCGCGGGCGTCGCCCTGGCCGGCGGCCTCGGCCTCGCCTCGCTCATGATCGTCGGCATCCGCTGGGGGGCGTTCGCCGGCCTCGCGCGCATCGTCGCACGCCTCGGCGTCGGCCGGGCCGCGATCGAGGAGCGCCTCGAGTCGCTCGCCGACCTCGACGAGCGGATTCGCGGCTTCGCCCGGGAGCACCCCGGACGGCTGCTCGCGGGCTTCGCCGCTCACGTCGTCGCCTGGATCATCGGCGCCGCCGAGGTCGCGCTCGTCCTGTGGCTGTTCGGGGAGGTGCCGTCGGTCGGTCACGCCCTCGCGATCGAGGCCTTCGTGGCGACGGCGCGCGGCGCGACCGCGTTCATCCCCGGCAGCGCCGGAGGGCAGGAGGGCGCGATCGTCCTCATCTACGATGGCTTCGGCTACGGCCAGGAGCTCGCCGTCGCCTACGCCCTGCTGCGCCGATTCCGCGAGGCGGTCTGGATCTCGGTGGCGCTCGGGTGCCTCGCCGCCGTCGGCGGCGCCCCGAGCCGCGGGGCGCCCCCGGCCGCGCCTCGCGACGAAGCGCCGGCGCCGGCCGCCTGACGGCTCGCCCGGCCGGTTGCCCCGGCCCGAGGAGGCGGGCTAGGCTGTCGAGAGACCCCTGGCGGCGAGATGACGCCTCGCCTCAACATCGGACGAGACCATGCTTTCCGACCGTGAAATCGCGTTCTCCCGGATCGCCGTCGAGCGCGGGTTTGCTCCACGAATCCCCGTCCAGTCGGCGATGCGGGACTTCCTCCTCCGGCAGCGGTCCGGCACGACCGACACCTTCGACGACCACCTCGTGCAGAACGGGATCCTCACCGAGGGGACGCGCGAGAAGGTGCTGACGATCGTCGACGGCTACGAGCGCGACCTTCGCCTGACGCGGCTCGCCCTCCGCAACGGATTCGTGCGCAAGAAGCAGGTCTTCGAGTGCCTCAAGGAGCAGAACAAGCAGCGCGATGACGGGCGGGACATCGAGATCGGCGCCATCCTCGTCGACCGGGGCTACCTGACCCCCGGCCGGTTCCGCCGCCTGATGGACCACATGGATCAGCACCAGCCGCGCAGCGACAAGGCGAAGGCGGCCGCGCGGGCCCGAAAGGTCCAGAAGAAGGTGGCGAAGGACACCGGACCGCCGCCCCGGCAGGCGCCCCTCACGACGACCGCCGGAGTCCCCGGGGCGAGCGGAGACTTCAGTCAGTCGGGCGTCGACTACGAGGTGCTCAGCAAGACGGTCGAGGTCGAGCCGCCCGCCGGCGCGAAGCCGCTCCCGCCGGTTCCGACCGAGGGTAGCGGCTGGGAGCTCGTCGACTCCGACGACGGCGCCCCGGCGGCGAAGCCCGCCAAGAAGAAGGCCGGCGCTCGCGACACGGCGCGCGCGAAGAAGCCGGCGCCCGTCGCCAAGCCGCCGAAGCCGTTCAAGGCGCTCACGGCGCGCGAGGTGCTCGACGTCGAGGACATCGACCTCGAGCTCCCGAGCGGCATCCTCGAGGAGCTGCCCGAGGATCTCTTCGCATCGAGGATCGACGAGGGGATCTCGCCCGCGGCGATGGCGGCGGCGACGGCCGATCCCGAGGCGTTCACCAAGGACGTCTTCGAGTCGAACAGCGACGTCTTCCCGATCCCGGACTGGGTCCTCGCCGAGAAGTTCGGCACCGGGGACGGCGACGAGAGCGCGAAGCTCTACGTCCTGAACCAGGGCCTCATGGGGAACGCGCCGCCGCCGGGGGCGACCGCGCCGGGGCCGCCGGCGTCGCCGACGCCCGGGCCGCCGGGCGCGGGCGCCGCCCGGGCCCCGAGCCGGGCTCCCTACGGCCGCCCGCCGCCGCCGCCGCCGCCGCCGCCGCGTCCCATCAAGCTCGGTGAGAACGTGACGACCGGAGCGGCCGCGCCGATCCCGGCGATCGACCCGGGCCGGGATGCGGGGATGGCGCGCGAGATCCTCGAGGAGATGTTCCCGAAGGTCTTCCACGACGCCTTCGAGGAGGCGTTCCGCGAGGCCTGGGAGCGGGCCTGGGCGAAGGCCTGGCGGGAGATCCAGGCTCGCCTGGGTCGCTGACCCCTCCGCGTCGCGAGATTCCGCGAAGAGAACCGCGCCGACCGGCATTGGACCTGATCAGGACGGGGAGCCGTCCGATCGGAGGTGCCGATGCCGGGAGCGAAAGCCCTTGTCCAGCCCAAGACCGTCCGGCCGAGACGCGCGCCGGTGACCGGCCCGTCCGATGCGAGCCGTCGCCCCGACGAGGCGCTCCTCCTCGCGTTCCGGGACGATGGAGATCGCGACGCCCTCGCCGAGCTCTTCGGGCGCTACCAGGGACGTGTCCACGGCCTCGTCCGGACCGTCCTCGGCCCGGCCCGGGCGGCGGCGGCCGACGACGTCACGAGCGAGACCTTCCTCCGGGTGATTCACGGCGCCGCCCGCTGGCAGCCGCGCGGCTCGGTGCGGGCGTGGCTCTTCCGTATCGCGGTCAACGAGGCGCGCCAGGCGACGCGCGCCGCCGGGCGCCGCGCGCGCCACGAGGAGGAGGCGGCCGTGCGGACGACCCGGCGCGAGGCCGACGGGGGGAGGCTGCTCGCCCCCGAGGAGGCCGCGTTCCGCGGCGAGGTGCTCGCGGCGGTCGAGGCGCTGCCGGCGACCCTGCGCGAGCCGGTCCTGCTCCGCTACCTCGGCGGGCTCTCCTACGCCGAGGTCGCCGCGGCCCTCGAGGTGCCGGCGGGCACCGTCGCCTCGCGGATCCACGCGGCGGTCGAGCAGCTCCGCGGTCGGCTGGTCCCCGCCGGGGCGAGCGCGCTCGCCGCGCCCGCGTTCGAGCCGGCGCTGGCCGGCGCGCTCGACGCGATCGCGTCCGAGCCGGTGTCGGCGACGCTCGCGGCCCGGATCGTCGACATGGCTCGAAGCGCTCCGACCCCGGGTGCGCCGGCGGGTTCCCCGCCGGGCTCGCCGGCCGCCGCGAGCTCCGGCGCGGCCAAGTCGGTCGGCGTGATCACCGCCATCGCCGCGGTCGTCGCGGCGCTCGCTCTGGCCGCCGGCGTCGACCGGGTCCTCGAGCCGCGCGTCCCGACGTCGGCGTCCCCGCGCGGCGCGACCCTCGCCGCCACGTCCGGCGGAGCGGCCGGCGGCGACGCGATCGGTTCGTCGCCCGCGAACGGCGGGACGATCGGGCGCGACCCGGTGGCGCCGGATCGGGAGCCGCCCGCGGGGGACCCGGCGGGGTCGCCCGGTCGGGGCGCGGCGTCATCGGCCGAGAGCGAGGGCCGGCCGGCGCTCGAGGCGACCGGGACGATCCTCGGCCTCGTCGTCCTGCCTGGCGGCGAGCCGGTCGAGGGCGCTTCGGTTCAGGCCTCGGTCGGCGGGAGGATCCTCGCAGCCAGGACCGATCGAGGCGGGCGCTTCGTTCTCGACGACGTCGCCGCGGGACGGCCCTTCGACCTGCTCGTCTTCCGGACGCGGGTGGGGGCGCTTCCCATCTGCGAGAGCATCACGCTCGCTCCCGGCGAGACCCGTTCCCTCCGCCTCGTCGTGAAGCTCGGGTTGATCATCCGGGGTCGTGTCGTCGGCCCCGGCGGAGCGCCGCTCGGCGGGACGGGCGTCGCCCTCGCCGGCGGCGTGAAGCAGGTCATGGTCGAGCCGCTCCACGCCGACCACCTCGCCCCGCCGGCCTTCTCGGCGAGCACCGGCGACGACGGTCGCTTCGAGCTCCGCACGCGACGCGATCCTGATGACGCGCTCACCGCGGTCGATCTCGTCGCGTTCCATCCGGCGCTCCGCGAGCGCCGCGTCGCCCTCGCCGACGGGGAGCTCGTCGGCGGAGCGCTCGATCTCGGCACGATCGAGCTCGAGGGCGGCGGCCGGCTCGTCGGCGTCGTCCGGACGCCGCAGGGGCGACCGATCAGCGACGCGACGGTCCTGGTCGGTCCGGAGCAGCCTGCGCGGATCGGCGGGCTCGACGATCCGGTCACGCGCGTCGCGACGACCGGCGCCGACGGCCGCTTCGCGATCGCCGGCCTCATCGAGGGGCCGCATCGCGTGCTCGCGACGGCGCTGGGCTGCGTGCCGGCCGAGCTCGTCGAGGTGCCGGTTGAGCCCGCGCCCGCGGTCTCGAGCGCCGTGGAGCTGCTCCTCGTCGAGGGCCACGCGATCGAGGGCGAGTGCCGCTGGGACGACGGGACGGCGGTGGCGGGGGCGACGGTCCGCGTCCGGCTCCCGTCGGTCCGCCGGCGGGTCTGGCGCGACCCGATCTTTCGCTTCGACGGCGACGACGAGGAGCGGCCGCTCGAGACGATCCGCGGGCTGGCGGTCGCGACGGTGAAGAGCGGTCCGGACGGTCACTTCCGGATCGAGGCCGCACCGACCGACGGCGTCGTCATCGCCGCGAGCCTCCCGGCGGACCTCGGCAGCGCGACGACCGAGGAGCGAGTCCATCGTCCCGGCGACGCGCTCGTGTTCACGTTCACCCGCCGCGGAGCGCTCGATGTCCGGGTCGCCGGACCCGACGGGGAGCCGCTCGCCGGGACTCGGGCGGCGATCCGCGCTCGACGGGTCGGCGGCCACGGCGCGGTCCCCGAGGGGAGCGCCGAGGGTCCGTCCGACGACGGGGCGTGGCATCTCACCGAGCTGCCCGCCGGGCGCTACGAGGTCACGGCGCTCGCGGCGGGGTTCCGCGTCGGTCGCGCGGAGACCGATCTCGCCCCCGGCGAGCGACGCGGCGTCTCGATCGCTCTCGAGCGGGCGACCGGTCGGCTCACGGGAGCCGTGGTGGCGCTCGAGGACGGGAGTCCGATCGTCGACGCGGAGGTCTCGATCTACGAGTGGATCCGCGATCTCGGCGACGGCAACCGCGCCGCGGCGATGACGGGAGCGGATGGGAGGTTCGTCCTCGAGGGCCTGCTCGGCCCCGACGTCGCCGACCGCGTCGAGGTGCGCGCCCCCGGTCGCTGCCCGGTCGTGATCGAGGGAGACCTCGAGGGCGGCGCCGAGCCACGGATCGTCCTCGAGCGGGCCGGCCGGATCGCCGGACGCGTCCTCGACGACCGCGGCGCGCCGGTCGCGCTCGCGACGGTGTGGCGGGTCCGGCCCGGCGAGTCGCTGATGAAGGGAACCGGGAGGCAGACGGCGACCGACGCGGACGGCCGGTTCGCGTTCGACGAGGTGCCGGGCGGCCGGTGGCGGGTCTTCGGGGATGGGACCGGGAGCGAGATCGTCACGTTGCCGGCGGGTGGAGAGCGGGAGGTCGAGCTTCGGCCTGGCGAGTGAGCCGGCGGTTGGTTCCTCGAACAGGAGCGTGCGATTGCCGTCGCGATGAACGATCCACAGATTTCACAGATTACACAGATTGCCGCGGGCGGGTCCGAGTCGTTGCCGATGCCCGAAACGGGCCTGCGCCCTTCGGCGAGGGATGACCGCCTTCGGCAGCTCGTAATCTGTGTAATCTGTGAAATCTGTGGATCGTCAGCCGATCGGAGCGGGGACTCTCGTGTTCCTACGCACGAGTCCATCCTCACGCCAAGTCCGCCAAGGTTCGAGTCGAAACGCCAGGAACGCCAAGGGGCCACTCCGAAGGAGAGACCCGCCGACGGACGCGCCCGACCCTTCGCCGGTCGCTGTGCGCCGGAGGGGACACTTGGCGGCCTTGGCCTCTTGGCGTCCTTGGCGTGAGAGATCGTCGGCGAAGCCGACTCTGCGTGAGCTCCCTTCCTCGTTTTCCGCGACAGCTCCCCCCCCTCTCCTCCTTCATCTTGGACGCAGCCGGAGCTCAGGGCCGGCTGGCCGTGAAGGGGGGAAGACGATGATGGCCGCGGCGACGCGCTGACCTGCCCGGTTCCGGGCGACTCCAGGATCGACCAGACCTCTCCTGCGGTTCCTGCGCCTCGGCGCGGGGGCGGCTCCGTCTCGCGTTCGCGCGAGGTCGATCTCGGATGAAAAGAAAGCAACTGCTTGACATATTCTTCGGAATGAGCACGATAGGCCTATTGGGAAAGCAATCGCTTTTCTAATGACTCAGGAAGACAGGCACGAGATGCACGTGGGATACGAAGCACCGCTTCTCACCGAGACGCACCCGACCCCCGCCCACCCGAGCCTGCCCGGTGACGCCTGGGTGGCCCTCTGGCTTCCGTTCATGGTGGCGGCGGCGATCGGGATCGGTGTGGCGCACTGGACGAACGAGATCTCCGAGGACCCCGAGCCCCCGAAGGAGGCAGAGACGATGACGACCCCCGCGATCACTCCCGCGACGACCCCCGCCGAGCGCCCCGAGGCGACCGAGGATGCCGGCGAGACGCCCGAGGCGCCCCGATCGGCCCGGGCGCCGATCACCGCGTCGAGCCGGCACGTCGCGACCCGGCTCGAGCACATCCACCTGACCGTGCGCGACGCCGATCGCAGCATCGACTTCTACCGGCGCGTGTTCGGCTTCGAGGTGCGCTACGACGGGATCGGCCCCTACGGTCGGAGCGTCCACGTCGGAACCGACCAGTTCTACCTGGCCCTGACCGAGGTGGAGCGCCCCGTCGGCGGCCCGCGGAGTCGTTTCCTCCACCTGGGGCTGACGACCGACGACCTCGAGGCGCTCCGCGATCGACTCGACCGGGAGGACGTCGAGGTGACCGAGGAGGCGAACCGGCCCGAGGGGCGGGCGGTCTACTTCGAGGACCCCGACGGCTTCGAGATCGAGGTGGTCGAGTACGTCTCGGGCTACGCCTACCGGTAGACGGGGCCGCCCGCGGAGCAAGCACCCAAGGACAGAGGGCTCGCGAGAATCTCGCGAGCCCTCTCCATGGACGGACGGCGACCGTGCCGCGCGCTACCGCTTCTTGGCAGCGCGGTAGGGCAGGTACTCGGGGAACCACATCGCCTTCTCGACCGCCTTCGCGAGCTCGTCGCCCTTGGGGCTGTCGGGCGCGACGCCGTCGGCGATCGCCCGCTCGGCGACCGCGATCGCGACCTTGAGGCTGCAGTCGCGGACCGCGTCGATGTCGGGGAAGACGCACGCCTGCTCGAGCGCGTCGGCCGGCACGCACGCGGCGAGGGCGCGAGCGCCCGAGAGGAACATGCCGTCGGTCACCTGCTGCGCCTTCGCGACGAGCGCGCCGAGGCCGACGCCGGGGAAGACGAACATGTTGTTGCACTGACCGATGCGGTGGCTCTTGCCGCCGTGCACGACCGGGTCGAACGGGCTGCCGGTCGCGACGACGCACTTGCCGTCGGTCCACTTCCAGACGTCCGCCGGCTTCACCTCGGTCTTGCTCGTCGGGTTGCTCAGCGGGAAGACGATCGGCCGCTCGCAGTTGCTGGCCATCGTCTTGATGAGGCTCTCGTCGAAGCTGCCGCCCTGGCCGCTCACGCCGATCAGCACGGTCGGCTTCGCGTTCGCGACGACCTCGGCGAGGGTGATCGCCTTGGGATCCGCGACCTTCCAGCCGTCGACCCGGCCCCGGTCCTTCGCGAACGTCTTCTTGTGCTCGGCGAGCGGGTCGGCCCGGTCGGCCATCACGAGGCCCTTGCTGTCCGTCGTGAAGATGTTCGAGCGCGCGACGTCGGGGTCGGCGCCGTCCTCTACCATGGCGGCGTGGATCTGCCGGGCGATCCCGATGCCGGCCGAGCCCGAGCCGCTGAAGACGACGACCTGGTCCTTGAGGTTGGCGCCGGTGATCCGGAGGGCGCCGACGAGGCCGGCGACCACCGTCGCGGCCGTCCCCTGGATGTCGTCGTTGAACGAGAGGATCTCCGTCCGGTACTTGTCGAGGTGGCGGAACGAGGTGCTGTTCCCGAAGTCCTCGAACTGCAGGAGCGCGGTCGGGAAGCGCTTCTTCACGGCCGCGACGAACCGGTCGACCAGGTCCCAGTACTCGTCGCCGCGGAGGCGCGGCTCCTTTCGCCCGATGTAGAGCGGGTCGTCGAGGAGCTCCTTGTTGTTCGTGCCGACGTCGAGGCTCACCGGGAGGCACCGGCTCGGGTCGATCCCCGCGCCGATCGTGTAGAGGGCGAGCTTCCCGATCGGGATGCCCATGCCGCCCGCGCCCTGGTCGCCGACGCCGAGGATCCGCTCGTTGTCGGTGACGACGATGATGTCGACGTCGGCCAGGTGGACGTTGTCGAAGATCTCGTCGAGCCGGTCCTTGTCGTTGGGGCCGATGTAGAGGCCCCGCGAGTTGCGGAAGATCTTGCTCCAGTTCTGGCACGCCTCGGCGACGACCGGCGTGTAGATCACCGGCACCATCTCCTCGAGGTTCTCGAGGACGAGTCGGTAAAAGAGGGTCTCGTTCCGGTCCTGGAGCGAGGCGAGGTAGATGTAGCGCTCCAGGTTGACCGTCTTCTGCTTGAACGCCAGGTAGCAGCGGTCGAGCTGCTGCTGCATCGTCGCGACCGCGGACGGGAGGAGCCCGCGCAGGCCGAGCTCCGAGCGCTCCTGATCGGTGAACGCGGTCACCTTGTTGAGCAGCGGCGTCTCGAGCAGGTCGGCGCCCCGAACCGGCACCTCGAGGTAGGGATTTCCGTCGTCGTCGGTGCGGAGCCAGTCGTCGTTCATCGAGGTCTCTCTCCGTCGTGATCAGGCGCGGCAGGCGCGCGAGGGCGGTCGTCGGCCCGCGGGAGCGGGCGACCGAGCGTCAGAGCCTACCCGCGCCCCGCCGACGAGGCAATGAGGCCGAAGGGGGGTGGCTCGCGTCGGGTCGGAGTCGATCGAGAGGCGCCCGGCCGGACGCCTCACAGGCCACTCAGCCGCGGCGAAGGCGGCCCCGGGCCCGGCCGGGAGCGCGCTCCGGCGGAGTCCCGTAGTCGTCGGCGAGCTCGGTGTCGAGGCGCTTGTAGATGCGCCCGACGTGGCCGTCCTCATCGGAGCGGAGCTTCTCGATGACGCGCTGGGCGGCGGAGACGCTCGCCCCGCTCTTGTGACCGAAGTGGGCGCCGATCTCGCGGAGGGTCGCGTCGACGTGCCGGCGGGCGAGCACCATCGCGAGACGTCGCCCGAGGGTGACGACCTCGCGCCGGCTCGCCCCGCGGAGGTCCGCGGCCTCGACGCCGAGGACCCGGCTGACGCGGCGGGAGATCTCCTCGAGGCTCGGCGATCCGCCGTTCGCCGGCGTCGGCACGTCCTCGCGGAGGATCCGGCGCGCCATCGTCTCGTCGATCGGCACGCGAAGGCGGCTCACGACGAGGCCGAGCTTCTTCACCGCACCGACGAGCTCGCGGACGTTGGTCCGGCAGCGGCGGGCGAGGAGCTCGGCGACCTCCGATGAGAGGTTCACGCCCGAGAGACGCGCCTGGTTGGCGACGATCCCGAGCCGCGTCTGGTGATCGGGGATCCCGACGCCGATCACGATCCCCGAGACGAGGCGGCCGAGCAGCGCGGGGTGGAAGCCCTCGAGCTGGCGCGGGTGCATGTCCGCACCGATCACGACCTGCTTCTTCCGCGCGGTGAGCGCGTCGAGGGTGTGGAGCAGCTCCTCCTGGGCCTTGGTGCGACGGAGCAGGAGCTGGACGTCGTCGAGGACGAGGAAGTCGGTGTCGCGAAGCCGGTTGCGGAAGCGCTGCACCGACCGCGTGCGGATCGAGGCCGCGAACCTGTTCCCGAACGTCTCGGCCGTCGCGTAGATCACCCGGCCGTCGCGCATCTCGGCGCGGGCGCGCTGCGCGATCCCCTGGAGGAGGTGGGTCTTTCCCGTCCCGCTCGCGCCGTAGAGCATCAGCGGGTTGGCGTCCCGTCCCGGGCTCTCGGCGACGTCGCGGGCGAGCCGATGAACGATCCGGTTGGCGGCGCCGCCGACGAAGCTGTCGAGGCTGAGGGCGTCGTTCAGCTCGGCCCGCTCCCACTCTTCGCCCGACTGCGAGAGGCGGGCGGAGGGAGATGCCGTCCGGCCGGTCGCGTCGTCTCGCGCCGGTCCTCGGGCGACGAGCGCGGCGGTGGAGGTCGGCCGGCGCAGGGCGCCATCGAAGCGCGGTCGGGCGGACCGCGAGCGGGGCGTGCGGGTCCGACCGGAACGCGAGGACCGGGCCGGCCGCCCATCATCGGAAGATGAACCGGGCGCGCGCACCTTCGCCACCGCGATCGCCGCCCGAGCTCCTCGCCCGAAGCGCGCCTCGAGGGCCGCGTCGACCGCCGCGCGGACGCGCGCCATGCACTCGGGGCGCGCGAAGGCGGGCTCCACCGAGACCTCGGCGATCACCGCACCGCCGTCGCCGCCGATCTGGAGTCGATCGAGACGGAGCGCCTCGAGCATCCGGAGGCAGACGGCCGAGCCGAGCCGCTCCTTGGCGCTCGCGACGATGTCGCGCCAGATCGTGTTCGTTTCGTCTCGAGGCAAAGAACTCCCCGCACAGCCCATGGCTGCGGTCAGCGCGGCGCGCGGGCGCGTCACGCGGCGGACGTTGTACGAAGCTCTTCGGTGCGCGTCCGGACGGCGCGAGCGGGTGGGCCGGTCGCTCTCTAGGGCGACCCGACGCTCTTCGCTCGCTCACGCAGGAAGCCGCCTGGCGGCTCGTTCGGAAGGAGGGCGATTCTAGAGTGATTGCGGTCCCGCGCCAAACCGACTTCGAGGATCGTTCCCTTGCCGGGGGTTACGCCGGACCGCCGGTCGGGGGCTGGCCGGCCTCGCGATGCGGCGATGCCGCAAGTCGTGAAGACGCGGAGGGTTGAGGCGTGGCGTGGGGCTAGTGCTACTCGCAACGTGGGCGCTCCGCCGAGATTGGGGAACGCGTTGAAACCTCGTGGAAACGTCTGGAAAACTCCGGGCGTGTTCCAACGCCTTTCTCGAGAAACGCTTCAGGCGGTCGGGCGGCGCACGAAGCCATCTCGGTTGCCGGCCCGTCGCGATGGCGACGGCCGGCGAGCCGAACCGGGGCGAGGCGCCCCGGCGCTCGAATCGCGTGCGACCCGAATGGCTGCTACGCGTCGGGTGCATCCTCGACTCAAAGCACTCTTCTCCTGCCGCTTGTGGCGACGAGCGCGCTCGGCACGCGACGTGCGTAGCGTCGAGCTCACCGGGTGGCGCGGAACGATGACGGAGCTCATTGATGGGTACCTCATTGCGATCGAGGTGATCGACGCGTTATCCTCTCCATCGATCACTTCGCCACAACGGCGAGTGCCGGGGGAATTGTATGAAGACCACGAGTGACCAGGGACGCCGTCGTGTCCGCACCGGCCGCGGCCTCGCCCTCGCCGTCTTGACCGTCGCAGGGCTCCTCGTCCTGATGCCCGCTCGGACTCCCGAGTTGCTCGCCATCGAGCCCGATGGAACCGCGGCTCGGGCGACCCTGATCGAGGTCGGCGCGACGGTCAGCGACGCGATTCAGGAGGGGGGCGATCAGGATTGGTTCCGCTTCACGGCGACGGCGAACCAGCGGTTCCGCGTCGAGACGAGCAACCTCCGGGACCGGATGGATACCGTCCTGACGATCCTCGGACCCGATGGCACCACCGTCATCGATGAGAACGACGATGGTCAGGGCATCGGGCTCGCCTCGCGGGTCGAGTTCACCGCGTCCGCGGCCGGCGGTCACTACGCCCGCATCCGCCACTTCAGGGCGGCGTCGTCGAACGGTCGTTACGACCTCCGCGTCGAGTCGCTCGGCGGCGGAGATGACGGCGGTGGCGACGACGGCGGTGGCGACGACGGCGGTGGCGACGTCGGCGGTGGCGACGACGGCGGTGGCGACGACGGCGGTGGCGACGACGGCGGCGGCGGCGGCACGGGCGAGCCGAACGACTCGGCCGCGCAGGCGAACTCGATCGCGGTCGGCGGCAACGCGAGCGACGGCACGAACTCGGCCGGCGACTTCGACTGGTTCGTCTTCCCGGCCCAGAACGGCGCGACCTACCGCGTGACGACGTCCGATCTCCAGCAGAACATGGACACCGTCCTGACGATCCTCGGCGGCGACGGGACGACCCAGATCGGCGAGAACGACGATGCGCCCGGGATGGGCTACGCCAGCCAGGTCGAGTTCGCCGCCACGGCCGCCGGTCCGCACTACGCGCGCGTGCGTCACTACAGCCGCAGCGCGACCAACGGCACCTACCGGATCACCGTCACCCTCGTCTCCGGCGGAGACGACGGCGGAGACGACGGCGGAGACGACGGCGGAGACGACGGCGGAGACGACGGCGGAGACGACGGCGGTGATGATGGTGGTGATGATGGTGGCGACGACGGCGGCGGCGACGGCGACGGCAACGACACCCCCGGCCAGGCGACCCCGATCGAGATCGGCGCCACGGCGCCCGGCTCGACCGATCGCGCCGGCGACCCCGACTGGTACCGGTTCGCGGCCGAGAACGGGGCGCGCTATCGCGTCCAGACGAGCAACCTCCGCGACGACATGGACACGGTGATCGCCCTCTCCGGCCCGCCGAACGGCGCGAACGAGCTCGCGACCGACGACGACGGCGCCGACGAGAACCTCGCCTCGCGGATCGAGTTCACCGCCGAGGCGAGCGGTCCGCACTTCGTCCACGTGCGCCACTACGACGCCCAGGCGACCCGCGGTCGCTACGACATCACCGTCACCCTCCTCGATGGGGGAGACGATGGCGGAGATGATGGCGGAGACGATGGCGGAGACGATGGCGGCGACGACGGCGGTGACGACGGCAGCGAGGCCCGCGACTTCTTCGGCAACACCATCCCGGCCGCCGACGCGACCGCGCTCCGCGAGGCGGGCGTCGACCCGGCCTGGATCGGCTACGTCGTGCCCGAGTACTTCAGCGGCGACTTCCGCGAGATCACCAACTGGGGTCCGGTCCACGGCTTCCAGCCGGGCGAGGGTGGGCTCGCCCCGCGAATCCTCGCGAACGGGATCGCCCGCTCCGGCGAGGATCTCCGCAAGTATCCGGTCGGCGCGGTCTTCGTGAAGCTCTACTACCGCACCGACGGCGCCCAGCCGCTTCCGCTGACCCCGGGCAACCTCGCCGAGGTCCGCGTCATGTTCCGGGTCGAGGACGGTCGCGGTCTCAACGGGAGCGACTGGATCTCGACGATGTTCGCGCCGAACGGGCGCGTCTGGGAGCTCGAGAACGGGCCCGAGCGGAACTGGAACACGTTCCCGGCGATCCAGACGAGCTGCCTCGGCTGCCACCAGTTCGCCGGCCGCGAGGCGCTCGGCGACCCGCGGCGCGCGTCGACGATCATGGATCGCGGCAAGCACTACATCTTCAGCTACGCCGAGGCGGGGCGCGCGGGCAGGAACCCGTGGGTCCAGGAGCATCCGGCCGGCGAGGAGCCGCCGGTGCCCGTCTCGGTCCGGCCGATCCTCGAGCAGGTGCGGACGCCGACGCAGCTCGTCGGTCGCCAGCTCGCGCAGGGCATGACGGTCGAGTTCGCCGACGACGCGGGCACGACGGTCCTCTCGGCGACCATCACGGCCGTGACCGGGCCGGCCGACGGCGTCCAGAACGCCACGGTCGGAGCCCTCGATCTGCACCCGGGCAAGTGGTTCGTCCGGGTCGTCAACACCCTCCCGAGCCCGAGAGACTCGGCGCTCCGCGGCGCGCCGTGGAACACCGTGTCGAAGGTGCTCAGCACGTGGGTCGACGAGGACGGCGGCGGCTCCGAGCGCGCGGCGAGCAACCGCAGCGCGTTCGGGCTCGCGGACGCCCTCGAGGGCAGCACCGACGACGAGAACGACTGACCTCGTCGTGCGTTTCGTGACGCGTGAGGCGCAAGGCTCCGAGCGGGTCTTGCGTCTTTCGCATTGAGGCGAAGGCGGAGGGCTCGACGGCGTTGACGATCGGTCGCGAGCTACGCGCGTGCGGTCCCTACGTGATCGAGGCTCCTCTCGGGAAGGGGGGCGTGGGCGTCGTCTTCCGGGCGCGTCATCGCGAGACCGGCGCGGTCTGCGCCCTCAAGGTGATCCCGGCCGGCGCCGGATCGCGCACGCTCGAGCGCTTCCGTCGCGAGGCGGAGATGCTGGTCCGGGTCGAGGGCGACCCGACGATCGTGCGCGTGCACGCCGCCGGGGTCGACCAGGGCCACGCCTGGTACGCGATGGACCTGATCGAGGGCGGCTCGCTCGCGTCGATCCTCGAGACGCGCGGGCCGTTGCGGCCGCGCGAGGCGGCCAGCCTGGTCGCGCGGATCGCGCGCAGCCTCCAGCGTGTCCACGAGGTCGGCGTCGTCCACCGCGACCTCAAGCCGGGCAACGTCATCATGGACGCGTCCGGGGCGCCGCGCGTCGTCGACTTCGGCATCGCGCTCGACTCCGCGTCCTCGCGCCTGACCAAGACGGGCGAGATGGTCGGGACGCCGGCGTTCATGGCGCCCGAGCAGCTCCGCGGCGAGGCGCGAGCGATCGGGGCCTGGACCGACGTCTACGGTCTCGGCGCCGTGCTCTACGCATCCCTCACGGCCCAGCCGCCGTTCCAGGAGCGCGACGGCTTCGGGCTGCTCCAGGCGATCCTCGGGGGCGCGACGCCGCCGCTCGAGGCGCGGGCGCCGGAGGTGCCGTCGGCGCTCGCGAGCGTCTGCCTGCGCGCCCTCGCCCGCGATCCGCGCGACCGATTCCGGACCGCGGGGGCGTTCGCCGACGCGCTCGACGCGTGGCTCGTCGAAGGTCGCGGCGTCGCGCGCGCCGGGCGCGCCGTTCGCGGGGCGCGAGGGGTCGCGATCGCGGTCCTGGTCGCGCTCGCGGCCGCCGGCGGCGCGGCCGCGCTCGCCGTGCGCGGACGCGACGACCGGGACGCGCGCCTCGACGCCGCCGAGGCGACCCTCGCGGCCGGGCGGTCGCTCGGCCGGGGGGCGCGCGCGGCGATCGCCGCGATCGAGACGGAGCCGGGCGGCGACGACGCGCTCGTCCGGCGCGCCCGGCTTCTCGGGCTCATCGAGCGCGCCCTCGACGTTCCGAACGAGGAGATCGCGTCGAGCGAATCGGTCGCCGCGCTCGCGGCGGCGCTCCGGGGCGACGGCCCCGCCACCTCGCGCCGGCTCGCGATCGAGGCGCTCCTCGCCCGCGAGCGCTTCGGGCTGCTCGACGCGGTCGTTCACCGGGCCGAGCCGGTGCTGCGCGTCGACGCGGCGACGTCCCGCGCCCTCGCCGAGGTGACGGCGTCCGGCCGCGACGGGCTCGAGCCGCCGCTCGAGTCGGCCGCCTTCCGCAACCTCTACCACGCGCCCGGGCTGCCCGACGAGGTCCGCGGCCGACTCCTCGTGCGGCGGGCCGAGCTGGGCCTGGCGTCGGGGCGGCTGCCGGTCGCGGAGGTCGTCCGCGCGCTCGTCGCAGCCCGGCGGGAGCACGGCAACGACGGCCGGCTCCGGATCGACGCCGACGGAGTGATCCTGCTCGCCCGCGCGTTCATCGGGCACGTCGAGGCGCGCCGGGACGACCGGGCGCGCGAGGTCGCCTGGATCGCGTCGCGAGTCGCCGACGAGGATCGTCCCGACGAGCTGCCGGCGGACCTCGAGCCGCGCTTCTTCGCCGAGCTGAACCTCGCCCGATCGGCCGACGCGGCGCAGCTCGATGCGGTCTTCGGGCGGAACACCCTGATCCTCGCGTTCCTCGTGCCTCTGGGTCTCGATCTCCCCGATGAGGGGATCGTCGAGCGGGTCGAGCGATTCGGCGCCGCGCGCTACCACGCCCTCGGCCGGGCGCTCGAGACCGGGCCGCCCGAGCAGCTCGACCCGGTGGGGCTGCTCCTCGCCGCCTTCGCCGTCCGGGAGGAGCAGCCGGCCGACTCCAGTCGGTGGCTCGAGCTCGCCCTCGGTCGCGATCCGCCCTCGCGCCGACTGCTCGCCGAGGCGGCGCGGTTCCTCCATCTCCGGAATCGCGATCCGGAGCGGGCCGGCGAGGCCGCGCTCGCCGCCCTCGAGATCGACCGGCGCCTGCCGATCGAACGACGCTGGCCGGCGGTCGGCCGACACGCGGCGACGGCCTTCGCGAGGCGTGACCCGGTGGCGGCCGAGGAGGTCATCGTCGACGCCGACCGGGTCGAGGAGCGGCGGCGCGGGGCGTGCGAGCGCTTCGACCGCGAGGGGCGGTTCGTCCCGGCGATGTGGGTCGACTCCGACGGGATCGCCGGCATCGCCCGGCAGCTCATCCGGCGCCGCCTCGACGCGGGCGGGGCGTGCTGCGGCTGGGCGGCCGAGCTCGGCGGGCGTCCGAGCGTCGCCGTCCTCCTCGACATCGCGGTGCGGCGCCAGACGCGTTTCTCGGGGAGGTTCGTCAACGAGTTCCTGCTCGGCGAGCACGCGCGGGGACACGGACGGCTCGAGGCCGCCCTCACCCACTACGACCGGGCGCTCGAGCTGCGCGGCGACGCCGTCGACGACGCGCACACGATCACCGAGCGCCAGCACCTCGACCTGCTCACCCGCCACGCGTGGGCGCTGCGCGAGCTCGGACGGCTCGCCGAGGCGGACGAGGCGGACCGGCAGCTCGCCGAGCACGTCCGGGCGTGGGACGAGAGGAGCGCGCGAAGGCTCGAGGGAGAGCGCGAGGAGCGGTGAGGCGGCGTCAGTCGCCCGGCGGGGCGCTCGGGTTCCAGAAGAGGGGGACCCGCTTCACCTCGCCGGTCGTCACCTCGTAGCTGACGAGGGCGACCTCGCCCTTGCCGCCGAACTCGACGGTGCCGACGCGGCTGCCGTCGGGCGCCCAGCCGGGGCCGCTCATGACCCGGTCGGTCTCGGCGTTGACCTGGACGTAGCGCCCCTTGCCCGAGAGCTTCACCAGCCCGAGCGCGCCGCCGTCGGTGACGATCGCGAGGATCTCCTCGCTCGGCGACCAGGCGGCCGCGACCGGCGAGCCGTGGCCGTCGTCGATGAGACCCTCGGGCGCGCCGGCCGTCTTGCCGGTCGCGATGTCGTAGAGCCCGAGCTTCGCCTCGGCGAAGACGAGGAGGCCCTTGCCGCCGTCGGCGAAGCGAAGGGCGACGGGGCCGCCGTCCGTCGGCATCCTCGTGATCGGCTTCTCGCCCTTGCCGTCGGCGCCGACCACCACGATGTCGTGCTTCGGCAGGGCGAGGGCGAGGCGCTTCCCGTCCTGGCTCCAGGCGATCCGGTCGGCCGCGAGCTTGGTCAGGCGGATGACGGTCCCGCCGACGACGGGGGCGACGAACGTGCCGGCCTTCTCGCCGCGGGGGACGACGAACGCGAGGTTGACGCCGTCGGGCGAGTAGACGCCGCCGGCGACGGCGGCCCAGTCGCTCGTCGGATCGAAGTCGTCGATCCCGCGGCTGAGCGAGCGCTTGTCGACCGCGCCCTCCTTCGTCGCGCTGGTGATCATCGCGGCCGAGCCGACCGTCCAGGCGACGCGGCTCCCGTCGGCGCTGAAGCGCGGGCGGGCGGAGTGGGGATCGACGCCGCGACGGCTGACGGTGCGGGAGGACGGCTTCTCGCCGAGCTCGACGACGACGACGGCGCCGGTCCCATCGGCGCCGATCGCCGCGGCCGCCCGGTCGCCGAACGGGCTGAACGCGGGCGCCGGGAGGGGCGACCGGAGCCCCGGGCCTTCGTCATCGTCGCCGGCGACCGTCGGGACGATCGAGACGACCGCCAGCGCGATCGAGGCCATGACCGCGACGATCGGAACCAGAACGAGGGGGTGGCGGCAGGGGCAGCTCATGGCGAGATCCTCGGAGCGCGGAAGCCTTTGCGTGCGGAGTATAGCGACGGGAGAGCATCCCTCGCCACGGCCGGGAGGGCGTCGGGCCGGCCGCTCATGGGCCACGGGGGCCGACCGGGCTAGCGACCGATGCGCGCGCGGAGGGCCGCCATCTCCTCGAGGTCGATGTCAGCCTCCTCGTCGTGCCCGCGGGCGCGCCGCACCCGCGCGCGTTCGCCGAGATCATCCGAGAGGTTCGAGATCGTGGTCCGGGCGGCGGGGCGTCGCGCGAGGATCTCCCGTTGGAGCCGGATGGTGAGCGACCAGTCGTCGAGCTCATTCGCGAGGTCGGCCTCGGCGTCCGGGTGACCAGCTTCGAGGCGGAGCTGAGCGCGATGTCCGTGGGCGATCGCGAGCAACCGGAAGACGCTGGGATCCCCCGACGCGATGCGGGCCCTCTCGCGCTGGATCGCGATCACTCGAGTCCAGGCGGCCTCCTCCTCGGCGGTCCGATCGTGCCGCCGATGATGGTCGGCCTCGAGCCTGGCGAGGAGGGCCTCGTAGACCGGCTCGAGGCCGGTGAGGCGGCTCGACGCGGTGAGGAGATCGTCGGGAGTCTTGGCCCCGTGGCAGCATCCCTCGGCCGATCCGAGCGCCTGCTTCGCCGCCCGGACGATGTCGGTGTACAGGTCGTCGGTCGACGCGACGGTCCAGGGAACGAAGCCACCCGCGCGCTGCAGGTCGGCCAGCCGAGGCGCGTTGGCTTCCCGCACCGCGAGCGCCTCGATCACGAGCGCGATGGCCTCGCTTGCGTCGTCCGACTCTCTCGCGCAGAGCCTCGGCACCAACGCGAGGCGCCGGTGGTCCGGACGCGCCCGCTCCCGGGCCAGGCAGGCGTCGAGGTCGACGTCTCGGATCGCGCCCCCGAGCTCGCCGCGGATGGTCTCGCGGAGCACGCCGGCCGAGGCGAAGGCGTCACGGTCGGCGTCGGTGACCCGCTCGACGAGGCGGAGGGCGAGCTCGGGATCCCGACGCGGCCCCTTTCGAGCCGTGGGGCTCGCGAAGACCCGTGCGACGACGAGGAGGAGCGCCGGGTTCGGGGCGGGGCGACGCAGCTCGGCGTCGGCCAGAGCGCGAACGTCGCCCAGGTTCAGGCGATTCCCGATCGAGGTGGCGAGGATGAACGACAGGGGCGAGACGCCGTAGCACTCGAGCAGGCCGAGCAGCCCGAGGATGTGCTCGGCCGGCTCGCCCGGCGGCTCGTCGGAGAGGGTGAGCTGGGCGAGCGGCCTCTCGAGCTCACCGAGGAGCTCGGCGGGGAGCTCCACGTCGTCGGGGCGGATCCTGACGGCGACGTCGAGGAGCGATCGAGTGACCTCCGGGTCCTCGGCCGAGGACGCGGCGCGACGGATCAACGCGAGATGGAGCGCTTCGGGCCACGACTCCGGCGGGAGCCCACCTGGCTCCTTCGACGCGCGGACGAGGAGGTCGAGCGCCGCGTCGGGCCCTTCGGTCTCCAGCGCACGCCGGGCGACTCGCGCGAGGAGCTGGCCGCGAAGCGCGGCGTCGGATGCGGCGAGGAGCGGGCGGAGCAGGGCCGCGTCCGGCGGCGGGGTGACCCCGGCGGAGCCGTCGGCGATGGCCAACGCCAGCGCGCGCGCCGCCCCGATGTCGGGCGCCACCTCGGGCGAGGCCCCGAAGAGGAGCGTCGCCAGCTCCGGCACGAGGCGGCGGCGCCGGAGCGTGCGCCGCGCGGTGTCGAGGAGGCCGTGGTCGAGCTCGCCCGAGGGCCGGACCGCGGCCGCCAGCTCCTCGGCTCGCCGCCGCCGTTGCTCGTCCGAGGCTCGATCCGACGTGATGATCAGGAGGAGGTCGAGGACGGCCCGCCGCCGCTGCAGGGCGGCGTCGTCGAGGGCGGTGACGGTCGCCTCCAGCCGGTCCCGATCATCGCGTCCGACCGGGTCGCCGGCGGCCAGCCGCGCCTCGATGCGATCGAGGACGTCGCGCGGGTCGTCGGCCCCGATCGCGCCGCTCCCGATGACGGCGGTCGCCGCGACGGCGATCGACACGACCAGACCGAGCGCCAGCGCGACCCCCGAGCGATTCCGTCGCAGCCGCTCGACCAGGCGCGAGACCGCTCCCGGCGAGGACGCCTCGATCGACTCGCCGCGCAGGAAGCGCTCGAGCTCGTGGACGACCTCTTCGGCGGACCGGTACCGCTCCGCCGGGTCCTTCGCGAGACATCGGAGGGTGATCGCCTCGAGCGGTGCGGGCACGGACGGGTCGATGCTTCGAGGCGGTGTCGGCGGCGTCTCGAGCACCATCACGACGAGCGCCACGATCTCGTCGTGAACGAACGGCGGTCGGCCGGAGAGGCCACGGTAGAGCAGTCCGCCGAGCCCGTACACATCGGTGGCCGGGCCGAGCTCCCCGACGCCCGACGCGCCGGCCTGTTCGGGGGCCATGTACGACGGCGTTCCGACGACCTGGCCCGTCCGGGTGAGTCGCTCGTCGGAGTCGATCTCCCGGACGAGCCCGAAGTCGACCAGGCGCGGCTGGCCGGTCGCGCGGTCGATCAGGACGTTCTCGGGCTTCACGTCGCGGTGGATGACGCCCTCGCCGTGGGCGTGCTGGAGGGCGGCCGCCACGTCGCGGACGATCTCCGCCAGCCGTCGGGGCGGCAGGCGCGAGCAGGCGAGGAGCGACTCGAGGCTCGGGCCGCCGACCAGGTCCATCACGATGTAGGGCCGGCCGCGCTCGTCGCGTCCGACCTCGTGCACTCCGACGATCCCGGGATGGCGGAGGCGGGCGGCCGCGGTCGCCTCCCGCTCGAAGCGGCGGAGCTGCCGCTGATCGGCGACGTCCGCGTGGAGGACCTTGATCGCCACGTCGCGCCCGAGCTCCGGGTCGTGCGCGCGGAAGACCAGCCCCATGCCGCCGCGGCCGAGCGGCTCGCCGAGGCGGTACCTCCCGAGGTGACGGGGCACGGCGGGCGTCATGGAGTCATTCCCGGGCGGCCCTCGCCTCGTCGGGATCAGTCGCCGAGGCGATCCGCCGAGCTCCGGATCTACTTCAGCGTGATCCGCGGGAAGTGCTCGGGGATGAAGCCCTGCCACAGGCGGTCCTTCCGCTTGTGGAGGAGGATCCCGGGCGTGATCGCGAGGTACTTCGTCGCGCCCCGCTCGACGCCCTGGCCGTCCCGGTCGCCGTCGTCGTCGGTCACGACGAGGTTGAAGCCGAAGGTGAAGCCGCTCAGGCGGGCGGGCGGCGGCACCTTCGCCCCGTTGCTCGCCAGGACGCTCCACGGGATCTCGGCCTCGTAGATCGCGCCGGTGCCGTCGTCCTTCCGCTTCACGAAGTACTTGCCCTTGGGCTTGTTCTCGTCCTCGCCCTCGCCTTCCTCGTCCTCGTCCTTCTTCTTCTTGCGCGGAAGAGTCAGGGCGAGCGAGAGGAGGGTGTCGTCGCGCGCGAACCAGTAGCCGCCGTCGTTGCGCGGGTCGAGCGCGATCAGGAGGCAGTCGCCGACCCAGGTGTCGGCCTCGCTGTCGTAGGGCCGGAGGTTCATGTCGCGGATGTCGACGGCGAAGTAGAGGGCGCGCTCGTCGTAGCCGAAGAAGACGCGGCCCGAGAGATCCTCATCGCCGCGCCAGACGGCCGTCTCCTCGCCGCGGTCCCGCTGGATCAGGGCGACCCGCGTCGGACCGTGGAGGTCGACGTGGCTCCAGCGAACCCACTCGTCGTTCAGCTCGCCGTCGATCTCGGGCGGGCGCGCCAGGCGCGGCACCTCGAGGCTCATCATCTCGTTCTCGGCCTGCTCCTCCTTCATCCCGGCGAGCTGGCCGTAGAGCATCCCGTAGTCGCGGAGACCGATCTGCTCCGACAGGATCCCGTCGTCGAGCGTTCCGACCGCCCGGTCGATCTCACCGAGCTTGAAGTAGCGGTCGGCGAGCCGCGCCCGGAGCTCGGCGTCGTCGGGGGTCGCCTCGAGCTGCGCGGCGAGGTCGACGACCTCCGCCCAGGTGCGGTCCTTGTCGACCTTGCCGAGGCCGAAGTCGCCGCGGTCGGTCAGCAGGACGAAGACGCCGCCGACGACGCTCGCGCTGTGGAGCCGCCGTCCGGGCACCTTGAGGACGTTCTCGAGCCCGCCGCCCCGCTTCTCGACGATGCAGACCGCCGCGCTCCCGTCCGCATCCGTCCGCGGGAGGAGGAGGTGGTCGGGCGTCTCGAACAGGTCGAGGGCCGCCTGCCCGTTCGGCGCCTGCCACTTCCACAGGAGCTTCCCGGTGCGGAGCTCGTGGGCGTGGAGGGTGAAGTTGGTGCCGAGCGACTGGAGGGCGTAGAGGCGCTCGGGGCCGACGAAGACCCGCTCGACCCGGCCGGTCGCGGGCGCCTCGCCCTCCCAGAACGGCCGCCCGTCCTCGGTCCGGAGGACGACGAAGGGCGGCTGACCGGGAACGCTCGGGCCGACGGCGACGACCGAGTCGCCGCCGGGCACGGTGCGGACGTCGCGGACGAAGTAGGGCAGCTCGCGCTCCCACCGCTTCTCGCCGTTGGCGCCCTCGACCGCGACGACGACGCGCCCGGCGATGACGAGGTAGATCGTCCCGTTCGCATCCTCGACCGGCGTGCTGGTGAGGTCCTGCTCGCCGAAGTCGGTCGTATAGGCGACCTCGCCGGTCGCCAGGTCGACGCCGATCACGCGGGCGGGCTGCCGCGTCGCGACGACGGCGCGGTCGCCGCGCACCATCACGTCGCCCGAGAGGCGAGCCGCGAACGGCCGCCGCCACAGCTCCTCGCCGTTGCTGGCGTCGTAGCCGCGGAGCTCGTTCCAGCCGGTCAGGACGACGACGTGGTCCTCCGAGTAGCCGACCGCGTGGACCGGATCGGGGCCGACGCGCGGGCCCGGGCCGAACGGCACGGCCGGGTCGACGTCGCCCTCGTCGTTGCCGTCCTCGTCGTCCGGCGCCGCCTCGGGGGCGAGCTCGATCGCGAAGTCGATCGTCCCGGCGAGCGAGTCGATCGCGGCGACCTTGCGGCGCTCGGGCAGGAAGAGGCGTCCCGCCGCGTAGCCCGGGGCGCGGCGCCGGCCCACCCGGCCGACCTTCGCCCGCTGCCACAGGAACGTGCCGCTCGCCAGGTCGCGCGCCTCGAGGTCCATCCCGCGCCGGATCAGCAGCGTCCGCTCGCGCTCCGAGCGGCGGAGCGGGACGACGACCTCGGAGTCGGTCCCGAGGAGATCGGTGCTCGTCCGCCACAGCCGGTCGAGCGGGAGCTGGATCGAGCTGATCGAGTCGCCGTCGGCGTGCATGTACTCGGCGCGGCCGAGCTTCGCGCGGACGTAGTCGACGACGGTGATGTCGCCCTCGCCGTGGGTCACCCGCGAGTCGGGGAACCGCTCGAGGAGCTCGTCGAGCACCCGCCGCGCGGCGCGCATCCGCCGCATCGCCTCGTAGGCCTCGACCAGGCGGACGAGGACGCCCGCCGCCTCTTCACCGAGCTCGGGGGCGTCGTCGGCGAGGTAGTCCTCCAGGAGCGGCGTCGCCGCGCTGACCAGCCCCTTCTCCTCGTAGTGCTGCGCGAGCAACAGGCGCGCGCGCGGCGCGTTCACGCTGACCGGGAACCGCCGCAGCAGCTCCTCGAGGCTCGTCTTGGTGCCGGTCCGGAGCGCGTCCTGGACGAGCTCGGACGCGGCGCGGTCCTGCTCGGCGTAGGCCTCGCGACCGAAGTCGGCGATCACCGTCGTCAGGCGACCGCGCGCGTAGGCGCTCGCCCGGACGACCGCGCCGGTCGGGAGCGCGATGAACTCGCCGCGCAGGCGCGCGTCGTCGAGGATCGCCTGGAACTGCCGCGCGGCATCGACGCCGTCGCCGGCCGCCACGAGCGCCTCGCCGAAGAGCTGCCGGGCGCGCACGTGCTCGGCCGGGCTCGGCCGGTTCGCGAAGACGCGCTTGCAGGCCCAGCCGAGCTCGGCGAGCTCGCCGCCGACGCCGGTCTGCTCGGCGGCCCGGAGGCTGGCCTCCACGATGAGGCGGTGGGCGCGGTCGGCCTGGGCCGGCCCGAGCTGTCCGCCGACGAGCGCCTTCTCGAGGCGCCCCACGGCGCTCTTGTGGTTGCCGCGCCGGACGCCGACCTCGCCGAGCCGCAGATCGGCGAACGGGCCGCCGGCCGCGTCGACCGACGCCGCGTCCTCGTAGACGTGGAGCCGTCCCGCCGCGACCGAGACGAGCCGCGGGCTGCGCCCCTGGCCCTCGACGACCGCGAGGTGGCCGAGCTCGGCGCCTGGATCCTCGAACCAGTAGCGCCCGCCGATCGCGAGCGTCCGGGCGTCGACCTCGACGATCCCGGTCGCCGTGGGAACGAGGATGCGGTCGCCGACGATCACGCCGCTCGCCGCGATCCCGCCCTCGCCGAGCTCGGGGCTCCGCGAGCGCAGGGCGCCGCTGCGCCGGTCGATCGACAGGACGCGGTCGCCGGCGACGATGAGGTCGTCGCCGTGGGTGCCGAGGACGCGTCGGGCGCCGTCGCGGGGGAAGCGCCACCGCACCTCGCCCGTCGCCGTGTCGAGCGCGTAGAGCCAGTTCGCGTCGCGCGGTCCGACGTACGCCGCGTCGCCGTCGACGACCGGCTCGGTCAGCGCGAACCGTCGGCCCGCCTCGATGTAGTCCGACTGCGCCCGCCGCGGGTAGACGCGGTAGCGGTTCGCCCAGACGAAGTGACCGTCATCGGGGTCGATCGCGGCGACCAGCCCGAGGTTCGTCTGGCACAGGATCAGGCCGCCCGCCTGGACCGGCGGCGAGGCCGTCGCCGCGATCCGGAGGTAGTTGTCCGGCGAGGTCGAGCAGAGGAACGTCCGGAAGGCGATCTTGCCCGTCCGCAGGTCGAACGCGACCAGATGACTCTGGAGGTCGCTCTTCGACACGGTCGCCGTCACGAAGACGCGGTCGCCGATCACGAGCGGCGCCGACAGGGCGATCGCCTCGCGGGCGAGCGCGGCGCCGCCTTCCTCGTCCTCACCGGTGTCCCAGACGACCTTGCCGCCGTCGCGCTCGACCGCGACGAGGCGGTGGTTCGCGCGCGGGTTGAGGACGAACTCCTCCTCGGCGTCCTCCTCGCCCTCGACCGGCGCCGCCACGATGCGCTCGGGCGGGACGCCGAGGTCGACGGAGAAGACGACGAGGTCGCCGACGATCGCCGGCCGCGCGAGGACATCGAAGAGCCGCGTCGGCTGGCTCGTCTCGAGGCTCCGGTCGACGGTCCAGGCGATCTGGCCCGAGGCGAGGTCGATCAGCGAGAGCGACTTGTTGTCGGCGATGTAGGCCTGGTCGCTGACGAAGGCCGGCAGGCTCGGCAGGGGTCGGGCGAGCCCGCTCGAGGCGTAGCGGGTCGCCAGGGTGACGTCGAGCTCGACGGTGTGGCCGAGGACCGAGCGGAGCTTGCGGGCGACGGTGAACGAGCGCGCCCCGGGAGCGGCCGCGGTCGTCCGGCCGGCGAGCCACTGCGACGGCGTGCGCGCCTCGCCCTTGCCGAGGCGGATCATCGGCGCGGCGCCGTCGGCCTCGAGCTGACGCGCGACGGCGCGGGCGGCGTCGAGGTCGCCCCGGACGAGGTTCGCGACGAAGCGGCGCACCGCGATCCGGTCGACGTCGACGTCGGTGCCGTCGGTGAGGGTGGCCGGGAGACGCTCGAGACGTCCGAGGGCGCGGTCGACCCGGTCGAGGTCGCCGGCCTCGAAGGCGGCGAGGGCGACGCGCTCGAGCGCGGTGATGCCGGGCGCGCTGAGCGGGTAGGTGGCGTGGACCTCGTCGAAGGCGGAGGCGTCCTCGCCCTCGGCGGCGCGCGCGAGGAGGTCGGCGGCACGCGGGTCGACCGTGCTCCGGTAGTGAGCGATCGCCTCGGCGGGGAGGCGGGCGAGCCGGCGCGCGATCGCCTCCTCGACGCCGACGAAGACCCCGTCGATCCCGCTCGGGTGGACGAAGCGCACCGTCGGGTCGGTGCTCGCGCCGCCGGTCGCGAGCAGCTCCTCGGCCTCCATCAGCCGTTCGACGGCGCTCTGCCAGTCGCCGGCGCGGGCGAGGTCGTCGGCCTTGTCGAGGAGGCCGCCTATTCGGTCGTTCTCCTGGACGAAGGCGAGGTTCTGGTCGTCGGCGTGGACGGCCGCGGATCCGCCCGCGCAGAGGGCGATGGCGGTCGCGATCGCGAGGAGCACGGCGGCGCGGACGATGGGCGCGAGGGACTGCATCGGAGCTCGATCTCCAGGCGGAGGGGAAGCGACCTGCGAACGAAGGGTTCCCTAACGGATGGCTATCCTAGCCCGCCCGCGGGGGACCATCAATGGCTGTAGACCCATTGGAATGGGACGCGCGGCGCGCGCGGAGGGCGCGTCGAGTCTCCAACCGGCTGGGGCGCAAGGCCCAACCGATCAGCGAGGCGCGGCGAGCCAGGCGATGAGCACGTCGATCTCGACCCCGAGCGCGGCCGCGACGGCGAGCGCCGCGAGGACGTTCTCGGGGTGGCGATCGGCGACCGGGCCGAGGCGGCGCGGCTCGCCCGAGACGGCGATGAACGCGTCGCCACCGTCGAGCCAGGCGCCGCGGGCGACCGGGCGCGAGGTCGAGATGCGGAGGGTGAGGCCGCGGTGATGGGCCGCGAGCGGCTCGAGGGCGGGGTCGTCCGCCGGGAGGACGAGGGCGTCGTCGGCCCGCTGGTTCATGAAGACGCGGCCGAGGTTCCGGACGTACTCGGCCAGCCCGCCGTGGCGCGCGATCGCGGGGCCGGCCGCGGCGGCGTCCGCGTTGAGGATGACGGCGGCGCGCGGGCGCAGGGTGACCGATGCCTCGAGCTGGTAGCTCGACAGGGTCAGGACGTGGAGGCGGTCGCCGTGACCGGGCTCGGCGACGAGGTCGGACAGCGGCGTCGCCCGGTTGCCGCCGCGGACGGCGTCGCGGCCGTCGGCGACGAGCGCCGACGCGATGAGGTCGGCGGTGCTCGCCCGGCCGATCGAGCCGGTCACCGCGACGATCGGCGGCTCGCGGAGCTGCCAGGCCGCCTCGACCTCACCGAGGACCGGCGTTCCCGCGGCGCGCGCCCAGGCGACCGGCTCGGCGTCGATCGGGACGCCGGGGCTGCGAATGATCACGTCGGCGCGCTCGATGAGGGCGCGGCCGTGGCCGGCGGTCTCGTTGTCGGGCAGATCGGCGAGGTCGGGCGGCAGGGCGACGTCGGCCGCGTCGGAGATCGCGACCTCGTGGCCCTCGCGCCGCAGGAGCCGGGCCGCCGCCATCCCGGCGACGCCGGCGCCGAGGACGACGATCCGGCGGCGGCGGTCGACGTCGGGGTCCGCGCGGCGAAGCGTGCCGCCGCGAACGTGGGCGCGGATGCCCTCGAGCGCCGCGATGCTGCTCGCGAGGGGGAGGCCATCGACGAGCGCCTCGGGCCGCCCGCTCGGGCCGTCGACGGCGCCGGCGGCGACGGCGGCCTGGACGTGCTCGGCCGCGACCGCCGCGCTCGGGAGGAGGTCGCGGCCTTCGAGGAGCGAGAGGGCGCCGACGAGCCCGTAGGCGCCCCAGTTGCTCACTCCGCTCACGATCACGAGGTCGGTCGGGACGACGCATGCGATCCGCTCGCCGAGGTCGACGTCGCGGATGACCCGCGCGAGCACCTCGCCCATCCCGATCTCGTTGCCGCCGTCGCCGATCCCGACCGTCGGGATGCCGCGGTCGGCGGCCTCGAGGAAGAGCTCATCGATCGCCGAGGTCGCGGCCGAGATGTCGGCGCCGCGCATGTTCCGGTAGGTGCCGTCGCGGGAACGTCCCGCCCGTTCGATCGCGACGAGGTGGCTCGCGTCGAGCGCGTCGAGGGCGCGGACGGCGCGGGCGCGCCGGTCGGGGGCGTCGGCGGCGATCTCGACGAGGTGCAGCGGCCGCGCCTCGAGCGCCTCGAAGAGCGGGGCGCCGCTGCCGTCGGTGACGTAGACGACCTCGACGCCGCACGCGGCGAGGGCGTCGCCGAGCGCCTTCGCCCCCGGCGGCCCATCGGTCTCCGAAGCGCCGGCGGCGAGGATGTGGAAGCCGCTCGTGATCGCCACGCGCCGCGCGTGGCGCAGCGACTGCGCGGCGAGGCGCAGATGCCCGGGTCGGAGGAGCCCGAGGACGTTCCGGCCGCCGGGGTCGGCGGCGATGAAGTTCTCGAGGGCCGCCAGGTGGCTGGGCACGCTGGGGGTCTCTAACCCTGCGAGAGCTTCTTCAGGGTGGCGATGAGGGCGTCCTCCTCGGGGCGGTCCATCACCGTCTCGCCAATGTACTTCCAGGCGACCTTGCCCTCGCGGTCGAGGATGAGGGTCGCGGGGAGGGCGATGTCGTGGGCGTGGTCGAAGACGCCGAACGCCTTCACCGCCTCGCGCGAGGGGTCACACGCGACCGGGATCGTGAGCGCCGGGCCCGCCTCCTTCTGGCGCTCGAGCATGCCGGCCGCCTCGGCCGGCTCGTCGACCGAGATCGCCACGAGGGCGCCGCCGGCCTGGTCGATCTCGGAGGTCTTCTGCTGCAGCCGAACCAGCTGCTCGACGCAGAACGGTCACCAGTGGCCGCGGTAGAAGACGAGGACGGGGAGGCGGTCGCCGATCGCGGCGTCGAGCGCGAACGGCTGGCCGTCGGTGCCGAGCAGCTTCACCGTCGAGGACGGCGCGGCGGCCCCGATCGCGAGCTCGTTCGGATCGGGGTCGAGGCTGATGATCACGACGAACGCGATCGCCGCGGCGGCCGCGAGGACGACGAACGAGCCGGCGACGCCGATGAGGATCTTCTTGCCTTTCGACACGGCGAACGGTCTCCAATTCTCTGGATACGCGGAGAGGCGAGCGGCCCTTTCGACGGCCCGAGGCTACGCGAGGGTGGGTCGGTTGGCCACGTTCGTTTCGCCCAGTCGCGTCATCGCGCACGGAGTGCACAGGATCGCTCCGCCTGCGAAGGTCATGAGACGCGTGCGAGACGTCTCCGGGCCGGGTGATCTCGTCAGATCTTTGAAGCCAGTCGGTTACGAAAGGAGCAACCGAACGGTCCTGGGCTTGCGTATGGGGACGAGCACGGATCGAGAGAGGGGGGCCAGCCCGGACAGGGAAGGCCCCAGATGAACCGCCAGAGTCACGCGCCGACCGCGCGTCCCGACGTCACCCGACAGCGTCTCTTCCGTCGTCGCACGCTGCCCTCGGCGCTCGCGTGCGCGGCCGCGGCCACCGCCTTCACCACGGTCGCCGCCGTCACGGCGCCCGCGTCCGTCCGGGCCGAGCCCCCCACCGTTCAGGAGATCCCGGCGTCGCCGCGCACGTTCGCGCGAGGACGAAGCGGACGCTCCATCGATCGCATCATCATCTCGACGACCGAGGGGTCGCTCCAGGGCGCGATCAACGCCGCGCGCTACGGGCGACGTCAGGCGAGCGCGCACTACCTCGTCGGCCAGTCGGGGCACCTCATCCGCATGGTCGGCGAGGAGAACACGGCCTGGTTCGCCGGCAACCGCACCTGGAATGGGCGCGGCGTCGGCGTCCTCGTCGAGGGCTCCGCGAGCCGCGGAGGCTTCACCGAGGCGCAGTACCAGGCGGCGGCGAAGCTCATCGCCGACGTCGCGCAAAGGCGTGGGATCCCGCTCGACCGCGAGCACGTCGTCGGCCGTAACGAGGTGCCGCCGCGGACGCACTCGGCGCCCGGGCCGCGCTTCGACTGGGACAAGCTGCTCTCGCTCGCCCGGGGCGAGTCGGTCGACGCGCCCGCCGAGCCGCCGCGAAGCGAGCCGAGCGACGACCCGGCGCAGGCGCTCCTCGGACGCTGGCGCGTGGTCGGGCGTGACGGCCGCGGCGTCTACCTCGGCACGGCGACGGTGCGGCTGCTCGCCCGCGGCGCGATCGAGGCGGAGCTCGGCTTCGAGTATCTCCGCCAGACGGCGAACGGATGGGCGTTCACCGGCCGGCGCGACGGAGCCCGGATCGAGGCGCGCGTCCAGGGCGACCACATCATCGGGCGTCGCTACACCGAGGGTGGGTTCGCCGGAGCGCTCTCCGGAGACGGAAGGCAGAGCGAGGGCATCCGCTGGCAGGCGCACCGGGTGGCGCCTGGCGGGCAGCGGAGCCCGATCGACTGGATCGGCGGGCCGCGGCAGGGCGGCTTCGAGACGCTCTCGGCCCAGGTGCGTCCCGTGACGACGGTGCCGACGCCGCCGGCCCAGCCGCCCGTGCAGCCGGCGCCGCCGAGCCGTCCGAGCCCCGCGCCGCGTCCCGAGCCGACCCCCGAGCCGACCCCCGAGCCGACGCCGGCGCCCGCGCCCGCCCCGGCGCCGGTCCCCGAGCCCGAGCCGCAGCCGAGCGGACGGACCTGGCACGCGATCTACGACGGCATCGTCCGAGGCGGATCGAAGATCCCACGGTCCGGTCTCCGAAACAACACCCTCCGGCGCGCCCTCGGCGTGGCCGTCGAGCCCTACGGTCACCTCTCGACGATCGACCGGCGGCGGTTCGTGACCGGAAGGGTGAGCTGGTTCGGGAGCCCACGCGACACCGGCGTGACCTCGACCGAGACCGGAGCGATCACCGGAGAGCGGCTCCGCTCGCTCCACCGCCAGCGCAACCCCTCGGCCGCGACGCTCCGAGCGCAGCCCGAGCAGTACTACTTCGCCGCCATGCGCTACGACTACAGCCCCGGAGGGCGCACGTTCTGGAAGGGAGCGCGGCTGCTCGTCATGAACCCGCGCACCGGAGCGGCGGTCGTCGTCCGCAACGTCGACTGGGGTCCGAACACGCGCACCCGCCGCGTGATCGATCTCAGCCCGCAGGCCCTGAAGGACCTCGGCCTGTCGACCGACGGAACCGCGGTCGTCGCCTTCGCGAAGCCCGGGACCCCGCTGGGCCGCGTGCGCTGAACCGGGCGCTGACCGATCGACCCAAAGATCCTCCTGAGACGCTTCGAAGCGTCGACCGGGCCCCCCTTCGTTCCGGGAAGGGGGGCCCGGCGCTTTTTTGTTGGCACCAGCGGAGACTCGGTTCGGGCGACTCTCCGCGGGCCGGCATTGGGGGTCAGTGTCGTCCGGTTGCCGCTCGGGAGGGGAGCCCGCCCCCGTCAGCCTCCAATTCGGCGGCTGCGGATGTCAACCTGTTTGGGGGAAACAGAGTATCCGCCGCGAGACGAGCCCCGCCGCGTCATCAGTCTAGTCCTTCTCCCACTTCTTGATCTCTTCGAGTGCTCGCTCGAGAGCTGCTTGAACATCAGTATCGTCCGGTCGCTTCCTCGCCTCCGCCGACTCAAGAACCTCAGAAATCGCCGTCTGGACTTCCTCGCCATCCAGTCGTCCGTTCCCGTTGGCGTCATGGCGCTTGAGGAGGGCCGCGTGGCGAAGTTCCATGTCGCGACGGATCTCAGGATGGAACTCACTGAGGACGTCGCTTGCGGCCTGAGGCGCCTTCACTCCGAGGCTCCCCGCGCGCCTGGCTCCTGGTTCGGTTGAGTATGCGACAGCAACATCGCAGGCCACACGAAGTCCCAGATAATCGCGGCGGTAGTCATTTCTCTCGGGTCCTCTGTAACGATATGCCGAACGGCACTGCGATTGAGGATTGACATACGACCCGCCACGGTAAACACGAGTGTTCCCAGTCGCCGCCCCACTCGGGTCAGTGACCGGCGTGCGAGGGTACTCTCCGTACCGGTCGGCGCACCACTCCCAAACATTACCGATCGCGTCGTATAGCCCGAACCCGTTCGGCCTGTAGCTGCCAACCGGAGCGGTGACCGCATAACCATCATCCGCCAATCGAGCGCGAGCGGTTGCCGAGACATGGCCCTGCTTGTCGTGGTGGTTCGCCCGCGCGGCGTCCCACTCTTCACCCCAAGGATAGGCTGTTCGCGATCCGGCTCGAGCGGCATACTCCCACTCCGCCTCCGTGGGCAAGCGGTAGCGACCGGCGGAGTTCGCGCTTCTGGTTGATAGCCAGCGGCAAAACGCACTTCCGTCCTGCCAGGAGACCCTGACAACCGGCTGCAAGTCGCCGTCGAGCGAACGCCGCCGAAAGGCACCGCTCTCGTGGCGCTCTCTGAATCTTCTAAACTGTGCGTTCGTTACTTCTGTCGCCGAAAAGTAGTAGTCGTGAGTCAGGGAGACTTGGTGTGGCGCCTCGTCGGACCCGCGACCTGCCTCATCGGCGGGGCTGCCCATGACGAACGTTCCTCTCGGCACGAGCACGAATCGCATCCCAATTGAATTCTCAAACCACACGGGCACCCCGAGGTGGCGTGCGGTATTGAGTTGCTCCTCTGTCGGTTGCCACCAGGTCCCCGGGGGAACCGGATCGAACGACGGATCACGCTCAGAACGACGCTCAGACGTCACCCCGCCTGAGACCGCCTTGGCATTAGCTGCGCCGTTGCCGCGCTTCGTGTAACCACGACCGGTCCGACTCGCCGCGGGTCCGCTCGTGGCGCCGAATCGCGCCACGATCGTGGTCACCTCGTCGACCGAGAGCTCGACGTCGAAGGTCAACGGGCGATCAGGTCCCCTGATGGTGACCGTGACCTCCAGACCGTCGCTTCCCGCCTCCCACTCAAACCTGTGTGGTGTTGTCGCCGACTGCGGCCGCTCCTTAAGTAGGATCGGATACCCCGACGGAATCGAATCGACGAGCAGAACGCACTTGGCGTCCGAAACCGAGCCCGATCGCGTGTCCGGCGAGCCGGCCGTCCCCGAAGCGCGTTCCAGTTCCTTCTGAATGAACGCTGGGACTTTGAGCACCTTGTGCGGATCCAGGTGGCGCGTCCCCGCGAAGGGGTCCCACACCGCAACCCAATCGCCGACAGCCGTGACCTTAGCGCCATGCCACTTGGTGCTCGTGGACCACTTGACTAGGGCGTACTCGCCCTCCACGGCGCCACACTCGCTGCCCTTGGCCGGCATCTTGAGGATGTTATCCAACGCGACCTTGGTCGGAGAAGCGCCGTCGGCCCAGGCGACGTTACCGGTGCCTTTCGTAATCGACTCGAGTGTACCTTCATAAAACGAAGTGCCCGACCAGCGCGCGACTACCACGTCTCCGACTGCGGGCGAGCCCGACGCTCCCTTGGCCCCGAACGGCGGTGCTGCTGAACTGGGGGCGCCAGCGCTAGCGCGCCCATCGTCCGTGCACCCGAGCCCCGGGAGGGCGACAACAGACGACACAACGACGATCCACAGCGCAAGACCCGGAAACGCACGTCGGTCGCCCGAGTCAGCATGGGGTCGTTGGCCCTGCTGTTGGGTCTGTCTACTACTTATCCTCAACGCCCTCTTCGGCCTCCTCCTCTTGGACCTTCGCGATCTCGTCGATGATCCGCTCAAGGGCGATGCTCAGCGCACGCATCTGCTCGACGAACTCCTTTGTCTCGGCCTCCTTGACCGCGACGGAGCGCATGAGCTCGGCGATTGCGAGGGTGCGATTGAGGAGGCGCAGCTTCGCTCGAACGACCTTGAACTTCTTCTTGAGATTCCGTTCCCATCCCTCGAAGCCCTTGGTCGTCGTCGTGAACTTATCGCGGAGCTTCTTGTAGATGTCAGCCAGATCCTCTCGCTTTCGCGCAGTCTTCTCTCGCTGCTCAGCTCGTAGGCTCTGATCCTCTCTGGCTCGCTCTGCGTCTCGCCGGAGCTTCGATTCACTTTCTTGATAGAACTCGATGGTCTTGCCATATGCGATTCTAAGATCAGAGAATTTGCCGCGAAGCGTAGGCTCCTCGCTCAAGACGAGTTCACACTGCTTCTTTAGTCGAGTCGCGGTTCCGATGTAGTCGTCTATCGCCTCTAGTTCCTGACGAGGCTCTGGATCGGGCGAGGTGGCCAGAACATGGATCTTCTTTCGTAGCGCGTCTAGCGACTTATCGAGAGCTTCAGCCTTGCTGGTGGCCGCTTCTTGAAGTTGAAGACCTTGCTTTGCATCTTGAGCCCAGGCAGTCCCGGAGGTGCCAAACGCTGCGGCGCCGCAAACAAGAACGAGAACACGCGGGTGAAGGTTCCGCATCACAGTGCCTCCTAAGGCGTCGCGCGAGTTGACTCGGCCATTTTGACGAAAAGATCCAACATCTGGTCCAGGGAGTCGTTCATCTCACCGAGATTGGTCTCGAGCTTCTTAAGCTCTTCGGCCATCTCATTCTGCCCGTGTAGAAGCTCAATTGCGGCCAAGCTCTGCGCTAGGACATCCGCGTAGTCCTTGATGCTTGCGAGTTGCGCCATCGCTGAGTCCTGCTGCCCCTCAACCGCGTGGAACTTCTCGTCATAGGGCTTCTGCATTAGATGCACTTGGCGAGCAAGAAGCTCGTATTGCCCCTTGAGTTCCTCGAGCTGGGCGCTCGAGAGTCCCTCTGAGTCCGGCGGCGACTCGGCGAGTTCGAGCAGCTCTTTCTCTTCGTCCTTCAGGAAGTCGACCATCGCCTTGCAGCTAATCTTCAGCTCGACGAATGTTCGCTTGATCTCCTTCTCGCGCGCGATGACCTTCTGGCACTGATCCATGACTCTCTTTCCGAGATCCGCGTAGGCCTCGAGCTTCTCCTGCCTCGTGGCCGAAGACTTGGCGACCGTTTTGATCTCGTCAGCGACGCTCTGAATCTCTTCAAGGAGGTTCTTGCTCTTTTCCTTGACGTCGGCACGGAGCTGTTCGCCGATCGCCGCGAGCTTGGAGTCATCATCGGCAAGCGACACGCCAGATCCAAGCGTCATGATCAGCGGAACCCACAGCAACGAGGGGGTAACGCGTCTCCGCATCAGATCGCTCTCCTCAAGTAGTCAGCGAGGCACTTGACCCCGCAACCGTACCGTATCACATGCCGATCCGAGGCTCAAATTCAAGCGACCGGGAGCGGGGCCACCACGCGTCGAAGTGAAAGTCCGCGACGTCAATCACATTTCCCCATCGACGACAATTACATCGCCCCAACGCCTCGATGACGTTGACCCGCTGTTGATATGGGGTTGGCTACGGGCGGGCAGCGAGCGCAACGCGCCGCGATGCGTCATGATCTCTTCTTGGGTTCCGGATCGGATCCTGGCCCGTGTCTAGGTCCCCGTAATCCTCGACCCTGACACCGAGAAAACCCACCGAGTGATTCGCCTCCTCCGAGATGCGCCGGGGACACCACCCGGCGCTCGAGGGAGGAAGCGATGTCCGACGTCACCATCATCCCCACGCCCGACGACGACCGGGAGCGGCAGGGGGTCCACGCAGTACTCTGTTTCCCCCAAACAGGTTGACATCCGCAGCCGCCGAAATGGAGGCTGACGGGAGCAACGAAGGGGACTGCCGTGACGAAGAAGAAGCGAAGCACGAAGAGAAGGGCGAGCTCGACGTCGGGGGCTGGCTCGGGGACGCGGGCACAGCGACCCCGTAGCGGCCCGCCGGAGGAAGGTGCCGAGCGGAGCGAGGCTCCTTCCGGAGACGGGCCGCTACGGGGTCGGCCGGGTCGGCGTTCGGCGGCTGACCGTCGCGACGCGGTCCTCGCCCTGTTCGCCGGCAAGGCGTCGGTCGACCAGATCGCAAAGCGGTTCGGCGTTCTGCCCGCGACGGTCGAGAAGTGGCGGGAGGATGCGCTGGAGGGCATCGAGTCCACGTTCCGCCAGGGCAAGAAGAGCTCTCGCGAGCGCGAGCTGGAGCAAGAGGTGAAGAACCTCCGAGCCGCAGTGACCGACATCTCGATCCGCAGCGCGCTCATGGAGCAGGCGCTCAAGACCCGCCCTTCACGGCCCGGGAGGTGACGCAGTTGAACCTGAAGACTGACGCCGGGCGCGCCACCGTCGTGATGGCGTGCGAGGTCTTCGGGATCTCCCGGGCTGCCTACTACTCGGCAAGGAAGCGGGCGCGAGAGGCGTCTGCAAGTCGCTCGTCGAAGAACCCGAGCCGCGGCACGCCGGCCGATGTGCTCCGTCCACGAATCCGTGAGATCGTCGACACGTACCCCGCCTGGGGCGTGCGCAAGGTCTGGGCGATGCTTCACCGCGCGGGCTTCCAGGTCGGCCATCGCCGTGTCTGGGCGCTCATGAAGGACATGGACCTGACGCTCGCACCGAACGGCCAGCGCGCGGAGCTCCGCACCTACGGCGCCGTCACCGTGCCCGACTCGAACCGTCGCTGGGCTACCGACCTCACGACGGTCTGGACCAACGAGGACGGCGTCGTCGCCGTGGCGCCCGTCATCGACTGCGGCGACAGGGTGGTGCTCGAGCTCGCGGTCACCAAACCGCAGGACGCGCCGGCCGTCCTTGCTCCGGTCGAGCGGGCGCTTCTCGCGGAGTTCGGCGATCCC
>JAJDCQ010000260.1 GCA_029260755.1 Planctomycetota bacterium | reverse complement strand
TGGGCGTTCGCCTCCCGCCGGCCGGCGACTAGCCCCCATTTGCTCCCGCGCATCAGGGCGAGGTCGTGCGAGAGGCCGCTGGGCTAGGACGCAGGGCCGAAAACGGCCGAGCTGGCCCTCTTGGGCCTGCGAGCGCCGATTTCGGCCCGAGGACGCAGCCCAGCGGGCTCGCAGCCGACCGCAGCCGAGGGTCGTGAGTAGTGCGGGCTAGCCGACCGACGCGTTCGCAGGCCTTGACGGCGAGCGCCGCCCGGCGACCATCGCGGCGCCCGCTCGGGGCCGTCTCGCCGCCCCTTCGTCCGTCGTCTCCGGAGCAATCGACCATGCGTCGTCCCCTCATCTCGACCGCCTTCACCTCGCTCGTCGTTCTCCTCGCCGTGGGCGTCGGCGCGCCGACCGCTCGGGCGGACGACGTCGTCTACGAGGCCGACCTCGAGAAGAGTCGCTTCCAGATCGACGTCTTCAAGGCGGGTCTCTTCTCCGGGATGGCGCACGATCACACCTTCCTCGCCAAGAGGTACGCCGCGACCATCCGCCTCGACGCCGCGGCGCCCGAGGGCGGGTCGGTGAGCGTCTCGGTCGAGGCGGCCAGCCTGGAGCTCGAGGCGAGCAAGGCGGACGCGGACGATCAGGAGGACATCGAGGAGTCGATGCGCTCCGACGACGTCCTCGACGTCGAGCGGTTCCCGAAGATCGAGTTCGAGAGCGTGAAGGTGACCGTGAAGAAGCGGAAGGGCGACACGGTCACGCTCACCGTGACGGGATCGCTGACCCTGCACGGCGAGAAGAAGCGCATCTCGATCCCGACCGAGCTGACGATCGCCGAGGGCGTCGCCACCGCGAAGGGCGAGGTCACGATCAAGCAGACCGACTTCGAGATCGAGCCCTACAGCGCGTTCTTCGGGGCGGTGAAGGTGAAGGACGAGGTGAAGATCTCGTTCGAGATCGTCGCCCGTCCGAAGGCCGACTGAGGCTCGTCGTCGACAGGCGCAGGCCCGCCAGCCAGGGCGGTCGTTCCGTCGCCCAGTCCGTGCCTCCTCGTGCCTCTGCGGCCTTGCGCGAGATTCGTCGTTCCTGGAACGGGCCCGCGCAACGGCAATGAACCCGGACCCTGGCAACTCGCATTCCGCGTAATCCGCGTAATCCGCGTCATCCGCGTCATCCGCGGTTCCCACCGGTTCAACGCCGAGAGAGACCGAACCGCGGATTTCGCGGATTTCATGGATTGACTCAGGCGTCGCCGAGCGATTGCCGACGCGTCGCGGTGCTCCGCCCGAGACTCCTGTTCCTGGACATTCTCAGGCCCTTGCGTCTCCGTGTCGGCCCGGGCGGATTCCGCGTGCCCGCCCCCGACGCCCGGCGTCCAAGTTGACGGACGAGCCGATATCGATATGATATCACTGTGATATCAACGCTCGTCGTCGGCTCAGGGAGCCAGGCCGGGCGCCGGGCGGCGCCGAGGGCTCCAGAGAAGTGAGGTCATGAACAAGGAACGTCAGATCACGGTTCGCAGCGGGTGGGGCATGCTGGTCGTCACGGCCGCGGTGCTGATCGTCGCGACGACATCGCTGGTCATCGGGCTCATCGCGACCGAGCACCACTCGAGCCTCGACTTCATCGGCGTCGAGATGACCCTCGCCACCGGCGCGCACGTCGCCTGGATCGTCGTCAGCTCGCTCGTCGTCGTCGCCGGTCTGATCTTCACCGGCGGCTTCTTCACCCTCGAGCCGAACGAGGCGCGCGTGCTCATCCTGTTCGGCAGCTACCAGGGGACGGTCCGCGAGCCGGGCTGGCACTGGACGAACCCGTTCGCCACCAAGCACCGGATCTCGCTCCGGTGGCGGAACATGAACGTCGACAAGCTCAAGGTAAACGACAAGCGAGGCAACCCGGTCGAGATCGCCGCGGTCGTCGTGTGGCGGGTCGAGGACACGGCCCAGGCGCTGTTCGACGTCGACCGGTACGAGTCGTTCGTCGGCCTCCAGAGCGACAGCGCGCTGCGCCAGCTCGCCGTCCGCTACGCCTACGACCACGGCGAGACCGACGACGAGATCACCCTGCGCAGCAGCGTCGAGGAGGTCAGCGACGAGTTTCGCCGCGAGCTCGAGGAGCGCGTCGCGAGCGCCGGGGTGCGGGTCGAGGAGGCCCGACTGAGCCACCTCGCCTACGCTCCGGAGATCGCCGGAGCGATGCTGAAGCGCCAGCAGGCCGAGGCGATCATCGCGGCGCGGACGAAAATCGTGCACGGCGCGGTGAGCATGGTCGACATGGCGCTGACCGACCTCGCCGAGAAGAAGGTCGTCGAGCTCGACGAGGAGCGGAAGGCCGCGATGGTGAGCAACCTCCTCGTGATCCTCTGTGGCGAGACCGAGGCGCAGCCGGTCCTGAACACGGGCACGCTCTACACCTAGGAGGCTGTTGCAGAATGACGCGAGCGGCTCGTCGAGACAGCGTCGTGCAGGCCGAGGCGCGCGGCCGAGGGAACCCGTTTGGCGTTCGCGAGGCCGCGGAACGAAGGCCTGCGCGACGATGTCCGGCGAGACGCCGC
>JAJDCQ010000259.1 GCA_029260755.1 Planctomycetota bacterium | reverse complement strand
CGGCGACCCGACCACCCTCCGGGTCCCAGGCGACGGCCCCGACCCGCCGGGTGGCCGCGGGCGGGAGGGTCAGCGTGCCGAGCTGGTCACCGGTGGCGACGTCCCAGACGCAGGCGACCCCGTCGGCGCCCCCGGTGACGAGCCTCTCACCGTCGCGATCGAGGCGCGCGTCGAGGACGTTGATCTCGTTGGCGACGAAGCGATGCGTCGCTCCGCCGCGCGCGACCGCCACCGCTCCGCCCTGAATCGCGAGGACGACGCCGCGCGCCTCGGGGAGGATCATCGCGAGCAACGTCTTGCCCGGCTCGAGGTTGGTGAACGGGCTCGGTCGATCCTCCAGGACGGCCTCGCGCTCCGGGTCGAGCAGCCGGATCCGGCCGCTCTTGTGGGCGACCGCGAGGACCGAGCCGCCGCGCACCCAGCGAGCCGCCCGCAACCCGTCGTCATCGTCCATCGACTGCTTGTAGCGGGTGACGACCCGGCCGCTGGCGACGCCGACGACGTCGACGGACTCGCTCGAGACCGCGGCGAGGCGCCCGCCCTCGGGCGAGAAGGCGACCTGCATCACCGAGTAGCCGCCGACCTTCACCTCGTGGACGAGCTCGCCGTCCTCCGCCCGCCAGAGCTTGACGTCGTGATGGCTCCCGCCGGTCGCGACGAGGCGGCCGTCCGGGCTGACCGCGATCGACTGGGCCGTCGCCCGCTCCCAGCGCCGCGCCCAGAGGAGGTGCTCCTGGGCGAGGAGGGCGCCGAGGAGCCGGTTCCGCGCGTCCTCGGCGTCGTGGAGCTCGAGGGCCCGCGCGAAGAGGATCCGGGCCACCTCGGGGTCCTTCTCCTCGACGCGGGTCGCCTTCTCGATGAGGGCGAGGGCGAAGTAGCGCCGCGCCTCCTCCTCGCGCCGGACGGCCGTCTCCCGGTCGGCCTCGGCGCGCGTCCGCGCGTCGCGGGCCGCGTCGCGCTCCAGGCGGATGCGCCGGAACGCGAAGACCGCGAACGCCGCCCCGCCGACGAGCGTCACGGCGAGCGCGACCGCCGCGGTCGCAAGCGCGGCCGCCTTGGCTCGGTTCCGCCGGGTCCAGCGGCGGAGGCGCTCCGCGCGGCCGGCGTTCCGCGCCGAGATCGCCTCGCCGTCGAGGAAGCGGCGGAGGTCGGCGGCGAGGTCCGACGCGCGCTGGTAGCGGGCGCCGGGCTCCTTCTCGAGGCACTTCAGCGCGATCGTCTCGAGGTCGGGGTGGGCGCTCGGCACCAGGTCGCGCGGCGGCACCGGGTCCTCCTGGAAGACCTTGCGGATGATCTCGAGGATCGAGCTCCCGTCGAACGGCGGCCGGCCGGTCAGCGCCCAGTAGAGCACCGCCCCGAGCGAGTAGATGTCGGAGGTCGGTCCGATCTCGACCTCATCGCCGCCGCGCGCCTGCTCGGGGCTGACGTACTGCGGCGTGCCGAGGAGCTGACCCGTCGCGGTCAGGCCCCCGTCCTCGTCGACGGTCGACGCGAGCCCGAAGTCGACGATGTGAGGCTTCCCCTCGCGATCGACGAGGACGTTCTGCGGCTTGAGGTCGCGGTGGAGCACGCCGGCGTCGTGAGCGTAGGCGAGCGCGGCGGCGAGCTCGTGGATGACCTCGGCCGCCCGCCGCGGGGGGAGGCCCTTGCTCTTGCGCGCATCCTCGAGGGTCGGTCCCTCGATGAAGTCCATCACGATGTAGGGCTTGCCATGCGACTCGCCCGTCTCGTGCACCGCGACGATGCCCGGGTGACGCAGCCGCGCGACCGCCTGCGCCTCGCGCTCGAAGCGACGCCTCCCCTTCTCGCCGGCCCTCATCGGGTCGAGGATCATCTTGATCGCCACGTCGCGGCGCAGCTCGGGGTCCCACCCCCGGTAGACGACGCCCATGCCCCCGCGGCCGAGCTCGGAGACGAGCACGTAGCGCCCCACGCGTCGATCGGGGTCCTCGAGGGCGCGGTCGATGTCGGACTGGGTCGGCGGGGCGGTCGGCGACGGCGTCACGTTCGGCAGACCGGCTGCCCAGCGACGGCGCGAGCTGCCGTCCGGCGAGAGCGGGAGCGGCGACGAGAAGCGCCGCGACGACCCGCCCGACGGCCGGCCGGGCGGAATCGGTCGCGGCGTCACGTCCACGGTCGGCCCGGCGCCGGCGGCGACGGTGTCGCGCGGCTCGGCATCGAGGAGGCCCCGCTCGACCAGGATCGCCCGCAGGCTCACCCGGCCGGCGCCGCCGCGAGCGCGCTGCTCCTCGACGCACGAGGCGAGCTCGCTCGCCGAGAGCCTCCCCTTCTCGACGAGAAGCTCGCCGAGGGCGCGATCGTTCCGGGCGCTCGCGTGGCGGGGGTCCTGCGGCACGAATCCTCCCGCGTCATCGTCGCCCGCGCCGGGGGCGGCTTGCAAGGAGAGCGACCCCGGCGTCAGGATCCGACGGGAGCGAGAGACCCGATGTCGATCTTCACCATCCGCCTCCTCGCGATGCTCGCGGCCGCCGTCGGCGTCGTCGCCCTCGGCGAGGCCACCGCACGGTTCGGGCGCCGCGCCGCCTACGCCGTCGCGATCGGCGGGTTCTCGGGGCTGACCCTCGTCTGGGGGATCAAGACGGCGTTCATCCCCGACCCCTCGCTCGCGATCGGGCTCTCGCCGTTCGTCGCCGACGCCGACGTCACCGTCGGGTTCCTCTTCGTCGGTGGCGCGTGGCCGCTCATGACCGACCACCCGCGGCGGCGGATCCCGTTCGCCGTCCTGGTCATCCTCCTCTCCTACTGGATGCTCCTCGCGCCGGTGCACCTCTTCTTCGACGGCGAGCGGATCGCGCGCGAGCCGGGCGAGTTCCGCGATGGGATGTGCATCCAGCCCGACGCGTTCACCTGCGCGCCGGCGAGCGGCACCACGATGCTCCGCCTCTGGGGGGACGACCGGATCACCCTCGGTGAGGTCGCGTTCCACTCGGGCACGGCGTTCATCGGGACGGAGCTGGTCGAGCTCGCCCGGGGCATCCGCGGCGCGGGCGCGCGCACCGGGGTCGAGGCGATCCAGGCGCGGACGACGATCGAGGAGCTCGAGCGGATCGGCGCGCCGGTCGTCACCGGGATCGAGGTGAAGGACCCCTCGGGCGGCGACATCGCCCACGCCGTGTGCATCCTGCGCCTCGAGGGCGATCGGGTGCTGATGGGCGACCCGCTCTCGGGCCCCTTCGAGCTCGACCGGAAGGGCTTCTTCGAGAAGCGGAAGTGGGACGGGACCGCCAGCTACGTCGGGCGCGACTTCCTGACCGAGGCGAGCCCGGGCGAGCGCTCGAGCCGGGTCGCCGTCGACCGCGCCGCGCTCGCGCGGGCGCAGGCGGCCCGTGCGGCGCCGGCCGGAGGGGTCGCGGGCGGCGCGCTCGCGGCGCGAGCCGCCGCGGCCGAGCGGGCCGCCGCCGCCGGAGACGAGGCCGCCGAGACGCTCGACGCCGAGCTCGCCGCGAGGGTCGAGGCGTTCCGCCGGACGCTCGGGTTCGAGGTCGACGGCGGCGGGCGACTCGACTGGCGGACGCGCCTCGCGATCCGGTGTCGCGACCCGCGCGAGGTCGCGGCCGGGCGGACGCTCCGCGGTCCGTGGAAGCCTCCGCCCGGGACGGAGGGGACGCTCGCGCAGCGGACGAAGAGCGGCGAGGTCGACGCTCGACCGACGTTCGAGCCGACCTCGGCGCTCGCTCGTCGAGACTGGCTCGAGCCGATCGGCGTCGTGATCGCCGGGCTGCTCCTCGCGCTGGCGAGTCGGCTCCTCCGGCGGCGCGCCCTCGCGGCGGCGGCCGCGCCCGGCGGCGAGGCGAGCGCGGACGGGGTCGCGGCGCCGGCCACGCCTCCGACGCCCGGCGACCCGGCCTGATCGACCGGCGGCGCCCGCCCCCTGCCGGCTTGGCAGCGGCGCGGGGGCGCGGCTATCATGGCGGCCAACGTCGATGACCGACGACCGAGGATCCACGCGATGAGCGAGTTCCACGAAGACAAGACGATGATGGACGCCGACGACGATCCGGCGAACCCGCCGAAGAATCCGGCCGAGTTCCAGGACGCCAAGACGTTCATGGACTTCGGCGAGGAGGGCGAGAAGAGCGACGACGCGCCCGACGCGCCGTCGGTGCCGAGCGGCTTCCAGGACTCGGCCACCCTCATGGACGCGGGCGGCGCCGAGCCAACGTCGGACTCGGACGACTTCCAGCAAGAGAAGACGTTCATGGACTTCGGCGACGACGGCGTCCCGAGCCTCACCGAGGAGGCGCCGTCCGAGCCGCTCGAGGGCGACCCCGACGCGCCGGGGCCGAGCTTCCAGGCCGAGGTCACGTTCATGGACTTCGGCGAGGACCCGCCGGACGACTCGGGGCTCACGCCGGGCTCGATCGAGATGCAGACGCATCCGACCGCGACGAACGTCGCGCCGATGTCGATCGAGGAGGCCCGGAGCGGCCCCGGCCACACCCAGGCGGTCGACGTCCCCGCCGACGACTCGCCGACCGTCAACCTCAGCCCGACGGCCCGGGCCGAGGACTTCGAGGCGACGAAGCGGATCCCGCCCGGGACCGCGACCGGCCTCGTCGCGGCGGCCGAGGCGGCGGGCGAGTTCCGTCTCGCCGCGCCGAGCTTCGACGGCGAGCCGGGCGGCGAGCCCGTCGAGGTCGGCGAGAGCTGGCCGTTCGCCGGCGGCGACGACGTCGTCACCCACTTCGGCCCGCGCGATGGCGACGCCTACAGCTCGGGCGAGGAGTCGTCCCTCCTCGACCAGGTCTGCACCGCCGTCGAGGAGGGAGGCTGGCCCGCGGGCCTGACGACGCTCGGCGAGGTGTGCGCGAAGACCGAGCTCGAGCCCGACCGCGCCGCGAAGGCGCTCCGCGAGCTGGCGGAAGCGTGCCGGCTGATCTTCGTCGAGGTGCCGGGCGGCGAGCCCGCCGGCCACTACGCGGTCGCGCGCCCCAACGGGGCCTGATGGAGAGCAACGGCCTCGGCAAGATCATCGTCGTCGGCGACCGCGTCCTCGTCGCGCCCGACGACGCCGAGGGCCGCACCAAGGTCGGCCTCCTCCTGCCGGCGAGCGCCGTCGAGAAGGAGGCGGTGCAGAGCGGCCGGATCGTCAAGGCGGGCCCCGGGACGGCCGTCCCCGACCCGACGGGCGACGACGACGAGCCGTGGCGCCAGACCGGACCGCGCGAGGCGCGCTACATCCCGATGCAGGCGCACGTCGGCGACTACGCGATCTTCGTCCGGAAGGCGGCCGTCGAGATCAAGTACGAGGAGAAGCGCTACCTCGTCGTGCCGCAGGGCGCGATCCTCGTGCTGATCCGCGACGGGGAGGACGGCGGGATCGCGAGCCAGGTCCCGGATGCGATGCCGCCGATCTCGGACGCGTAGCGGGCCCGCTCCAGCGACGACCGAATCTCACGCAAGGACGCATGAGGCGCCACGGAGCTCCACCCGATCCAGATCTCAGGAACAGGAGTCTCGGGCGGAGTACCGCGACGCGACGGCAATGGCTCGGCGACGCCCGAATCAGTCCGAGAAATCCGCGAAATCCGCGGTTCGGTCTCTCTCGGCGTTGAGCCCGGTGGGAACCGCGGATTACGCGGATTTACGCGGATTGCGAGTTGCCGGGTACGGGTTCATTGCCGTTGCGCGGGCCGTACCAGGAACACGGCCGCGCAACCGCGCCGGCCTAGGTCCCGTCGAGCGCCTTCTCGAGCTCCTCGACGGTCGTCACCGGCTGGTGGCAGACGCCGCTCTCGCAGACGTAGGCGGCCGCCTTGCCGTCGATCGCCTTCTTGCCGGCCAGGAGGACGAACGCCTTGGCGTCCTCCTCGCTCGGGCCGTCCGCGCCGACGAGCCCGATCACCGCGACCGGGATGAAGCGCTTCCGGACGGCCGCGACGAGCGCCCTGGTGTCGGCGGCGTCGGGGTCGCCGGCGATCACGATCTCGCGGGCCGGGCCGTGGACGAAGTCGAACGCCCGCATCATCGCGGGATAGCCGAAGCCCATCTTCGCGACCTCTTGCCCGAACGCCATCACCGTCGCGCGGGCGGCGTCGGCGTAGGTCGCGTTCAGGGTGAGCTCGCCGAGCCTCGCCAGGAAGCGCGCCGCGACCGCGTTCCCGCTCGGGATCGCGCCGTCGTAGGGGTCCTTCGTCCGGGCGAGGAGCTCCTCGTGGTCGCTCCCCGTGAAGAAGAAGCCGCCGCCCTCCGCGTCGGGGAAGAGCCGGAGCAGGTCGTCCGCGAGCACCTTCGCCTCGCGCAGCCACTCCACCTCGCCCGTCGCCTCGTAGAGGCTGATCAGCCCGTCGCCGAGGAACGCATGGTCGTCGAGGTAGGCCTGGAAGTCGGCCTCGCCTTCGCGCCAGCGCCGGAGCAGGCGTCCGTCCTCCCGGCGAAGGTTCTTCAGGACGAACGCGGCGGCGCGGCGGGCGGCCTCGACCCAGCGCGGCTCGTTCAGAGCGGCGCCCGACCGCGCCATCGCGCCGATCATCAGGCCGTTCCAGGCCGTCAGCACCTTGTCGTCGAGCCCCGGCCGCGGCCGCTTCTCGCGGGCGTCGAAGAGCTTCTTGCGTGACGCCTCGAGGCGCGCCCGGAGCGTCGCCTCGTCCTGCCCGGTCAGCGTCGCGAGCTCGCCGATCGGCTTCGCGACGTGCAGGACCGTCTTGCCGGTGGCCTCGAAGTTGCCGCGCTTGGTCACCCCGAACGCGGTCTCCCAGAGGCTCGCCTCGTCGGCGCCGATGACCTGACGGATCTCGTCCGGCCCCCAGACGTAGAACGCGCCCTCCTCCTTCTCGCCCTTGTCGGCGTCGAGGCTGTCCGCGTCGAGGCTCGAGAAGAAGCCGCCGTCGGCGTGCGTCATCTCGCGGAGGGTCCACTCGAGCGTCTCGCGGATCGTCTCGGCGTGGCGCTCCTCGCGGGTGATCAGCCACGCGTCGAGGTAGGTGTCGACGAGCTGGGCGTTGTCGTAGAGCATCTTCTCGAAGTGCGGGACGAGCCACTCCGCGTCGACCGAGTAGCGGTGGAAGCCTCCGCCGACCTGGTCGTACATCCCGCCGGCCGCCATCGCGTCGAGGGTCGCGACCGTCATGAGGAGCGCCTTGTCCGCGTCGCCCCCCTCGCCGGCGGCGGCGCGGCGGCTCTGCACTCGCAGGAGCATGTCGAGGACCGACGGGCGCGGGAACTTCGGCGCCCGCCCGAAGCCGCCGAGGCTCGAGTCGAACCGCTTGCCGCAGTCGGTGAGGTAGTCGTCGAGCGCGGCCACCGGCGGGAGCGAGTCGCCGCCGGTGTTCTTCTGGAGCTCGCGGATGCGCTCCGAGAGCTTCTCGGCGACCCGCAGGAAGTCATCCCGCTCGCCTGCCTCCCACGCCTTGGAGATCTCGGTGATGAGCGTCCGGAAGCCGGGCCGGCGGAAGCGCGGGTCGTCCTCGGGCGGGAAGTAGGTTCCGGCGAAGAACGGGCGCTTGTCGGGCGTCATGAAGATCGTGAGCGGCCAGCCGCCGCTGCCCGTCATCGCCTGACACGCCGTCATGTAGATCGAGTCGACGTCCGGGCGCTCCTCGCGGTCGACCTTGATCGAGACGAAGTGCTCGTTCAGCAACGCCGCGATCGTCTCGTTCTCGAAGCTCTCGTGCTCCATGACGTGGCACCAGTGGCACGCGGCGTAGCCGATCGAGAGGAAGACGGGCTTGTCCTCCTTCGTCGCCTTGGCGAACGCCTCCTCGCCCCACGGGAACCAGTCGACCGGGTTGTTCTTGTGCTGGAGGAGATACGGGCTCTTCTCCTTCGCGAGGCGGTTCTCCTTCACCGTCGCCGCGCCGTGCTCGCCGTCGCCATCGGTCACCTTCTTCTCCTCGTCGTTCTCTTCGTCCGTGTCGCCGGGGCCGTCGGTCTGCGCCCCGCGCGCCTTCTTGGGCTCGTCGTCGCAGCCGGTCATCCCGATCAGGATGGCCAGGCCGACGACGATCGTCGGAGCGGTCCGGGCGGCGAGCGACATCACGGCAGGAGCGTCCCCTGGCGAGCGCGGACGGCCGCCTCGCGGGCGGCGTACGTGATGATGATATCAGCGCCCGCCCGCCTTATTGCGGTCAACGTCTCGGCGATGGCCCGCTCCTCGTCGATCCAGCCCTTCTCGGCGGCCGCCTTGATGAGGGCGAACTCGCCGCTCACCTGGTAGGCCGCGACGGGCACGTCGACGCTCTCGCGGACGGCGCGGATCACGTCGAGGTAGGGAAGCGCCGGCTTGACCATCACCATGTCGGCGCCCTCGACGACGTCGGCGGCCGCCTCGCGGATCCCCTCGCGCACGTTCGCCGGGTCCATCTGGTAGCCGCGGCGGTCGCCCATCTGGGGCGCCGAGCCGGCGGCGTCGCGGAACGGGCCGTAGAACGAGCTCGCGTACTTGACCGCGTAGGAGAGGATCGCGACCCGCTGGAACCCCGCGTCGTCGAGCGCCCCGCGGATCGCGCCGACGCGTCCATCCATCATGTCGCTCGGCGCGACGACATCCGCGCCGGCGGCCGCCTGACTGACCGCCGTCCGGGCGAGCAGCTCGAGGCTCGGGTCGTTGTCGACGTCGCGGCCCGCCGATGACTGGGGGTCGTCCTTCAGGACGCCGCAGTGGCCGTGGTCGGTGTACTCGCAGAGGCAGACGTCGCCCATCACGAGCAGGTCGTGGCCGAACTGCTTCTTCAGGGCGGCGATCGCCTTCTGGACGATCCCGTCCTCGACCCAGGCGCCGGTGCCGGTCGCGTCTTTTTCGTCGGGGATCCCGAAGAGGAGGACGCTCCGGACGCCGTCGCCCAGGGCCGCCTCGGCCTCGACGAGGAGCTGATCGATCGAGAGGCGGCTGTGCCCCTGCATCGAGGCGATCGGCTGCCGCGCGTTCTCGCCCTCGATCACGAAGTAGGGGAGGACGAAGCGCTCGGGGCCGAGGTCGGTCTCGCGGACGAGGGCGCGCATGGCGTCCCCCCGCCGCAGGCGTCGTGGGCGCTCGATCGGAAACGACATGGCTTCTCCGGAGGGAGAGGGACGGCGAACGGCGCGCGGCGCGACGATCAGTCGACGGCGCGCCGGAGGATGCGCAGGCCCCAGAGGACCGCGATGATGTCGAACACGATCAGGAAGATCGCGTCGTGGAGGATGTTCGTGCCGAGCTTCGCGGCGTAGCCCTCGATCATGGCGGCCCGGACCGGCTCGATCGCGTGGGTGAGCGGGTTGGCCTTCGCCGCCCACTCCATCCAGCCGGGCATCATCGAGAACGGCACGAGCGCGCTCGAGACGAAGATGCACGGGGTGATCATGAACCCGCTGATCGCGAAGTAGGCCGCGTGGTGCTTGAAGACGAAGGCGAGCCCGAGCGAGAACATCGTGAAGGCGACGGCGAGGAGCGCCGAGTAGGCGAGGATCTGGAGCAGCCCGACGATCCCGCCCGCGACGCTCACGCCCATGAGCCAGGCGATCCCCAGGATCAGCGCCACCTGGCCGAGGCTGAAGATCACGACGTAGACGAACCGGCTGGTGAAGAGGGCCGCCCGCGAGATCGGCGCGACGAGGAGCTTGTCGAGGAAGCCCGTCTCGCGGTCGAACAGGATCGGGATCCCGCCCATGAAGGCGTTCGAGAGCACCGTCATGACGACGACGCCGGCCGTCTGGAAGGTGAGGTAGTCGTCGGTGCCGAACTTCTCGACCGTCTCGTCGGTGATGATGTTCTTGAAGAGGCTGCCGAACAGGAGCAGCCACATGATCGGCTGCATCGCGCCGAAGAACAGCATCATCGGCTGGCGCCGCAGGTGCAGGAGCCAGCGACGGGTGAGCGCCATCGTGTCGGAGAAGAACGTACCCAAGGCCTGAGGCCTCTCTACTCGCGCATCGAGTAACCGGTGTGGAGGAAGAAGACGTCGTCCAGCGAAGGACGCGCGTACTCGATGCTCTCGACGTGGTGACCCTTGGAGCGAACGCCGTCGAGGATCTTCTCGACGAGCCCGCCGCCCTCGGGATCGACCGAGACGCCGAAGTTCCCGAAGCCCGTCGCACGCACCTCCAGGACGCCGTCAATGTCCTTGAGGGCCTTGGCGATCCCGTCGTTCGCGGCGGCGTTGAGGAGCTCGGACTCCTCCTTCTCCGTCTCGTCCTCGGGGGCCGGCGCGGCGCCGACCAGACGGACGTTGACGACGTCGCCCTTCACCTCCTTCTTGAGCTCCTCGGGGGTGCCGAGCGCCTGGATCCGGCCGCGATCGATGATCGCGACGCGGTCCGAGATCATGTCGGCCTCGTCGAGGTAGTGCGTCGTCAGGAGGATCGTGACGCCGTGGTTCTTGAGCTGGCGGAGGAACTCCCAGATCTTGCGGCGGGTATGGATGTCGAGGCCGAGGGTCGGCTCGTCGAGGATCAGCAGCTGCGGGCTGTGAAGCAGCCCGCACGCGATGTCGAGGCGCTTCTTCATCCCGCCGGAGAAGCCGCCGACGCGCTCGTCCGCCCGATCGGAGAGACCGACCAGCTCGAGCACCTCACCGATCCGGTAGGCGCGCTCGTCGGACTTCACGTGATAGAGGGCGGCGTGGAGCTCGAGGTGCTCGCGTCCGGTCATCACCTTGTCGAGGGCGACCTCCTGCGAGACGTAGGCGATCGAGTTGCGGACGGTCGCCGGGTCCTTGCACGGGTCGACGCCGAAGACCTCGAGCAGGCCGCCGGTCGGGCGGACCAGCGTCGCGAGCATCTTGATGAACGTGGACTTTCCCGCGCCGTTCGGGCCGAGCAGACCGAGGAGCTCGCCGCGCACCAGCTCGAGGCTCACGCCGTCGACGGCGCGAGTCCCGGTCGCGTAGACCTTTACGAGATCGACCGATTTGATGGGTGGGGCCTCATCCATAGGAGCGGCATCATAGCCGGGGCCCCCGCCGTTGCAAGCGTTCGAGCCGCTCTCCCGGGGACGCCCCGACCCGACGCCACGGGGAGTTTGCGGCCGATCGTCGACAAGCGATAACCTGCCTGGGGACGAGGAGATCCGAGCCCTGACGCCCAGGCCGCCCCAGCCAGGCCCCCCACCACGTCCGCCCCGCGGCGGCGCGCGCCCGTCCATCCCGGCGCGATCGACCCGACCCGACGGGCCGCCGCCGCCTCCGATCCCCGGTCGGGCCAGCCAGGCGCCGACGGTCATCACTCCATCGCCAGGCTTCCCGACGCCGCGCCCCGTCGGCACGCCTTCGCCGAGCGCGCGCTTCGCCCCGCCGGGCCCGGCGCCCTCGTCGGCGACCGGCTCGCGACGCTTCCATCTCGGCAGCGGGGTCCGGACCGGCGACGACGCGCCGCCCGCCATCGCCGCCGCCCTCGCCGACCCCGCCCGCCGCGTCGGTCGCTACGCCCTGATCGAGGAGCTCGGCCGGGGCGGCATGGGCATCGTCTGGAAGGCGTGGGACGACAACCTCGCCCGGATGGTCGCCCTCAAGATGATCGGCGACCGCGGCCCGGGCGCCGGGCTCCCCGGCGCCGGCCTGCCCGGCACGAGCCCGCGGCCCGGGAGCGGCGCCTCGCCCGCGAGCGAGCAGGCGATCTCGCGCCTCCAGCGCGAGGCGAGCGCGGCCGCGCGGATCAGGCACCCGGGGATCGTGAGCGTCCACGAGGTGGGCGAGCACGAGGGGCGGCCCTACCTGGTGATGGACCTCGTCCGGGGCGAGAGCCTGGAGGCTGCCCTCGTCCGCGAGACGATGCCGCCGAAGAGGATCGCCAAGCTCGTCGCCGGGATCGCCAGGGCGCTTCAGGAAGCGCATCGCCACGGCATCCTCCACCGCGACGTGAAGCCCGAGAACGTGCTCGTCGACGAGGACGGGGAGCCGCGGCTGACCGACTTCGGCCTCGCCCGCGAGATCGCCGGCGGCGAGCGCCTCACCGCGACCGGACATCTCATCGGGACGCCCGTCTACGTCGCGCCCGAGCAGGCGCGCGGCCGGGCCGAGGATCAGGGGCCGCGCGTCGACGTCTTCGGCCTCGGCGGGATCCTCTACCGGGCGCTCGTCGGCGAGCCGCCCCACACCGGGCCGAGTCACGTCGAGGTGCTCTACAAGGTCTTCCACGTCGACCCCGACCCACCGCGGATGCGGAATCCGGCGATCCACCCCGACCTCGAGACGATCACCCTTCGCTGCCTGGCTAAGGAGCCCGACCGCCGCTACGGCAGCGCCGCCGAGGTCGCCGACGAGCTCACCCGCTACATCGACGGCGAGCCCATCGAGGCGCGACCGCTCGGCCGGCGCGAGCGGGCCGGCCTCTGGGTGCGGCGCAACCGCGTCGCGGCGACGGCCCTCGCGGCGGCGGCCGCCGTCGTCGTCTCCTCGGCAGGGATCCTCGGCTGGTTCCTGATCGACGCCCGGCGCCGCGTCACGCAGGAGCGGGAGGCGCACCGCTCGGCCGCGACCGTCGACGCCGAGGCGGCCTGGAGTGCGTTCGAGGAGGCGCTCGCGGCCGCCGTCGACGCCGACGGCGAGGCATCCGCCGGGCGCCGCCGGGATCGCCTCACCGCGCTCGGGCTCGACGCGGTGGCCGCGGGCGAGCGACTCGTCGCCCTCCGCGACGACGACCCGGCGCTCCGCCGCCGCGCCTTCGATGCCGCCCTCGCCCTCGCCGACGTCGCGGTCGACGCCGAGCAGTGGAGCCTCGCCCGGAGCGCGATCGACAAGGCGAGCAAGCTCGGCGTCGACGCCGAGACGGCCACGGCGCGCGCGCGCGACCTCGACACCGCCCGCACCCGCGTCGCCGACGAGCGGCAAACGGCCGTCCAGGCGATCCTCGATCGGGCCCGCCGCGGCGACCTCGTCCGCGAGGTCGAGGGCTACGATGACGCGCTCTTCGCCCTCGTCGGGCACGGCAGCGAGGAGGCGGTCGCGCAGCTCGTCGAGACGCTCGACGGCGTCACCGAGGCGCTCGCCGCCACCCTCACCGAGGAGCTCCTCCGCGCCGCCGAGCCGTCGTCCGAGGAGGCGCGAGCCGGGCTGCCGGCGATCGCCGGCGTCGGCGAAGCCCTCGAGCGCGTGGTCGCCGCACGCGCGCGCGGCGAGTCCGCCGTCCCCGACGACCTCGCCGCCCTCGAGCGCGCGCGTCGTCGGATCGCCGAGCGCGTCGCCCGCGACGACACCGACCTCCACTACAGTCATACCGACCCGCGCCACGTCGCCGACCGGGCCGGCACCGCCATCGTCGGCGCGCAGGAGCGCGCCGTCGGCGCCGGCTCGCTCGCCCTCGCGAAGCTGATCTGCGACGCCCTCGGCCGGATCGGCCTCCGCGCTGCCGCCGTGGAGGCGATCGGTCGCTTCCACGCCGTCTGCGTCGACGACCTCCGAGCCGTCCCGGCCGCGATCGCCCTCTGCCGCCTCGGCGGGCCGCTCGCCCGAGCGATCGTCACGAGGACGGCCGAGGAGGAGACGCGGCGCCCCGCCTACTGGGACCAGGTCGGCCGCTACCTCGAGCGGCTCGACCTCGGCGCCGGCGGAGACGTCGGTGCCGCGGACGCGGGCGCCGAGCCCGACCGTGGCCGGGCCGGGGCGACCCTCGACGCGCTCGCCGGCGACCACGACCGCGCGATCGAGGAGTTCGACCGCCTCCTCGCGACGCGCCCCGACGACGTCGACCTGCTCGTGCGGCGCGGCTGCGCGCGCCGCGACTCCGGCGACGAGCTCGGCGCTCTGGCCGACCTCGACCGGGCGATCGAGCTCGAGCCCGAGAACGGCGCGGCGCTCCGCGCGCGCGCCGAGACCTACTGGAACCGCTCGGACGCCGCCCGCGCCCGCGCCGACCTCGACCGCGCCCTCGCGACCGACGCCCGCGACGCCGCCGCCCTCGCCCTGCGCGGGGCGATCCACTGGCGAACGGGCGACTTCGAGCAGGCGATCTCGGACCTCGCCCGGTCGCTCGCGCTCCACCCCGACGATCCGCGCGCCCTCGGCGCCCGGGGGAACGCCTTCCAGGCGCGCGGGGACATCGCGCGCGCGGCGGCCGACTATGGCCGCGTCATCGAGATCGACCCCAACGATGCGGGCGCCCACAACAACCGCGGCGTGTGCCGGCGAGACACCGGCGACCAGGAGGGCGCCTACGCCGACTTCACCCGCTCCCTCGAGCTCGACCCCCTCTTCCCGCACGCGTGGCTGAACCGAGGCGCGACGAGGCTCGACCGAGGCGACGTCCCCGGAGCGCTCGGCGACCTCCAGCAGGCGATCGCCCTCGACGACCGCTCGGCGAAGGCCTGGCGCCTCCTCGGCCGGGCGCAGGAGCAGACCGGGGACCGCGCCGCCGCGCTCGCGTCCTACGAACGCGCCCTGGCGATCGAGCCCGACGACGTCGACGCCCTGAACGACCGCGGGCTCCTCCACATAGCGCTCGACGACCCGCGCCGCGCGATCGCCGACCTCGACCGGGCCGTCGCCCGCGCCCCGAACGACGCGCGCTCCCTGTCGAACCGCGGCACCGCCCGGCGACGGGCCGGCGACGCGCGCGGCGCGATCGCCGACTTCGACCGGGCGATCGCGGCCGAGCCGGACGAGGCCGCCCCGTACGTGAACCGCGCCAACGCGCGCAACGCGCTCGGCGACGACGCCGGCGCGCTCGCCGACTACGACCGCGCGCTCCAGCTCGAGCCGCGCTCCGCGATGATCTACGTCAACCGCGGCGGGACGAGGCGGAAGCTCGGCGACACCGACGGCGCCATCGCCGACTACGACCGCGCGATCGAGATCGCGCCCACCTACCGGAAGGCGTTCCAGCACCGCGGCAACGCGCGACGCGACCGCGGCGACCTCGAGCTCGCCGAGGCCGACTTCAAGCGCGTGATCGAGATGGACCCGACCTACGCGCCCGGCTGGGGATCTCGCGGGATGGTGCGCGCGATGCGGGGCGACGGCCCGGGCGCGATCGCCGACCTCGAGCGTTTCATCGAGCTCGACCCGAACCACCGGATGGCCGGGCAAGCCCGGGCGCAGATCCAGGCGATCCGAGCGGCCGGCGGCGGTGGCTAGCTATAATGCCTGGAGGTTAAGCTCCAGGGCATTGCAGCAATGGCACTTAGCGCGAGCGCGCCCCCTCCGATCTCACCTCGGGGACGGGCGTCTGCCCGAATCGTCGTTCCCTGCGAGCGCCACCGACGTTCGGCACTCCCCTCCGGGCGGACATCGCAGGGCATGGAGGGTG
>JAJDCQ010000258.1 GCA_029260755.1 Planctomycetota bacterium | reverse complement strand
TCCGCTTCGCCCCGTCGCGGTACCCAGCTCGGACCCCGCGCCGCCACGGGGTCAGGTCACGGAAGTTCGCACCAACGCCGTTAATGCGAACTTCCGAGACCTGACCCCTTCGGCGTTGGCCCGCGCGGCGCCTCAGCTCTTCCGACGACGGACCCGGCCGAGGTCGTAGCGCTTGAGGCGCATCGGGCTTTTCGCGAACGCGAGCTGGGCGACGAGGCGCAGCAGGCGCAGGCCGCGGACGAGCCGGCCGCGCGCCTCGAGCAGCGCCGCGGTGCACTCGGCCAGCTCGCGCCGGAAGCGGTCGCGGTCGTTCGTGGCGGCGGCGAGGATCGCGCGGCGGCTCCGACCCTCGGTGATCCGCTCCTCGCCGATCCCGGCCTTCACGACGAGGTCGGGATGGAGCCGCAGCGCGCGCTCGAGGCGGGCGAACCGGGTCGCGAGCGGGTCGCGCGGCTCGACGCCGCCGGCGCCGAGCGTCCGGGCGATCTCGGGGTGCTCGACGGCGATCTCGCGGGCGTCGGTGCCGACGCTCCGGAGGTAGCTCCGCGCCCGGTCGAACGCCTCGCGTCGATCCTTCACCGCGCCCGCGAGCGCCCGGCGGAGCTCGCGCTGGCGGGCGGCGCCTTCGCGAACGGCGATGTAGAGGCCGAGGAGGCGCTCGCGCTCGCCGACCGTCCAGCCCATCCGCTCCTGGAGGACGGCGGCGTCCTGGGCGGCGGCCTGGAGGATGTCGAGGGCGAGCTTCATGAGGCGCCCCGTGCTGGCGCCGCGCCCGAGCGCCTGGAGCTCCTCGCGGTCCTCGACCGGCGGCTGCGACAGGCCGAAGATTCCGACCGGGGTCGGCTTGGCGTCGGGGTCGGTGCTCGGTCGCGGGGAGAAGCCGGGAAGCGCTTTCGTCGTGGTCATCGGTCGGTCCTCGTCTCGTCTCGGTCTGCTCGAATCGCGCCGATCCCTCCGCGGCGCCCCGATCCCTAGAACACACCGCGATCCAACCTGAGAACACCTTGCCACGTCGGGACTTCAGGTCACGGCCGTCGTGGCGTGATGACGACGGGTCATCGCGGTGGGTCCCAGCGGTCGAACGCCACCGGGTCGAGGCTGTCCGATCTCGCGCTGGACGGTCTCTCCTCATTGGGAAGGGAGACGCGCGCGATGTCGCTCCGTCGGAGAGGTTCGTCCGCAAGTCGTGGAAGCCGAATCGGTTTCGCCATCGCGGCGATCGGCGTGTTCCTCGCCGCGCCGCTCGTCGGCGGGGCGCGCGCGGCGCCGCCCCCACCGCGCATCGTCGTGGCGGGCCTGACCTTCCCGACCGGCGGCGCCCGATCGGGACCGATCGCCACCCCGCGCGCGTTCCCGAACCTGACGTTCGACCGGCCGGTCGCCCTCGCCGCGCCGGCCGACGGAACCGACCGGATCTTCGTCGTCGAGCAGGGCGGGCGGGTGAAGGTCTTCGCGAACGACGACCGCGTCGGCGTCGCGAGCGTCTACCTCGACATCGCCGCCCGGGTGCGCGCCGGCGGCGAGGAGGGGCTGCTCGGGCTCGCGTTCGATCCCGACTACGCCCGCAACGGCGAGGTCTACCTCTTCTACACCGCGGCTGGCCTCCCGCGGCGGAGCGTCCTCAGCCGGTTCCGGGTGAGCGCGAACGACCCGGACCGCGCCGACCCCGGGAGCGAGGAGGTGATCCTCGTCGTTCCGCAGCCGTTCGAGACGCACAACGGCGGCGCGATCGCGTTCGGGCCCGACGGCATGCTCTACGTCGCGCTCGGCGACGGCGGATCGGCCGGCGATCCGCTCGGCCACGGTCAGGACCTGACGACCCTGCTCGGCGCGATCCTGCGGATCGACCTGCGCGGCGGGTCGCCGTACGCGATCCCGACCGACAACCCGTTCTTCGGACGAGGCGGCGGGATCCGCGAGGAGATCTACGCGTTCGGGCTGCGCAACCCGTGGCGCTTCTCGTTCGATCGCGCGACCGGCGCGCTCTGGGCGGGCGACGTCGGCCAGGACGCGTTCGAGGAGATCGACCTCATCGAGCGCGGGAGTAACCTCGGCTGGCGCGTCTTCGAGGGCGACCGGCCGTTCCTGAACCCGGCGAACCTCCCGGCGAGCTCGTTCACGAGGCCGGTGATCACCTACGGCCGCGCCGACGGGCGCTGCGTGATCGGCGGTCACGTCTACCGCGGGAGCCAGCACGCGAACCTGCGCGGCACCTACTTCTACGCCGACTTCGTCTCGAGCCGGATCTTCGCGCTCGTCCACGATGGAACGGGCGTCGTGAGCAACACGACCGTCGGGCAGGTGGCGAGCCCGAGCAGCTTCGGCGAGGACGAGGCGGGCGAGCTCTACGTCCTGAGCTACGGCGGCACCGTCCACCGGATCGAGCCGTCGGGCGGCGGCGGCGGCGCCCCGTTCCCGCGCCGGCTCTCGGACACGGGCCTCTTCTCCGACCTGGCGACGCTGACGCCGACCCCCGGCGTCCTCGAGTACGAGGTGAACGCGCCGCTCTGGAGCGACGGCGCGGTGAAGCGGCGCTTCATCGCGCTGCCGGGAAACGACCGGATCGACTTCGACGAGCGCGCGCCGTGGCGGTTCCCGGTCGGGACGGTGCTCGTGAAGCACTTCGAGCTTCCGCTCGACGTCACCCGCCCGAGCGGACCGCGGCGACGGCTCGAGACGCGCGTCTTCGTCCAGGAGCAGCCGGGGTGGGCGGGCTACACCTACGTCTGGAACGCGGCCCAGTCCGACGCCGACCTCATCGACGCGCGGCGCACCGACGCCTTCACCGTCGCCGACCCGGCGGCGCCCGGCGGGACGCGCCAGCAGACGTGGACGTTCCCCGGGCGGTCGGACTGCACGAGCTGCCACACCGCCGCGGCCGGAAGCGTCCTCGGCGTGACCGCGCCGCAGCTTCACCGAGGCGGGCCGACCGGCCCGAGTCAGCTCGCCGCGTTCGACGGGCTCGGACTGCTCGATCGGACGCCCGACCTCGCGGCCGTGGCGGCGCTCGTCGATCCGCACGACGCGCGCGTCGACCTCGACCGTCGCGCCCGGAGCTACCTCGACGCGAACTGCGCCGGGTGCCATCGACCGGGCGGTCCGACGCCGGTGACCCTCGATCTGCGGGCGAGCACGCCGCTCCTCGACACCGGCCTCGTGGCGCGTCCCGCGGCCGGCGACCTCGGGCTCGGTCCGGACGCGGCCATCGTCCGGCCGGGCGACCGCGCCCGGAGCGTGCTGGTGAACCGCGTGGCGCGCCGCGATGCGAAGGCGATGCCACCCCTCGGAAGTCACCTCGTCGACGCCGCGGGCGTTGCGCTGCTCGGCGACTGGGCCGACGCGCTGCCGCCGCCGCCGGCCGCGGAGGTGACCTTCGCGGTCACGATGCCGCGGACGGTGTGGGGCGAGACGGTGATGATCGTCGGCGACGACGCCGCCCTCGGACGCTGGCGGCCCCGCTGGGGCGCGCGGCTCGACACGACCCCGTGGTCGTTCCCGGTCTGGACGGGCAAGGTCCGCCTCCCGACCGGGCGGCGGATCCGGTGGAAGGCGGTGATCCGCGGGATCCGCGGCGAGCTCTGGGAGCTCGGCTCGGACCGCGATCTGCACACCGATCCCGCGGGCCTCCCGACCGTCGTGACGGCGAGCTTCCGCGACGAGGTCCCGACGGCGATTCTCGCGCGCGCGCCGCGCGCCCTCGGAGCCGGCGAGACGCTCCGGGTCGTGGGCGCGGACGCCGCGCTCGGCCGGTGGGACCCGGCGGCCGCGCCCGCCCTCGGCGTCGATCCGGCCGACCCGACCCTGTTCCGCGGGCGGATCGTCCTGCCGAGCCGGATGGAGCATCGCCTCAAGCTGGTCATCGTCGGTGCGGGGGGAGGCGTCACCTGGGAGAACGGCGCCGACCGGAGCCTCATCGTGCCGGCCCAGTATCATCCGTACTCGCTCGATCTCGGGGCGTTCCGCTAGGCGGCCGAGGTAGGCGAACTAACCTCCCGGAGAATCTCCATCACCAGGGGAGAAGGGACCGAATGACTTCTTGACGGATACGGTCCCACGGGCCAAGGTTGGGGCTCGAACGCGCGCGCTTCCGAGCGGACGACGCGTGCTCATCAGAGGTTAGAGAAGGAGAGTCTTTCCATGCGTCGTCGCACTCTCGCCGTTCTCGGCATCATCGCCGCCGTCTCCCTGGTCTCGCTCGCGGGCACGAGCTTCGCCGAGGACGAGGAGTCCGGCTGGATGACCTCCTACAAGGAGGCGCTCGACAAGGCGAAGGCCGAGAAGAAGCCGATCCTCGCCGACTTCACCGGCAGCGACTGGTGCGGGTGGTGCATCAAGCTCAAGAACGAGGTCTTCGCGACCGACGAGTTCAAGAAGTGGGCGACCGAGAACGTCGTCCTCCTCGAGATCGACTTCCCCCGCCGCAAGCCGCAGAACGAGGAGCTCAAGAAGCAGAACCAGGAGCTCCAGCGCAAGTTCGGGATTCGCGGCTACCCCACGATCATCTTCATCGACGCGGAGGAGAAGGTGCTCGGCAAGAGCGGCTACCTCCCCGGCGGCCCGAAGAACTGGATCGAGGACGCGGGCAAGAAGATCAAGGAGGCGAAGGGCTAATCCCCTTCTCTCCCAGACGTTCAGCGAAGAGAAACGAGGAGCGGGACCGGAGACGGTGCCGCTCCTCTCGCATTGGAATGGCGGGCATCGATTGAAACCAATGGCTCGGGCGAAGCGTTCTGGTCGCGCGACCGCAGGCTCCGAGCCGAGGCCGTTCCGCAGGCAACTCCCGCACAACGGAGACGGCGACGGCTCAGGGCGACCACGAGTGGACAGCGACCCGGACGCCACGCCGCGGGGCCGACTCGTACTCGCGGCGAGCGCTAGTCGAGATCCAGGGGTCAGGTCCAGGATTCACACCAGCGGGGCCAGGTCACACCAGTGGGGCCAGGTCACCGGAGCGGCTTCGACGGATCGCTAGTGTGATTCCTGGACCTGACCCCCTCGATTCACGATGCTCCCCCGCGCGGCGCGGCGCTGCAACCCGCGGCCGCGAGCGTCGACACCAGAGGCGCCGGGTCACACGCTGCTGCAACAGATTCGATCGTGTGGACCTGACCCCGTCGTCTCCCTAGGCAAAGCGACTTGACATCCATCCCGAGGCTCGGAAGATGCTTGGGTATGCTCTTTCGGAGATAGAGAATGCAGTCGCGATGTATCGCACTCGCAGTAATCGCACTCGTCTTGATCGCGGGCGCGCGTCCGGTCCAGGCAGTTACGATCGTTGGCGGGCCCGACGCGGGGTTGCTGCATCTCTCAGCCGGGAATGCTGGATTGGGTCACGAGAACTCTTTCTCGGTTTCAAGCAGCGGCTCTCCTACCCTCTCACTTCCCAAGTTCGACCAGAGCATTGGCACGCTCACCGGCGTAGAAATCCTGTTGGAGGGTTCGATCGTTCACGGCGCGTTCGTGAGCTACGGCAACATCGACTTCTTTAATGTCGGCGTTCCGATTATCTCTTCAAGCGCAAGTGTGTTGCTCGACGTAGACGTCGTAGGCGTCGGCGATGATGGCGGTCACGCCATAACTGTCAGCCCCTTCGTGGCTACCAACAATCCGGCCGCGTATTCGTTAGCCACGGGCCCCTTCAGCACGACCCTATCCCCCGCACCCGCAGCACTCCCGGCGTTCATAGGGGGGCCGGGCGAGTCGTTCGAGGTTGATGTGACCGCCATGCTGAGCCTGACGGTGAACAGGAACACCGCTTTTTCAATCAGCAGCACCTCGAAGTCCACGGGAGACTACACGTATTCTGCCCAGGTTTCGTACACGTTCGTTCCCGAACCGTCGCTCTCCCTACTCGCGCTAGCCACAATCCCGCTGCTGTGGCGCCGCCGCAAGCGTACGACCATGCCGTCCCGCCGCAGTGACGCGACGAGTGATGCGACGTAGTCATCAGAGCCTAAACACCACCGGCGCGGACTCGAGGGGTCAGATTCCAGGGTCAGGTCCAGTCAGGTCCAGGATTCACACCAGAGGGGCCGGGTCACACGAGCTGCTGCGACAGATTCGCTCGTGTGATTCCTGGACCTGACCCCTCGATTCACAGGGACGCCCGCGGATCGAGGGAGCGGCGACGACGTCGCTCGAGCGTTCGTAGGCATCGAGCAGGGATCCTGAGGTCGGGTCCAGGATTCACACCGAAGGGGGGCCCGGTCACACCAGAGGGTGCCGGATCAGCCGAGCCGCCGCGACAGCTTCGCTGGTGTGATTCCTGGACCTGACCCCTCGATTCACACCAGAGGCTCGGCAGTAGATCAGCTCACCTCCGCGTCGGGCAGACGCGCCCGTCGGTGCGGCCTATCGCTACCGTCCCTCGATCATCAGGCGGTTCGTCACCTGGACTCCGTCGAGGCCGTGGACGCGGAATCCGGTCTGGCTCCAGACCTTCTGGGCGATCTCGTTCGCGGGGGCGAGGAAGCCGAGCTGCTGGAGCCTCCAGAGCTTCACGTAGCCGTCGTCGCTCGCGCTGATCAGCTTGGTTCCGTCGGCCGTCCAGACGACCCCTTCGATCACGTCGGCGTGGCCGCGCAGGCGGCAGATCTCTCGCCCGGTCGCGGTCTCCCAGAGGCGGACGGTGTCGTCGTCGCCTCCGCTCGCGATCTGGCTTCCGTCCGGGGAGATCGCGAGCGCCCGGACCGCCTTTCGGTGCCCGTAGAGGAGGGCGAGCTCGCGTCCGGTCTTCGCGTCCCACGTCCGGATGGTGCCGTCCCAGCTCGCGCTCGCGAGGATGCTCCCGTCGGCCGAGTACGCAACGCGGGCGACCTCGTTCCGGTGTCCGTCGAGGATGAGGCGCTCGGTCCGCGTCGCGAGCTCCCAGACCCGCACCGTCGCGTCGCCGACGGCCACCGCGAGCTGCGATCCGTCGGGGCTCAGGGCGAGGCCGTTCACGTCGCCGTTGTGGATCAGCTCGTGACCGACCTCTCCGCTCGCCACGTCCCAAATGTAGACGCGGTCGTCGTAGCTGCCGGTGATGAGGTCGCGCCCGTCGGGCGACCAGACGATCGCCGCGACCGCCTCGACGTGGCGCCGGAACGTCCGGAGCTCGGCGCCGCCATCCGAGGTCCGGAGGCGGACCGCTCCGTCGAGCCCGCCCTCCGCGAGCATCTTGCCGTCGGCCGAGTAGGCGAGCGAGTAGACCGCCTCGGCCTCGCCGTTCATCGCGATCCCGTCGAGGGCGAGGGTGTCGGGCTGGAGCAGCCAGACGGCCGCGTCGCTGAACCCGACGGCGAGCTGCCGTCCGTCGGGCCGCAGGGCGAGGGCGAGCGCCGACAGGTCGGGGTCGCCGCGCTCGGGCACCGGCTCCTTCTTGCGCTGGTCCGCCCAGAGCCGGATCGAGCCGTCCTCCGCCGCGCTCAGCAGCCGGCGGTTGTCACGCTCGAAGTGCACGTGCGTCACCGGCGCGTCGTGACCGTGGAGCGTGTCGATGATGTCGTAGCGCGTCCCGTCCCACAGCTTGACGGTCTCGTCCACGCCCGCCGTCGCGATCCTCCGCCCGTCGGCGGTCCACGCGACGGCGGTGACCTCGCCGTCGTGGCCGAGCAGCTCGCCGAGACGCATCCCGGTCTCGGCATCCCAGATCCGGACGCTCCCGTCCCAGCTCGACGTCGCGATCCGTCGTCCGAGCGGGCCCCACGCGATCCCGGTGATCTGGAGGTCGTGCGCCTCGATGTCGATCCCGACCGCGTCCTCCTCGGCGTCGCCGAGCCAGACGGTCAGGTTGCCGCTCTGGTCGGCGCTGGCCAGGCGCTCGCCGCGCGGGTGCCAGGCGACCGCGCTGACGACGTCGGCGTGGCCGACCGAGAGGGTCTCCGCCTTGCCCGTCGCCGCGTCGAAGATCCGGACGCTCCGGTCGGCGGCGCCCGTCGCGATGCGCTCGCCGTCCGGGCTCCAGGCGAGGTCGACGACGGGGCCGGCGTTTCCCGGGATCGCCAGCGCCGCCACGCCATCGGCGGCGTTCCAGACGCGGACGATCCGGTCCATCCCGGCCGAGGCGATCCGGCTGCCGTCGGGCGAGAACGCCGCCGAGAGGGCGCCGCCGGCGTGCTCGCCGACGATCGAGACGGGACGGCCGTTGGTCGCGTCCCAGAGCCGCACCGTCCCGTCGCTCCCCGCGCTCACGACGCGCCGCCCCTCGGGGTCGAACCGAGCCGTGTGGACCGCGCCGAGGTGGGCGTGGAGCGCGCCGACGAGCTCGGCACGCTGCACGGCCCAGACGCCGATCCGCTCGTCGACCCCGCAGGTGACGAGCCGGGTCCCGTCGGGCGACCAGGCCATCGTGACGACCGGCGACCCCGTCTCGAGGGTGAGCGGCGCAGCGGCCCCGCCGGTCGTCTCGCGGGATGCCGACTCGACCCGGGCGATTCCGTCGTCGCCGACGCTCGCGATCCGGGCTCCATCAGGCGAATACCGGATGTCACGGATCGGCTGCTGGTGGCCGCCCCGCACCTCGAGGAGCTCGCCGCGGCGGACGTCCCAGATCCGGATGCTCCGGTCGACCGAGCCGGTCGCGATGAGATCCTCGGTCGGGTGCCAGGTGAGGGCGGTGAGGGCGCCGCCCGAGGGGGCCATCAGCTCGGCCTCGATCGTGCCCGAGCGCGCCTCGATCACGAGCACCCGCCCGTCGACCCCGGCGACCGCAATGCGCGATCCGGTCGGGCTCCACGCCACATCGACGAGGGACGCGTCGTGGGCGCCGAGGACGCGCGGGTCGGTCCCGAGCTCGCTCCGCCAGATCCGCACCTCGCCGTCGGCGCCAACCGTCGCGAGCGCCTCGCCGTCGCCGCTCCAGGCGAGGGCGGCGAGCGGCGCCTCGTAGCCCTCGATGACGGCGACCTCGCGCCCGGACGCCGCGTCCCAGATCAGCACCCGGCGGTCGCCGCCCGCCGATGCGAGGCGCGCGCCGTCGGGCGTCCAGGCGAGGTCGGTCACCCGTCCGCCGTGCCCCCGGTAGACGGTCATCTCGGTGCCGGCCGCCGCGTCGAAGAGCCGCACCATCCCGTTCTCGTCGCCGAAGGCGAGGAGGTCGCCGCCCGGACGCCAGGCGACCGCGGTCGCCGGGATGCGCCGGGGCGTCGACCAGACGATCCGCCCCATCCGCGGGAGGGCGTGGGCCAGCCCCGAGCGGGCGCCGGCCGTCTCGGCCAGCTCCAGGCTGGCGGCGAAGAGCGCGCTCGCCTCGCCGTAGCGGCCGCTCGAGATGAGACGCTCCCCCTTCTGGACGAGGGCCTCCGCGAGCAACCCGTCCTTCGCTCGCCCGGCGAACTCGACCCGCGCCGCGGCCGAGCGCGCCTCCCGCTCGGCCGCCCGCGCGCGCTCGCGGTCCTCCTCGGCCTGCGCGCGGAGCGAGTCGGCCTCGGCCCGGCGCGACTCCGCCTCGTCGCGCTCCTCGGCGATCCGGCCGACGAAGTAGACGGCGGCCGAGACGCCCGCGACGAGGGCCGACGCCAGGACGACGCTGCCGGCGACGATCGTGGCGGCGAGGGCGGGTCGGCGCTTCGCCCACCGCCGGAACCGCTCGCGCCGTCCGGCCGGGCGCGCCTCGATCGCCTCGCCGTCGAGGAAGCGGCGGAGCTCGCGGGCGACCGCGTCGGCGTCCGGGTAGCGGCGGCCGGGGGTCTTCTCGAGGCAGCGAAGGGCGATCGTCTCGAGGTCGCCGTGGATGCTCGGATCGATCGAGCGCGGCGGCTCGGGGTCGTCGTGGAACACCTTGTTCAGGATCTCGAGGAGGGTCGCCCCCGAGAACGGCGGCTTCCCGAGGAGGGCGTAGTAGAGGACGGCGCCGAGGCTGTAGACGTCCGAACGCGGCCCGATCGAGCGCTTGTCGCCGCGCGCCTGCTCGGGCGCGACGTAGAGCGGCGTCCCGAGGAGCTGGCCGCTCGCGGTGAGGTTTCCCTCGGTCGAGAGATCGCGCGCGAGGCCGAAGTCGGTCAGGCGCGCCCGCCCGTCGGCGTCGATGAGGATGTTCTCGGGCTTCACGTCGCGGTGGACGATGCCCTGGCCGTGGGCGTAGTGGAGGGCGAGCGCGATCTCGTGGATGATCTCGGCCGTCCGGCGCGGCGGCGGGCGCTTGCGCTTCACGACGGCGTCGAGGGCGCGGCCGTCGACGTAGTCCATCACGAGGAACGGCTTGCCCTCGTGGTCGCCGATCTCGTGGACCGCGACGATCCCCGCGTGGCGGAGCTTGGCGCAGGAGCGCGCCTCCTGCTCGAACCGGGCGCGGTCGTTCCGGCCGACCGAGGCGTCGAGGACCATCTTGATCGCGACGTCGCGGTCGAGCGTCGGGTCGTGGCCGTGGTAGACGACGCCCATGCCGCCGCGCCCGAGCTCCTCGAGCAGGATGTAGCGCCCGACGCGCTTGTCCGGGTCGTCCATCGCGGCCCGGAGCCGGGCCGGCAGCTCGCGCGAGCCGGGGGAGCGCGACGCGCTCGGCGGGGCGGGCGTCGTGCCGGCCGGCGACGGCGTCCCGCGGAGGAACGGCGGGACGGGCGTCCGCCCTCGACCGCTGCCGCTTCCGGTTCCGGCGCCCGGCCGCGGGGCGCTCGGCGGCCGCGGGGTGATCTCGGCGGAGCGGGCGGACTGGGTCGCCCCGGGCGGAAGTCGCGACGAGCCCGGCGGAGCCGGCGTCGGGGCGAAGCGCGCCGTCCCCGTCGGCGCCGGGCCCGAGCCCGGTCCGGTCGGTCGTGGACGGAAGCGGGCCGAGCCGTCGCCCGGCCCGGGTCGGAACCGGGCGCTCCCGGGCGGCGGGGCGTCGCGGGGCGGCGGCGCGGGCGGGGCCTCGGCGGGGAGCGTGTCGTGCGGGCGAAAGCGGGCCGAGCCGGGCGGCGCCTCGCCGTCGCGGGTGGCGGCGGCGCGGACCGTCGCCCGATCACAGATCCCCTCGGCGACGAGCACCTCCGCGAGCGGGAGCGCCTGGGGGCCGCCCTGCGCCCGCTGCCGGGCGAGCGAGGCGACGAGCTGCTCGCGCGTGATCTTCCCGCCGGCGAGGAGGCGCGCGGCGATCACGCGGTCCTCGGGGGCTCCGGGGACGGACTCGGGCGAGGGCGGTGACGGCGGCAAACGGATCTCCCGCCGTCATCGTGGCATCGGAAGGAGGGCGAGCACAAACGGTTCTTCGAGGCGCGTGCCCGCATCCGGCGGGCGGATTACTTGCCGTCGCCCTCGTTTCCGCGCTCGGCGACATCGTAGTAGCGACCGCGCCCCGCCTCGGCGACCGCCTTGACGAATCGACGCCCGCTGTCGGCCGAGCCGATGTAGAGGGCGTGGATCCGCGTCTGAGCGAGGACGTTGTGGTCCTTCAGGTGGAACAGGAACCGGCTGCGGCGCTGGTAGAGCCCCTCGGTGGGGAAGCCCTCCGAGAGGAGGAAGATCGTGTCGATCGTCGGGTCGTCGAGCGCGGTCACCATCGGGTCGAAGATGTTGCTCCGGAACATGTTCTTCGTCGAGCTCACCTGGCGATCCATCACCCACTGGGTGAACGCCCGCCGGCTCTTCTTGAGCGGCGCGAGGCGATCGGCGGCCGAGGCGAAGTCGGACCCGAAGAAGAAGATGTTGACCGCGACGTCGTCGTCGAGCTGCTTGAGGACGTTCGTCAGCTCCTTCTTCGCGTAGTCGAGGCGCGTCATCCCCTCGAACTCCTTGCCCTCGAGCTGCTGGGTCATGCCGCCCGAGAGATCGAGGATGAAGGCGAGGCGCTTGCTGTAGATCGGGATCCCGTGGTAGCGGACGACCGTCTTCACCGGCGCCGGACCGTCGCCGTCCTTCTCGCCGACCTTGCCGGGGTCGAACGACTCGGCGTTCGGCTCCCACCAGGCCGTCCAGGTGAACGCCTCATCGCCGAGGTCGTGCTGCCCGGTCAGCCAGCGGAGCGTCTCGGCGGTGTCGTGCTTGCCGCGGCCGTCCTCGCGCTCGAGGCGCGCGATCAGGGCCGGGATCGCCTTCTTGATCCCGTCGGCGTGCTTGCCGCGGTCGTCGCCGTCGATCCCGTCGAAGACGCCGAGCGCCGCGAAGAGCAGACGCGGACCGAGGACCGCGACGCGCCCCTTGACCTCGACGCCCAGCGCCACGATCGCGCGCTCGACGGCCTTCCCCCGGTCGACCTCGGCCATGCGGTGGAGGGCGGCCGCGTAGAGGAGGACGTTGTCGGCGTCGCACGCATCCTCGAGCCGCTTCATCGCGCCGGCGGCGTCGATCCTCGTCGCGGCGACCAGCGCCGCCGCCTGGACGTGCGGGTGCTTCGCCCGCTTGATCAGCTTCTCGATGTCGCGGAGGTCGCCCTCCTCGCCGACCGCGCCGAGGGCGCGGAGGATCTCGACCTGGGTGAGCGGCTCGTGGCTCTTCTTGAGCGCCTTGGCGAGGTCCGAGCGCGCCGAGGCGACCTCGTGCATGCCGAGGAGCTCGGCGACATTGCGGACGGCGATCTCGTCGCGCGCCTTGAGCCCGGGGGCGAGCGCGGCGATGTCGTCGCTCGACCAGTCGTCGTCGATGACCCAGAAGACGCGGTCGCGGACGAGGCCGCTCTCGTCGCCGAGGAGCGACACGACCTTCGCGGCGTTCTTCGGCCCGCCCTCCGCGACCGCCTTGGCGGCCTTCTCCACCTCCTTCTGGTCGTTGAGGCTTCGATTCTGGTCGCGGTAGGGCGGCCCTTCGGCGGCGCGGCCGATGCCGAGCGCGGCGAGCGCGATCACGATCGCGGTCGCGCCGACGAGGGGAAGGCGGCGACGGAGGGAGGGGGCGGCGTTCACGGCTCAGGCTCCTGGCGGGGGCTCCGGTTCGCGCGACGTCCGCATCCTAGGGGGTGCGCATCACGGCGACAAGGATGGGTCGCGCGGTCACGCGCGCCGCGCCTCAGGCGTCGGACGGCGCGGCGCCCGTCGCATTCGGCGCATCGCCCGGCTCGTCGCCGGGCCCGTCCCCATCGGGGAGAAGGTACCCGCGGGCGAGCTCCTCGTACTCGGCGACCTGCGCCGCGACCCAGGCCTCGTCCCGGCCGAGCTCGTCCGCGAGCACCCGCGCGACGCGCGGCGCGGCGGCGATCGACGCCCGCGCATCGAGGAGGAGCGCCCGGGTCCGGCGCGAGAGGACGTCCTCGACCGTGCGGGCCATCTCGCGGCGGGCGCTCCAGGCGACCAGCCCGGTCGGATAGGGGAGGCGATCGTCGAGCGGTTCGAGCCACTCGGAGCGCTCGCCGCAGACCTCGTGGACGGCCGGCGCGTCGGCGCCGTAGAAGCGGAACGTGTCGTCCTCGGGCATCGCCGCGTCGTCGCGGGCGAGGTACCCGTGCAGGTGGAGCGTCTCGGTCCGGCAGTCCGCCGGCGCGAGGTCGCCGACGTCGGCCGCGACCTCGAGCACCTCCTCCGCCATCCGCCGGTAGGTCGTCCACTTCCCGCCGACGATGCTGACCAGCCCGCTCGGCGAGGTGATGATCTCGTGCTCGCGGCTGATCGACTTCGTGTCGGCGCCGCCGCCGCCCGCGTTGACGAGCGGGCGGAGCCCGGCGAACACGCTCAGGACGTCGGCGCGCTTCGGGTCGCGGGCGAGGTAGCGCGACGCGTTCCGCAGGATGAAGCCGACCTCCTCGTCGCTCGCCCGCGGCTCGAGGACCGGCTCGGGCGCGCCCGCGTCGGTCGTCCCGACGAGGCACCGGTCGTGCCACGGGATGACGAACAGGACGCGCCCGTCGTCGGTCTGCGGGACGGCGATCGCGGTGTCGCCGTCGAGGAACGAGGCGTCGAGGACGAGGTGGACGCCGCGGGACGGCTCGAGGATCGACGGGGCGTCCGGCTCGTCCATCTGGCGGATCGCGTCGGCGAACACGCCGGTCGCGTTGATGACGACGCGCGCGCTCACCTCGTGCTCGGCGCCGGTCTCGACGTCGACGAAGCGGACGCCGCGGACCTGCCCCGGATCGCCCTCGTCCTTGGCCATCGCGGTCACCCGCGCGCGGGTGAGGATCACGCCGTCGTGGTCGAGGGCGGTCAGGGCGAGCGAGACGCACATGCGGGCGTCGTCGAACTGCCCGTCGTGGTACATCGTCGCGCCGTCGAGGCCGTCGCGCTCGAGGTTCGGGATCTTCGCGAGCGTCTCGCGCCGGCCGAGGCTGCGGCTGCGCGCCAGGTTGAGCTTGCCGGCGAGCACGTCGTAGAGCTTCAGGCCGATCCCGTAGAACGGGCCCTCCCACCACTTGTAGCGCGGGACGACGAACGCGAGGTTCGTCACCAGGTGCGGCGCGTTCGTGTAGAGGATGCCGCGCTCGCGGAGCGCCTCGCGGACGAGCGAGATGTTGCCCTGCTTGAGGTAGCGCAGGCCGCCGTGGATGAGCTTGCTCGAGCGGCTCGAGGTGCCCTTGCCGAGGTCGTCCTGCTCCAGCAGCAGGGTGCGCCAGCCGCGGCTCGCCGCGTCGACGGCCACGCCCAGGCCGGTCGCGCCGCCGCCGATGACGACGACGTCCCACGTCTCGCCCGCGGTCGCCCGCTGCAGCAGCTCCTCGCGCGTCATGCGTTCTCGCCTCCGTGGCGGCATTATCGGGCGCGGGGCCGCGCGGCGCGAGCGCGCGGGACGGGCATCGCGTCGCGGGCGGTCGCGTGGTAGACCGGGGGGACTCCGGCCCGATCGATCCGACGCGGAGGCAAGCGATGCCGACCGACGCCCCCACCCTCGCCGTGAAGCGGCTCGACCCCGACCGCGACGCGGACCTCCCCCTCCCGCGCTACATGACCGCCGGCGCGGCCGGCGCCGATCTCGTCGCCGCGCTCGACGCCGAGCTCGTGATCGCGCCGGGCGCGCGGGCGAAGGTGCCGACCGGCCTCGCGATCGCCGTCCCCCGCGGGTTCGAGGCGCAGGTCCGGCCGCGGAGCGGCCTCGCCATCCGTCACGGGGTGACGGTCGTGAACGCGCCCGGGACGATCGACGCCGACTACCGGGGCGAGGTCTGCGTCTTGCTGGTGAACCTCGGCGCCGAGCCGTTCGCGGTGCGCCGCGGCGACCGGATCGCGCAGCTCGTGATCGCGCCGGTCGTCCAGGTGGCGTTCGAGGTCGTCGACGAGCTCGACGCGACCGACCGCGGCGCCGGCGGCTTCGGGCACACCGGCGTCGGCGGCGGGGCGTGACCGAGGCGCGACCGCCGCGCGGGACGGCCCGACTCCTCGTCACGCTCGTCCTCGTCGCGGCGGTCGCCGCCCTCGTCACGGTGAGCGTCGTGGCGGGCGTCCGCTACACCGACTCCTCGCTCTGGCACGCCCGCGCCCTGGCCGCGGAGCCCGCCGGCCTCGCCCTCGAGGTCGAGCCGGACGGGAGCTACGGCTGGAAGGCGCGCTCGCGGGCGGCGACCGTGCTCATGGAACGAGGCGTCGAGGCGTTCCCGGCGCTCGTCGAGGTCCTCTCGGAGACCGGGCGCGACGCCCCGGGGCGCGCGGTGATCCTCGCGCTCGCGGGGTATCTCCTCGACGAGGTGCTCGAGCTCGATCCGCGACGCTGGCGCGAGCTCGCGCACCGGGCGAGCGAGTCCGCCCGCTCGAGTGACCCATCGGTCGCGGCGGTCGCCGGCGACGTCCTCTTCACCGCGGTGCTCCTGCTCGACGACGTCCCCGACGACGAGCTCGCGACGTGGATGACCCCCGAGGCCGCGCCGATCCTCATCGAGGCGCTCCGCGACCGCCGCGACGGGACCTCGATCACCTCTCCGATCGAGTGCCTCGACGAGCTCCTCGTGGCCGACCCCGGCTACGAGCGCCTCATCGCCGCGGTCGCCTCGGAGCCGAGCGCGTGGCGGGAGCTGCTGAGCGATGCACCGGATCAGCTCGCCTGGGTGGCCGACCGCCCCCGGATCGCGCGGCTCCTCGGCGCGCTCCTCGACACGACGACCGACGGCCACGACGAGCACCGCGCCGCGAGCGCGCTCGTCATGATCGGCGAGCCGGGGGGCGACGGGTTGATCAGCGAGGCCGACGCGGACGCCGGTCGGCCCGGCGTCCTCGAGCCGAGCGTGCGGGCGTGGTGGGAGTCGCGGCGCGATCGCCCGTCCCTCGGGCTCGCGTCCGCGGGCTGGATCGTGGTCGACCTCTCGCCCGAGCTGGGCTGGTCGGTGGTCGAGGGGAGCCGGCGGCGCGACGTGAGGGCTCGTCTGCTCGGCGCGGTCGGCAGCTCGGAGCGCTGGCTGTTCGGGCCGGTGGCGATCGGGCGGGTGACCGTCGTGGCCAGGACGGCCGACGACGACGAGCTGTCGGTCGAGGTGGAGGTCCGGGGCGAGGAGACCGTTCACGTGCGGACCGAGGCTTCGAGCGAGGCGCCCGGGTATCGGTGGGTCGTGGTGTCGAAGGACGTCGCCGCGAGCGAGGTCCTGGTCCGCGATCGGTGACGGGGGAGGCGGCGCGCGCCGGGCGAGTCCCGGCGACCCGCGAGTCGGAGCGACCCGCGAGCCGGAGCGACCCGCGAGCCGCGGCAGGCCCGGGCCCCCCTCGATGGGGGAGATGGGATGACCTCCTCCTTTCAGTCCGTGTTTTCTCGTCCGTCTTTCTCGATTCTCGTTAACGGGCGGCGAACGGGGCGCGTAGTCGGGGCAGGGTGAGGTTGGCGGAGTCGGAGATCAGTCTCGATGGGGGTGGCGAGGTCGACGACCTCGTCTCCCTCGCCCGGTCGGCCGCCTCGGGCGACCGCGGCGCGACCGCTCGGTTGATCGAGCGGGTCCGCCCCGCGATCGTCCGGGTCGCGACCGCCGTGACCGCCTGCCCCCACGAGGGAGAAGACGTGGCCCAGGAGACCTGCCTCAAGCTGCTGGACGCGATCGGGCGCTACGACGGCACGACCCCGCCGCGCGCCTGGTCCCTCGCGATCGCGGTGAACGCGGCCCGCGATCGGGTGCGTCGCCGGGCGACCGCGCGCCGGGCCGTCGAGGGGCTCGCGGCGCGACGGCCGCCGGAGGCGAGGTCGGCCCCTTCGCCCGAGCGCGAGGCGATCGCCCGCGAGGAGGCGGCGCGCGTCCTCGCGGCGCTCGCGACGCTCCCCGATGCGCAGCGAGCGGCCTTCGCCCTCTGTGCCATCGAGGCCATGCGCCCGACCGAGGCCGCCCTCGTCCTCGGCTGCCGGGCCGCGGCCGTCCGCGTGAACCTCTTCCATGCCCGGACGCGGCTGCGCGACCGGCTCGGAGCGGGGGAGTGACCATGCCCGAGCTCGCCTGCCACGAGGTGGAGCGCCTCGCGACGCTCGACGCGGCCGAGGCTCCCGATGAGCTGGTCGACGCGGCCGCCCGCCATCTCGAGCGGTGCGCCCGTTGCCGCGCCGCCGCGGCGGGCGCGAGCGCCGTCGACGCCGTCGTCGCGGCGGGGCTCGACGCGGCCATCGCGCTGGCGGCCCGCGGCCTCTTCGAGCCTGTCGCGAACGACGACGCCCCGTCCGCGGTCCCGGCCGCGCCGACGCCGGCGCCGGCGCGCTCGCCCGTCGCCCGCCCGAGCCCGGCCTCGACCGGGACCGGGACCGGGGTGGCGGCCGCCGCCGCGGCGATCGCGATGGTGGCGGCCGCCGGGTGGCTGCTCGTCACGGCCGGCGCGATCACGCCGGCCACATCGACCGGACCGCGTCGGCCGTCTCCGCCGAGGCTCGCCCGGGCGTCGGACGCGGCGCTCCCGGACCTGATCGCCGAGGTGGTCGCGCTCGCGCGCGGCTCGGAGATCGACCGCGTCCTCGTCCGCGCCGGGCCGGCGCCGGGATCGTCCGCCGAGGTGCGTCCCGAGGTCGTCGTCGTGGCGATCGGCGGCGGCGAGACGGCGTCGGAGGCCGGAGATCGCATCGAGACGGTCCTGCTGCGCGCCGCGCGCGACGGGCGATTCGTCGGGCTCGAGTTCGATCGGGCGGACGACAGGATTCAGTACGTTTTCCATTGAGGAAGAGCACGAGGAGAAGACCATGACGTTCATGAGAATGAGGACGGTGGCGCTGACCCTTCTGGTGGCGATCTCGCTCGTCGCCGCCGCGTCGGGCGACGCGCGAGCCGACGACGGGGAGAAGCCGGGGGCGCAGCTCGACCGACGGCTGACCCTCAACTTCCAGGGGACGCCCTTCGAGGACTGCATCCAGTTCTTCGCCGACATCACCGGAGTGGGCTTCGCGTTCGCGACCGACGACTTCAAGGATCGGCAGGTGAGCGCGCGGATGCGTGACGTGAAGGCGCGGGATGCGATCCTCTTCATCTGCAAGGCGATGGGCATCGAGGTCGAGTTCGAGAAGGCGGACAAGGGCGAGGTGATGATCTTCCGGCTCCAGAAGAAGACGGCGACGACGGGAACGTCCTCGGGCGGAGCCGGTGGCGGCGGCGGACGGTAGAGAGGGAGACCTCGCGACCTCCGTTGCAGGACGGGCCCGGCGCGGGCGCCATCGGGGATACCCCGATGGCGCCGTCCGGGTTTGAGGGCGTGGGGGCGCGGAGCCGGGCGCCGGTCCAATTGACGCTCTCACCGGGCTTTGCCATCGTGGCGTCATGACTCGCTGCCCCACTCACGGCGAGCCGAGCGAGGGCAACGACTGCCCCAGTTGCAGCGCCGCGCTCCACTCGAACCGCCAGCAAGCGCCGGCGGGCGGTACCGACCCGTCCGCCACGGCTCCCAACATCAAGGGTGGGTTTCGTCCGGTCGGTCCCGCGGCGCCGACGATTCCTCGCGCCGGCGTCCCGGCGGTCGCCCCGGCTCCTGCCGCGACCCAGGCGCCTGCGCAGACGAACCAGGCGCCGGCCCAGCCTCAGGCTCCGGCGACGGCCCAGGCGGTCGTTCCGATCGCCGTCCCGGTGCCGGTCGCGCCCGCCGCGCCCTTCGCGCCCGTTGCGGTCCCGCAGGCGGTCGCCGTTCCGGCGCCCGTGGCGCCCGTGCCCATCGCCGCGCCGGTCGCGCGCGCCGTCCGGTGCGTTCACTGCGGCGCGCTCGCGCAGACGACCCTCGAGCCGGGGGACTCGTTCCAATGTCCGGCGTGCGCCGCGGTCTACACCCTCCGCAAGGATCAGGTGGTCGATCTCTCCGGGGTGGCGCCGACCGTCGCCACACCCGGCGCCGTCGCCTACGCGGCGCCGGCCGGGATCGTTCCCGGTGTCGTTCCGCAGCCGCAGGCGACGATGGCGCCGCCGAACACCGGATACGGCGTCGGCGGCGTCGCTCCCGGGACGGCCGCGTTCGCCGTCCAGGCGGCGCAGGCTCCGGTGCCGCTCGGTGATACCGCCCCGGCGATGGCCCCGGCTGCTTCCGCGCCCCCCGCGGCCCCGGACGCGGCGCCGATCGATCCGGCCGAGCGCGCGGCGCTCGAGCGGGCCCGGCAGGTCTACGACCAGAAGCTCAAGACTCCCGGGGGAACCGCGAAGGGCAAGGCGCCGACGCGAGGTCGCGCCCGCAGCAGCCGGATCGCGCGCAAGTCCGGCAAGATCCGGCGCGGGACGATCAGCAGCCGGACGACGCGCCGGAAGAAGGACGCTCCGGTCGCCCCCGGCGCCGGAGCGCTCGTCGGCGCGGCGCCCGAGCCGGGTCCCGACGGGACCGGCGCGGTGAGCGCGGGCGGCCCGACCGATCCCGGGGCGGTCGCGCGGAGCAGCGCGAAGACGCGGAACGTCAGCAGCGCGAAGATCCGCGCGGCGAACGCGCCGCCGCCCTCGGGTGGGTCGACCACGCGCAACCTCTCGCTCGCGATCATCGTGCTCGGCGTCCTGATCGGCGTCGCGATGCTCTTGCGCAAGAACCTGCGGGAGCCCCCACCGGCGCCCGCTCCCGATGGAGGCACCGAGGCGATCGCCTCGCCCGACGATCTCCTCGAGATCAAGAGCCTCGAGAACGCGGCCGCGGCCGGCGACGCGCAGGCGATGCTCAGCCTCGGTACCCTCTACACCCGCGCGCCGGCGACCCGCGAGAAGCTCGACAAGGCGCGCGGCTGGCTCGAGAAAGCGGTCGAGGCGTCCGACGCGAAGATCCGGAAGGAGGCGAAGCGCCTGCTCGGCGAGGTCGCCCTCCTCGAGTCGAAGCTCGCCCCCGACGAGCGCGGGGCGAGCGGAGCGGGCGCGGGGAGCGCCGACGCGGGTCGCGAACGGATCCTGAGCATCCTCGCCGAGGCGGCCGATCTCGCCGAGCCGCCGGCCACGGCGGCGCGGGTGGCGAAGGCCGACCGACTGATCGAGAAGGCGATCGCCGACCCGGCCTGGAAGCCGGCCCTGAAGCCGACCGTCGACGAGGTTCGCAAGCGCCTCACCAAGGCGCGGGCCGCCGTCCTCGCGACGCAGGCGACCGAGCTCGCCGGCGCCGGCGATCACGCGGGCGCGCTCGCGAAGATCGAGGCGCTCGAGCGGACCGGCCGCCCGATCCCCTCGGGCGTCGTCGAGCTCAAGCGCCGCTGCGAGGAGGCGCTCGGCCGCGGCGGTGGCAGCACGTCCGAGCCGCCGACCGACGGCGATGCGGGCGGCGGCGCGGGGCCCGACGGGGGAACGGGCGGCTCGAGCGACGGCGGCGACCGGCCCGACGCCGGCGGCTCCGCGCCGACCGGGTCCGGGGGCGCCGGCGACACGGGTGCCGATGCCGGCGGATCCGCGAGCGCGCCCCCTACCCCACCCGCTCCGGCGCGCCCGGTCGGCGAGGCCATCGCCGCGATCGAGGACATGCAGGTCCGGCGCCTCGACGAGGGGCCGACCGAGGCCTGGCAGAACGACTATCAGGCGCTTCGCGCGCGGCTCACCGGCTCACGGGTGCGGGGCGCCGGCGAGATCGTCGAGGTCGGCGGGCCCGAGATCAAGCCGCTCGTGACGATCGCGTCGAACGAGATCTGGATCAAGGTGCAGCTCCCCGAGGACCCGCGAGGGGGCGCGGCCTACCGCGGTCTCGAGCGCGGCGCGAAGGTCACGTTCGAGGGGTCGATCCGGTTCTGGCAGCCGGCGCGGAAGTCGCTCCGCCTCACGATCGACGGGACCGTCGAGCTCGAGCGCTGAGCGCGTCGCGGCAGGGCGGATGGGGAGGGACGCATGGAAACCGTCCGGGTCGAGCGGGCCGGGCCGGTCACGACCGTCATCCTCGATCGACCGGATCGACGGAACGCGGTCGATCGCCCGACCGCCGATGCTCTCCAGGCAGCGTTCGAGGCGTTCGCCGCCGACGATCATGCCCGCGTCGCCGTCCTCTGGGGCGCGGGCGGGACGTTCTGCGCCGGCGCCGACCTCAAGGCGGTCGCGGAGGGTCGACCGAACCGGCTCGAGCCCGAAGGCGATGCCGGCCCGATGGGTCCCTCGCGGCTGCACCTCGACAAGCCCGTCATCGCGGCGATCGCCGGGCACGCGGTCGCCGGCGGGCTCGAGCTCGCGCTCTGGTGTGACCTGCGGGTCGTCGAGGAGGACGCGACCCTCGGCGTGTTCTGCCGGCGGTGGGGCGTGCCGCTGATCGACGGCGGCACGATCCGGCTGCCGCGACTGATCGGCCTCTCGCGCGCCCTCGACCTGATCCTCACCGGGCGCGCCGTCGACGCCGCCGAGGCCGAGCGGATCGGGCTCGCGAACCGCGTCGTCGGCAGCGGCGCCGCGCGGGCCGCGGCGGAGGCGCTCGCCGCCGAGATCGCGGCGTTCCCGCCGGTCTGCGTCCGGACCGATCGCCGAAGCGCCTACGAGCAGGGCGGCCTCGACCTCGACGCCGCCCTCCGGAACGAGTTCCGCCTCGGCCTCGGCGCGCTCGAGGCCGGCGCGGTCGATGGAGCGCGCCGGTTCGCCGACGGGGCCGGGAGACACGGCGCATTCGGCGACGAAGGAGCGACGCCGTGAGCGCCCGCACCGACCTCCTCTGCCTGCGATGCGGCGGCAAGCTCTGGGTCCTCTACCGCAAGGGCAACCTCGTCGAGCGCTGCACCGACTGCGACGGGATGTGGTTCGACGCCGGCGAGATCTCGCCGATCCTCGGGATCCACCGGCCGCTCGCCGGGCGCGCCTCGGGGAAGCTGACCGAGCTCCGCTGCCTGCGCTGCCCCGCCGACGAGGACCGCCGTCTCGTCGAGATCGCCTACCCCTCGACGCGCGTGCCCGTCGACGTCTGCCCCGGCTGTCACGGGACGTGGATCGACGGCGGGGAGCTCGACGCGCTCCGGGAGGCGTTCCGCCCGATCACCGGCGACGAGCGGCCGACCCCCGCGGAGATCCGCGCCGCCGCGGCGAAGATCGAGGCGGCCGAGGCGGCGGCGAAGGCGGAGGGTCGCTGCCCCAAATGCGACGGCCGGCTCTGGCACGCGCGCCGGAGCGGGATCGTCGTCGAGCGCTGCCTCGGGTGCGAGGGGATGTGGTTCGACGCGGGCGAGCTCGTCCGGGAGCTGTGCGTCGTCCGCAAGATCGACCTGCGGGACGGGGCGCCGACCGAGATCGTCTGCTTCAAGTGCTCGACCGCGCCGAGGCTCGTCCGGATCGACTACCCGGGGACCGGCGTCGCGGTCGACGTCTGCCCCGAGTGTCGCGGGCTGTGGCTCGACGCGGGCGAGCTCGACGCGCTCAAGGACGCGGTCGCCGGGCTCGTCGGCCGCGCCGATGCGCCCCTCGCGGGACGCTCGGCCAGCATGCTCGCGCTCGACTGAGCCGCGCGCACGAAGGGGATGACGACCATGGCCCAGCTCGAGGGCTACGACCATTTCGGCGGACGGCACTGGGAGACGGCCAATCTCCGCAACGTCCTCGCCCACGCCGGGCTGCGCACTCCCCACACCGGCGAGCCCCTCTCGGAGGCGATGGTCCTCGGGATCGCGGGCGGGATCGGCGCGGGCTACTCGTTCTGCCCCTCGGTGGTGCGCTACGGAATGGGGAGCGGCATCGGGATCCTGGGTCGTCACCAGCAGTTCGCGACCGGACCGGAGCTGGCGGTCGGGCTCGTCGAACGCCTCGGCGGGAAGCTGATCGTCCACGAGACGGCCGGCAAGAGAGCGGCGCTCGGCCACGTCACCGCCGCGCTCGAGGCGGGCCGCGCGCCGATCGTCTACGTGAGCAAGACGTTTCTGCCCTACCTCGCCCTCGACCGCGGAGCCGCCGCATGCGACTGGGCGCACACCGCCGTCGTCCACGCGATCGACGCCGAGCGCGGCGAGGCGCAGCTCGGCGACGCGGCGCCCGCCGCGCTCACGATCGGCCTCGACGACCTGGCCACCGCCCGGGCGCACGTCTGCTCCTACAAGAACCGCACGATCGTGATCGAGCCGCCGCGAAAGCTCTCGGCGGCCAAGCTGAAGGCCGCCGTCGAGGAGGGCATCCGCGCGTGCGTCCGCGCGTTTCGCCGGCCCCGGATCAAGACGTTCGGCTTCGACGGACTGCTCGAGTGGTCGAAGATGATCGCGAACGACAAGCACGCGAAGGGATGGCGGCGGGTCTTCCCGAAGGGGCTGGTCGGGCTCGCCCTCCGCGACGCGTTCGACTCGATCGAGACCTCGGGGACCGGCGGAGGCCTCTACCGTCCCTTCTACGCCGAGTTCCTCGACGAGGCCGCCGCCGTCACGAAGAGGAAGGGGCTCGCCTCGGTCGCCGATCGCTACCGCGAGCTCGGCGCGCGGTGGACCGCGTTCGCCGAAGCGCTCCTCCCCAGCCGGATCGGGCCGTTCAAGAAGAGCAAGGCGGCCCTGCGCCGGCGGGAGAAGGCGTTCCTCGGGCGGGGCGCGAGGGGTCGCGCCGCGATCACGAAGGCGAGCGACGAGATCGACGAGCTCGGCCGGCAGATGCGCGCGAAGGCTCCGCTCGACGATGCCGCGACCGTCGACCTCCTCGAGAGCCTCCGCGCGCAGCTCGTGGAGCTCCACGCCGCCGAGCTCGCCGCCCTCGATGAGCTCGAGGCGGCCACGCGCTAGAGGTCGGCTTCGCCTTCGGCGAAGAGGATGTCACCACGGAGACACGGAGGACACGGAGGAGCCACTGAGAGAGACGCGAGCATCTCATCCAGGTTGGTTGGCTTCGCCTCCGCCGAGGGGATGAAACCACGGAGGCACCGAGGCACGGAGGCACGGAGGAGCCTCGGAGGGGATCCGGGTCTTCGACCGCTCGGCGCGTCCTCCCTGAATTCTCCGTGTTCTCCGTGTCTTCCATGGGAAGGCCCCTCCGTCAAGGGGAATCTCAGGGGGGCCGACGTGGCGGCTCCCCGTTCGTCCTTCCGTCTCTTCTCCCGGCTCCGATCCGCTGGAAGTGAATGCCGAATTCGCCTGG
>JAJDCQ010000257.1 GCA_029260755.1 Planctomycetota bacterium | reverse complement strand
GGTCTCGCCCTCGGCCGCCGGGGTCTCGCCCTCGGCCGCCGGGGTCTCGCCCTCGGCCGCCGGGGTCTCGCCCTCGGTCGCCGGGGTCTCGCCCTCGGTCGCCGGGGTCTCGCCCTCGGTCGCCGGGGTCTCGCCCTCGGCCGCCGGGGTCTCGCCCTCGGTCGCGGGGGCCTCGCCCTCGGTCGCGGGGGTCTCGCCCTCGGCCGCGGCTGCCGCCGCCTCGGCGGGGCTCGGTCCGAGCGGGCTCGGCGCCATCGACTGGGACCCGGGCAGCTGCGTCGCGGCGATGCTCGGCCCGATCACCTCACCGTTCTCGACAGCGACCAGCTCCTCGCGCGGCTTGTCGGAGACGAACCGCTCCTGGTAGCTCTCCCGCGCCCCGGTGACGATGTCCACGTTCCAGCCCGAGATCCTCGCCGCGAGACGCACGTTCTGTCCGCGTCGCCCGATCGCCAGGGCGAGCTGGTCCTCGGCGACGAACACCCGCGACCGGCGCTCGTCGTAGTCGAGCTCGATGTCGTGAATCTCGGCGGGCTTCAGCGCGTTGCGGATGAAGACCTCGGCCGACTCGTTCCAGCGGACGATGTCGATCTTCTCGCCGTTGAGCTCGTCGACGATGTTCTTGATCCGCGAGCCGCGGATGCCGACGCACGCGCCGACGCAGTCGACCTTCATGTCGATCGAGGCGACCGCGACCTTCGCCCGGTGGCCTGGATCGCGGGCGAGCGCCTTGATCTCGACGGTCCGCTCCTGGATCTCGGGAACCTCCAGCTCGAAGAGATGACGCAGGATGTCAGGATGCGCGCGAGAGAGGACGATCCGGACCTTCTGGCCGACCTTCTTCACCTCGAGGATAAGGCACTTGATCCGCTCGCCGACGTTGTAGGTCTCGCCGCGCACCTGCTCGCGGAGCGGCACGATTCCCTCGGCGTCCTTGCCGAGGTTCACCAGAACGTTGGGACGCTCGTAGCGCTGGATCGTGCCCATCACCAGCTGTCCGACCTTGCGAATGTAATCGTCGTAAATGACGTCGCGCTGGGCCTCGCGGTTGCGCTGGATCATCACCTGCTTGGCGGTCAGCGCTGCGATCCGGCCGTGCTTCGCGAAGAGATCGGCCATGTCGACGACCTTGTCGCCGTCGAGCGCCGTCACCTCGCCGCTGTCGCGACTGATCTCGACGAAGACCTCCTTCGTGGCCCCGAGCTCCTTCTTGATCGCCGCGACGATCGCTTGCTCGATGCCCTGAAAGACGGTTTCCTTGTCGATCCCCCGGTCCCGGTGGATCGTGTCCACGAGACGAAGGATCTCAGTCCCCATGACCATGGGATCGCCTACTCCAACTAACCAAAAGGAAAAGAGTGGGCTGAACCCACTCTTGACACAACGTACAAGCGTCGCGAGATCGGCGGGATCATACCCGTGACCGTTTCGACTGTCAAGGGTGGTCGTCCCCACGGGATCAGGCGAAACCCGAGGCTCTATGGTAGGTTGAACCCGGCAGACCCCCCTCTCGAGGCGCTGGCGGGGGCCGCCCCCTCCCTCGGCCCTCGCTTCCTCCGCGCGTCACGAAACGACGGGGGTTTGCGTCGACGACGAGGGGCGCCTTTGCTTGACAAGCCGCCGGAGACGCTGCTATCATTCCGCGGCCTGTGTAAGGCTTGTGAGCGCGCGGAGGTAGCGGGCTGCCACGCCGGCGCTCGGAAGCCGACCTGGACCGCCTCATTCGTCGTCGTTCGCAGGCCAGTTCGCCCGCTCGAGTGCGCCGCAACCGGGCCCGGACGTGTTCCGGGCGCCGGGCTGGTATCATTTATTTCGGCGGGCGATCGGATCGACGGAGGCTCGGGACGCGTGATCTGTCAGTCGTGCAACCAGAACGTCGCCACCGTGCACCTCACGGAGATCATGAACAAGGAGAAGAAGGAGGTTCATCTCTGCGAGGAGTGCGCCAAGGACAAGGGCATCAGCTACAAGGCGAACTTCTCGGTGCAGGAGCTGATCAGCCATCTCTCGACATCCCAGGCGGCCACGGCCGGCGCGGCCAAGGCGAGCGCGGGCGGTGACACCGAGGGCGAGGAGAGTGGCGCGAGCGGCAGCAGCCAGACGGTCGGCGCGCAGACCGCTTGCCCGAGCTGCGGGCTCACCTTCGGCGAGTTCCGCTCGACGGGCCGGCTCGGCTGCCCCGAGGACTACGTCCACTTCAAGCGGGGCCTCGTCCCGCTCCTCGAGAAGATCCACGGCGCGACCCATCACATCGGAAAGGTCCCGAGCTCGACCGCGACCTCGTCGGTCTCGGTCGCCGAGCGCCAGCGCGAGCTGACGAAGATACGCCAGGAGCTCAACGTGGCGATCGAGAAGGAGGAGTACGAGCGGGCGGCCGAGCTCCGGGACCAGATCCGCCGGCTCGAAGAGAACGAAGGGGCGCCGTCCGCGGTCGACGGCGCCGGCCACGAGGGTGGGGACGCCGTCTAGGCGTCCTCGAACGGAAGACGAAGCCGACCATGTCGGATCTACCCGTGAGACCCGAAGACCTGGGCGAGTGGCTCAACGGTGGCGGCCCCGACGCCGACATCGTGATCAGCTCACGCCTGCGGCTCGCGCGGAACCTCGCCGGCTTCCCGTTCCTGACCCGGATCGACGCCGACCAGCGGGCCGAGCTCGAGGAGCTGCTCCGGAGCAAGCTGACCGGCAGCCGGATCGCGAACGACCTCCTCTACGTCGACCTCAAGAAGGCCGACGTGATCGACCGGCTCTGCCTCGTCGAGCGGCACCTGATCTCGAAGGACCACGCGAGCGGCGAGGGCGAGCGCGGCGTCGCCCTCTCGACTCGCGAGGCCGTCTCCATCATGGTGAACGAGGAGGACCACCTCCGGATCCAGGTCCTCCGGAGCGGCTTCCGTCCCGAGGAGGCGTTCCGCGAGATCCGCCGGGTCGACGACGCCCTCGAGAGCGCCCTCGACTTCGCGTTCTCGGCGCAATTCGGCTACCTGACCGCCTGCCCGACCAACGTCGGCACCGGGATGAGGGTGAGCGTCATGCTCCACCTCCCGGCGCTGGTCATGACGAAGCAGATCGAGAAGGTCTTCCACGCGGTCAGCAAGATCAACCTGGCCGTCCGCGGCGTCTACGGCGAAGGAACGCAGCCGTCGGGAGACTTCTACCAGATCTCGAACCAGGTGACGCTCGGGCGCAGCGAGGAGGACATCCTCAAGACGGTCCACGAGGTCGTCCCGCAGATCATCCGCTACGAGCGAAACGTCCGCGACTCGCTCATCGCCGAGAACCGCCGGGGCCTCGAGGACCGGGTCTGGCGCGCCTACGGGATGCTCGAGCGGGCGCGCCTGATCACGAGCGAGGAGACGATGGACCTCCTCAGCGCGGTGCGGATGGGCGTCAACCTCGGCCTGATCGAGCAGATGCCGATCAGCATGGTCAACGAGCTCTTCATCCAGACACAGCCAGCCCACCTCCAGAAGATGGAGGGGCGCCGGCTCGAGACGCCCGAGCGAGACATCACCCGGGCAGACTTCATCCGGAAGCGACTGAATCAGCTGAACTGAAACGGGCCCCCGCCGGCCGCGGCGTCCTCGGAAGGGGACGCGGTGACCGCGGGCTGCCACGAAACGTCGGACAACGGCCGATTCTCTAGAGAAGGCGCAGGGGACTGACTCATGAACATGTTCGACCGCTTCACCGACCGGGCTCGGAAGGTGATGAGCCTCGCGCGGCAAGAGGCGCAGCGGTTCAACCACGAGTACATCGGCACCGAGCACATCCTCCTGGGTCTGATCCAGGAGGGAAGCGCGGTCGCGGCCAACGTGCTCCGCAACCTCGACGTCGACCTCGACAAGATCCGCCGCGAGGTCGAGAAGATCGTCCAGCACGGACAGAGCATGCCCACCATGGGCAACCTTCCCTTCACGCCCCGCGCGAAGAAGGTGCTCGAGTTCAGCGTCGAGGAGGCGAGCAACCTCGGCCACAACTACATCGGCACCGAGCACCTCCTCCTCGGCCTCATCCGTGAGAGCGAAGGGGTCGCCGCGCAGGTGCTGATGAACCTCGGCCTCAAGCTCGAAGAGGTCCGCGAGGAGGTCCTCGACGTCCTCGGCGCCGACATGTCGTCGGAGTCGACGAGCACGGCCGAGAAGCCGAACAAGAAGAGCAAGACGCCCGCGCTCGACGCGTTCGGCCGCGACCTCACCGAGCTCGCGACCGAAGGCAAGCTCGACCCGGTCATCGGCCGGCAGGCCGAGATCGAGCGGGTGATCCAGGTGCTCAGCCGCCGGACCAAGAACAACCCGGTCCTCCTCGGCGAGCCCGGCGTCGGCAAGACGGCGATCGTCGAGGGCCTCGCCCAGGACATCATCAACGGCAACGTCCCCGAGATCCTGCGCGAGCGGCGGATCGTCGTCCTCGACCTCGCGATGATGGTCGCGGGGACGAAGTACCGCGGTCAGTTCGAGGAGCGGATCAAGGCGGTCATGACCGAGGTGAAGCGGGTCAAGAACGTGATCCTCTTCATCGACGAGCTCCACACCCTCGTCGGCGCGGGCGGCGCCGAGGGCGCGATCGACGCCAGCAACGTCCTCAAGCCGGCCCTCTCCCGCGGCGAGGTCCAGTGCATCGGCGCGACGACGCTCGATGAGTACAGGAAGTACATCGAGAAGGACGGCGCCCTCGAGCGCCGCTTCCAGACGATCATCGTCGACCCGCCCAGCAAGGACGAGACGAACGAGATCCTCAAGGGTCTCCGCGACAAGTACGAGGCTCACCACCGGGTGACCTACACCGACGACGCCCTCGCCTACAGCGTCGAGCTGAGCAGCCGCTACATCACCGGCCGCTTCCTGCCCGACAAGGCGATCGACGTGATCGACGAGGCCGGCGCGCGCCTGCGCATGAAGAACATGACGCGGCCGCCCGACGTCAAGCACATCGAGGACGACGTCAAGCGCCTCGAGACCGAGAAGGAAGAGGCGGTCGCCGCCCAGGACTTCGAGCGCGCCGCGAGCCTCCGCGACAAGGCGGACAAGCTCAAGAAGAAGCGCGAGGAGATGAAGCGGGAGTGGCGCGAGAGCGCCCAGGAGAGCGGCGGCGAGGTCGACGAGAACCTCATCGCGGAGACGGTCAGCAAGATGACCGGGATCCCGCTCACCCGCCTCGAGAAGGGTGAGGCCGAGCGGCTCCTCGCGATGGAGGACGAGCTCCACAAGACGGTCGTCAGCCAGAACGAGGCGATCACCGCGATCTGCCGGGCCGTCCGGCGCAGCCGCGCCGGGCTCAAGGACCCGAACCGGCCGATGGGCTCGTTCATGTTCCTCGGGCCGACCGGCGTCGGAAAGACGCTCCTCGCCAAGGCGCTCGCCAAGTACATGTTCGGCGAGGAAGAGGCGCTCATCCAGATCGACATGTCGGAGTTCATGGAGAAGCACAACGTCAGCCGGCTCGTCGGCGCGCCTCCGGGCTACGTCGGCTACGAGGAGGGCGGCCAGCTCACCGAGAAGATCCGGCGCCGGCCGTACGCGGTGGTCCTGTTCGACGAGATCGAAAAGGCCCACCACGACGTCTTCAACATGCTGCTGCAGATCATGGAGGAGGGGAAGCTGACCGACTCCTACGGGCGGCACGTCGACTTCAAGAACACGATCCTGATTCTGACGAGCAACCTCGGGTCGGACGTGATCAAGAACAAGGCGGGGCTCGGCTTCACCCAGCAGACCGAGGAGGCGAGCTACGACGGGATGAAGAAGCAGCTCATGGACGTGATCGAGAAGGAGTTCCGTCCGGAGTTCATCAACCGCCTCGACGACATCATCATCTTCCGCACGCTGCGGCGTGAGGACCTGACCCAGATCGTCGAGATCCAGCTCGAGCAGGTGCGGGCGCGGCTCCGCGAGAAGGGGCTGGACCTCGACCTGACGGACGAGAGCAAGGAGTTCCTCATCGAGCGCGGCTACAACCCCGACTTCGGAGCGCGGCCGCTGCGTCGAGCGATCGAGCAGAACATCGAGGACCCGCTCTCCGAGGAGATCCTCAAGGGCAAGTTCGAGGGCAAGAATCACATCAACGTGATTCGCGGCACCGAGGGACGGCTCGAGTTCGAGGCGTCGACCGTGGAGCCCGAGGAGAAGGAGCCGCCGGTCGCCGCTTCGGCGACCTAGGCCGCCACCTCTCCGAGCAGTTCATCCGAGACCGCCGAGGACACCCGTCCTCGGCGGTTGCGTGTACGAAGCTCTCCCGCGGCCTCTCGACATCCCGCGGAAGTCCTAGGCGACACGCGGCTTGCCCTCATCCCCTACAAGATTCCATCCGGCGGTGGTACGCTTCAGGTGTCAACGGAGGTCCTGCTCAGACCACCGGGCGAAACGCCCGCGATCCGATGGTGACGGTCGGTTCTCATCTCTGGATGCGAATCACCCCACCATCGGATATCGGATTTTCTCCAAGCGGTCTGGATCCAGCAGACACCCGTTCTGGTCTCTACGCGCTCAGCCCCAAAGGTGACAGCGACCCATGACCTCGACGAACCGGATCTGGACCGCGGCCGTATCCCTGACGGTCCTCTCCGCCCTGCTTCTAACCCCGGCCGCCGTCCACGCGCAGTCGACGCCGCCCCCGCCGGGACGGCTCGTCGTCGCTCCTGGCAACGCGACCCTCGACGACGGCGCCTCTGTCGCGTTCGAGGCCTTTTTCTGCACCCAGTTCCTGCCGAACGGCGATCCGGATCCGGGGCCCGACGGCCAAGTGGGCAACGACCCGTGGTGCACGCCCGCGTTCAACGTCTCGTGGATCGTCTCGCCGTCACCGATCGGCAACGTCTCGCCGGCGACCGGTCCGTCGACGATCTTCACCGCGACGAACCCCGGCAGCTCGACGGTCAGCGGATCGGTCATCGCGCTCGACTCGAGCGGACCGTCCGCGGCGGCCCGGGTGATCATCAACGGCTCGACGCCGCCGCCGCCGCCGCCGCCGCCGCCGCCGCCGACCCTCATCGTGACCCCGGCGAGCGCGAGCCTCTTCGACGGCGACCAGATCGCCTTCGAGGCGTTCGAGGGAACGAGCTTCGACGCGAACGGCGACCCCGACTTCGGTAACGATGGCGTCCCTGGCGGCGACGACGACTTCGTCTCCGTCGGGAACGCGTCCTGGTCGGTCTCGGGCAGCATCGGGTCGATCGACCCGCCGACCGGGCCGACCGGCCTGCTGACCGCCAGCACCGGCGGAGCGCCGACCGCCGCCGGCCAGGTCGTCGCGACGACCGGCACCCGCACGGCGACCGCCGACGTCACGGTCATCGGCCCGCCGTCCTCGGGACGCGCGACGTTCCTCGACGCCAGCGGCGGCGAGACGGACGAGATCAGCATGTTCGAGACGCGGCGGGGACGCGCCTTCGCGATCTCGATCCTCAGCCGTCGGATCGAGAGCCTCGCCGGACGCCGAGGACGGTTCTCGCAGTTCCGCGCCCGGATCTTCACGCGGATCCTGCTGCGCCTCATCAACGCCGACTTCCGCTACCGGGGCGCCGGCGTCGATCTCCCCTCGCCGCCGACCAGCCCGACCGCCGCGACGATCACGACGAGCTTCGCCGCCGACGGCAGCGTGATGGACCAGATCGTCGTCGACCTCCAGCCGGCCGGCGCGATCCTGCGCCAGGCCGACCAGCTCGTCGTCGTCTCCGATGCCCTCTTCGACGTCGACGGGTCGGGCTCGGCCGACACGACCGGCCTGCGCCTCGGCAACGTCCCCGGCCTCGTCTTCATGGCCGGCGAGCTCGGCGGGCGGGTCACGATCGAGGTGATCGGCCTCGATGACGGCGAGGCGGACATCGTCGCCGGTCAGCCGTAGCGACGACTTTCCGCTCGGCACCGACCGACCGCAGCACGCACACGGCGAACGGCGAGCCGGGTCTTCGGGCCCGGCTCGTTTCGCATCGATCCGCCCCGTTCCAGGAACAGGAGTCTCGGGCGGAGCACCGCGACGCGTCGGCAATGAATGGCTCGGCGACGCCCGGACCAATCCGCGTAGTCCGCGAAATCCGCGGTTCGGTCTCTGTCGGCGTTGAATCAGTGGGAACCGCGGATGACGCGGATTACGCGGAATGCGAGTTGCCAGCGTCCGGTCCATTGCCGTTGCGCGGGCTGTTGTTCCAAGGAGGCTACTCGGCCATCCCGGACTCCGGGCTCCCCTCTCCGGACTGACTCAATCCTCGAAGCGAGGCACCGCCCGCCCGGTCGCCCGTTCGACCTCCTCGAGAAGGGCCGCCGGCGACTCGTCGAGCCCGGCCAGGTCCCAGGACCGCGCCCAGAACGCGCCGCGAGCCCGGTGGATGGCGAGGACGCGGTCCTCCGTCAGGAACACCCGCGCCGGCGCTCCCTCGAACGGGACGCCGAGCGAGGCGATCGGGGTGCCTCCGCGATCGACAGACAGCAGGTGCACGCGCCGCGGCCCGGCGACCGCGACGCGGCCGCTGGGCCCGACCGCCACCACGAGCGCGCCGTCTCCCGCGCCGAGCGTCGTCTCCCAGCTCCACTTCGACTCGGTCCGATCCCAGCGCCGGACCCGCTGCGCATCGCCCTCGACGAGGAACTCGCCGGACGGACCGAATCCGTTGGGGTCCATGCTGCCCCACGACTCGCTCGAGAGGCGAACCCGGAACTCCTCGCTCCCGCCTCCGCGGAGATCCTGCACGGTCGTGGCGACCTGCCGGCTCCCGTCGACCAGCTTCTCCTCGGCGATCAGCACGCCCTCGCCGTCGGGCAGGAGGCGGGACTCGAGCGCCTTCAGGGTGGTCCGCCCGATCTCGCCGAGCCCGGCGTCGAGGAAGACGATGTTCGTCGTGACCCCATCGGTGAGCAGGACGACGAGCTCGTCGCCTGCGAACCGGGCATCATGAATGGGTCCGCCCTCGACCCTCGCCTCACCAACGACCGACCCGCTCGGGTCGATGAGCCGGACCGCCTCGTCGCTGGCGACCGCGGTGTTCCCCGCGTCGCTCCAAGAGACGGACGTGATGTGCTGGTCCATTGCCGAGGCCGAGGCCGGCGGCTGCAGGACGCGCAACAGCGCCCCGGTCTCCACGTCCCGGACCTCGACGCGGCCCGGCATCGGGATCGCGATCAGACGCCCATCCCGGCTGACCCGGGCCAGGGGGAGGTCGCCGGCGGCGAGACGCCACGGAAACGGCGGCACCGCGACGAGGCGGATCGTCCCCGACGGGTCGCCCGCGCCGACGGCGACCCGTCGACCGGATCGGCTCAGCGCGACCGCCGCGACCGACGTCATCTCGGGCACCGGCACCCGGATCGACTCGTGCACGCTCCATGACCAGATCTCGAGATCGGCCTCTTCGTTCGTCAGGACGAGCGCCTGCCCGCCGCCTCCGAGCGCGATCGCCGAGACGGACTCGTTCAGGCTCGCGAGATCGACCGGGTCCTCGACCGGCTTCCCGCTGCCGATCGTGAAGCCGGCCGCCTCGGCGCTCCGGTCCCAGACGCGGACCGCCGAGAGGCCGTCGGACGCGGCGAGGACGCGCCCGCTCGGGTCGAGCGCGAGCGCCGTGCCCCCCTCGAACGCGAGACGCCGGCCGGTCGGCGTCCCGACCGACTCGAAGTCGAAGCACGCGGCGACCCCGCCCGACCCGGTCACCGCGAGCGCGCGATGGTCGGTCGGCTCCCGGAGCGGTCGTCGCCCCGCGAGGTAGGCGGCGGTCGCGCGCGGCGGAAGGAACGCGGCGAGGAAGGCGCGTTCGTCGATCGGCGGGAGGGGCTCGGGCTCGGCGTCGTCGTCGCGCCAGCGCCACGCCGCGCCCTCGGCGTCGAGGAGGACGAGGCCATCTCCTCCCCACGAGAGCGCGATCGCGTCCGCCCCGAGCTCGCGCAGGACGCGCGGGATCGGCCCCGCGATGTTCCAGATCGCGACCCGACCGTCGCCGCCGGCCGTCGCGAGCCGCTCCCCGTCGGGCGCGAACGCCAACGCGACCACCGGCGCCCCGAGGAGGAACGGGGGCCCGATCCGGGCGGACGAGGCCCGCGCGTCGAGCAGGCGCTGCCTCACCGGCCCGATCGTCTCGGGTCGCTTCCAGTGGGCCAGCGCGGCTGCCGCCTCGACCCACGCATCGACGTATCGGCGATCCTCGAGGGCGGTGAGGGCGAGCTCGTGGCGCTCGGTCGCGAACCGATGCTGCTTCTCCTCGAGCTCCTTGTCCTCGGCGAGGAGCCGCGCCGCCCGTTCGCTCGCCGCCCGCGCGTCCGCCCGCCGCTTCGCCACGACGAACCAGCCGATCAGCCCGGCGAGCGCGAGGACGCCCACCCCGACGAGCCCGGCGGCGACGCCCCGGTGGCGCTTGAGCCAGCGGGTGAGCCGGCGCCCCGCTCCCGGCGGACGGCTCACGATCGCCACGCCGTCGGCGACCCGCTGGAGCTCCTCGGCCACCTCGCCGGCCGTCTGGAACCGCCGGGTCGGGTCCTTCTCGAGGCAGCGCACGGTGATCGTCTCGAGGTCGACCGCGACGGTCGGGACGAGCTCGCGCGGCGGGATCAGCTCGTCGCCGATCACCTTCTGGAGCACGACCATCGGGCTGCCGCCCGAGAACGGCGGCTGCCCGACGAGGCCCTCGTAGAGGATCGCCCCGAGCGCCCAGATGTCGTAGGAGGGCTGCGGCTTGACCGTCCCGAGCGCCTGCTCGGGCGCCATGTAGTGCGGCGTCCCGACGACGTTGCCGGTGCCGGTGAGGCTGGTCGCGTCGCGGACGTGGCGGGCGAGGCCGAAGTCGGTCAGCCGCACGTTGCCATCGGTGTCGACGATGATGTTGTCGGGCTTCACATCGCGGTGGACGATCCCCTGGCCGTGGGCGTAGTCGAGGGCCCGGGCGACGTCGCGCACGATCGCCGCGATCCGACCCGGCGGCGGGCGGTTCTCGGCGTCCTTGAGGACGTCGCCGAAGTCGCGCCCCTCGACGAGGTCCATGACGAAGTAGGGGCGCCCCTCGTGCGTCCCCGCCTCGAGGATGCTCACGATCGCCGGGTGGCGGAGCTTCGCGCAGACGCGCGCCTCGCTCACGAACCGCTGCGCGTCCTCCCCGTCGCTCCGATCGTCGAGGACCATCTTGATCGCGACCGACCGCTGGAGCGCGGGGTCGAACGCCCGGTAGACGACGCCGAAGCCGCCCTTGCCGAGGACGCTCTCGATGACGAACTTCCCGACCCGATCCGGGGCGGCCCGGGTCACCGCCCCGGAGCTCGCCCGGGCGCCGACCGCCGGACGGGTGTCCCGGTCCTCCATCGGGATGTCGAGGGTCACATCGCCCGAGGTGTCGCGCCCCGCCGCCGCCGCCGATGACGGCGGCGCCGGCCGCTTCGCCGTCACCGTCGGCCGGTCGTCGATCGACGATGGCCCGCTCGCCGGCCGCGCCATCCGCGAGACTGGCCGGCTGTAGCGCTCGGTCGAGCCGGGATCCGAGCTCGACGCCCGCGCGGCGCAGCCGGGGCACGCCTCTCCGTGGGATGGCTGGCGCTCGATCCCACACTCGGGGCAACGGTTCACCGCGGTCTCCTGCCTCTGCGGCCATTCTCTCCGACCGGCCCCGGGCGGATCAAGGCGAGTCGCGCCGGGCGGGCCTCGACGACGACGCGGGGTCCTGATAGCCTCCGCGCGATGGCCGGCTCCTTCGACGATCTTCTCCCCGATGACCTCCTCGGCGACGAGCTCCTCGGCGACCCGTCGGACGAGCCTCGTCCGCCGTCCGCGATCCTCGTCACCAACGCCCTGCCCGACCTCCGCGGCGACGTCATTCGCGATGCGATGAACCGCCTCGCCCACCTCGGCGGCCCGGTCCACGTCCGGGCCGAGGAGGGGCAGGAGGGCGGCGACCGCGGAACGCTCGCGGGCGTCGTCCGCTGGGGCGAGCTCACCATTCGCCTGACCGGCTTCGAGGGCCCGGTGCCCGACCAGGTCCTCGACACCACCGTCGAGGTGACCGACCTCCCCGAGGAGGCGAAGCGGCAGGCGCGGGATCACGCCGCGCACGTGATCGTCTCGTGCAGCGGGGAGCTGGCCGACCCGGCCGACGGGTGGCTCGCCATCTATCGCTTCGCGATCGCGCTGGGCGACGACCTCCTCGCGGTGCTCGACGAGCACGCCGCGCGGTTCCAGACGCGCGAGGAGATCCTCGAGCTCCGCGAGCCGGATGCCGTCGCCCGCTGGAGGGCCCAGGCCGACCTGCCCGCGCCCGCGCGCAGGGCGGGAGTCGCGGCCGACGATGCGTCGGACCAGACGCCCGAGTCCGAGCCCGAGCCCGAGCCCGAGCCCGACGACCTCGAGGAGCTCGTCGCCTTCGCGACGGCGACGGCGCGAGCGGCCGGCGCGCTGCTCCTCGAGCGGTTCCGGCCGACCGGCGGACCGCGCCAGGTCGAGAAGAAGGGCGTCCGCGAGCTGGTCACGTCCGCCGATCGGGCGAGCGAGGAGCTGATCGTCGCCCGGATCCGCGAGCGATACCCCGATCACGCGATCTTCGCCGAGGAGGGGACCGCGCGCGACGAGGACGACGCGAACGGGCTCTGGGTGATCGACCCCCTCGACGGCACGACCAACTGGGCCCACGGATTCCCCCTCTGGGCGGTCTCGATCGCGTTCCGCCGGCGCGGACGAACAGACGTCGGCGTCGTCTGCGCGCCGTACCCGGGGGAGACCTTCGTCGCAGGGCGCGGGCTCGGCGCGTGGCTCCTCGACCATCCCCGCTCGGGGCTCGGCGACGGCGACGACCTCCGCGGCGGGACGCGCCTGCAGGTCACCGGGACCGACACCCTCATCGAGGCCGTCCTCGCGACCGGGTTCGCCTACGACCTGAACGAGACCGAGAACCACAACATCGACAGCTGGGGGCGCCTCGTCCGGATCACCCGCGCCCTGCGCCGCCCCGGCGCCGCGTCCTACGACCTGGCCTGCCTCGCCGCGGGACGATTCGACGGGTTCTGGGAGCTCTTCCTCCAGCCGTACGACGTGGCCGCCGGCGCCCTCCTCATCGAGGAGGCCGGCGGCCGGGTAACCGACCGGGCGGGCGGCGACGACTGGCTCTTCGGCCGGACGATCGTCGCCAGCAACGGAGCGCTCCACGACGCCCTCCGCTCAGCGCTCGCCCCGCCGGTCGACGACGGAACGCTGCCGCGCTCGGCGTTCGGGCCCGCCGACGATGCCTGAGCGCGGCGGCGGACCCGACCTCCACGTCGAGCGCTGGCTCCTCGAGCTGAAGGTCGCCTGCGAGGTCGCCGGTCTCGAGGCGCGCGTCCGCGCCTTCGGCGAGAAGGGCGGCCGGCGCGTCGGGCTCACCGTTCGCGACGACGCCGGACACGTCGAGATTCGCTACCAGAAGCAGCTCCTCGGCGTCGCCGTGGTCGCGGCCGCCGACGACGTCGGGACGGCATCGCGCGCGATCGTGGCTCATCGCGAGTTCATCGCAGGCCATGGGAAGCTCCGCCAGAACGGGCTCCGCCGGTTCGGCCGTCGGGGGCTCGGCACCGTCGGCGCGGTCCACGGGGCGCTCGTCCGAGACGCCGGCCTCCTCGACCGCGCCCGGGCGCGCCTTCCAGCGGTCGGAGCGGGCGAGGAGATCCGTCCCGCGGTCATCGCGGTTCGCCTTCCCGTGCTGCTGGATCGCCACGAGATCTACACCGGCGCGTCCATCCAGGGCCGGTCGCGGCACGTGTTCGCCGCGTTCGAGGACGACGGGAAGCTCGTCGACCTCTCCGAGCTGCTTCCCCCGGTGAAGGAGAGACACGTACCCAAGAGACCCGCGGACCGCGAGAATGGACGCACGAACGCCCGAGGAAGCGTCGCCGACGACATCGTCGAGGGCGCGATCGAGCTCGTCGCCGACGCCGCCCTCATCGCCGCCCTCGACCCGACCACGCCCCGCGTCGCCGGCTTCGCGGCCGATGCCGTCCTGGCGCCCGTCGCCGAGCTCGACGAGCTCGAGGCCGTCGGCGACTCCGCGGGCGAGGCGATCGGCGAGGCGGTGGGCGGAGGCGCCGGCGACACGCTCGAGGGCGCCGCCGAGGTCGGCGAGGGTGGGGGCCCGTGCAGCGACGGCTCCGTCGGTGGCGATTGCGGCGATGGCGGCGTCGACTGCGGAGACGCCGATTGCGACCCGGGATGAGCGAACGCGAGCCACGCGGGGGCGAGGATGCCGGGTAGGCGCGACGACGATCAGGACCTCTACATCGAGCGCTGGCTGCTCGAGCTGAAGGTGGTCTGCCGCAGCGTCGGGCTTCGCGCGAGCGTCCGCGCGATCGGCGAGAAGGGCGGCCGGCGCCTCGCCCTGCTCATCCGCGATGACGCGGGCGCCGTCGAGATGCGCTACCACAAGCGCCGCCGGGGCGTCGCCCTCCTCGCGGCGGCGGACGACCTTCGGACCGTCGCCCGGGCGATGGATGCCCACCGCCGCTTCATCGAGAGCCATCGCCGCGTCCTCCAGAACGGGCTCCGTCGCTTCGGAAAGCGCGGGCTCCGCGCCCTCACCGCCCTCCACGAGCGCCTCGTCCGGGAGCCCGGCGTCCTCGACCGCGTCCGCGCGCGGCTCCCGGCGGCCGATGGCGACACCGAGCTCCGTCCGGCCCTGGTCGCCGTCCGGCTCCAGACGCTCCGCAGCCGTCACGAGCTGATCGACGCGGCGGCGATCGTCCGCCCGGCGCGCCGGAGCTTCGCCGCGTTCGACGAAGACGGTCGCCTCGTCGACCTCTCCGAGCTCCTCCCACCCGTCCGGGACGAGGAGGCCGATGATCGCTCCGCGGGCCGCCCGAAGCGCCCGGAGTCCGATGACGGCGACGAGGACGCCCTCGACCGCGTCGATCTCGCGCTCGACGCCGTCGAGCTCGTCGCCGACGTGGCCCTCCTCGCGACCTTCGAGCCGGCCGAGGTCGGCGGCGCGATCGAGCTCGCCGGCGGCGCCGCCGATGCGGCGGCCGGCGGAGCGGAGCTCGCTGCGGGCGGCGTCGAGGCAGCCGGCGGAGCGCTCGCGACGGCCGGCGAGATCGCCGGCGGTGCGTTCGAGGTCGCCGGCGCCGTCGCCGGCGGCGTCGCCAACGTCGCCGGCGGAGCGATCAGCTTCGCCGGGAGCGCCGCGGAGGCGGCGGGCGGCGCGGCCGAGGCAGCCGGCGGCGTCGCCGAGGTCGCCGGGACGGCCGGCGGATGCTGCGGCGATGCCGCGTGCGCCGGCGTCGACTGCGGAGGGCTCGCGTGTCTGGCGTGACCGATCTCGGCTCCCGGCTGCTGCGCGCGGCGATCGACCACTACCGCCGAGGGTGGAGCGGCCGCGGTCCGTTCCGTCGGTGTCGATGCACCTTCGAGCGACTCGAGAGCTGCAGCGTCTACGGCGCCCGGATCGCTCGCGAGCGGCCGGCCGGCGAGGCGATCCGCCTGATCGCCCGTCGGCTCCGGCGGTGCCGCGACCTGTCGGTCTACGCGTTTCCCGGCGAAGCGTCCCCCGCCGGAGCCGGGTGGGGTCGCGACTTCGACGACGTCGAACGAGCCTCCGACCCGCGAGCCGCCCTCCTGGCCCTCGACGCCGAGCTCGCCGGCGATGGCGAGTCGCCCGCCGCGCGCGGGGCGGTCGTCCGCGCCGCCGCGCGCATTGCGACCGGCGCCGCGCCTCATCGCGGGCCCGGCGAGCTCCTCGTCCGCGACGGCTGGAGGGTCGCCGAGACGCTCGAGCGACGCCGCGACATCCGCCGCGGAGCCGCGATCCTGATCGCGATCGCCGCCGCCACGACCGTCCTCGCCCTCGACGCGCCGCTGATCGGCGCCTCGGGAGCCCTCACCGCGCTCGGCGCCATCGCGCTCGCGCGCCGTAACGGCCTCGCCGCGGCGCGGGTCGTCCGCCAGGGCGTCCTCGCGGGCCTCGAGCTCGAGGTCGAGCCTCCGATCACCCATCCGAACGAGAGCGCCCCGTCATGAGCGAAGTCACCTCGCCCCCCGACAGCAGCCGCGGCAAGTGGCTCGTCGTGGTCCTCCTCGGCCTCGGCCTCGCCAGCGGCATCATCCTCACCTACTGGCGGACGATGGCCGGCTACGTCCTGATCGAGTTCCACACCGAGTCGACGGTCAGCCACCGCATGGTCGCGGTCTTCTCCGACCCCGACGGCGACGGCGAGCGGACCGAGCCGGCCTCGCCGGTCTGGACCGTCTCGGTCCGCGACGGCGCGGTCACGGCCCTCGAGCCCGCCGACGGCGCCGAGCCGATCTGGGAGGGCCCGCTCGCCGCGCCGCCCGGATTCCCCGAGCCCGACGCCGCCTTCGCCTCCCGACCCGGCTTCGTCCGGTTCGACGAGTCGGTGGAGGTCTCGATGCGCGCGATCAACCATGACGGGAGCAAGATCACGGTCGACGATCCCGAGCTCTACGCCCACCTGGACGAGAGTCGGAAGGCCGAGGAGGCCGTGCGGATCCACCTCCGGGGCGGCACCGTCATCCGGATCCTCGCCGCGACCGAAGACCGGCGCCGGACCAAGCGCCTGAAGTGATCGTCCGGCGGCCCGCTCAGCGCGCGCGCCCGCGTCCGTAGACGACGAAGCCCGCCCAGTCCCGCGGCGAGCCGAAGCTTCGCTCCCGCATCACGTCGCGGCCCTCGCGCAGGCTCGCCTCGCGATCGATCACGCTCACCCGCTGCCGCTGAAGCCACCGGGCGGCGTCGCCGAGGGCGCGCCCGGGCCGGTCGCCGGAGTCGCCGAGCGCGCGCTCGTGAAACGCGCCCATCAGTCGGCGCGTCGCCTCATCGTCGACGGGCCACAGGCTCGCGACCACGGCGCGGGCGCCGGCGACCCGGAAGCCGCGCGCGAGGCCGACGACGCCCTCGCCCGCGCGGACCGCGCCGCCCGCCGTGTCGCAGGCGGAGAGGACGACGAGGTCGGCGGCGGAGAGGTCGAGCGCGCTCGCCTCGAGCGCGGTCAGGATCCCGTCGTCGCCGTCGGCCGGCGCCGCCGCGAGCGGACCGAGCTCTCGGCCGGCGCCGGAGAGGGCGAGCCCCGCGAGGAGCATCGGGTCGACGCCGGTCAGGTGGCGCTCCAGGCTGGGCCGCGAGAGCGGCGTCGCCGCGCCGCGCGCCTCGAGCGCGCTCGGGCGATCGTGACGGACGAATCCATGCGTCGCGACGTGGACGAGTCTCTTCCCGACGACGGCCTCGCGGAACGCCGCCTCGGTCGCGGAGCGTCCACGGAGCTCGGTCACCGGCTCGCCCTCGTGCCGCGCGAGGAACCGCTCGCGGACCGCGTCGAGCTCGGCCGCGGTCGCGGGGAGCTCGGCGAATCGCCCGCCCGCGGCGCCGTAGTCGATCGCCCCGACGAGCGCCGCCCCCGAGCCGCGACGGCCGCGCCTCGCATCGAGCAGCTCGGCGGGCGTCACCAGATGCACGATCGTCCGGTCGTCGACGAGAGACCGCCCGTCGCCCGAGGGGATCGCCGCGAACGGCACCGTCGCGAGCGCGCCCGAGGGGACGAGGTAGACGGTGCTCGCGTCGGGCAGAGCGTCGGCGATCGGCTTCCAGAGCCGCTCGTGGAGCGCCGCCCCGGCCGCGAGAAAGCCCGGGTCGTCCGCCGCCTCGGCGGCGAGAAGCGCCGCGCGGAAGCGCTCGATCGCCGCCTCGATCGGCGCGGCCGGCCCGAGCTCGACCCGCCGCGGCGGGCCGACCCGGACGACGATCCACGCGACGTAGCGTGCGCCTCGCCCACCGGAGGCGTCGCCGCGGCCGACCCGCACCGTGTCGAGCAGCACGGCGCCCGGCTCGAGCGCCCGCTGGACGCTCCGGAGGTCGACGTCGAGCGAAGCGACCGCCGCGCGAAGAGCCGGCGACCGTCGCGCCAGCTCGAGGGCGAGCTCGTCCCGGCGCTGCGCCTGGCGCGCCCACGCCTCGCGGAGCTCGTAGCCCGCCGCCCCGCTCGCCTGGGCCAGCCCGGCCAGACGCCGCTCGGCCTCGCGGAGATCGACGACGACCGCGCGCGTCTCCTCGTCGACCTCGCGCCCGATCACGCGCTCCGCGACCGCGACGCGGAACGCGAGCCCGCGGGTCGCGAGGACCGGCTCGTAGCCCGAGCGTCCGGCGGCGGCGGTCGCCACGAGCCAGTCGTCGAGGAGCGTCGGCGTCGATGCGACCAGGGCGAGGCGCTCGGTCGGCGTCGCTCCCGCGAGGCGTCGCCGGATCGTCGCCCCGTGGATCTCGAGCGCCCGCCCGATGAGCGGTCCCGCGCGCTCGGGCTCGTCGGCCTCGGACCAGCATCGGGCGAGCCCGGCGAGACGGCTCCGCAGGCGGGGGTGACTCGGTCCGTAGACGCGCTCGCCGATCGCGAGGGCGCGCTCGTAGAGCGGACGCGCCACGCCGGCATCGCCCGCCTCGAGGGCCACGGCGCCGAGCAGCTCGAGCGACTCGGCCGCCGCCGCGCTCTCAGCGCCGAGCACCTTCTCGCGGATCGCGAGGGCGCGCTCCTGGGTTCGTCGCGCCGCATCGGTGTCGCCGCGGGCGAGGTGGACCATGGCGAGGTCGTCGAGGGCGGGCGCGAGCTCGATGTGCTCGGCGTCGAAGCGAGCCTCGAGGATCGCGACGGAGCGCTGCGCGAGCTGCAGGGCGCCATCGAGCTCGCCGGCGAGGCGGCGAACCGTGATGAGGCCGTCGGCGATCCGGGCGACGTGGGGATGATCCTCGCCCAGCCCGGCCCGGGCCACCGCGAGCGCCCGCTCGAGCACCGGCCGGGCGCGGTCGTGCGCGCCGAGGAGGTGCAGGGTCCGCCCGAGGTGATGGAGGATCACCGCCAGCCGGATGTCGGTCGGCGCGAGGGTGCGCTCCTGCGCGGCGAGCACGCGCTCGAACGTCGCGCGCGCCGCCGGAACGTCGCCGCACCGCTCGAGGACGTAGCCGAGGCCCATCCGGAGATCGACGGTGCGCGAGTGATCGACGCCGAGGGAGCGCTCGGCGATCGCGACCGCTCGCTCGAGGATGGGTCGGGCGCGATCGGGTTCGCCGCCCTCGAGGATGAAGACGCCCAGGTTGTGAAGCGCGGTCGCCAGCGACGGATGGTCCGGGCCGAGGCTCGCCTCGCGGATCTCGACGACGCGGGCGAGCAGCCGGCGCGACTCGGCCCGCTCCTCCACCGTCCCCCGACCGCGAGCGCGCGCGATGATGTCGAGCACCCGCGAGAGCGCGAGCTGATCCTCGGGCGTCGGTCCGAGGATCGCCCGCGCCCGCTCGCCCGCCTCGGCCGCCTCCTCCCGCCGGTCGAGGTCGAGGAGAATCATCGAGAGGTTCACCAGGAGCGGAACGAGCGCCGGATCATCCCGACCGAGGCCGCGCTCGCGAAGGGAGAGCGCGCGCTCGGCGAGCCGGCGGGCGCCGTCGAGGTCGCCCGTCCGCCTGGTCACCGCGGAGAGGCTCGTCAGGATCGACGCGAGGCGCGGATCGTCCTCGCCGAGCTTTCCCTCGTGGATCGCGAGCGCCCGCGTCAACGCCGATCGTGCGGCGCGCGCGTCGCCGGTCTCGAGGCGAGCGACGCCGAGGTTCGCGAGGACGACGCCGAGCTCGAGGTGCTCGCCGCCGAGCGACCGCTCCGCGAGGTCCGCGGCCTCCGCGAGGAGGGTGACCGCCTCGCGAGCGTCGCCCGCCTTCAGCCGCTCGCTCGCCCGCGCCGCGAGCGTTCGGACACGGGCGAGGGAATCGGCCTCGTCATCCGCCCGCCCGGGCTGCGCCGTCGACGCGATCGCGGCGACGACGATCGCGAGCGCGAACGCGCCGCCGAGCAGCCCGCGCGTCGGCATCTCAGTCGCGGAGCTCGGCGATCACCGGCGTGTGATCGCTCGGCTTGGTTCCGGCGCCGGCGCCGTGGCGCGGGCTCTTGTCGACGACGACGTCGGTGCAGCGCTCGGCGAGCGGCGCGCTCAGGAGGATGAGGTCGATCCGCATCCCGAGGTTCCGCTGGAACGCCATCTGGCGGTAGTCCCACCAGGAGTAGATCCCGCCCTCTTCGTGGTGCAGGCGGAGAGCGTCGACCAGGCCCCAGCCGGTGATCTCGGCGAGCGCCGCGTGCTCGTCGGGATGGAAGTGCGTCAGCTCGCGTTGCGCCTCGGGGTCGTGGAGATCGCGCTCGTCGGGCGCGATGTTGAAGTCGCCCATGACGGCGAGCGGCTTCTCCGGGTCGCAGTGCTCGTCGAGGTAGCGCCGCAGACGCGCGAGCCATTCGAGCTTGTAGGTGAACTTGTCGCTGTCGGGGCTCTGGCCGTTGGGGACGTAGCAGCAGAGGACGCGGATCCCCATCGTCTCGACGTCGAGGAAGCGCGCCTCCTCGTCGTTCCCGCCGTCGCGGAAGCCGGCGCCGACGAGCTCGATCCGCTCGCGACTGAAGACGGCGACGCCGTTGTAGGTCTTCTGGCCGTGCACCTTCGAGCGGTAGCCGGCCTTCTTGAAGACGTCGCGACGGAAGAGCCCGTCCTCGATCTTCGTCTCCTGAAGCGCGACGACGTCGGGGCCGGCGGCCACGAGCCAGTCGCGGAGCTGGTCCTGACGGGCGCGGACGGAGTTCACGTTCCAGGTGGCGATCTTCACGCCCGGTTCTCTCTCTTCTCAATGATGATGATGAGGAGGATGACGGCGGTGATGAGCGGCCTCGATTCTATGGACCGTCCGGCTCGTTGACCACGGGCGGCTGGCCCGACGGCGTCGATGCCGAGAATCCAGGTCGTTTATCGGTCGTCTGGACCCGCCGGGAGTCCGCGAGGCTGGCGCGACGCCGGGAATCGCCGTCATGAGTGTGGACAACTCCGTGGATTCTGTGGAGAGGGCCGCGATATCCCGCCAGCACGACCCGCGATGAACCACTCGGTTTTGTGGAGAAACCCGGGAGACTGAGCGCTCGAAGGTGCGACAGGTCACCGTCTCTCGCGACGGCCCGGATCACGGAGCGCGATCCGCTTTTCAACATCTCCCCGAAGGTCGGTGCGATTCCCAGGAAGAGACGGCGACGAACGTGCGCGTTCGACGAAGAAAGTCGCAAGTCACGTTTGCGTCTCGAGTCGCGTCGTGGGTGACGACGCGACCCGCATCGACACCCTCCCCGCCGCGAGCTCGGAAGAGAAAACGAAGAAACTTCGTCGGGTCGACGGCACCTCGCTAACTCGTTGAACGTCCGCTCCTAACGGCGATCGACAGGGCGCGCCAGCGGCCCCTCGAATCGATCGCGTTGAGACGTCGGACGGGCCTGATAGAATACCCCCGGTCGAGCGAGGCAGTCACTCGCACGGCGCCGAAACGGAGCTGACGTCGAACGAGGGGCAACCCGAGTCGGAAGACGCGACGATCCGAAGAGAGGGCCGGCGACCCGGTGACGGGGCGTCTCCTTCGAGGGGAAACGATAACCCAGGATCGTGCGGAAGCCAAAGAGACGTGAGTCGCCGAAGAGGCGGTAAAGCTCAGAAGAGCCGGCAGTCCTTAGGAGGACGAGCCAAGCTTCCCGTTGCCTGAAACTCTGAGGTCCCGCCGGTGCATTCGGTTCGCCGCGTGTGCTGGAGAAGGACGTGAGAGGAGGACGGTGGTCGCCGAGAAGAGGCGGCTGCCCGAGGGGCGCGCCCCCGCCGAGAGGTCGGGTCCAGCGCGGGAAGAAGGAAGGCTCTAGAGGGCAGGAAACCCAGGAGAGCATCGGCCGTCCGTCGTGGGACCTCCCGCGGCAGGCGGAACGGACTTCCAGGAGGATCAAGGCTTCGAAGCGGAGGAGAGCGACGCTCTCCGCACCGTGCCCGCGGACCGCTCGGACATCGAGACCGGGATCGAATGGTTCTCGGCAGGCACGCCTTCGGGTGGGTCGGTCGAGGGTGAGGCGAACCCGGAGGAGACCCGAGCTAGCGGTCGGGGAAAGGTGGAACCGGGCCTGGCGCAGCACCTCGTCTCGAGCGGGGGCGGCCGGGAAGACGACCACACGGAACCGTCCGGGATGGGAAGCGGGGTAAGCGGGTGGAGTTGGCGCGCGGACCAACCGCAAGGGAGCAACGGGCCTCGAGAGAGGCGCGGTCGACTGGAAGGGGAACGCTCTGAAGGGTGAATCCCAGGAGTGTAAGCGGCATGAGACAAGGCCGCGAAGCCCCGGAGCAGCGCAAACCGTCGAGAGGTTGAAAAAACCTGAGGGCGGACCCGAGCGGGGGAGGTAGCCTCGCTCACAAATGGGCGCGTTCGGGGTCAGTAACGCTGAAGGGAGAAGAAACCTCAGGAGAGCAAGTCAGCGGGCGATTGGACGCTTTCGCAGATCCACGCCGCCGGTCTTCGGGCCGGAGTAGGGTGAGGACCGCGGACGGTTCGAAAGTCGGCGAAAAACTCTGAAGTGGGCTCGACTCCACGAGAGGACGAACCTGGATCCTCATCGTTCCAGGGGACTGGAGAAGCCGGAAGACCCTGAGGCGCGAAGAAGCGCGTGAGGGGTGCGCCTAACCGATACGGGCGCTACGGCGACTTTGGCAAGACTCTGAAGGGGAGAGTAACCGCAGGAGAGGATTCGTCCCGGCCCGGCAACGGGTCGACGACGGTCGACTGACGGACTGAAAGCTCTGAAGAGGAGAGACGGCAGTCACTGCCGAGCTCGACCACCAACGAGACGTGCGGAGAAGAGGGCGACACCGAAAGGTGCCGCCCTTTTCTTTTGGCTCTCCTGACCATTCCGATGTAGCGGAATCGGGCCTTTCAGCTCTGACGCCCCGCGGCACGCGGCCTGGAGTGGGAATCCCAGGAGCGGAAGAAGCGCAGCTCCTGACCGCGCCCATGACACACGTCAGCGCGGCGTC
>JAJDCQ010000256.1 GCA_029260755.1 Planctomycetota bacterium | reverse complement strand
GCCGGGGCGATGGCCGGGGCCGCGTCGCCGCGCTCGACCCGGTACTCCTTCAGGATGTTGTCCTCGCCCCAGATCACGTGGCTCGGCGCGAGCGACTCCTCGATCGTCAGGACGGCCGGGAGCGGCTCGACCTCGACGCGGACCGAGCGGCGCGCCGCCGCCACGACGTCGCGGTCGGGGTGCGCGATCAGCGCGATCGGCTCATCCGCGTGGTTGATGACGTCCTTGGCGAGGAAGGGCTGATCGTGCTCGATCAGCGCGAGCATCCGTTCGCCCGGGATGTCGTCGGCGGTGACGACGACGATCTCGTCCCAGGGGTGGTCGCCCTCGAAGTGGATGCCCTTGATTCGGCCCCGGGGGATGGTGCTCCGGATCGTCGCCCCGTGGAGGAGGCCGTCGAACGGGATGTCGTCGATGTAGGCGGCCGCGCCGGTGACCTTGTCGCGGCCCTCCTTGCGAGGGACGTCGCGGCCGAGCCATCGGCGCGCGCCCTCTCCTCCGTCTCCGCCCATTCTCCGCCCGGCTCCCTTTCTCCCGGCCAGTGTAGCTCGCGCCCGGCGTGGACGAAAGTCGCCTCGGAGTGGCGGCTTTGACCGCTCCCGGGCGATCCAGTATCCTCGCGGGCCCCCTCCCACCGGGCCCGCGACGGAAAGAGGCCGCCATGGCGTATGACGACAAGGTCGTGATCACCTGCGCGCTCACGGGCGTGCTCGCGAACCGCGACCAGTGCCCCGGGATCCCCTACACGCCCGTGGAGATCGCCGAGGAGGCGAAGCGCGCCCACGACGCCGGCGCGTCGGTCGTGCACATCCACGCCCGCAAGGACGACGGGAGCCCGACCTACGATCCCGAGGTGTTCGCCCGGATCAAGGAGGAGACGCGCGCGCGCTGCCCGATCATCCTCAACTTCTCGACCGGGAGCATCAGCGACGACACGAGCGAGCAGGAGCAGACGATCCGCGAGAGCCGCCCCGAGATCGCCGCGCTCAACATGGGCTCGATGAACTACGCGAAGTACTCGAAGCGTCGCAAGGACTTCGTCTTCGACATGGTGTTCCCCAACCCCTACTCGAAGATCAAGAAGCTCCTCGTCGCCATGAACGAGGCGGGCGTGAAGCCCGAGCTCGAGTGCTTCGACACCGGTCACACCCACGGCACCTGGCCGCTGATCGAGATGGGGCTGCTCCGGAAGCCGCTCCAGTTCTCGTTCATCCTGAACGTCCTCGGCGGGATCCCGCCCGGCGTCGAGAGCCTCCAGCTCCAGACCAAGATCATGCCCGAGGGGAGTCAGTGGGAGGTGATCGGGATCAGCCACTGCCAGTGGCGGATGCTCGGGGCCGCGCTGGTCCTCGGCGGCAACATCCGCTGCGGCCTCGAGGATCACCTCTACCTGCCGAACGGCGAGATGGCGAAGAGCAACGGCGACCTCGTCGAGGTGGCGACCCGGATGACCCGCGACGTCGGGCGCGAGCCGGCGACCGTCGAGGAGGCCCGGGCGATCCTCGGGCTCGACCAGTTCCAGCCGGCGCCGGCCTGACGCCGGCGGACGACTCGACGTGGTCGGCGAGATGGTCTTCGGCGCGGTCGAACGCGTCGACGGCGACGCGATCGGAACGAAGTTCCTCATCTTCGGACCGCTCGTCTGGCCGCTGCAGTCCTTCTACGTCTCCGGCTCGGTCCCCGATCAGGCGCCGCCGCGCGATGGCTTCGACACGGCGCTCCTTCTCATGGCGGGCGGCTCCGAGTCGGTCAGCGTGGCGATCCCGATGCGGGCGCTGAATCGGCCGAGCGTCGTCGCTGGCTATGTTCGTCTGGTCGCCGCGCTCGGATTGATGATCGCGATGATGGCGTTCTGCGCCCGCTATGGCCTGGGCGCGCCCAAGGGCCTCGAGATCGACGTGTACGCCCTGGCCGTCGGGCTGGCGGTCGGGGCGGCGTTCGTCGGCGGCGCGAGCTACCTCATCTCGCCATGGCCCGATCCGCGCGACCGACGGATTCGTCGAGCGGGGATGCGGATCACGGGGGTCGCGGCCGATCTCGCGCACGCGGCCCCGGCCGCGCTACCGGCGATCGTCGAGCGCCTCGATGCGACGCTCGCCGATCAGGGGGTCGATTGGCGCCGCGCCCCCGACGCGGGCCTCCCGCCCCCGTCGGAGATCGACCTCTTGGTGCTCGTCCGGATCCGGGCGGCGATGGCGAACGACGACGAGTCTCTCGATGCGGACGTGCTCGAGCGCTGGACCGACGTCATCCTCGATCGCCAGGCGGAGACGCTCGAGGCGAGGTCGTGAGGGTCTCCGCCGCGCGGCTCCACCCTCCGCTCCTCGCCTGGTACGACCGCGAGCGGCGCGACATGCCGTGGCGCCGGACGACCGATCCCTACCGCGTCTGGGTGAGCGAGATCATGCTCCAGCAGACGACGGTGGCGGCGGTGACGCCGAAGTTCGAGCGCTTCGTCGCGCGGTTCCCCGACCTCGCGGCGCTCGCGGCGGCGCCGCTCGACGACGTCCTCGCCGCGTGGAGCGGGCTCGGCTACTACCGGCGGGCGCGGAACCTCCATCGGGCCGCCGGGGTGGTCGTCGACGAGCTCGACGGGGCGCTCCCCGATGAGGTGGCCGGGCTTGCCGCGCTCCCCGGGATCGGTCGCTACACCGCCGGCGCGATCGCCTCGATCGCGTTCGGGCGAGCCGTCCCGCTCATCGACGCGAACGTCGCGCGCGTTCTGTGCCGCCTGTTCGAGGTGCGCGGCGACCCGCGGAGCGGCCCCGTGGAGCGGGACCTCTGGGCGCGGGCGGGCGAGCTGGTGCCGGCCGAGCGTCCCGGCGACTGGAACCAGGCGCTGATGGAGCTCGGCGCCCGGGTCTGCACGCCGGAGGAGCCGGGCTGCGATGCGTGTCCGCTCGCCGAGGCGTGCGCGGCGCGCGACGCTGGCGTCGAGCGCGAGCTGCCGGAGCTCCCCCCGAAGGCGCCCTACGCCGAGCGCGAGGACGTGAGCGCGATCGTCCGGCATCCGCGCGACGGGCGCCTGCTGCTCGTGCAGCGTCCGGCCGAGCTGGTCTGGGGCGGCCTCTTCGAGACGCCGCGGGTGGAGCGCCGCAAGGATGAGCCGCTCGGGTGGGCCGCCGAGCGGGCCGTCGCCGAGGCGACCGGGCTGCTCGCGGCGGCCGTCGAGCCGGCGACCATCCTCGGGCCGATCCGCCACACCGTCATGCGCACCCGGATCACCCTGCGCGGCGTCGTCCTGACGACGCGCCGCCGCCGCCTTCCGGCGGACCACGGCGGCTTCGCCCCGCGGTGGGAGCCGGCGGCGAGCGCGGCGGAGCTAGCCCTCTCCTCGCCGCAGCGCCGGCTGCTGAAGCTCGCCGGGCAGCGGCAGCCCGGCCTCTTCTGAGGTTCGAGCGACGGTGCCACTGAACCGGGTCGGACGGGGCATCGCTCCTAAGTCCGTCTGGGGCTTGCTGCCTCGGCCGACGGGGTTTGGGTGTCACGCAACGATGACGTTGCAGCGACTCGGACGAATCGTTTCCGCCACCGTTCACAGGGGAAACCCTGATGATCGACGTAACCGTCGATTCGATCGTCGCGATTCCCTTGGCACGGCGATCGCACCTCTCTCGCGAGATATGAAACGTACCGCGTCAGCCCGAACGAGGGGCCCACGCGAACAAGGACCGGACGAGAGAGAGACTCAGGAACACAGATGATTCGGACGACCAAGAACAAGACGACGCTCGGCGGGCTCACCCTCGCCATCGGGATCGTGCTCGCGGCGGGCGGCAACGCGTTCGCCCCCACGACGGCGCAGGCGCAGCAGGAGCTGACGCCGGCGGAGATCGAGGCCGAGCTCCAGCGGCTCCGCCAGCGTGAAGCGCAGCTCCAGGCGCAGGCGCAGGCGAACAGGAACCAGAGCGGCGGCATCGGCGGCGCCCTCGACGCGGTCGGAGCCGAGGTCGAGTCGGGCCAGATCAGCCCCCAGGACACGATCCTCATCCGCGCCGCGGATGCGCTGATCAGTCTCGTCTCCAGTCTCATCCAGAGCCTGCTCGACATGCTGTTCGCGCCGGACCTCGATCCGGCCGAGCGGGCGCAGCTCGAGCGGCAGCTCGACCAGGCCCGCGACATCCAGAACGGCGCCCAGAGCGCGAAGGACGGGGCCGGTCAGAACAGCTCGCTCCCGAGCGCCCCCGGTCTTCCGGGAGCAGGCGGCGGCGGAAGCAGCAGCCTCCCGGGCGCCGGGCTCCCGGGCGCGGGCGGAAGCGGCTCGACCGGCGGCGCCGGCAGCACGCTCCCCGGAGCGGGCGGAAGCGGTCTCCCCGGCTCGAGCCCCCAGGACGGAAACCTCCCGGGCGCCGGAAGCGATCTCCCCGGCGGCGGCAGCGCGGGCGGCCTGCCCGGCAGCGGTCTCCCCGGCGCCGGTGGCGGCGGCGGACTCCCCGGAAGTGACGGCGGCTTCGGCGGCGGTCTCCCGGGCACCGGCGGCAGCGACGGCGGCTTTGGCGGTGGCGGCGGACTTCCGGGCGCGGGCGGCAGCGACGGTGGCTTCGGCGGCGGCTCTGGCGGCGGACTGCCCGGCGCTGGCGGCGGTCTCCCCGGCTCCGGTGGCAGCGACGGTGGCTTCGGCGGTGGCGACGGCGGCTTCGGCGGCGGCACCGGCGGCGGCCTTCCGGGTGCCGGTGGCGGCAGCGGCAACGTGCCCGGCGCGGGCGGCAGCGACGGCGGCTTCGGCGGCGGCGCGGGTGGGCTTCCCGGCGCGGGCGGCGGTAGCGGAAACCTCCCCGGCGCCGCGGGCGCGGGTGGCGGCGACGGTGGCTTCGGCGGCGGCGGCAACACCGGCGGCGGCGGTGGCCTTCCGGGTGCGGGCGGCGGCGGCGCGTTCCCCGGAGCGGGCGGCGGCGACGGTAGCGCCGGCGGTGGCGCGGGCGGCTTCCCCGGCGCGGGCGGCAACGGCGGCGGCGCGGGTGGGCTCCCGGGCGGCGGTGGTGGCGACGGCAGCGTCGGCGGTGGCGCCGGCAGCCCGGGCGCCGGCTCCGGCCTCGGCAACGGCAGCGGCGGCGCCAACGGCAGCAACGGCGGCGGCGTGAACGCCGGCGGGAACAACGGCTTCAACGTTCCGAACGGCGTCGACCCGAGCAAGGTTCCGGGCGCGGCCGGCGGATCGTCGGTCAACGGCAACCCGGGCGCCGGTGGTGGCGTCGGGAACGTCGGCGGCGGGAGCTTCGGCGGCGGCGGTGGTGGCGGCGGCGGCGGCGGTGGCGCCCAGAACGATGCCGGCGGCTTCACCTTCGCAGACCCCGAGTCCTCCAAGAAGAGCGGCGACCCGTTCTCGTCCGACCTGCGTCTCGAGGGTGGCTCCGAGCTGGCGACGCCGCGCTCGCCGCGGGCGAAGCCGAAGAGCTTCGAAGGCTTCGAGGACGACCTGGTCACGATCACCGGGCGCGTCGTCGTCCTCCGGGCCGGCGAGTCGCTCCCCGACGTCGAGGGGCTCACCCCGGCCGAGAGCGTGATCGCTCGCGCGGTCGCCGTCGACGCGATCCTCGACGAGCAGGACATCCTCAAGTCGATCGAGGCCGCGCTCGGCAAGCCGGTCTCGATCGTCGAGGATCTCCTCGCGACCGACGGCAAGTCGCCGCGGCGGGAGCCCGGCGAGGCCGGTCGGCTCGCGGGTGAGGACACCGGGATCGATCGCCGGGGCGGTGACGTGGCCGAGGACGATGAGCGCGCCTCGATCGAGGTCTGGGTCGTCGGCGACGACGATCACCTCTCCAAGAGCCGTTATCGCGTCTACACGCCCGAGAACGTGAGCGAGAAGCTCGAGCTGCACGAGGGCGCCAAGGTGATCGTTCGCGGTCGGATCCGGCCGGCCGTGCTCCCGATCGAGGTCTCGGCGAAGGTGCTCGGCGACGTGGCCGAGGTCAAGCTCGAGCTCGTCATGGCGGTGCTCGAGTCGGGCAAGAAGAAGTACGCCGACGACGAGGACTTCGACGACTAGTCCGTTCCCGACCGAGCGGGCTCGTCACGAGGCCCTGGCTCTTCGAGCCGGGGCCTCTGCTCATTGGCGAAGGCTCCTCTCGCCGCGTTGACCTCGTGCCCCCCCGCCTGAGAGACTGACTCGCCGAATGACGGGCGATGCGATCAAGACCTTCCTCCTCGCGACCATCCCCGGCGCCATCGACGGCGTCGCGCGGTGGGTCGACGGCCACATGAGCCCGGGGGGGCGTCGGACCAAGCTCGGCCGGCTTCTCGGCCTTCGCGACCACTCGCCGCTCGTCTTCCTCCTGCCGCTGCCGGTGCTCTTCTTCGTCGCCTTCGGTCCGACGATCGTCGCGCCCGATGGCGTCAAGGGGCCGCCGCACACGCACGTCATCGCCGCGTTCGCGAACCGCGGCCCGGTCACCCTCGGCGTGGCCGGCGGGCTGCTCCTCGCCGCGCTGGCCCTCACGCGTCTGCTGAGGCGCTGGCCGGACGCGATTCGCTGGGCCCACTTCGGGCTGCTGGCGGGCGGGGCGTTCGTCACGTGGACGGTCGCGGGCGAACGGACCATCTACGATCAGCCCGCGGGGCCCTACCGCAACGTCTACCTCGTCCTCGCCGTCCTCGTCATGACGGCCGCCATCCCGGTCGGATGGCTGCTCGCGCGGGCGTGTTTCCGGTGGTTCGGCGCGCAGGACCTCCCGATCTTCGGTCAGAGCCCGCGGTGCGACCGGCTCCTCGACGCGGAGCGCCGCGAGGCGGGCGACAGCTGGTTCGGGGTGCTCCGGGCCTACGTCGCCGTCCCGGCGCGGAGCCCGGTGCAGCTGCTCGTGCCCCCGGCGGTCGGCGTCGTCCTCGCCCCGCCGAGCTACGGCACGGTGCGCGTCGCCGTCGTTCTGGTGGTCCTCAACTGGATGCTCCTCGCGGCGGCGAGCTACCACCCCGGTCGCGACGCGATGGTGCGGCTGACCCGGCGGGCGTTCCTCGCCGGAGGTGCGTTCTTCGTCTCGGCCTTCCTGGTCGTCCTCGCGGTCGGTCGCGTCTTCGATGTCTCCTACATCCGGACGGTCCTCGATTCCCAGCAGGTGACGCTGCCGCTGTCGACGGCGATCCTGGCGGCCTACGCCCTCTGCTGGTGGGCGGGCTACTGGGCCGATCGGGCCGTCGTCGAGCACGTCCTCCGCCTGATCGGTCGGCTCGATCGGCGCGACCCGGGGCAGGCGGTCGCGTTCGGAGCGGGGTCGCTCGAGGCGTGGGGCGGCAACCGGTTGCTCCTCCGGTCGCCGGGGCGCGAGCCTCGTGACTACGAGCCGATCCGCCTCCTCGACGAGCTCGCCGACGACCTCGAGGGGGACGCGGGGGGCTGGGCGGTGCGCGAGCTCGAGCAGCGCCTCCGGTTCTACCGCGGAGTGCTCCTCGCGTTGCCGGTGGCCACGATCGCGCTCGTCGCGGCCGTCGCGCACGACAGCCTCCCGCAGCGCGCGGCGATCGAGGCGACCGAGGTCCGGTGGGAGCGGGCCAGCTACCCGGACGACGAGTCACGCTACTCGCTCGCCGAGGTGCTGGCCGCGCGGCCGCCCGACGGCGATCCGGTGATCCTCCTCGCCGCGTCCGGCGGGGGGACGCGCGCGGCGCTCTACACGGCCGCGGTCCTGCGAGGTCTCGACGAGCTCGGGCGGCTCGACGATCTCGCGGTCGCGAGCGGCGTCTCGGGAGGGAGCGCCGCGATCGCTTGCTTCGCGGCTCGCCGTGATGTCCTCGCCGGCCCGGCCGCGGCGGACGCCGAGGCCCGAGAGACGGCGTGGCGGGACTACCGTGACGTCCTCGCGCACCCCTTCATCGCCGAGGTGCTTCGCGCCGTCCCGGAGTGGCGCGTCGCCGGCTCGACGCGAACGGGACACCTGCTCACCGAGAGCTTCGAGCGCCACTTCTACCGGATCCCCGATGGGAGCGCGACGGCGCGCCGGCGACTCGGCGCGAGCGCCGACCGGCTCGGCCTGATCTTCAACGCGGGGCTCTGCGGCGAGGAGAAGCGCGGTCGAGATGTCGACGGCCGCGAGGTCGTGACGGGCGACGCGGCGGGGGCCGGCGGGCGGCTCGTCGTGACCAACCTCGCCGAGCTCGGGAGCGTGCCGGCCGGCGCGTCCGACGCCGCGTGGCGGCTGCCCTACGTGATCGTCGATGACCCGGAGGTGGAGCTCGCGGCGGCGGCGGCGGTGTCGGCGAACTTCCCGCCGGTGTTCTCCAACGCGGCGGTCGACCTGATCGACCCGGCGGCGGCCGAGGGCACCGAGCGCTGGACGCGGCGCTTCTGGGTGACCGACGGGGGCGCTGTCGAGAACCGAGGCCTGCTCACCCTCCTCCTGGCGCTCCGCGCATCGCTCGAGACGCTGGCCGTCAACGGCGAGCTTCCGCCGATGGCTCCGATCCGCGTCCTCGTCGCGGACGCCTCGGCGTTCGGGGCGGAGCTTCGCCAGGACCGAGGCGTCGGCGCGGTCGTCGGGGCGGCGCCGAAGGTGGCGAATCAGCTGATCCTCGAGCTCGTCGCCGACCTCCGCCGTCGGAGGGTCGACCTCGAGGTCGTGCCGCTGACGATGCCCGACTGGCTCCGCGTCTCCGGCAGCTTCGGAACCCACTGGATGATGCCGCCTTGGGTTCGCCTGGCCCGCGGGACCGAGGAGGCGAGCCTGCGCGAGGAGGATCTCCTCGAGCTCGTCTTCGATCTCTTCGTCGTCGAGCCGCCGCTGCCGGCGGGGGAGACCGACGTCGAGCGCGTGAAGCGGTGGGCCGTCGACGAGGGGCTGCGGTCGAAGCTCGCCGACGCGCTCGACTAGGAAGCTCCGGCGGTGCGCTACGACCTCGTCCTGTTCGACCTCGACGGGACCCTCATCGACAGTCGCGACGACATCGCCACGACCGGCAACGCCGTCCGGGCCGGGCTGGGGCTTCCGCCGAGGCCGCCCGCCGAGCTCCACGGGTTCATCGGCGAGGGGCTCGCGCGCTTCGTCAGCAGGGCGCTCGACCTCGCCGACGACGATCCGTCTCTCGAGGCCGGGATCGAGTCGTTCCGGGAGCACTACGCCGTTCACTGCCTCGACGAGACCCGACCGTTCGAAGGAGTGCGCGAGGCGCTCGACGAGCTTCGCCGAGCCGGGCTCCGTCTCGCCATCGTGACCAACAAGCCAGGCCGCTTCACCGAGATCGTGGTCGACGGTCTCGACCTCCGAGCGGGCTTCGAGCTGATCGTGAGCGCCGACACGACCGCGAGGCGCAAGCCCGATCCGCTGCCCGTGCATCACATCCTCGATGCGACCGGCGTCGCGCCCGATCGGTCCGTGCTCGTCGGCGACAGCGCCGTCGACGTCGCGACCGCCCGCAACTCCGGCGTCGCGCTGGGCGTCGTGACCTGGGGAATCGGCGACGCGGAGCACCTCCGCGCCGCCGGCGCCGAGCACGTCTTCGAGCGACCGGCGGAGCTGGCGTCGCTCGCTCGCTGAGGGCGGCGCCGCGACGCGTCGCGCAAGACCACGGAAACCACGGAGGACGTGACGCCAAAGCCCTCACCCCGATGGGGACAGGACTCGGATCTACGCAATAGCGGCGTTATTGCGAAGATCCGAGACCTGACCCCTTTCGGTTCTCGTCCGATGAGCCGGTCGTGGGGTCGGAGGCTGGTGTGGCAGATCGGTCGGCGGGTCGGACGGGACGGGCGAAGCGACGCATCGCCTTCCTCGGGCTGCTCGTGGGTCTGGGCGCCCTCGGCGCGCTCGGCGCGATCGCCGGTCCGTCGGCGCTGAGCTGGTGGCGCTTCCGCGAGGCGCTCGAGGCCGGGGACCTGCGGGCGGCCGCCGAGGCGTACGACGAGCTCGCGCGTCGCCGGGGCCGCGACGAGCCGATGCTGATGGCGGAGCTCGCCGGCGCGATCGCTCGCGAGGCGATCGATGGCGACGACGCCCGGCTCGCCGAGCTCGCGCTCACCGGCGCCGTGGCCGGCCACGAGTCGCTCGTCGAGGAGCTCCGGCGCGTCCAGGGGTTGCGCGGTGACGCCGAGGCGATGCGGATCGCCGGCCGCCTCGCGGCGCTCGGCGACCAGGACGCCACCGCGGAGCTACGCTCGGTCCTCGCGACCGACCATCTCGGCGGGCGCCGCTCGCGGGTCGCTGCCGAGCTGCTGGCTCCGCTCGGCGACCCCGCCGCCCTCGCCTGGGCGCGCGAAGAGATTGCCTCGGGGCGCGCCTGGCCGGGCGCGTTTCCGATCGTCGGGGAGCTCGGCGACGCGTCGGACCTCCCGCTCCTCGAGCGGGCGATCCGGAGACCGCGGAGCGTCTGCGAGGCTCTGCGGGCGCTCGGCCGGCTCGGCGCGCGGGGCGTCGATCCGGGGCGGATCCGCGCGATCCTGACGCGGCGGCTCGATCCCGAGACGACCCTCCCCGTCGAGGCCATCTATGCAGCGGCGGCGCTCGTCGCCGTGGGAGACGACCTCGGCGTCGAGACGTTGCGCCGGATCGTCCCCGAGGGATCCGCGGGCGGCGCGATGGTCTTGGCGGAGGATCGACTCCACGGCGCGATCGCCCTCGATCGGGCGAGTGACCCTCTGGGCATCGCGCTCCTGATCGACATGGTGGGGAGCGGGCCCGCGCGACCGGGGGTGCTCCGGTGGCTCGCGGTCGAGCGCGACCCGCCGAGAGTCGAACTGCTCCGGGAGCACCTCGACGTCGGGGAGGACGTCGCGGCCGACGACATCCTCCTCCTTGGCGAGGTCGGCGACGTCCCGGATCTTCGGTTTCTCCGCCGGTTTCTCCGGAGCGACCGGCCGTACACGGCGACGAGCGCGGCCGTGGCCGCGCTCGTCATCCTCGATCGATCCTCGACTCGCCCGTGACGGGCTAGTAGACGCGGAGCTCGGTCGGCTCCGCCTCGTCGCGTAGATCTGGCTCGTAGTACTGGTAGACGCTCGAGGAGGGCGTCTTCACCTTCAGCGGGAACTTCGCCCGGAGCTGGTAGCGGAAGGTCATCGGCTCGCCGCTCTTCAGCTCGCGCAGGTAGAGGATCGCCTGCCGAGGCGTGACCGAGTACTTCTCGATCCGCTTCTGGCTCTTCATCTTCTCGAACGAATCGGTCATGAGCTCGAAGCCGGGCGGGATGCCGAGGTCGACGATCGTCATGTTCGCCGTCCCGGGCCGGTCGTAGCGGACGGTGACCTCGCAGCCGAGGAGGTCGTCGGCCGCGAGCTCGGCGGCGTCGTAGGTGACCTCGATCGAGATCTCCTTGCCGTCGGGCCCCGGCTGGCCGCCGCCGGGCCACGGCCGGTAGTGGGTCGCGACGAGCTGGTAGGCGAGGTTGCCCTTCCCGGCCACCTCGAGCGAGACCCGGTTCTCGCCGCGCTTCACGTGCTCGCGCAGGCTGACCAGGCGATACACATCCGCCGTCTCGGCGGTGATCGTGACCTCGGTGGCGGCCTCGCCGTTCACCGCGACGGTCACGTTCACCTCGCCCTCGACGCTCCCGCCGGGGCCGGCGCCGCGGAGCAGCGCCCGCATCGCGTGGATCGTCGCCTGGGTCGAGCCCCAGGTGCCGTGGGGATCCTTCTTCTCGACCAGCCACGCCAGCGCCGCGTGGGCGGTCGACGTCGCGTAGCCGGACTCGAGGTAGGCATGGGCCGCGAGGGCGGTCGCCTCGATCGCGAGGGTGTCGCCGGAGCTGTAGGTGACGCCTTCACTCGACGAGGTCCAGTGGACCGCCTTCCCGTTCTCTCCACCCGCGACCTTGAGCCCGTCGAGGAGCTCGAGGACCGCCCGGGCCGAACCGTGGTCGGCCGCGACGAGCGCGTTGGCGCACAGCGCGAGGGTGTAGGGGTCGTTGTCGTTCGGCGCCTCGGCGGCGATGTGGTCGAGCGCCCGCTGGAGCCGCGCGTCGGCGACGCCGGAGCCGGCCATCGCCCACGCCACGTAGGCCGTCGTGCGCAGCACCTGACCCTGATAGGCGTTGATGGCGCCCTCGGCGATCCCGCCCTGGGTCGGCTCCCAGGTGCCGTCGCTCTCCTGCATCGAGAAGAGCCACTCGCGGGTCCGGTCGATCACGTCGGGGTCGATCTCGTGGACCTTCGCCATGTCGCTGAACTCGAGCAGCCCGTACGCGGTCAGCACCGTGTGGGCCGGGCTCTGACCGAACCACTCGAAGCCGCCGCCGTCGCACTCGAACGAGAGCAGGCGCTGGTAGCCCGTGTTGATGTAGCCCAGCGCCGTCAGCTCGACGTCCGGCTTCACCTGGTTCGTCCGGCGCAGGTAATCGAGGACCAGGATGTTGGGGTAGGTCGACGACGAGGTCTGCTCGAAACAGCCCGACGGCATCCGGAAGATCCCGTCGAGGCCTTCGAGCACCTGGCTGAACGAGCCGGGGTAGATCTTGAGGACGAGGTCGTCGGCCCCCTCGATCGCCGACTCGGGGATCGTGAAGTCGGTGTGCAGCCCCTCGCCGAGGATCCCGTTCATCGTCTCGACGACCGGCTCGCCATCGGGCAGCACCCGCACCTTCCGCTCGACCGCGTCGGCAAGCCCTTCGCCGCGCGCCTTCACGAGCAGGGCGTGGGTGCCGGGCCGCTTGGCGACGATCCGGAAGGAGGCGCTGCTCACCTCGCGCGCCCCGAGCTGCACGGTCGCGTTCGGCGAGCCTTCGATCAGCTCGTACCAGTCGGCCGGCTGCAGCTCGATCTCCACGTTCTGGCCGCGGTCGAGGTAGTTGTAGAGGGCGACCGGGACGGTGACCTCGTCGTTCTGGGTCAGGGCGACGGGCAGGTCGAGGTCGCAGAAGAAGTCCTGGAACACGCGCAGGCCGAGCGTCTCGGCGCCGAGCTCGCCCTTCGAGGAGACGGCGCTGATGCCGAGGCGCCACGTCGTGATCGAGTCGGCCAGCGGCACCTCGAGCCGCGCCTTGCCGTTCTCGTCGGTGATCAGCTGCGGCACCCACAGCAGCGTCTCGGGGAAGCTCCGCCGGACGCGCGGGCCCGCCGCGTCGCCGGCCTCGCCGCCCGCGTCGCCGCTCGGCCCGTCGGCCGTCATCGGGAGCGCCGCGCCGGTCGCGACCGCGTCCGCGTCCCAGCCGCCGGCGTCGGCCATCGGAGCCATCGCCCGGCTGAAGCTCTTCTCCATCCCGCGGCTCCCGGCGGCGACGAGCCCGAGGAGCGCCAGCGCCGGCAGCCCCGCGAGCGCGATCCGCGAGACGCCCGTCCAGATCCACCGACCGGCCGAGGTCTTCGCGATCGCGCAGCGGTTCGCCACCGCCAGGGCGCCGGTCGTCGTGATCGCGCTCGCGATCAGGGCGATCGTGAGGAGAATCGCCGTGCCCTCGTCGATCAGGCGCGGCCACGAGTTGGCCGCCGCGCCGAGCGCGAACAGCGCCCCGACGCCGATCGGGAAGGCGATCGTCGGCAGCCACAGGAGGCGGCGGAGCTGCGGCACCTCGCGGCTCGCCGGAGCGCCCCGGGCGCGCCAGCTGCCGTGGGCGAGCCCGAGCAGCGCCGCCACGTTCGCGGCGACGAACGTGCCGAGGATGAGCACCTCCTGCCGGCGGAAGATCAGCGCCGCGAGGAAGGTCACCCCCATCGGCACGTAGATCGCGGCGACCCAGCGGCGGCCGAGCGAGCCGAGCGCGCGACGGAGCTCGTCGCGCTGATCGCCGGCGCGGCCCTCGCGGATCGGATCGCGGCGAACCAGGCGCGCGAGGCCGTAGAGCTGAAGCGGCAGCAACAGCAACAGGAAGAGGACCGAGGGCGTCACGGAGAGCGCGCCGACGACGGTGTTGGCCTGGTCGCGGGCCTCCTCCCGGAAGCGCTCGTCGCGGTCGGCGAACGTCTCGCCGTAGGACGCGCCGGGCGCGCCGGCCTCGCCGGCGGCCGCGAAGAGGACGAGGTTCTCGTCGACCGAGTCCGACGGCTCGGCGCCGCCGCCGGTCTCCGAGCCGGGTCCGTTCGGTCCGCTCAGCGACTGATGGAGCGCGTGCGAGAGCGTGCCGTGGGCGTGGATCTCGAAGCGCGGCGTCAGCAACTCCTCCTGCAGCGCGAAGTAGACCCGCTCGAGGCCGGGCCGCATCTCCTGGAGCGCGAACACCGCCTCATCGACGCCCGACAGCGACAGGGCCGCCGCCGTGGGGACGTCGACCGGGCCGCGCGTGACGAGGAGGTCGAGGACCGCCTTCTCGCCCGGTCGATAGGTCTCGCGGTCGAGGCTCGCCTGGATTCGAATCTGGTCCGCCGTCGTCACCTGGATCAGGCGGGTGTCGCCGACGATCTCGCCGGTGGGGAGCAGCCGGTAGGCGTGGATCTGGAGCGTCCCGGCCAGGTCGGCCGGCAGGTCGATCGGAAGCGTCGCCGCGCCGTCCACGACGTCGAGGCCGCGCATGAGCTGGGTGCGGCCCGCCTTGACGACGTCGACGAACACCCGCCCCGTCTTCGTCCCGGTGAGGACGCTCAGCTCGAGCGTGTCGCCGGTCCGGTAGATCGCCCGGTCGGTCCGGAGCAGGAGCGCCTCCGAGCGCTGTGGCCCGGTCTGGAGGCGCAGCTCGTGGTCGGCGCGGACTCCCTTGGCATCCTCGGCGTGGACGACGATGTCGAAGAAGCCGGCCATCGGGCGGGCCGCGACCCGCGCGATGCCCGAGTCGTCCGTCTCGACGCTTCCATCGACGTGGCCGAACCGCAGCGTCGTCTTCGCCGGCCGTCCGTCGGGGTAGCTCGTGACGACGTAGAGGACGTTCTCCACCCCGTGGACGAGCTCGCCGCTCTCGGGGACGACGTCGATCCGGATCGGTCGGTTCGTGACGGTGCGGTCGGTCGTCTTGACCTGCTCGTCGCCCGCGCCGTCGACGACGGTCGCCTGGAGCGAGCAGAACGCGTCACCTTGCCGGAGCGGGATGCCGACGAACGCGTCGGAGAGCTGCACCTCGAACGGCAGGCGCCCGTCGCGGTCCGTCGTGCCCTCGATCTTCGCGAACGTGCGCAGCCGCTCGATCATCGCCTGGGCGACGATCTCGACGCGCGCCCCGGCGACCGGCTCGCCGAACGTGTAGCGGGCGCTCAGCTCGCCACGCATCGTCTCGCCCGGCGCGTAGTAGCTCTTCTCGGTCGTCAGCTCGACCTTGTACTTGGGCAGCCGGTACCGGTCGACGGTGACCTGTCGCTCCTGGCTGACGTCGTCGAGGATCGCGGTGACGACGTAGTCGCCCATGTTGACCTGGTCGGCGAGCTGGAAGTCGGCCGCCGCGATCCCGAAGTCGGACGTCTCGACCAGCTTCTTGAAGACCTTGTTGCCCTTCGCGTCACGCACCTCGAAGGTGACGCTCCGGCCGCCCGCCGGCTTGCCATCGGCGGTGGCGAGGGCGAGCGATCGCATCCGGATCGTCTGGCCGGGCTGATACAGCGGCTTGTCGGTGCTCACCATGACGCGGAACGAGCGGTCGACTCTGACCGAGCGCTGCAGCCCGACCGCGCCGAGACCCGAACGCGCGTCGACCGAGATCGTGTAGCTGCCCTCGGGCAGGTCGGCCGGCAGCTCGCCCTCGACCGGCGCGACGCCATCGGCGTCGGTGGTCGCCTCGGCCTGCCAGACCGTCCGCCCGTCCTCGTCGACGAGCGCCACGTCGACCGTGGCGCCGGCCGCCGGCTCGCCGGTCCGGCCGTCGCGGACGAGCACGCGGTAGGCGGCGGCGCCCTCGGGGGTCAGCTCCCACTGGCCGTAGAGGACGGCCTCGGCGCTCGGCGCCGTGCGCGACTGGACCGAGACGGTCCACCCGATCGTCGTCGCGATCAGCAGCGCGGCGGCGGCCGCCGCGATGCCCCAGAAGCGCTTCCCGCCGATCCATCCGATGTTCGGCTCGGCCGCTCTCGTCGATTCTTCCATGTCGATACCCTTCGCTCGATGCGCTTCGCGCTTCACCGCGGCCATGACGCCCTCCTCGACCCGCGTCTGCATCCGATCACGGATGAGCTCGAGGGTCGGGGCGGCCAGGTCGCGTCCCGACTGGAGCCCGCGGAGAGCTGCCTCCTGGTCCATCAGGGCCAGGTGCTCGGCGCGGGCGTCGGGGTCGTCGTCGACGAGCCGGAGGAGCTCGGTGAGCTCCTCGTCCGTCAGCTCGTCATCCAGGAGGCGAAGGGTGAGCTCGGAGACGCGCGTCACGACTGGGCCAGCCTTCCCTCGATGCATTCGCGGAGCGACAGGCGCGCCCGCTGCAGCAGCTGCCGGGTCGCCGCGACGGTCCGGTCGATGGCGTCCGCGATCTCCGCGAACGCCATCGCCTTCTCGTAACGCAGATCGAGCGCCCGGCGGGTCGGCTCGGTCAGCCCCTCTCGACAGGCGAGGAGGGCCGTCCGGAGGTCGTCGTCGTGACGCTCGGCCGCTTCGTCGTCGGCCAGGCGGGCCTCCAGATGATGGCGATACGCCTCCATCCGGCGGTCCTCCCGGCCTCGGCGGCGGAGCTCCTCGCGCACCTTGTTGCGGGCGATGCCCCGCAGCCAGGCGCCGAGATCGCGTCCCGCCTCGAAGCGGTCGAGCTGGAGGTAGGCGTCGATGAAGACCTGCTGGACCAGCTCCTCGCTCGCCGCGATGTCCCGCAGCGCGCACGCGACCACCCGCCGAACATCCGACTGGTGATCACGAACGATCTCCGCATAGGCGTCGATCTCGCCGCCGCGGACTCGTTCCAGGATCTGATCCGACGTCGTGGTCGTCACCGGACTCCGTTCCTCCCCCTTCACTACCTATTGACCGGGGTGGGTCGGAGTCAACGGAGAAAGTTGGGCGGGTCTCAGGCGCTCGGGCGGTTCTGCCCGTAGACGAGCCATCCCGCGACCGCGGCGAGCGCGGCCGGGGCGATCAGGGTCGCGACGGTGCCGCCGACGGCGAGGCCGCCGAGGCCGCTGAAGCCGAGGAAGCAGATGGCGGCCATTCCGGCGCCCTTCGCCTTGGCCGTTCCGACGCTTCGATGATCGGTCTCGGCGGCGACCTGTCCGGGCTTCCGGCGGGCGGGCGCCGCTTCGCCGGCAGCGGCGGCGCGGCTCGCCTCATCGATGTGGATCACGGCGGCGGCCTGGCAGTCCTCGCAGACGAGGCCGTCCTCGGTGTAGGCCCGTCCGGGCTCCTCGACGTTCTCGCCACACTCGGTGCAGCGGTACTGCGAGCCGGGGTCGACCCGGACCGTCGCCTCGACCTTCTCGCGGCGACGGCGGGTGCTGTGGGCGCGCTCGTTCTGGTAGGTCTCGTCGGCGGCGTCGAGGTCGATGCCGAGCTCGTTCAGGACCGCGGCGCGGGTCCGGATCGAGACGTTCTCTTGCTGCTCGACGAAGACGTCGCGGGCGCAGAGGCGGCAGTCGAAGCTCGTCCCGATCCGCTTCGCGGAGACGCGATACTTCTTGCCGCAGTAGCAGGTGACGACGACCTTCTCGCCGCCGCTCTTCGCCTTCTTCCGCTTGGCCTTCGCTCTCGCCTTCGCCTTGCGTTCACTCTTCATCCGGGCCGAGTTCGCGGACATGGGTCGCCTCCTTCTCGTCTCGCGACGGGAGGTTTCGCAAACGCCCTGCCCGACGTCGCGGATGCCGCAAGTCTCCAGCTGATCGTCGGATCGGGTGGCGATGCGTCTCGGATCGGGCTCATCCCCCGAATTCGGGAACGGAAGCGCAACCTCGCGAAAAGGCGCAAGGGCGCAAAGACCGCAGGGCTCGCGCGGAACGCGCCCATCGCCCCGCGACTCGAACCGCCAATCAACCAAACCCAACAGGAGGCGCGACCGCGCGAGGGCATCGCACTCGGAGGGAGCTCCCTTTGCGGCCTTTGGGCGAGATTTCTCCGTTCCTGGAACACGGCCACCCGCCGCCCGTCAGCGGCTGGCGGCGTCCCGCTCGACCACGATCGCGAGGGTGAGCGCGTTGATGGCGGTCGCGTAGACCCGCCCGCCCGCGGCGCACCAGGCGCCGGCCGGCTCCCAGCTCCCCGACGCATCGCCGTCTGTCCGTTGCCGGGCGGCGAGCGCGCGGACGAGCGCGCCGCGCCAGACCGACCAGGCCTCGTCGTCGTCGCCCGCCGCGATCGCGGCCGTGCCGTGGTGCCAGTGGACGAGGTCCACCGAGCGGGCGTCGCCCGCGAACGGCCAGGCCGGAGGCTCGGCGAGGAGCCGCGCGACGGCGCGGCGGCTCGCGTCGCTCGAGCTCGGTTCGCCGGTGCGGCGCAGCACGCGCAGCCCCGCCGCGACGAGGGTCGGACCTCGACGGAAGGCGCCCGGGTCGAACGGAGCGTGCGGCGCGCCCTCGCCGCGGACCCGATAGCCGACGCGCCCCTCGGCATCGGTCATCCGCTCGACGAATCCGCGCGCGCCCGTGAGGGCGCTCGCCGGAACGGTTCGACCGGCGCGGCGCCCCTCGTCGATCGCGATCGCCATGAGCGCGGTGAGATGAACGTCGCTGCTCTCCCCCTCGCCCCACCCGCCATCGGGATCGCGTCGCGCGGCGGCGAACGCGAGCGCCCGATCGGTCGGACCGACGAGCTCGGGCGCGTCGGTGAGCGCGAGCGCGCGCGCGAGCGCGGCCGTGCTGAGGGCGTGTCCGTAGAGGCTCGCCCCGTCGGCGTCGTCGACGCCGATCGCGCCGCTGAAGTGCTGCCGCTCGAGCAGCCACCCGAGCGCGGCGGCGAGCGCCTCGGCGTCATCGCCGGCGCGCGGGTCGCGGCCGGCCGCGAGGAACGCCTGCGTCGCGAGCGCGCTCACGCCGACGTCGAACCGCGCGTCGCCCCGCTCCCACGTCGTGACGCCGCTCGGGGCGGCGCACGCGTCGGCGACGGCGCAGCGCGCGAACCAGCCGTCCACGCTCCACGCTCCGCTCGCCTCCTGATGGCGGGCGAGCCAGTCGAGAGCCGACGCGAGGGCGCGCTGCGCGTCGTCGCCGGGCGGCCGCGGCATCAGTCGCCGGACGGCCGAGAGGTGATCGGTGTGGACGCCCGCCTCGCGCGCGGCGCGACCGAGGGCGAGCGCGTCGGGATCGACCGCCGCCGCCTCGCCGCCGAGGATCGCCCAGAGGGTCACCCGACGCCGAAGGGCGGTCTCCGGAGGACAGCCGGGATCGATCCCGAAGAGGCGATCGATCTCGCCGAGCTCGAGAGTGGTGAGCGCCGCGACGCCCGCGCCGCCCGACTCGATCGCGACGCCGACCTCGTCGGACCGGCCGAAGTTGCCGACCGCCGCGGCCGCGATCGCATCGAGGTCCGAGACGATCAGGCTCCACCGCGCGTGATCGCGCGAGAGCGCCTCGTCGTTCTCGGTCTCGGCGAGGGCCCGGCGCGCCGCCCCGACATCCCAGCGCTCGAGCGCGCCGGCGACGGTCGCGGCGAGGGCGCGCGCGGCCGGGTCGTCGGTCGGCGTCTCGGGACCGGCGTCGCCGCGCTCGCGGCGCGCCGGGAAGAGCGAGGGCCGGACGCCCCGCGCCGGCACGACGGCCCGCTCCTCCGCGACTCCGCCAGACCCCGACGCGCCCGCCACCCGAGGCGAGGAGACCGCGGCGGGCGCCCCCCTCAGAGCGTCGGCCGCGGACGCGGGGAGACGCGTCGCGACGCCCGGCGCGTCGAGCGTGCCGGCGACGAAGACCGCGACCGGAACGAGCAGCGCGACGACGGCCAGGGCGGCGACGATGTGAAGCGGCCAACGCGGCGCCCGCGCCGGCGAGGCGGACGCGGACGCGGACGGTGAAGCTCCCCGAGAGGGGAAGCCCGGAGCGGGGGTCGGAGTCCGGGTCGGAGTCGGCGCCACGGGAGCCCTGGGAGCCGGAGCCATGCCGAGCGCCGAAGGGCTCGCCAGCGCCGCGGTCGCCGGACGGGTCTCGGGATCGGGAACCGGCGCGCTCAGCACCTTGCCCGACTCGGTCGCGTCCTCGCCCGCCGTCGCCGCCCGCGTCGCCGTCACCCGCGCCGAACGACGGGGAGTCGGCGGCGGAAGCTTCGGACGGGCCGGCGGCGGGAGGAGCGGCGCGAGGATCGACTCGACCTGCCTCATGTCGGTCGGACGCCGCGCGGGGTCGTGCGCCATCAGCCGCATGACGAGCGTCGCCTCGGCGAGGTCGAGATCGCCGCGCAGGTCGGCGATCGGCGCGGCGGCGTCGGCCTCGATCGCGCGGTAGACGTCGTGGAAGGCGCCGCGGCCGTAAGCCGGCTCGCCCGCGAGCAGCTCGTACCAGAGGACGCCCAGCGCCCAGACGTCGGCCTTCGGATCGGGGTCGGCGCCGCGAAACACCTCGGGCGCCATGTAGGCGGCCGTCCCGATCGCGGCGCCGGCGGCCGTGAGCTCGCTCGCCTCGGGATCGTCGGGCTCGAGCGACCGCGCGAGGTCGAAGTCGCCGAGACGAACGGCGCCGTCGTCGCCGCAGAGGACGTTGCTCGGCTTGACGTCGCGATGGACGACGTCCTGGGCGTGGAGATAGCCGAGCGCGCGGACGACGGCGAGGACGACCTCGCGAACCCGGGGCAGCGGGAGGCGGCCGTGGTCACGCACCTCGACGAGCAGGTCGTGGCCGGCGACGAGCTCGGTCACGATCCAGGGCCGGTTCTCGTGGATGCCGCCGTCGAGCACCCGGAGCAGATGGGGATGGTCCCAGCCAGCGGCGAGGACGCAGCCACGCCGGAACCGCTTGCGGCCCGCGTCGGTCGCCTTGGTGACGGGCCCGTAGAGCTTGAGAGCGCCCTCGCGTCCGAGGCGGACGTGGTGGACCCGGTGGACCGTGCCGAAGCCGCCGCGGCCGATCTCCTCGCCCACCCGCCAGGGGCCGATGACCTCGGGAACGGCCCGGTCCTTCGTGAGCATCCGACGGAGGTCGCGGAGTGCGGCGGGATCGGACACGGGTTCGGCCCTCCCCGGGCGGGTGAGGCGAGCCGGCCGCGGGCCGCCACGAAGGACGAGACGCCGCGACACGGGCACCGTGGATCAGGGGGGACCCCCTGTCATCCATCTTGAGGCCTCGAGACGACGAGGTAAAGGGCGAGTCGCTCCGTCCCGTCGACCGTGGCGCGGTCGACGCCGGTTGGGCACGCCCGTTGCGTCGGGCTGGCGCGACCACTCGACCTGGGGGGAATTCGACATGTCACGCTTCATCCCGATCGCCGCCGCAACCCTCGTCCTGATCGGTGTCAGCACCGGCTGCGGCACCGTCGGCAGCATGCGCCACCGCAACCTCTTCGACCTCGAGGTGTACAGCGGCGTCCGGACCGACGTTCACGTGATCGCCAATCCGGGCTGCAAGTCCGCGGTGACTCCTCTTTTCATTGCCGACCTGCCCCTCTCGCTCACCGCCGACACGGTCTTGCTTCCGGTCACCGTCCCGGGCGCGATCATCGAGGCGGTCGACGACATCGGGGACTGGCTCACCCGGTCCGAGCCGGCTCCCTTACGGGCGCCGCCACCGACGGCCCCCGAGCCGCCGCGGACGAGGGAACCGGAGCTGCTCGAAGCCTCGACCGGAACCGAGACCGACGACGCGAAGGCGAAGCTCTACTGATGGGCTCGCGCGCGCTCCTCGGCCTCGCCATCGCGCCCGTCCTCCTCTCGGGCTGCACGCTCGCCCGCGCCCAGGTCGGCGTCGGGCTCGGCCTCGGCGCCGACGTCAAGCTCCCCGCCCTCGCCCATACCGGGCTCGGTGCGGGCGAGTTCGTCCACGTCGGTCCGCGCTACGATCAGAGCTTCGGCGTCGAGCGCGAGACGATCGTCAATGTGCCCGGCTGGCATTGGGAGGGCGCCCGCGGGACGCTCACCGCCGACGAGTACCACCGCGTCCACTCCGGCGACCTGTCTCCCGGGGCCGAGGCCGCCGCCCGCTCCGAGCTCCGCCGCACCCACGCCTGCGCCGGAGGCCTCCCGGCGGTGACGACGTACTCCCACGGTCCCGACCAGATCGCCGAGGCGAGCCTCGAGGTCGGTCTGATGCTCGGCCTGTTCGACATCCTGATCGGCTTCAACCCGCTCGCCGGGATTCCCTGACCGGGGTCGCCGTTTGCTCGACGGCCGCGCGGCACGCCCATTGCAGCGGAGCCGTCGAGATCGATGCCACGCCGCCGCCCCCGAGCCCGCCGCCCCGACCCGACGATCGTCTCCGGACCGACGAGCGTCCCGAGCCAGCGCGTCCTCCTCCTCGGCTGCGCGTTCGCGATCGCCGTCTGCGCGATCGTCGGCGGCGTCCTGGCGCTCTCGTTCTACCGTTTCGCCCAGCGGGTCCGGACCGATCGCTCTCCGGGCGAACGCGCCTTCGCTCGGGCCGACGCGACCGTCGAGCGGCTCGGCGAGCGCGCCGGCTTCGGGGACGACGACGAGGCCGCCGCGCTCGCGACCCGATTCTCCGAGGGCCTCCTCCAGCACGTCGACGCCGTCGGCGGAAGTCTCGGCGGCGACGCCCACGTCGACCGCCGGGTCGTCACCCATTGCCGACGCACCGACGAGGCCGTCGTCTTCATCGCGCACATCTCGTGGCTCCGAGACCTCGGGCCCGACGCGCGCGCCGGGCTCGCCGACGCCGCCTGGGCGACCGCCCGGGAGACGACGTCGGACCGTCGACCGCCGACGCTGGCCGTCGCCCTCCGGTCTCGGCGCGCCCCGGGCTACTACGGCCCCATCCGGTGGGGCCCGCCCGACGAGCTCCCCGAGCGCGTCGACGGAAAGCCAGGCCGGCTCTACCGTTTCTACATCGAGCCGGGCGACTGACCCCTCCACCTTCCCCCGAACGTCTTCCCGAGCGAGAATCGGGTCATCGATCCGGGGCGCCCGTTCGTCAGCGAGGTGAGACCACCAAGCTCGACGCCCCGGACACCGGGGGGGGAAGGAATCGAAGCCATGCTCCGTAGAATCTCCTTGATCGCTCTCACGCTCAGCGCGACCGCAGCCGCCGGCTGCCTCGAACGCAAGGAGCACCTGACCGTCGCCGACGACGGCTCGGTGCAGGTCGTCCACCACTTCAAGGGTCAGCCCGGCGAGTTCGACGGCCCGGGCGACGCGCTCCCGACCGGCCTGCCGTGGACGGTGAAGGACTGGGACGTCGCCCGCGACGACGATGGCGTCGACCACCACCGCGAGGCGCGCGCCCGGTTCGACCGCGCCGCCGATCTGCCGACCACCTTCGGCGCGCTCGACGACCCCGCCCCGCTGCGCTTCCACACCGAGGTGCACCCCGAGGAGCTGCCGGGCGGCGGCGTCCGCTGGAGCTTCGAGCGTCGCTACGAGGCGCGCGACGTGGCGTGGCGCGAGCGCATCTTCGAGCAGCACTTCTCCGATGAGCTCCAGGACAAGATCGGCTCCGAGCGGCCGATCACCGAGGCGACCAAGCGCGAGGCGCTCACGGCGCTCCTCGCCTTCGAGCGGGCGAAGCGGCTCGCCCTCCTCGAGCAGGCGATCGACCGGGTCGTCGCCGCCCGGCCCGGCGCGGATGCCGGCGCGCTCATCCGAGCTCGCCTCGGCGCCCGGAAGCGGTTCGCCGACTGGTTCGACAAGAGCTGGAACGTCGACCTCCTCGAGAAGATGATCGATGCCCCGCAGTCCGAGAAGGACGACCTCGAGGCCCGCTTCGAGAAGGAGAGCACCGCCCGCGCCACCGAGGGCGCCGCCGAGATCGCCGCCGCCCTCCGGCCGGCCGCCCGCGCCGACGAGATCCGCGATGCGCTTCGCGAGGCCTACGTCACCGCGAAGGCGATCGTCACCGTCTCGGAGGATCTCCAGGACGAGCACTTCGAGGTCCGGGTGACCTTGCCGGGCAAGGTCGTCCTCCACGACGGCGCCGAGCTCGCCGACGACGGACGGACCGTCGTCTTCAAGTTCTCCGGCAAGGATCTCGCGGGCGGGCCGGTCGTCCTCCGCGCCGTCGCCGAGGCGCGTCCGTGACGACCACGGGCGACCGAGCCTCGCGCGAGGCCGCCCTCGTGGCGGCCTACGAGGCGCACGCGAAGGGCATCGCCGCCCTCGCGTCGCGCCTCCTGCGCGATGCCGACGCCGCCCGCGACGTCTGCCAGGAGACGTTCGTCGTCTTCCACCGCCGGATGGACGAGGTACGCGACGAGCCCGGCCCGTGGCTCCGGGCCGTCGCCTGGCGCCTCAGCCTCGATCGCCTCCGGCGTCGCCGGACCGAGGCGCGCGCCCTCGACGCGGTCGCCCGCGAGGATCGCGGCGTCGACGCGCTCGACCCGGCCGCGTCGGCCGCCGACGCCGAGCGGCGCGCTCGCATCCTCGCCGCCCTGGCCGACCTCCCCGACCGTCAGCGCGAGGTGATCGCCCTGCGGGTGCTCGGCGGCGAGAGCTTCCCGCGCCTCGCCCGCTCCCTCGAGATCTCCGAGGGCTCCGCCAAGACGCATCTCCGCCGCGGGCTCGAACGGCTCCGCCGAACCCTGGCCGCCTGGCTCCCCACCCACGCCGTGACGACCGACGAAGGGACGACCCGATGAGCACCGCTGACTGCGCCGCGATCCGTGAGCACCTCCCCGAGCTCCTCACCGGACGGACCGAGCGCGCCCGCGACGACGTCGAGGCGCATCTCTGCGTCTGCGCCGACTGCCGGCGCGAGGTCGACGAGATCCGGGCCACCCTCGACGCGCTCCGCGAGGCAGCCGCCCCGTCCACCGAGGCCGAGGTCGCCGCCGCCGTGCCGCCCCTCGAGGGCATCCTCGCCGCGGTGCGCGCCGCCGACGCCGCCGCCCCTCCCGAGACGCCCCGAGCCGCGATCGCGAGCCCGGCCCGCCCGACCGGCGCCGTCGGCCGGGTCGCCCTCGCCGCGGCGTTGCTGATCGCCGCCGTGGGCGGGGCGCTCCTCGACCGGTCCCTCCTCCGCGACGCGACCGACCCGGTCGAGGGCGGCGCGGCCGTCGACGCGGGCTCCGCGTCCGCGGGGGCGAACGAGGACTCCCGCCAGGCCCGGGCCCAGCGCGCCCTCGGCGGCCGGTCGGGCGGCCTCGGCAGCTCCCTCGCCGTCCTCGAGGCGCTCTCGCGGCCCTGACCTCGCCCCCGCTCGCCGGGCTACGAGTACACCGGCAGCAGGAAGTGGCCGTGGTAGTCGATCCCGGGCGCCTCGGCGACGACCTCGAGGTCCCAGAACACGGCCGGCCGCGACGCGAGCGCGGTCGGCCGCGCGTCGCCGTCGCCGGCCATCGGGAGCGTGAACCCGAGGGTCACCTCGCCGCCGGCGAGGTCGCTCCCCTCGATCGTCCTCCGGCTCTCGTGGAGGCCGAAGCAGACGACCGTGGTCGTGCTCCCGTCGCTCGTCTCGCGCGTCTCGTAGATCTCCTGGACGCAGCGGAGGATCACCTCGGCCGACGCGACCGATCGAAGCGCCGCCGGCACCCGGAAGCGGAGCGAGACGTCCTCGCCGAGGTGGAGCGGGAAGTGGTCCCAGAGCAGCTCGGCGTCCCGGTACTTCAGCCGACGGAGCACGACGTAGACGAAGTAGGACCAGGCGGCGAGAGCGCCGAGGCTGAGCAGGACGGCGAACAGACCGAGGAAGATCTTGGACATCAGGTCGCCGGTCTTCGCGACCAGGAAGTAGTCGATCATCACGGCGAAGAGCGTCACGATCGCCGAGAAGCCGAAGGCGCCGACGAGGCTCGAGGCGCGGTTGCGGCCGCCGCGCTCATCCCATCGGTGATCCCACTGCCACGGCTCGTCGACGTGGAGCGGCATCAGCCGCTTCATCCGCGCCTCGCGCAGCGTCCCGGCGACGCCCGACGCGCTCATGGCGAGCCCGGGAAGCGCGAAGATCATCCCGGCGAGGCCGATCAGCCATCGCGGCGCGTGGATCGACTCCTCCTCGACGGAGATCACGCCCGCGCCGATCAGCGCGATCGCCGCGCCGGCGCCGACGAAGACGAGCCCGAAGACGATAGAGAACACGCTCCCGGCGCCGACCATGCTCACCGTCGGGAAGCTCTCGAGCCGCTCCGCCCCCGCGGGCGCCCCGCCCGTCTCCTCGCTCATCGCCGCGTCTCCTCCGTCGGAGAATCGTAGCGCGCCGCCCCGGAACTGGCGAAGGGCCCCGCGGGTGTGGACGATGGCCCTCCGCGAGACCGTGATGAGCGACCCGACATCTCCATCCCACCCCGGGGAGCCGACCCCGATGACGATCGAGCCCTCGCCGGCCCCGATCCGCCGGCGGCGCCGGATCGCCGTCGCCTCGGTGCTCGTCTTCGCCGCGGTCGCCCTCGTCACCGGCGGCGTCATCTACGATCGCGGCGCCGCGCTCCGGGTCGGCTGGCGGCGCCTCGAGCTCGAACGCGCCGTCGGCCCGCACGACGAGCCCTGGGATCCCGATCTCGCGGAGACGCTCGATGCGGCGCTCGATGCCCTGGCAGCCCTCGGCGAGCCGGGCTGGGCGGAGGTCGAGGCGATCGCGTTCGAGCGCGACCTGGTCGCGAAGCCCGGGCGAACGTGGACCGCGGTTCGACAGGCCGCCCTCGACCGGATCTGGGCGCGCGCGACCGACGGCGTCGGACTGCCCGACGTGGACTCCGGGCTGATCCTCGAGATCGTGCTCCTCGGACGCGGCCTCGAGCGCCCCGAGGCCGCCGAGGCCTTCGCCAGCCTCGGCGATCGCATCGACGAGACCGAGTGGGTCGATGCGGCCGTGCTGGTGATGCTCACCGACACCGACCCGACCGCCTCCGCCGAGGCGTGCCGGTTCCTGGTCCGGGCCGAGCCGCCGGATGCCGCCGCCGCGATCCGCGCCGCGGCCGAGACGAGCCCCCACCCCCGGACCCGCTACCTCGCCGCCTTCCTCGGCGTCGCGAGAACCGAAGGGCGCGAGCCCGACGCGGACTTCATCCGTCCCTTCCTCGACGACCCGGCCGAGCGCCTCCGCGTCGAGGCGGCGAGCTGGCTGATCCTCGACGGCGACGCGGTCGGCGTGCCGATCCTCGTCGATGCCCTCCGCGCGAAGGCGCCGGCCGAGCTCCGGTACGAGGCCGCCCTCGGCCTCGAGGAGGCGGCCGACCCGCGCACCGTCGCCGCGCTCGTCGACGCCCACGACGGCTCGATCGACATCGGCGTCCCGAGCACGATCCGGCGCCGCGCGAACCTCGCCCTCGAGGCGATCACCGGCCACCGGCTCGGCCCGAGCGAGACCTGGGGCGACTGGTGGCACGAGCACCGCGACGGCTACCCGCCACAGCTCGTGCTATCCTCGGATGCCCGCGCCGACCGAGGACCTCCATGACGCCGCCGCGCCCGCGCCCCGCCGCCGCCTTCGCCACGCTCGCCGCCGGCGCCCTCGCCGCGGCGGGCGTTCTCGCCGGGCCGCTCACCACCGCCTCGGCGGCTCCTTCAGGCGCCGCCTGGGTCGGCGCCTGGGAGATCGCCGGCCGGGACACGGCCGCCGGTGCGTTCGCCGGGACGGTCCGCATCTCGGTCGCCCCCGGCGGCCGCCTCCGGATCCGCGGCCACCACCGATTCCCCGGCCGCGATGCCGAGCACGCCTTCGACGCGACCGCGGCGGCGGGCGTGCGCCTGCGCTTCGACGTCGAGACCGACGAGGGCGCCTGGCGCGTCGCGGTCGAGCCGCCCGAGCGCGACGCCGACCCGCGCCCGTCGGGCCGCTGGCATCGGGATCGCACCGTCGTCCGGACCTCCCGCTGGACCCGGCTCGGCGTCGGCCCGCCGACGCCCGGCGCGGCCCGCGTCGCGCCCCGACGCGGCGACGACGATGAGTGGATCTTCGCCGATCTCCACGCGACCCTCGGGACGACGACGGCGATCCCGCTGCGCGGGCGCGTCGTCGAGGAGGAGGGGCCGCTGCCCCACGACGGCGGCTCCCCCCTCGACCTGCTCAGCCAGGACGAGATCGCCGACGCGACCCTGCACGCCGCGATCGTCTCGCCGCGGGGCGACCCGCTCCTCGACCTCGGCACGATCCGGGCCGACGACGAGGGCTACATCGACGCGGTCGTCCGCCTCGCGCCCGGCCTGATCGAGCCCGGCGTCCATCGCGTCGCGATCCGCCTCGACGGCGCGCCCGTCGGCAAGACGACCGCGCGCCTCCTCGCCCCCGACGCCGCGCCGACGATCGTCCGCAGCGACGTCGACCTGACCTACCTCGACACCGACTTCCACGGGGCCGGCGCGCTCCTCGAGCTGCTCGGCCAGAAGGCCGCCGAGCGGACCCCGCTCCCGGCGATGGAGCTCGTCTTCCCGGCGCTGCGCCGCGGCGTCGGCGGCGAGGAGGACCGGCCGCTCGTCTTCGTGAGCGGCAGCCCCCGGTTCTTCAAGCGCGTCCTCGAGCGCCGGATGGCGCTCGACCGGATCGCCCACGACGGGCTCGTCCTCAAGCCGTTCAAGGAGATCGCCGGGCGACGCCTCGGCAGCGGTCTCGACCTCGGCGGCCTCGTCGGCGAGCTGAAGGAGCAGGTCGGCTACAAGCTCACCTGGCTGATCGAGAGCCGGGCGAGCCTGCCTCCCGCCGCCGGCGAGGTGCTCCTCGGCGACGACAGCGAGGCCGACTTCGTCATCTACGCCCTCTACCACCGACTCACCAGCGGCGAGCTCGACCCCGACGCCCTCCTCGCGAAGCTCGACGAGCTCGAGGTCGAGCCGACCTGGCGACGCCGGATCGCGAGGGCCGCCCCGCGCCTCCTCGCCCACCTCGACGGCCGCGCGCCGGTCCACGCCATCTACATCAACGCGACGAGCCGCCCGAGCGAGGCGCACCGCATCGACGACTGGAAGCTGCCGGGGCTGACCCGTCACCACCGCGGCGCCTGGCCGCTCGTCCTCTCGCTCGCCCGGGAGGGCCTCGTCGACCCCGCCGCCGTCGACGCGGTGAAGGCCCGGCTCCTCGAGCTCGGCCAGGACGAGGCCGCCCTCGCCGCCGCCGCCCACGCAGGCGTCGCGGAGGGATTCCTCGACGAGGGCGACGGGGCGGACGGGCCTCGGTGACGGCCGACGAGCCCCGACCGCTGCCCGCCGAGGTCGAGACCGCCCGCGCCGATCCGCGGCGGGTCGTCGGCCGCTACGTCCTCCTCGATCCACTCGGCGAGGGCGGGATGGGCGTCGTCTACCGCGCGTTCGACACGGGCCTCCACCGCCCCGTCGCGATCAAGATGATCCGCTCGCTCGGTACCGACCCCGCGGTCGCCCGGCAGCGGCTCGCCCGGTTCCACCGCGAGGCGAGCGCCACCGGGCGTCTCCGCCACGAGGGGATCGTCGGCATCCACGAGGTGGGCGAGCATCGGCGGCGCCCCTTCATCGTCATGGACATCGTCGACGGCGAGAGCCTCCACGCGCTCTTCGACCGCGAGACGGTCCCGCCGCGTCGCCTCGCCCGGATCGTCGCCGGCGCCGCCCGCGCCCTCGCCCACGCCCACGACCACGGCGTCATCCACCGCGACATCAAGCCCGAGAACGTCCTCGTCGATCGCGACGGGCGACCGCGGATCGTCGACTTCGGCCTCGCGATGGACATGGCGGTCGAGGAGAAGCTGACCCTCACCGGCCAGCTGATGGGGACGCCGCTCTACATGGCGCCCGAGCAGCTCGGCGGCCAGGACGTCGACCCGGTCGGCCCGCTCGCCGACGTCTACGCCCTCGGCGGGATCCTCTACCGCGGCCTCACCGGCGCCCCGCCGTTCACCGCCGACACGATGATCAACATCGTCAAGATGCTCGTGAAGGACGACCCCGTCCCGCCCCGGGATCGCAACCCGGCGACGCCGCCGGCCCTCGAGGCGGTCACCCTCCGATGCCTGAAGAAGAGGCCCGCCGATCGATTCCCCTCCGCGGCCGAGCTCGCCGCCGAGCTCGAGCGATTCCTGGAGGGCGACGCGGCCGCGCCGCTCGACGAGAAGCGTCGTTCGAGCGGCTCGCGGCGGGTCGTCGCGCGCCGCGCCTCGGCGCGCGCCCCCGCACCGTCGGCCGGCCCGAGCTCCGCCGCGATCGCCGTCGGCGGCGTCGGCGCGGCCGTCGTCGTCGCGGCGGTCGCCCTGCTCGTGCTCCCGGGCGGCGCGCCGGATCCAGCGACCTCGAGAGCGAGCGCGCCGACCGCAGCGAGCGACGACGCCGGCATCGCCGCGGCCTCGCCCGAGACCGAAGCGGCGACCGCCCGATCCGAGCCGGCGCCGCCCCCGCCGGCCGACGCGGACTGGCAGCCGGCCTGGTCCTCGACGGACGGCGCGCCGCCCCGACTCGTCGCCGCGTCGCTCTGGTCGGACGACGGTCGCATCGCCGACCCGCTGCGCGGCGTGCGCGAGGACCGCCCGGACGCCCTCGCGGCGGCGTTCACGGGCGAGGCCACCCGCGTCTCCGCCGACCGGGTGCGCCTGCGCTACCACCCGCGCCGGCACGGACGCGTCGCGCCGCTCTCGCCGGGACCCTTCTTCGGGCGCGGCGGCCCGGTCCGCGAGGCGGATCCCGACGCGGCGGCCGAGCCGCTCCGAGTCGAAGCGCCCAACGACGCCGGCAAGGTCGCCCTCGTCCTCGGCGAGGCCCGCTGGGATCGGGTCCGGATCGAGGCCCGGCTCTCGATCCGGAAGATCGACGCCTCCGCCCTGATCGTCGCCCGCGGCCTCTCGATCCTCGGGCGCGAGCGCCTCGTGACGGTCTCCGGCGCGCGCGCCCCGCTCGACCTCGCCGACGGGGCCTGGCACGAGCTCGCCATCGAGCCGGGCGCCGAGGAGGGGCGGCGATTCCGCCTCGACGGAGCGCCGCTCGCCGCGATCGACGCCGCCCTCGCGACCGCTCCGCTCGCGGACGGGCGCCCCTGGCCCGGGCGCGCCGCGTTCATCCTCTCCGAGGGCGACTTCGGCTTCGGCCCGATCGTGCTCGAGGGACGCTGCCGGCGGACCGACCGGCCCGCCGCCGCGATCGCGCCGACGTCGCTGCCCGCGGCGGGACGCGTCGCCGTCGGGTTCCGTATCGAGGACGAGCCGCTCGATGGCGGCCCGTTCGTCGCGCTCGGCGATCCGACCGGCGACGCGATCGTGGCCGAGCTGGCCGAGGGTCGCCTGATCCTGCGACACGGACGCGACCGGATCGCGGAGGCCGAGCTCGCCGCCCCTTCACCGGCGGCCGGAGCCGAGGGCTGGCTCATCCTCGAGCGGCGCGGCGACCGCCTCGACGCCCGCGCGGCGATCGCCGGCGCGACCGCGACGATCGCCGCGTGCGAGCCGCTTGCCCCGCCCGCCGCGACGATCGAGGCCTCCTGGGGATCGACCGGGCCGCGCGTCCGCCTCGGCGCGGTCGCCGTTCATCGCTCCGACGCGAACGCGCGCCTCGCGGCCACCGCCGACGATGACCCCGTCGCGGCCTGGCGCGCCGCCGCCCTCGCCCTGGCCCGGATCGCCGACCCGACCCGCGCCGACGCCGACGTGATCGGCCAGCTCCCCGCCCGGGCCCGCCTCGCCGCGGAGGTCCACGCGCGCCTCCGGACCGCCGCCGATCGGCTCGACGACCCGATCGCTCGTCAGGACGCGCTCGCCCGGGCCGCCTACGCGGCGGTGATCGCCCAGGACGCCGACCGGGCCGCCGCGGCGGCCCGCGACCTCGTCGCCGCGGCCGGCGTCGAGATCGCCCGGTCCCGGATCGACCAGGTCGTCCCGCTCCTCGAGCATCGCAGCCTCTCCCGCGACCTGATCCGCGGGATGGGCACCAATCAGGACGCCCCCCGCTCGTCGCTCGCGGCGACCCTCGTCGCCGAGGCGATCGCCCCCGAGAGCCTCGCGACGATCCTCCACGCCCGGGCGAGCGCCCTCCGCGAGCTCGTCCCGCGCGAGCTGCCGCCCGACCAGGCGCGCCCACGCCTCGAGGAGATCCTCGCCCTCCTCGAGCGGTCGATCGCTCACGGCGAGAGGAGCTGGAACGTCGAGTCGGACACGGCCCAGGTGCTCGAGCGGCTCGGCCGCGAGCGCGAGGCGACCGCCCACTGGCGGATCTCGGCGGACCGCGCCCAGGTCTACTGGTTCCCGTGGTCGCGCCTCGGCCAGGCGCTCGCGAGGGACGGCGACCTCCCCGCCGCGGTCGAGGCGACCCTCGTCGCCTTCTCCCTCGCCCGGAACAACCAGCTCGCGGTCACCCTCGGGAAGCTGATCGAGGGCGGACGGCTCGAGGCCACCCGACCCGGGCTCGTCGCGGTGACGCTGTTGATCCTGGCGGATCCGCTCGGCGACTCGCCCGCGGCCAACGACCTGCACGGGCACGTGCGCCGCATCACGACGACGATCGCCGCGAACGACCCGGCCGACGGCGACCTCCTCCTCTACGCCGCGGCGCGCCTCGGCGGCACGCGGTCCACCGACGACGAACGACCCACGGCCGACCTCGTCCGCGCGCGGATCGCGCCGGGCGACCGGGACCGGATCGACGCCCTCGGCCGGGCTGCCGGGCGCGACCGTCTCGTCCGCGCTCTGGCGATGCTCGACCCGGCCCTCGCGCCGCTCGTCGCCTCGACGCGAGAGGCCCGGTGAGCGGCGCGCTCCCCGCCGAGGTCGTCGCCGCGCGAGCCGATCCGCGCCGCACGATCGGCCGCTACGTTCTCCTCGAGAAGCTCGGCCAGGGCGGCATGGGCGTCGTCCACCGCGCGTTCGACCTGGGGCTCCATCGCTCCGTCGCGATCAAGCTGCTCCATCCCGCGCCCGGTGGTCCGGCCAGCGCGGAGCGCCGCCTCGCGCGGTTTCGGCGCGAGGCGAGCGCGACGGGGCGCCTGCGCCACGAGGGCATCGTCTCGATCCACGAGGTGGGCGAGCACCACGGCCACCCGTTCATCGTGATGGACCTCGTCGACGGCGAGAGCCTCCAGGCGATCCTCGATCGCGAGGAGCTCGATCCGCGCCGTCTCGCCGACGTCGTTCGCCGGGCCGCCCTCGCGATCCAGCACGCCCACGACCAGGACATCGTCCATCGCGACGTGAAGCCGGAGAACATCCTCGTCGACGGCCAGGGTCGACCGCGGATCGTCGACTTCGGCCTCGCCTTCGACGCGGCCGCCGAGCGCCTCACCATGTCGGGTGAGCTCCTCGGGACGCCGCTCTACATGGCGCCCGAGCAGCTCGCCGACGGCGGCGGCGACCGGGCCGGACCGCCGACCGACGTCTACGGCCTCGGCGGCGTCCTCTACCGCGGACTGACCGGCTCCCCACCGTTCGTCGCGGACGCGATGATCAACGTCGTCCGGATGCTCGCACGCGACGAGCCCGTCGCCCCGCGCCGGCGGAACCCCGCCACCCCCCCGGCGCTGGAGGCCATCACCCTTCGCTGCCTTCGGAAGCGCCCGGCCGACCGGTTCGCGTCGGCCGCCGAGCTCGCAGCCGCGCTCGGCCGCTTCCTCGACGGCGACGACGACCCGACCGATCGGGCGCGCCCCGCCGGGGCGACGCTCGCGCTCGCGGTCGCCAGCGCCACCGTGACGGCCGGGCTCGTCATCGGGCTGGCCTTCGCGCTCGGTGGCGGCGACCCGGCCTCGAGCTCGCCGGGCGGGCCCGATCCCCACGTGCCGGCGAGCGTCCCCGACGCGACGCCGGCGTCCGACGAGGCGCGCCCCGCCCCCCCGCCCGCCCCGGCGCCCGGCGATGAGTGGAGGCCGACCTGGACCTCCGTCGACGGAGCGGAGGCCACGCGCACGCCCACCCCTCTCTGGTCGAGCGACGGAGTCACTGCCGACCCGCTCGCCGGCGCGCGCGCCGGGGGGCCGCGCGACGCCCTCGCCGCCGCCTTCGTCGGCGAGGCCGAGCGACGCGACGGCGGGCGCGTCGCCGTGCGCTACGACCCCGCGCGACACGGACGCGTGGTCGCTCTGTCCTCCCACGGCTTCTTCAGCCGGGGCGGCGTCGTCGGCACGCCCGACGTCGTCGAGGGCGCGGCTTCGATCCGGGCGGAGAACGACGCCGGGAAGGTCGAGCTCCGCGTCGGAGACGCCCGCTGGGAGAGTCCGCGGATCTCCGCGCGTGTCTCGATCGGAGCGATCGATGCGACCGTGCTGACGATCGGCGATCTGGTGATCCACGGCCGCGAGCGAACGGTGACCGCGCGCGGCGTCAGCGTGCGCCGACCGCTCGAGGACGACATCTGGCACGACATCGTCGTCGCGCCCGGCGCCCCCGCCGGCCGTCGGGTGCGGATCGACGGGCTCTCCATCGACGAGCTCGACGAGGCGCTCGGCCCCCGCGACGCGGAGCGCGACGCCGGGGCGCCGCTCGCCCTCGGCGTGGCGGAGGGCGAGTTCCGGTTCGGTCCGGTCGAGGTCGAGGGTCGCTGCCGCCGGAGCGATCTGCCCGCTCGCGCGACGGCGCCGCCCCGGCTCGGCGCGGCGGCCCGCGTGGCCGCCGCGTTCCACCTCGATGACGCCTCGGCGGCCGACGGCCCGTTCGTCGCGATCGGCGAACCCGCCGCCGGTAAGGTCGAGCTCGTCGCCGAGCTCGCCGGCGGACGCCTCATCCTTCGCCACCTCCGAGGCCCCATCGCCACCGCCGCGCTCGAGGCGCCCGCGGGCCCGGTCGACGGGTGGATCATCCTCGAGCGGCGCGGCGACCGACTCGAGGCGAGCGCCGCCCTCGGCGAGGTCCGCGCGACGATCGTCGCGGCCGAGCCGCTCCCCATCCTCGCGGCCGAGCTGCGGGCGAGCTGGGGATCGCTCGGGGCGCCGGTTCGGTTCGGCGCCATCTCGGTCCACGAGTCGAGCGACGAGACGCGGCGCGCCGAGTACGACACCCTGGCCCGCGAGAACGGCCAGGCGCTGCTCGATCGCCCCGACACGCTCGGGCGGGACCCCCGCCAGATCTGGCGCGTCACCTCGATCGCCCTGGCCCGATCCGCCGAGACGGTCTGGGCAGACGTCGCGTTCGTGGGGAGGCCCGAGGAGAGGAGCCGACTCGCGCGGGCCACCCTCGCCGCTCTCCGCTGGGCGGCCGACGGCCTCCGCGACGACCCGGTCGCCCGCGCGGACGCGCTCGCCCGCGCGGTCGTCGCCGCGATCATCGCGCGCGACACGGTCGCGGCCGACGTGCTCTCCGGCGAGATCGTCGACGAGATCGGCGCCGAGGCGGCCCGGACGCGGATCGACCAGGTCGTCCGATCGGAGGGTCACGGGTTCAGCCGTGACCTCATCCGGGGCCTCGGCCCCAAGGGCGTCGACCCGATGGCCTCCCACACGGCCACGGTCGTCGCCGAACGGGTCTTCCCCGACCGGCGTGCCACGATCCTCGAGCACCGCGCGCGGTCGCTCCTCGAGGTCGCGACGCGGCTCCCCGAGGAGATGTCGCAGCCGCTCGAGCTCCGCCAGGAGGCGCTCGTCCTGCTCCGGCGCGCGGTGGCCGAAGGGGCGCGCGGCGGGGAGGCCGAGGGCGCCCTCGCCGAGCTGCTCGCCGAGCTCGGACGACCGACCGAGGCGATCCCACACTGGCGGTCCGTCGCCGAGCAGCGGCCCGACGCGTGGATCCCCTGGGCGCGTCTCGGCGCGCTGCTGGCTGACCAGGGCGATCCCATCGGCGCGGTGGAGGCGTTCCTCGCGTCGCTCGCCGCGAACCCACGCAGCCCGGTCGTTCGGCCGCTCCAGATGATCTTGAGCGACGCCGGGCTCGACACTGCCCGGCCCGGTCTGGCCGCCGTCGCGCTCCTCGCCCTCGCCGACCGGACCGAACGCAACGACCCGGGGGCGGCCGCGCGCCTTCGGGAGAGGGTCCGGCGCATCATGGCGACGGTCGCCGCGAAGCGCCCGCGCGACGCGGACCTCCTCCTCTACGCCGGCGCGCGTCTCGGCCAGACCCTCTCGGCGTCGGCCGACCGGCCGACCGCGGTGCTCCTGCGCGCGCGTCTCGATCCGACCGACCCCGCCCGCCTCGCCGAGCTCCGACGCGCGGCCGAGGCGAGCCATCTCGTGCGGGCGCTCGCCATCCTCGACCCCGAGCTCTCGCTCGAGGCCCCCGCGGACGAACGCTAGCGGATCGCCCACCGAGGGCGGCGCCTTTCGCGATTCGCGAACGGCGACGCGACCGTAACGTCGCCCCGACGGGACTTCGGTCCGGTCCGGCGATTGCGTGCGGTCCGGGGCTATAATGCCGCCCCCGTGGACGCGATCCTCCTACCGCTGCTCACCCTGAACCTCCTCGCGACCCTCGCGCTGGGGTTCCACGTCTTCAGCGTCGCGCCCGGGCGTCCCGAGAACCGCGCGTTCGCGACCTTCGCCTGGATCATGTCGATCTGGATCGTGAACGACATCGCCTTCTGGGGCTTCGCCGGCCCCGACGAGGACGGCCGCACCTGGGCGCAGGGGGCGTTCCTCATCTCCATGGCACTCCAGCTCGCGTTCCTGCGGTTCGCGTGGGTCTTCCCCGAGCCCCGCCCCCTGCCCTGGAAGAGCGCCGTCCTGATCCTCGTCCCGACCCTCACCGCGGCCGGGATCGTCGTCTCGGGTCGCGTCATCGGAGACGTCGGCTTCGCGGGAGGCGTCTTCCATCTCGAGCTGACGCCGTGGACATTCATCGTCGGCGGCTGGATCTACGTTCTCTTCCTGGCCGCCCGGCTGCTCATCCCGCGCTCGGCGCGGATCGACGACCCGATCCGCGCGCGCGAGCTCCGGGTGATCCTGCTCGCCTCCTCGCTCACCGGCGCCGTCACCACCCTCTCGGTCGTCCTGCTGCCGCTCCTCGGACGCTACGAGCTGCTCCCCTTCGCGAGCGTCGGGATCCTGATCGGCTGCGCGATCCACGGCTACGCGACGATCAACCTGCGACTGTTCCAGCCGGCGAGCGTCCTCGACCGCGTCCGCCTCTTCCCGATGACGGCCAAGCTCTCCCTCGCCGTCGCCGCCGCCACCCTCGCGACCGTCCTCGTCGTCCTCGCGGTGAGCCGCGCGATCGTCGGGCCCGGCACCGACCCGAACGACTGGAAGCGGGCGATCGTGATCGGCCTCGGGACGGCGTCGGTCCCGGCGATGGGCCTCATCCTCCTCGCCCAGCAGCTCGTCACCCGACCGCTCCGGACGATCACCGAGGCGGCCCTCGAGGTCGCCGACGGCCGGACCGACGTCCGGGTGCAGGTCGGGGCGCGCGACGAGGTCGCCGTCCTCGCGACGGCCTTCAACGAGATGGTCGACCGCCTCGAGGCCGACATCGACCGCCTCCGCGACATGAGCGAGGGGCTGCTCCGGACCGAGCGCCTCGCCACCGCCGGCGCGCTCGCCGCCGGCGTCGCCCACGAGGTCAACAACCCGCTCGCGGCCGTCAGCTCGCTCGTCCAGACGGTTCGCGAGCGGACCGAGGACGAGAAGAGCCGCGAGCTCCTCGAGACGGCCGTCGAGCAGATGGAGCGGGTGGCCTCGGTCCTCCAGGAGCTGATGAACTTCGCCCGGCCCCGCGAGGAGGTCCGCCGCGGCTGCGACCCGAACGAGATCGTCCGGGCCGGCGCCCGCCTCCTCCGGCACGACCGCCGCTTCCGGGACGTCGACCTCGACGTCGACCTCGCCGACGAGCTCCCGGCCGTCGACGGCGACCCCGACCGCCTCCAGCAGGTCGTCCTCAACCTCATCCTCAACGCCCACGACGCGATCGAGGGCAAGGACGGCGGCCGCATCTCGGTGCGGACGCGCGCGACCGACGCGGGCGAGGTGACGATCGCGGTCGCCGACACCGGCCGCGGCATCCCCGAGGGCGACCTCGAGAAGGTGTTCGAGTACTTCTTCACGACGAAGCGCCCCGGCGCCGGAACCGGCCTCGGCCTGGCCGTCTGCCGCGAGCTCGTCCGCGAGCACGGAGGGCGGATCGCCGTCGAGAGCGCCGCGGACCGCGGCACCACCTTCACCGTCACCCTGCCGGCGGCCAGCCCGAGCTCCGCCCCACCCGCCTCCGATGAAGGAACCGACGGATGACCGCCGACGCCGCCCTGCGCGTGCTCCTCGCCGAGGATGACGCCGCCCTCGTCGCCGTCCTCGAGACCCTCCTCGCCGAGGCCGGATTCGAGGTGGAGACGGGCATCGACGGCGCGGCCGCCCTCGCCGCGTTCGAGGCGGCGCTCGACGGCGGGCGTCCGCCCGACGTGGTCGTCTCCGACATCAACATGCCGAAGATGGACGGGCTCACCCTCATCGACCGCCTCCACGCGCTCGACCCCGAGGTGCCGGTCGTCTTCATCACCGCCTACTCGAGCATCGACTCGGCCGTCGCGGCGCTCCGCAAGGGCGCGTTCGACTACGTCACCAAGCCGTTCCGCAACGACCAGCTCCTCAAGATCGCCCAGAACGCCGCCCGCGCCCGGCGCCTCGCGACCGAGAACCGATCGCTCAGGCGCGAGGTGGCCCGCGTCTACGGGACCGGCGACATCGAGGAGCGAAGCCCGGGGCTCGGTCCGGTGCTGCGCGTCGTCGAGAAGGCCGCCCCGAGCCAGGCCTCGATCCTGATCCGCGGCGAGACCGGCACCGGCAAGGAGCTGATCGCCCGGGCGCTGCACCGCAGCTCGCCGCGGGCGGGGCGCGCGTTCGTGTCGATCAACTGCGCCGCGCTCCCCGAGGGGCTGCTCGAGAGCGAGCTCTTCGGCCACGAGAAGGGCGCCTTCACCGGCGCGGTGAGCAAGAGCCAGGGCCTGTTCCGGGCGGCCACAGGCGGAACGCTGTTCCTCGACGAGGTCGGCGAGATGCCGGCGTCGCTCCAGGCGAAGCTGCTCCGCGTCCTCGAGGCGCGCGAGGTTCGCCCCGTCGGCGCCACGAAGAGCGTCCCCGTCGACGTCCGGATCGTCGCCGCGACCAACCGCGACCTCCTCGGCGAGGTCGAGGCGGGCGCCTTCCGCGAGGACCTCTACTACCGTCTCGCCGTGATCGAGATCGAGGTCCCACCGCTCCGCCGGCGGCCGGACGACGTCCCCCTCCTCGCGCGCTTCTTCCTCGACCGCATCACGACCGAGCAGGGAGGCACGCCGCGCCCCCTCTCGGCAGAGGCGATCGACCGGCTCCGCGCCTACCCCTGGCCGGGCAACGTCCGCGAGCTGCTGAACGCGCTCGAGCACGCGGCGGCGCTCGGCGGCGACCCCGTGGGCGTCGGCGATCTCCCCGAGAGGATCCGGCGCTGGGCGGGCGGCAAGCTCCCGGGGCGCCCGGCGGGCGGCGCCCGAGGAGGCGGAGGCGCGAGCGGAGGCGGCGGCGACCTCGACGAGCTGCCGACGCGTCTCGCCGATCTCGAGCGCTGGCACACCGAGCGGGTGCTCGACGAGGCGGGCGGCGATCGACGCCGAGCGGCCAAGGTGCTCGGGATCGACCTCTCGACGCTCTACCGCAAGATCAAGCGGTGGGAGGAGTCGACCGCCGAAGACGTGAACGACGGCGCGAGCGCCGACGACTCGCCCGAGGCGTGACCGGAGCCGGCGCTCAGGCGGCGCCGGCGCCGAACTCATTCCACAGCCGGTCGAACTCGGCGCGGAAGGCGGCCACCAGTTGGCGATCGTCGGTGACGACCAGGTTCTCCTGATTCGCGTCGGTCGCCTGACGCGTCCAGTTGAAGCTGCCGGTCACGACCACCTTGCCGTCGAAGACGGCGAACTTGTGGTGCATGTGGAAGCGGCTGTTGTCGAGGACGACGTCGACCCCCGCCCGGGCGAGCTCGTCGACGTCGCTGCCGCGGTCCTCGCGCTTGTCGTCGTCGGTCACGAGCCGCACCTTCACGCCGCGGCGATGCGCGTCGAGGAGCGTCCGCGTGATCCGGTTGTCGGTGATCGTGAAGACGGCGATGTCGATGCTCCGACCGACCGACCGGATGAGCTGATTCAGTCGATCGAGGCACGAGGTCCCCGGCGAGAAGTGCACCTCGGCGAGCTCCGCCGCCTTGTCACCGCCATCGCCGGCGGCCGCCGCGTCCCACGGGCGATCGAGCACCTTCACGACGTCTTCGAGCCAGTCGAAGACCTCCTTGCCCCGCGGCGTCGCGAGCTCCTCGCGCGCGATCTCGAAGGCCCGGCTGCGGAGCAGGTCGCGCTCGCGCTCATCGGGCTGAAGCTCGGAGAGGACGCCGCCGAGCGCCTTGCGCTCGCTCCGGCTGAGCTTGCGATCCTGCAGCGTCTTCCGGAGCGCCTCGTCGATTCCCTTGGTGTCCATCTCAGTCTCCGTCTCCGCGACGGCGTTCGCCGTCGCCACCGATCTCGTCATCGTCTCCGACGTCCCCGACGACGAGCACGCCGAGGACCACCTCGGGCGGCTCGAGCGAGCCCGACTCGGGCTCGACGAGGACGTCGTTGTGGAGGAGCTGCGCGCGGGCGATGAGGGTCACCCGCCCGCGGACGCCCTCGGGCAGGCCGAACGTCATCCGCGGCTTCCCCTCGAAGTAGCTCACCTCGCCCGAGGAGGCGCCGCCGCCGATCGCGATGTTCGCGACGCTCTCGGCCCGCTCCCCGACCCCCTCGGGGACGGCGCGGATCTCGACGCCGACTCCGTTGACGACGCCGGTGAGGAGAAGCGATTCGATGTCGAACGTGAACGCGAGCGGCGCCTGCGGACCGACGCGAAGGACGCCGTCCTCGCCGACGACGTGGGAGACGCCGTCGGGCGTGACGAAGGTCGTCCGCTGAAGGCTCCGGCCCGCGAGCTCGGACGCCAGCTCGATTCGGTCCCGCCGTTCGAGCAGCCGCGCGAGCGACATGGCGATGTGGGCGGGGATCTCCGTCTCGCGCTCGTACGCCTCGCGGAGCGCGCGCTCGACCCAGGGATAGCCGGCGCCGTGCGTCGCCATCGCGCGCGCGGCGCCATCGCGGACGGCCGGATCCGGATCCGCCAGCCGGAAGTAGCTCAGGGTCACGTACGCCGGCCGCCAGGCGACCGCCATCCCGACGACGATCACGAACGCGCTCGCGAAGGTCAGGGTGGCGCGGAACCGCCCGCGGCGGCGCGGCGGCGCGGGCTCCCCGCCGTCGCCGTCGTCGGAAGCGACGGCCTGCGGCTCGGTCGGGCTCATCGGTCGCGCCGCCGGGCGAGGTCGCCGCGCTCGGGCACGATCAGGGTGATCAGCGGCACGGTCAGTCGGTCGTCGTCGATGTCGAGCTCGACGCCATCGCGGTCGAACAGGACCACCTCCAGGACGAGCTCGTACGATCCGGACGGCGCGCTCGCCGGCACCTCGATCTCCTCGAAGACGCGCTCGGCGACCCACGTCGGCTGACTGGGGAGCGCGCCGAGCCCGAGGCTCCCTTCGTCGAGGGGACCCGTCCGCGGAGGCCAGGCCGTCCAGGCGATCGGGGCGATCAACAGCGGTGAGCTCTCGTCGCGCGGCCGCACGGTGAGCTCGGCGAGGGTCGAGACGAGCCGTCGCGCGTAGGTCACATTGAACGTATGGCCGGGCGCGACCGTCAACGCCGGGAAGGAATCCGGGTTCGCCAGGTCGGGGAGGATCGAGACGGCCGAGCCGCTCCTGGTGACCCGGCGCGAAGCGAGCGTCTGCTGAACGTGCTCGAGGACGAGCTCGAAGCGAGCGTCGTCGTCGCTGACCTCGTAGAGGCAGAGCAGCAGGACGGGGTCGTCGGGGAAGCGCTCGCGGGCGACGAGCAGGGCCGACCGGAGCCGCTCGTTTCCTCGGCCGATCGTCGCGAGCTCGATCGCCGCCGCCCGGCGAGCCTCGATGTTCGCGCTGCCGAGCTGCTCGATCCGCCAGGCGATCACGATGTCGCGCCGCAGCAACACGCCGAGGAGCGCGATCCCCGCCAGAACGAGCGCGCCGACGACGACGATGACGCGACCGCGGCGCGAGCGACGAGGCGCGAGGGCCGGGTTGGTGGGGGCTGCTCCGCTCATCGCCCGCCAGCCTCCTCCCGCTCGACGCGCACCCGCGGTTCCGACGTCGGGCTCCGCCCGAACGTCACGCGCCAGCCGTCGACCACCACGGCGGGGGCGGCGCCCGAAACCCCTCTGACCTCGGGAGCGGCCTCGCCCGGATCGGCGGCCGTCAGGACGTGGAGAAAGACCTCGTCCCGGACCTTCCCGTCGGGCGCCGGCCCGGTCGCGGCGACCTCGAGGCGATGCCCGCCGGGGACGTGGAACTCGGCGAGCTTCCCCGGCGGATGGTCCTTCCCGTCGGCCCGCCAGCCGCGGACGGGCGTGAGCGTCGGCCGCTCGGGCAGGACCGACCGCACGTGCAGCACGCTGGCGTCGGTCGTGATCGTGGCGCGGTCGCCCTCGATCTCGGGCGCGACCGACGCGTGGAGGAGGAAGCGGGCGCGCCGCCGCGCCCGGACGCGATCGAGGACGATGAGGTGGCGACCGTCGAGCCAGACCAGCTCGCGGCGGAACCGATCCACGATCTCGCCGTCGTAGGCGGGGCCGAGCTCGCCCGCGGCGTGGACGAAGTCGTCCTCGATCCGCCAGGCGACGATCTCGCCCGCCTCGAACCCCTTCCGCGCCTTCTTGCGGAGGTGGTCGGCCAGGTCCTGGCTCGTCTGCCCCGATGCCACCCGTTGCCCGCCCGCGATGTCCTCGTCGCCGAACAGGAGGACGTTGTGCGCGATCGTGTGCCGCCCCCAGTCGACGCGGTGTGGCTCGCGGAAGCCGCCGTAGGCGAACGCGTCGAGGGCGAGGTGGCCGCGCCGGTAGATCGTGAACGAGCCCTGATCGAAGTGACCGTGGTCGTCGTAGTAGTCGCCGCACTTCCAGAAGGCGACGGTCGCATCCGGCCCCCGCGACGATCGGAAGAACGCCTGCCCGACGCTCTCCCGGCCGTAGAGGGCGGCGAGCGGGAGCGCAGGCGGCTCGGCGGGCGGCTTCCGGTCGGCCGGCGGACGATGGAACGGCGCCGCCCAGAGGACGGCCGGGTGGTAGCCCCGCCGGCCCGACCAGCGCGCCGCGATCGCGTCGGAGAGCGCCCACCCCGGCTCGCTCGCGTAGGCCCGCGCGAGGGCGTCGACGACCGGGCGGACCTCGTCACGGGTCGACGCCCGACCGCCGCCGACGATGTCGCCCCAGCGGACGAAGGTCTGGTCGGGGAGGGTCGCATCGATCAGGTAGGCGAGGCGCCGCTCGAGCCACGGGAAGCGATCCCAGAGCGCCTCGCCGCGCGCGGTCTCGAGCCCGCGGAGGAGCCACAGGAGCGGGGCGAACCCCTCGGCGACGCCGTAGGACATCCCGGCGACCGCGGCGCCGTCGAGGTGCTCCATCGCCGGCGCGTAGACGTCGCGGAGATACCTCCGCGCGAACCGGACGAGCTCGGCGCCTTCGGGGTGATGCCCCTCCAGGACGAGGCCGGCCAGGCCGGCACCCATGAGCGCGCGCGGCGCCGAGGTGTGAAAGACGTGGTCGCCGTCGCCGTCGAGGAAGTCGCGGCAGAGCCGCCCGGTCGCGAGGATCTTCTCCTCGATCGCGCGGCGGTCCGCGTCGGCGAGGCCGTCCCACGGCGCGAGCCAGTCGTAGGCGAGCGGGAGGAAGAGGACCGGTCCGGTCGCGGCGAGGCCGTAGCCGTCATCGACCTCGGCGGCGAGCAGCACGTCGCGGCACGCCCGCGCGCTCGCCTCGTCGCCGGTGTAGTGCCAGTGGAGCGCCTTGCCCTGCGGCGTCGCCCGGAGCTGGTCGACGCGGTCCGGCCAGGGGAACGGCGGCGGCGCGTCGCCCTCGAAGAAGAGGCGCGGATGCGGCCGCGGGGCGGCCGGAGAAGGCGGCGAGGGCGGCGGCGACGCCAGCGGCAGCGCCCCGACGAGCGCTCCCGAGGCGAGCAGCACGAGCCCGACGACCGGCGGCACCGCGACCGCTAGCGACGGACGCGGACGGTCGCGACCGTCCCGTCGGGCATCGTCTTCTCGTAGAACGTGATCTTGAGCTTGGGCGCGGCGCCCGGCTCGGGCGGATCGCGCTGCGTCCAGCCGTCGGCGATCGTGGCGGCGGTGTAGGTCAGCCGGAAGGCGAGCTTGTTCGCCGGCTCGAGGCGCTTGCTCTCGGGGTAGTAGACCCACTCCCACGCGCGCGCCGGGTCGCCCGCCATCACGCGGACGAGCGCCGTGCCGTCCTCGCGCCGCTCCACCTCGCTGCTCGAGACGGGCTGGACCTGCTGGCCGAACGTCTTGCCCGACTCGAAACCGAGGCCGAGCATCTCGACGACGAGGGCGTCGTGCTTCGCCGGATCGACGACCGACGGCGGCGGCGACGCCGGGTCGTCGCTGGCCGGCTCCCCTCCGGGCTGGGGGTCGGCGTCCCCCCCACCGCCGCTGCTCTGGCAGCCGCAGGCGCCCAAGGCGCACGCCACGACGAGACCCGTCGCGACCGCCATCGTGAGTTGTCCGTGGATGTCGTTGAGCGATGTCACCGAGCGATGTCCTCCCAGGAGGGGCGAGCCTACCCCGCCTCGCGCGACGCCCGCAAGACTCACGACGGCGAGGGCGCGGCGTGGCGCCGGGGAGGCAGCCGCTCTCCCCGTGTGGTAGCGTGCCGACCTTCTTCGACCTCGAGGGCGATACGATGCGCGCGAACCTCCCGGACACCGGCAGCCGACGCGGACGGACGGCGCTCGCCGCCCTCCTCCTCCTGAGCCTCGGTCTGGGCGCCTCGAGCGCGGGCTGCGCATCGAGCGCGCCCCCCGCCGATGACGCGCCGAAGGAGGCACCGAAGGAGGCGCCCGCCCGGCCCACGAAGGAGCAGGTCGAGGCCTGGCTCTCGGAGGTCGCGGTCGCGGCGGCCGCCGACCTCGAGGCCTTCCCGCGCGATTCCTTCTCGCACCTCGGAGACGGGCCACTCCGGATGACGAAGGGCTTCGTCCGCGACGCGACGACGCTTGGCATCGACATGGAGAAGCGGCTCCTCGAGCCCTTCGCGGCCGCCCTGGAGAGGGGCGAGCGGGCCCGCCTGTTCGAGCGCCCGACGACCTGGGGCGAGACCGATGAAGAGCTCCTCGCGATGGCGAAGCGTCCGCGGATGACGCACAGCCTCGACGTCAGGCTCACCGGCGACCCGCTCCAGGCCGTCTTCTCGCTCGAGCCGACCGACGGCGGCGGCGGTCCCGAGTGGATGTTCGTGGTGAAGCACCCCTGACGCCTCCGGGTCAGGCGACCTCTTGCTCTGCCGTTCGGTCGGGTCCCGGCGCGCACAGCTCGTCGGTCGCCTCGCCGATGAGCAGCAACGTCAGGGAGACGGCGCCTCCCATGACCAGGGTTCGAACGGCCAGGTCGAGCCGGCCGACGAGCGTGAGCGGGGCGAAGATCCAGCCGAGGAGCGCGAGCGCCACGGTCGTTGCGAGGACCAGCCCGATCCTCCACTCGGCGGAGCGCGTCCGAAGACGGGTGAGGCAGACCACCACGGGAGGCAGCGCGACGACGACGGCGAGGTAGAGAGTCCTCGTCTGGCCCGCCACGTCGGGATACAGGGTCTCCTGGAGCCCGACACCGCAGAGCGCTCCGAGGGCGAATGATGCCGCGAACGCGCCGAGGTCCCGGCCGAGGCTTGCTCGCCCCTGCTCAGCGACGCCTTCCACCAGAGAGACCGCGCCGTACAAGGGCCCGATCAGCAGGCCGCAGACGAGTGCGTCCACCCCGAGCAGGAGCCAGAACACGACACAGCCCACGGCTGTGGTGAGCAGGGCGCTCAGCGCGGATCGTCACAGCATGTCGAGACCGGTCGACTCTTCCGCGAGCCCGGCTGCGCGCCCCACGTCAGTATCCCTGGGCCGGGTCGACCCGCGTCGCGACCGGCTCGCCGCGGCCGAGCGCGTTCAGCACGGCGGCCAGATGGCGCATCCGTTCGCCCTCGCGCTCGGGGCACGCCGCCGCCCGGTGCGGGCTCAGGACGCAGCCGTCGAGCTCCCAGAACGGATGCTCGGCCGGCGGGGCGCCGACCCGCTCCTCCTCCGACTTCGGGTAACGCCACCAGACATCGAGCCCGGCGCCGTGGAGCCGCCCGGACGCGAGAGCCGCGTGCAGGGCCGCCTCGTCGACCACCGGCGCCCGCCCTACGTTGACGAGCACCGCGCGCTCGGGGAGGAGCGCGAGCTCCGCCTCGCCGAGCAGCCCCTCGGTCGCGTCGGTGTGCGGCAGGGCGAGGACGAGCACCTCCGCCCGGGGGAGGAGCTCGCCGAGCGCGGCGAGGGGGTGGACCGCGATCGCCCCGTCGTCGGCGTCGACCTCGTCCGCGCCCGCCCGCCGCCGCACCCCGATCACGTCCATTCCGAAGGCGCGGCAGACCCGCCCGACCCGCCGACCGACCGCGCCCCAGCCGAGGACGAGGGCCGTCTTGCCCTCGAGGAGGACGCTCGGCGCGTCCTCGTAGCGGCTGCGCCAGTCGTGGGCGCCGCGGAAGTCGCGGTCGATCGGCACGAGGCGCTTCGCCGCGGCGAGGAGGAGCGCGACGGCGAGCTCGGCCGTCGGCGCGGCATTGTGGTGGAGGTTACAGACCTCGAGCCGGGGGAAGTCGGCGAGGAGAGCGCGCGTCTCGGCCGGGAGGCCGGCCCAGGGGATCACGAGGGTGTGGAGGTTCGGGCTCGCCGCGAGGCGCTCCCGGCCCGGGCGGCCCGACACGATGACCTCGTAGTCGGCCGGGTCGGGCGTGTCCGGCCCGACCCGGAGGTCGATCGAGGGATCGAGGGCCGGGTCGAGGATCGCCCGCGCGCCGGGGTCGGGCGGGCTCGTCATGAAGACACGGAGGCGGGTCATGGCGAGCCAGGCTAGCCGGCGCCTGGCGCGACCGCAAACGCCGCTGCCATCCTCGCCCCGTGGAGACGATCGGCCGCTACCAGCTCGTGAGGCTGCTCGGGCGCGGCGCGATGGGCGAGGTGTGGGCGGCCCGCGACCCCGTCCTCGAGCGCGACGTCGCGATCAAGCGGCTGTTGCCCGAGGCGCTCGACCAGCGCGCACGGCGACGGTTCCGGCGCGAGCGGCAGACCCTCGGGCGGCTCGTCCACGAGAACATCGTGCGGATCCACACCGCCGAGGACGACCGCTCCGGCGCGCCGTGCATCGTCATGGACCTCGTCCCGGGCGAGTCGCTCGCCGCGCGCCTCGAGCGCGACGGAAGAGTGCCGCCGGGCGAGGCGGTCGCGATCACCGCCAAGCTCGCCCGCGCCCTGCAGAGCGCCCACGGCGAGGGAGTCCTCCACCGCGACGTGAAGCCGGAGAACATCCTCCTGCGCGCGGACGGCGAACCGCTCCTGACCGACTTCGGCCTGGCCGGGCTCCTCGCCGGGAGCGGCGCGGGGAACGAGTCGGGCGGCCAGTCATCGACGGGTGAGCGCCTCACCGTCCGCGGCGTCTTCATGGGCACGGCCGGCTACGCCGCCCCCGAGCAGGCGACCGGCGACACCGACGCGACCGGCCCGACGGCGGACGTCTACGGCCTCGGCGCGACCCTCTATCTCATGCTGACCGGACGCGTGCCGTTCGAGCAGCCGACCGTCGTCGCGCTTCTGAGGGCTCAGCTCGGCGTCCCACCGCCGCCCCCCTCGACCATCGAGCCCGCCGTTCCGTCGTGGCTCGACCGAGTCGTGGAGCGATGCCTGGCGCCGGAGCCCGAGGACCGCTTCGAGTCCGCGGCCGCGTTCGCCCACGCCCTCGAGCGCCACCGACCATCGACGCGCGGGCCGGTCGCCGCGCCCGCGGCGAAGGCGTCGACGCCGCGGCCGGTCGTCGCCCTCGCGGTCACCGTCGTCATCGTCGCCGCGCTCGTCACGATCGGTGGCGTGGCCATGAGTCGGCTCGGACCCGAGGACGCAGGCGGCGCCGTCGGAGCCGGCGAGCGCGCGGCCGCGCCAACGCGCTCGCCCGTCCCCGAGACGCCCCCGCCCGTCGAGATCGCGGAGGCCGGCGACGACGACGACGACGCGGTCGACGACGACGAGCCGACGCCGGCCGACCCGCAGGCGATGCTCAACACCTACGAGGTCGACACCAAGCTCGGGCGGCTGACGATCATCGAGCCGGACGGCGCCCCGGCCGAGCTGGCGACGCGCCTCCGGGCGGGCGAGCGCGGCGCCGCGCTTCGTCAGGCGCTCGACGCCGCCATCGCGAGCGACCCCGAGGCGCTCGGGCCGCTCGCCCTGCGGGCGGTCTTCCTCCTCGCGGAGCGCCGCGATGCCGCGGAGGCGGCGAGCGACCTCCGCGCGCTCATCGCGCGCGACCGGCGCAACGAGCTGGCGTGGAGGACGCTCCTCGGCGAGATCCTCTTCCAGCGCGGCGAGACCCAGGCGACGATCGAGCAGCTCGGGGCGATCGTCGGGCTCACCGACGAGGGGACCGATCTCCAGAGGGCTGCCCTCGCCGGCTACGCGGCGCTCCTCCAGATGAACGGCGAGCTCGAGCGAAGCCTCGCCGCGCTGAACCGGATCCTCGAGCATCGCCCCGACCTCGACGCCATCCGCGCGACCCGCGCCGAGGTGCTGACCGACCTGCACCGACCGGCCGCCGCCCGGGCCGACCTCGATCGGCTCCGAGCCGCCGGAACGATCGAGCCCGGCCGGATCGACGCGCTCGAGCCCGATCTCCTGAGGCTCGAGGGGCGCGTCCCGGACGCGCTCGACTACACCGCGGCGGTGCTGAAGCGAGACCCCGAGTTCTACCCCGCGCTGGCGGGGCGCGCCCTGATCCTGATCGAGTGCGGTCTCCCCGACCGCGCCCTCGAAGCCCTCCGGCGGGCGCTGGTCATCAAGCCGACCGACCCGTTCACGACCATCTACGCCGCCCGCGCCCACGCGAGCGCCGGCCGGGCCACGAGCGCGCTCTCGACGATCGAGGGGGTGCTCACCCAGGGCGCCCCGCTGATCGCGCTCGAGTCGAAGGCGATCGTGCTCGCGCAGCAGGGGCGCGTCGCCGAGGCGCGCCGCCTGATCGACGAGATCCGCCCTCGGGCGGCCGCCATGAACGGCGTCTGGGACCGGATCCGGTTCCTCCTCGACGCGGCGGCGGTCGCCCGCGCGGCGGGCCACGACGACGAGGCCGAGCGCGACCTGACCGCCGCGATCGACGCCGCGCCGCGCGCCGCCGAGGCGCTCTACCGGCGCGGCGCCCTCCGCGCGAAGACCGACCCGGCGGCCGCCGAGGAAGACCTCGACGAGGCGATCCGCCTGAACGACTGGCACCTGCCGGCCCGCCTCGAACGCGCGGGGCTCCACGCCGAGCGAGGAGAGCTCGACGAGGCCGACGCCGACCTCGACCGCATCCTCGAGATCACCACGAGCTCCGACCTGGCGATCCGGCATCGCACGGAGAAGGCGAAGGCCGAGGTCGCCCGCCTGAGGCAGGCCACGGGCGGGCGGTAGAGATGGCACCCGAACCAGAACGAGCGTCCTGACAGAAGGTCATCTCACTCCGGGTCGCCGGGCTGACGCAACTCCGGGTGCTTCTCGAGGAGCTCGAGCAGCCTCCCGGCCGCCCATTTCTGACCGAGCCGGGCCGCGTTGCGGTACCAGGTGACCGCCGTCGCCAGGTCGGGCGCGAGGCCGCCCTTTCCGTGCTCGTGGCACCAGCCGAGCTTCGTCATCGCGTCCTTCTGACCGAGCTCGGCGCCCCTTCGGAACCAGGCGACGGCGGCGGCCTCGTCGCCGGTCACGCGCTCCCCGTCGAGGAACAGATCGCCGATCTGGAGGCAGCTCGTTGCGCTTCCGAGCTCCGCCGACCGGACGTAGCGCTCGATCGCCTGCTCGACCTCGCCCAGGTCGAGGAGCTGATCGCCGAGCCGCCGGATCGCCCCGGCGTCGCCGAGCTCGGCCGCGCGCTCGAGGTAGACCTGCGCCTTCTCGTCGTCGCCGAGCAGCCCCGCGGCCCGCTCCGCCGCCCGGTGCGCCCTCGCCGAGCCGGGGTATCCCGCGAGGAGCTCGTCGATGGCCCGCGCGATCTCATCGCGGATCCCGGGCTGGGCGAGGTGGATCTGGATCTGCTGTCGGTTCGAGTAGACCATGCGATGGGCCGTCAGGACGAGCGACCACATCGCGGGCTCGTCGGGGTAGGCGCCGACGGCGCCGCGGGCGTAGCCGAACGCGGCCTCGGCCGACCCGTGCCAGCGCGGCAGGAGCAGGTTCAGCATGCGCCCGTGGATGGTCATGTGATGCGGGTCGGCCTCGGTCGCCCAGGTGAGGTACTCCTCCACGTTCACCCGGTCCGGACCGAGCCCCATCGCGACCGTGACGAGGAGCGCCGGCGCGTCGGCGAGCGTCGGGGCGAGCGCGTGCGCCTTCTCGAGGTCGGCCTTGGCGGCGACGAGGTGCTCGCCGAAGAGCCGCCACCCGTCCTCGCCGACCGTGCGGGCCCAGCCGCTCCCGCGAGCCTCCCAGGCCGCGTCGATGTGATCCGCGCCCCGGATCAGGAACGGCCACGCCGACTCCGGCGCGCCCTCGCACCACGCATCGAGGTGGGCGCGCGCGTCGGGTTCGGCCAGCAACGATTCCCGGGCGATCTCGAGGTGGGTCACCCAGTCGCCCTCGACTCGCCCTCTCGCGTCGATGGTGGTCATCGCCGCGTCGAGCTTCTCCCAGTCGTGCGCGCGCAGATGATCGATCGGGCGGGGCCCTTCCTCCTCCGGTGGGAGCGCAGGCACCTCGGGCGCCGTCATCTCGACCCGCGGCCCCGACCGGAGGAGCCGGGCCGCGGTCGCGATCCCCCGCATCCAGTTGGCGTCGGCGAGGCGGAAGTCGCGGTCGATGACGTGGAAGCCCGGGATGACCCCGCGGATGTGCGGGATGGTGTGGCGCTCGCGCCCGAGCAGGGTCGTCGTGCTCGGCCGGTCCGCGAGGCCGAAGTGCGCGATGAACTCATTCGCCTCCTCGCGGGTGGGGGCGGCGTGGGGCTTCGCCTTCCCGAAAACGAGAACATGGACGATGAGGAGGTCCGGGTGGCCGGGAGGGATGTCCGCCGACTCCAGGAGCACCTCGATGGGCGGGATGGGGTCGCCTCCGACCGAGCCGAACGACGCGTCCGCGCCGCCCACGAGCCCGAGGCTCCCCGGGGATGTCATCCCGATGAAGTGAACGACGAGGACCTTGCCCGCGAGCGACGAGAGCCGGAAGTCCTCGCCCGTGACGGGGTCGATCAGGTCGAGGTCGGGGTAGGGCTCCCCGTGCTCGGGCGGCCAGGGATGGCCGAGGTCCTCGAGCTTCGCGACCGGCCGTCCCCGCCTCTTCGACGACAAGGCGTCCTGGATGTTCCACCAGTAGACGCCGCCGATGACGACGACCCCCACGATCGCGACCAGCAGCGTCCGCGCCAACCGGGCGATGATCGAGGTCCCGCTCGCCGCTCCGGGGGCGGCGCCCCCGGGCTCCGCCGCGCTCGATGGACCGTCGGCGCGGTCCGCGGTCGGGTCATCATTGCTCATGGGTCGCCTCCGCCTCTCCGGGAATCAACCTAGCCCCGAAGCCCCGGACGTTCCAGGCGCCGCGCCGCCGAGCACGGGGGTCCCGCAGAACGACGAACGACCGGCGCTCCTCTCGGGGCGCCGGCCGTTCGGACGAGGTGGGAGCGTCGTTCGGAGTCGATCTACTTCTTGCGCTTCCAGCAGTTGACGTTGAAGCCGCCCTGGACGTCCGAGAGCTCGGCCTCGAAGGCGTCCTTCTGGAGGCCCTGGGCGTGCTGGGCCTGGTCGACGATCTCGATGAGGTCGGGCTTCTCGAGGAGGTTCTTCTTGAGCGCGTCGATCGCCTCGTGGAGCTTCTCGAGCTCGGCCTGTTTCTCGGGCGTGCCCGCGAGGGCCGCTCCCCGGAGCTCGGCGTCCTGCGCGAGGTTCGAGGCGTCGAGGGCGCCGGGAGCGGGGGCGGCGGGCGCGCCGAGGCCGGAGAGGCCGTTGCTGAACCCGTTCATGGCGCCGAGGTCGAGCTGCGGCCCGCCGAGGTCGCCGTTCTGCGGGATCGTCTGGTCGAGCTGACCCTGGACGTCGTTGAGCGCGAAGACCTGGATGCCCTGCCGGGCGCCCGCGGGCAGCCAGTCCTCCGCCGCCGCCGCGACGAGCGCGTCGAGGCGCGCCTGCGCCGCCTTCCTGCCGTCCTCACCTCCGTTGCCGAGGAGCGCTTCGCGCCGCTCGAGGAGGGCGAGGAGCTGCCCGTTCATGACGGCGTTCTCGGGGGCGCGCGCCTGATCGATGAGACGCTCCCGGAGCTGGCGAAGGACGACGCCGTTGTCGCGGTAGCCCTTGGCGAGCTGCGCCTCGGCGATGTCGTTGCCGGCCCAGACGGCCGGGACGCCCGAGTGGGTGTTCGGGCGGCACCCGAAGACGAACTGCTCGCCGTCGGGGCTCCACGCCGGCGCCTCGAGCCAGCACTCGACGTGGTGCTTGCCGTGGAAGAGGAGCTTGCGCGCCTCGACCTCGTGGAGCCAGACGTCGCAGCTCTCGTCGCCGACGGCGATCTCGCTGCCGTCGGGCGAGTAGCCGAGCGAGGTGATCCAGTACGGCTGGCGGTCGGCGCCCGAGATCAGCGTCTCCTCGCCCGAGGCGATCTCGACCTGGGTGACGAGGCGCTCGTGCCCGCCGTAGGCGAAGCGCTTCCCGTCGGGCGCGAACGCGACGGCGTAGACCGGCTGCCCGCGCTTCAGCTCGCGGACGACCTCGCCGGCGGCGTCGAGCACCCGGACGCGGCCGTCCTGCCCGGCCGACACGACGAGCTTCCCGTCGGGCGACCACTCGACGTCGGTGACGGCCGCCTCGTGACCCTCGAGCGTCCGCTGGAGCTCGAGGCCGGGGACGGCGCGGATCTCCACCGCGTTACCGACGGCCATCGCGATCGACGCCCCGTCGGGCGCGACGGCGACCGCCTTCGTGGCGATCTTCTCGATCTCCGCGATCGTCTCGCCCGTCTCGAGGTCGACGCTCTTGATGCCGCCGCCATCGCGACACACGACGAGGTGCTCGCCGTCGCGGTCGATCGCCATCGTCGAGATCGATCCGTCGGTCACGACCTCGAGGCGCCGGCGCTCCTCGCGCGTGTCGGCGTCCCACGCGACGACGGCGCCGTCGCTCGTCGCGGTCACGAGCATCTTCCCGTCGCGGGTGAAGACGACCGCCGGCGCATGGGTGATCCCGCGCGGCGCGACGGCGAGGCCGGTCCCCGCGCCTCCCGCACCGCCTCCACTCCCGGCCTCGGCGCCGGCGACGGCCCGCGTCGCGCCCTTCGCCTTGATCCGGAAGCTCCGCTCGAGCTCGACGGCCGGCCCCGTGTCCGTGGGCGTCGATGACGCGGCCGGCGTGGGAGACGCGGCCTCCGCGTCATCCGCGGCGGGGGCGGGCGCCGGGGCCGGCGGGGCGGCCCCCTCGACTCCGTCATCGGGGCCATCGGCGAAGGCGAGGCCGCTCGCCGCGACGAGCACGGCCAGCGCGGCGAGCGATGCGGATGTGGGGCGATTCCGAACGGCGGACGGTGCGAGCATCGGGGTGTCTCCTACGCTGCCTGAGAGGCGGGTCGCCCGGCCGACGACGCCGGACGCTTCACGGAGGAGACAGACGGGCCGGCGGCGCTATTCCCGATCGCCGCCGGGGAGCGCGGGCGGGGCGTCGGGCGACGACGGGTCCATCGGCCCGGGCGCGTCGGGGTCACGAGCCGGGCCGCGCGAGACGACCTCGCCCTCGATGATCTCCCCACCGCCCGGAGCGGGGGCCGGCGAGCCCGGCCGCGGCGGCCAGCCCGGCGCCGCGCCGCCCGGCGGCACCCCGAACGGCGCCCCCGGACCGAACGGCGCCCCCCCGATCGCGACGTTCACGTGTCGCGCCGCCCAGCGCCCGAGCTGCCAGTGGATCAACGCCCGAACCGGAGGCAGGAGCAGGAGCAACGCCGTCGCGTCGGTGATGAACCCGGGCGTCAGGAGCATCACCCCCGAGACGAGGGTCAGCGCCCCCTGGAGGAGCCCCGCGGTCGGAGGCCGCCCCGCCTGGAGGTCGGCATTGATGCGCCGGACCGCGGCCGTCCCGCTCGCCCGGACGAGCGCCGCGCCGACCGCCGCCGTCACGACCACCACGCCGACGCTCGGCAGGAACCCGATCCGGCTCGCCACCGCGAGCAGCAGGATCAGATCGACGATCGGGACGACGATGAACGCGAAGAACAGGCAGCCGAGAACTCGGATCGATCTCTCCTCGCCCCGCCGCGGCGGCGGGGAGATGCATCTTCGGCCGCGCCGCGGCCCCGCGCAAGGTCGGCCTGCGAGCCGTCGAACCTTCTCCGGATCAAAGACTTGAGCGTGCCCGAGTTGGTGCTTGCCCCCTGGCGGCCGACTGCTACGATGGCGGCCGGTCCACGCCCAACCGGGCGGCGGGCTTCGATTCGATGGACCCCATCCAACTCGATGAGATCCGGGCGCCCCGGTCCGAACGTAACAGATCGGGGTGAGGGCTCATCGGGAAGGACACCTCGCGGAACCGCGTCGTCATGGGAAACAAGCGAAGCTACGACTACTCGCCGGTCCACCGCGCCCTCGAGATCGGCGCCATCATCGCAATGTTCATCCTCGCCGGCGTCCTCGCCTGGCGCTCGTGGGGCGGCATCGCCGATCAGACGGGCTGGATCGTGGTGGCCTCGGCCATCTTCGCCGGCTACGTCGGGGCCGACTTCGTCAGCGGCATCGTCCACTGGCTCGCCGACACCTACGGCACCGAGAAGACGTTCATCGCCGGCCCCAACCTCGTCCGCCCGTTCCGCGAGCATCACCGCTGGCCCGAGGACATCACGAAGCACGACTTCATCGAGACCAACGGCAACAACTGCCTGATCACGGTCCCGGTGATGGCGCTCGTCGCGCTGATCCCGATCGCGCCCGGCCAGCACGTCGTCCTCTTCGGCGTGACGGCGTTCCTCTCGCTGTCGCTCTCGGTCTTCGCGACCAACCAGTTCCACAAGTGGGCCCACACCGCGACGCCGCCGTCGATCGTCCGCGCGATGCAGGCGTGCCGGCTGATCCTTCCGCGCGACCACCACCAGATCCACCACACGCCGCCGTTCGATCGCTACTACTGCATCACGACCGGCTGGCTGAACTGGCCGCTCCGCATCCTGCGCTTCTACGAGATCTCCGAGTGGACGCTGCGCCTCGTCCTGCGCTGGGAGCCCCGCGCCTACACCCTCCCGACCGACGACGAGCGGGTGAGCCCATCGCCTTCTCCCGAGACCCGCGAGCAGCAGCCGAGCCCCGCGTGAGCGGCGACCCCGCTCCCGCCGGTGACGCGGCCGCCCCCGCGGACAAGCCCGCCGCCGCCGCCGCCGACGACGCTCCGCCTCCGCTCTCCTCGGGGAAGAAGGCGCTCTTCGGCCTCATCCTCGTCGGCCTGATCCTCCTCGTCACCGAGCTCGCGATGCGCGGCTACGAGTGGAGCAAGGCGAAGGAAGAGGCCGACCGCGGGCCGAGCACGCTCGTCTCGGTCAGCGACGCGACCTGGCTCCTCCAGCCGAGCTGGGAGGGCGTCCTGTCGGGCGAGAAGGCGAGCATCAACTCGCTCGGGATGCGCGGCGCCGAGCCGGCGAGCGTCGCGAAGGCGGCGGGCGTGACGCGGGTGATCTGCGTCGGCGACTCGGTCACCTTCGGCTACGGTAACGCGACGAGCTACCCGGCCGAGCTCGGCCGCCTCCTCGCGGAGCGACGCCCCGACGAGCCCATCGAGGTCTGGAACGCGGGGATGTACGGCTACGACTCGACCCGGGCGCTCGTCTACCTCTCGAGCTACCTCCTCGAGCACGACCCCGACGTCGTCGTGATCCTGATCGGCTGGAACGACGCCCTCGGCGTCTCCGAGGAGGAGCCGCGCTGGGCGGCGATCGATGCGGTCCGACCCGCGACGACCGATCACGGGATCCTCGACCACACCGCGATCGGCCGGCGCCTCCGGCGGACGGTCGCGAAGGCTCGCAAGCGCCGCAAGCCCGACGCGCGCGCCCTCGCCGACGCAGCGCGCGGACGCCCCCAGCTCATCCGCGAGGCGGCCGTCGAGCACCACCGCCGCAACCTCGAGGCGATGGCGCGCGCCTGCCGGGCGGCGGGCGCGACGCCGGTCCTCGTGACGATGCCGCACTTCCTCGGCGCGGGCGAGGGTCCGGTGCAGCTCCCCGACGAGGCGCTCGCCAAGTGCGTCGGGCATCTCGTCCGCTACGACAACCTCGGCCTCGAGGGCTGGCGGACGATGGCGGCCCGGTTCGACGAGAACGCGCGCGCCGTCGCGGGGCGCGTCGAGGGGACCGTCCTGGCCGAGACGGGCGCGCTCGCCGACCACGGCCACTTCTACGACCTCGTCCATCCGACCGACGAGGGGCAGGCGGTCCTGGCCGGCGCGATCGCCGAGACGCTCGAGCGCGACGTCCTCGGACGCTGAGCCGACCGGCCCACTCAGGTCGATGGAGAGATGGAACCACGGAGACACGGAGGCACCGAGAATCCACGGAGCGAGCGCCAAGGCCCGGGTGAGTCGCCCCGCTCGAGCGCTCCTTCGGGTACCGACTCGCAAGAGACGCGGCCGACCGAAGACTCTCCGTGTTCTCCGTGCCTCCGTGGTGACATCTGCTCGCCGAAGGCGAGCCCAGCGGGCTAGCGTCGGACCTGCACCGCGTAGAGCACGCCCTGCCCCTTCTGGCAGCCGACGGCGAGGTGCGTCCCGTCCGGGCTCCAGCGGAGGCCGCTCCAGCCGACCGTCGAGGGCTGGAGGCCGAGGTCGGCGACGACCTGACCGGTCGTCACCTCGACGATGCGGAGGGTGCGCTCCCCGGCCACGGCGACGAGGTCGCCGTCCGGGTGCAGCGCGACGGCCCGGTTGGCCCGCGACCACGTCCGCTCGATCGCGAACAGCAGCTCGCCGTCGGGGATGCCGTGGACGTGGATCCGTTCGCCGCTGAACTTGACGACGCGCTTCGCCCTGGCGCTGACGTCGAAGCCCGACCAGACGCTCTCGACCGACCGCTCGGGCTCGCGCTCGCGGAGCGACCAGACCCGAAGGAAGCCCCGCTGCGAGGTGACGAGACGCCTCCCGCCGTCGATGAAGTGGAAGCCGTTCCACGGGGCCGACGGCGCGGTCTCGAGCGACCGGACGAGCTGCCCGGTCTTCACGTCGTGGATCGTGGCCGGTCGGTCGCCGCAGGCCGACGCGACGAGCCTTCCGTCGGGGCTGAGGGCGACGTGGGTGATGTCGCCGTCCTCGTCGCGATCGATCCGGCGGAGCGGACGCGCCGTCGCCGCGTCCCAGATCCGGATCGTGTGGTCGCCCGTGCTCCCCGAGACGAGGAAGCGGCCGTCGGCGCTCCAGCCGGTCGCCGACACCGTTCCGGTGTGGCCGGACAGCATCGCTCGCCGGACGCCGTCGGACCCGAAGACGAGGATGGTCTTCGCGCCCGAGGCGGCGGTCGCGAGCCGGGAGCCGTCGGCGCTCCAGGCGAGCCGCGCGGTCGCGCCGTCGAGGTCGCCGATCGTCCGCGCGGTGACGCGGATGGTGGGCTCCGGTGGCTCGGGGGCGGGATCGGGGTCCAGCGGCGCCGGATCCGCGGGATCCTCGGGAACGACGCCGACGTCGCCTTCGCGTTCGCCCTGGCCCGCGCCCTCGCTCGACCCGCCCGGTCGCCCCTCCGCCGCCGCGGCGGCCGCCGCCGCCCGGACGTCGCGGACGAGCGGGGCGAGATCGACGCCGACCTTCCGGAGCTCGGTCACCCGCTCCACCGACGTCGGGTGATCGACCGACGGCCCGAGCAGCACCCATGCCGCCGCGCCGCGTCGCTGCGCGACGATCGGGTCGACGTCGGGCGCGACGCCGTGCAGCCGCTCGAGCGAGCCGGGACCGACGATCGCGAGGAACCGACCGAGCGACAGGGTCGTCTCGGTACCGTCCTCGTCGACGAAGGCGCAGTCGCCGTCCGCCTCGAGTCGCGTGAGGCGATGCGAGCCCTTCCCCGCGAGCTCGACCTCGATCCCTCGCTCGATCGCGGCCGGCAGGTTCTGCTCGACGGCGCGGAAGACGTCGATCACGTCGCCGATCGCCTGATCCCACAGCGGCACGGACACGGCGAGCGGGCCGTCCGGCAACCCCCGACCGGCGAGCTGGAGCGCCGACCGTGCCTGACCGAGCCGCCGGCGCCGGACGAGGTCGTAGACGGTCTCGATCACCACCGCGAGGCGCTGCCGCTCGACCTGCCGCAGGCCGGCATCCGCCGCCGAGACCCAGCTTCGCGCCCGCTCGGCGAGGAGGGCGTATCCCTTCGCCTCGAGCTCGTCGCCGATCGCGGCCGCCTCGGCGACGGTGTCCGGGAGGATCGGCTCGCCGGGGGCGAGGATCTCCTTGACCCGCCGGAGGCGGGCCCGCGCCTCGGTCGGCGTCATCATCGCGGGCTGGGCGTCGTCGCCCGCGCCGCTTCCGCTCGCGCTCGACGGATCGTCGTCGCCCGGCGGAACGGGAGGTGGCGGCTTCACCACGCCGGCCGAGGTCCCGTTCGACGGTCCCCTCGTCGCCGGCGCATCCGCCCCGGCGATGACCTCCGCGTCGGCGGAGCCCGTCATCGAGCGTCCGGCCGCGAACGCGGCGACCGCCAGGATCAACGCCCCCGCGACGACGACCGGCGCCCACGGCACGCCGCTGCCCTCGCCCGCGCCGGCCGCGCTCGCACCGCCGAGGCTGGCCGTGCCGACTCGCCCCGTCGAGGTCCGACGCGGCTTGCTGAGCCGCCCCGAGCTCGAGCGGCGGAGGTTGGCCGTCTTGCGGCTGCTGCTCCGACGCCCCGACGCGCGCCCGGCGCGCTGGACGCCGGAGGCGGAGCGCCGCCCGCTCCCGCGGCCGGGCTTGCGACCGTCACCGTCACCGTCCGTCGACGGCGTCGACCCGCCCTCGAGGAGCGCAACGAGCTCCTGGGCCGTCGGCCGCGCCTCGGCCTCCCTCGCGAGCATCCGCATGATCAGCGCGGCGTCCGCCGGCGCGAGGTCGTCCCGCTTCTCCGCGACCGAGGGGACGTCCTGATGGAGGATCCGGTACGCCATCTCGACGATCGAGCCCTTGCCGAACGGCGTCGCCCCCGAGACGAGCTCGTAGAGGAGCGCGCCGAGGCTGTAGACATCCGCGGCGGGCCCGACCCCGTCGCCCCGGACCTGCTCGGGCGCCATGTAGGCCGCCGTGCCGAGCGCCGTCCCGGTGCGCGTCAGGCTCGCCGTCTCCGCGACGTTGCGGACGAGGTCGAAGTCGGTGAGCTGCACCATCCCGTCGGCGGCGAAGATGACGTTGCTCGGCTTCACGTCACGATGAACGAGCCCCTTCGGATGGAGATAGGCGAGGGCGCGGGCGATCTGGCTGCAGATCACCCGCGCCTCCCCGGGGTCGAGCCGTCCGCCCCGCTGCGCGAGCAGCTCCTTGAGGGTGTGACCCTCGACGTAGGACATGACGAGGTACGGCTCGTCGTTCACCATCCCGGCGTCGAGTACGCGCACGATGTTGGGGTGCGCGATCTGCGCGGCCGTCTTGGCGCTCCGGAGGAAGCGGTCGCGCGCGACCGAGCTCATCGCGTCGCGGTGGCTGAAGATCTTCACCGCGGCCGTGGCCCCGGTCGTCTCGTTCTCGGCGAGGTAGACCCGCCCGACGCCGCCCGCGCCGATCGCCCGCACGATGTGCCACGAGCCGAGGTCGGCGCCGAGATGCGGATCCTCGCCGCCGGACTCGAGGGCGCGCCGGAGGGCCGCGAGCGACGCCTCGTCGGTCGAGCTCAGGAGCGGGTCGTCACTCATCGGAGGTGTAGCGGTAGAGAGTGGTCTTGCCATTGAAGGTCGAGAGCAGGACGAAGCGCCCGTCGGGGCTCCACCGGACGTCGCGACCGCTCCCGTCGGCCATCAACGAGCCGATCTTCCGTCCGTCCCCGGCCGAGATGACGTCGACGTCGGGGCGGCTGCGCCCCTCGATGAGGAGCCGCCCGTCGCTGCCGGGCCGGAGCACCGACGAGAAGAGACCCCCGCTCGTCGGCTTCTTCACCTCGTGGATGAGCTCGAGCCCCGGCAGCGAGAGATACGCGTTCGAGACGCGCGTCCCGGCGAAGAGCGTCTTGCCGTCCGCGAGGAAGGCGAACCCCTTGGCGTAGTCGGCAACGGCGCGCTCGGCGACAGGAGCTCCGTCGGGGAGCCGGTGGAGGAACACCTTCGCCTCGCCCGCTCCGCTGGCGATCAGCCCTCCATCGGGACTGATCGCGGCGGAGACCATTCCCCTCGAGCCGCCCGCGGAGTGGTCGATCGTCGCGACGCGCTTCCCGTCGAGCCCGGTGACGACGATCTTGCCGTCGGCCTTGCCGCACGAGACGACGTGCCTGCCGTCCGGGGTCCAGAGGACTCGCCATACCGAGCCCTCATGGATCGGGAGCTCGAGGACGCGGCGGCCGCGCTTCAGCTCGTAGACGCGGACGACGCCGTCCTCGCCGCCGGTCGCCAGGAGCGGCGTCCACCTCCGTCGCGCCTTCTTGCTCTCGGGGATCGGCTGCCAGCCGAGGGTGCGCACCCAGGCGGCCTGCGGCTCGAGCTTCAGGAGAACCTCGAGCGACGGGGCACGTCCCCGCCTGGAGACCGCGTCGACGACGATGACCTGGTTCGGCTCGTAGCCGCCGTAGGCGATCAACCGCCCGTCCGGGCTGTAGTCGGCGCAGATCGCCGTGCTCGGGAGGCGCGCCACTCTCTCGAAGGTCGCCGACGCGACCGGCTCGGGGAGGACGGACGGAGCGGGCTCCGGCTCGGGCTCGGGCTCGGGGTCGGGAGGCTCGGCCGGCTCGACGGCGGGCGCGACGGCCTCCGGCGTGGCGACGGGCTCCGGCTCCGGGTCGGGCTCGGGCTCGGGCTCGGGCTCGGGCTCCGGCTCGGGCGTCGTCGCCGGCTCGGGGTCGGGCTCCGGGTCGAGCTCCGGGTCGGGCTCGGGGTCCGGCTCGATCGGTTCCGGTTCCGGTTCCGGCGTCGGCTCGGGCTCCGGCGTCGGCTCGAGCGTGGGGTCCACCGCCGGCGCGGGCTCGGGAGGCAGCTCGATCGAGGCGATGACCTCGCCTTCGCCGGCGCGTTCCCCACGCCCGAGCGCGAACGTGAGACCGCCGACGACGAGAAGCCCGATCGCGATCGCGACGCCGATCGCCACCCCGCTCCGCGACCCGGCGGCGCCGCGCGCCTCGGGCCCCCGATGCGGGCGCTGTCGCCGCGAGCTGACCGGGCCGCGTCGACCCGACGGGCGTCCCCGCGCGCCCGCCCGACCCGAGCTCGACGCGGACACGCGCGGCACCCCGACGCTCTCGCCCCGCGCGGCCGCGTCGAGCGCCTCGACCACGGCGTCCATGCTCTCGGGACGGTCGCCGGGATCGCGCGCGAGCATCGCCGTCACGAGATCGACGTCGGCCGCGGGCGCCTCCGGCGCCGCCGAACCCAGCGGCGGAGGCGCCTCGTGGAGAATCCGCGCGGCGAGCTCGACCGCCTTCCCGCGCCCGTAGGGAGGCGTGCCCGCGAGCAGCTCGTAGTGGAGCGCGCCGAGGCTGTAGACATCCGAGGCGGGGCCGACGCCGACGCCCTGGAGCTGCTCGGGCGAGATGTAGGACGCGGTCCCGACGCCGGTCCCCGTCCGCGTGAGGCTGGCGCCCTCGCCGCCGTCGACCTCCCGGACGAGGTCGAAGTCGGTCAGCGCGACGGCGCCGTCGCCCGCGACGAGGACGTTGCTGGGCTTCACGTCCCGGTGGATCACCCCTTGCCGATGGAGATACCCGAGCGCCTGGGCGAGCTGCCGCGCGACCCGGCGCGCCTCGTCGGGGTCGAGCCGGCCGCCGCGCCGCGCGAGTAACCCGCTGAGCGAGCCGCCCTCGACGTACGCCATCACGAGGTAGGGGCGATCCTCGACGATCCCGCCGTCGAGCACCCGCACGATGCTCGGGTGGTTGAGCTGCGCGGCGAGGCGGCAGCTCCGGAGGAAGCGATCGCGCGAAAGACCGCCCAGCGGACCGCTCGGCGCGAGCAGCTTGAGCGCGACCGTCTGGCCGAGGCGCTCGTGGGCGGCCCGATAGACGACGCCCATGCCGCCGCGCCCGAGCGCCGCCTCGACCCGGCACCCGCCGATCGACCGACCGATGAGGGGATCCGCGGCGTCGACCGACGCGGAGACGGCAGACCGGAGCTCGTCGAGCCTGTGGCTCTCGTCCATGCGCTCTCGGGGGCGGCTCCACCCTTCCGATCCCGGCGAGCCCGAGCGCTCGACGGGAGGAGATCGGCCCCAATGGGATTATTCCCTAATGGGCTCGGGGGGTGCCACCAGGGGGATCGTTTGAGCGTCGCTGTTCCAGGAACGACGGAATCTCACGCAAAGGCGCAAAGGCGCCAAGGAGCTCCACCCGATCCAGATCTCGGCTCGGAGCAACGACCCTTTGCGTCTTTGCGCCTTTGCGTGAGCTCTCTTCCGTTTGTTCCAGGAACCGGTCGCCGTCCCGGTCTAACCGACGGCGCTCCCGACGAGCGGCAGGATCTGCCGGAGCACCTGCGCGAACTCGTGCGCCGACTGATACCGCCGCGCCGGGTCCTTCTCGAGGCTCCGGCGGATCACGAGGTCGACGATCGATGGGAGGGCGGGATTGACCTCGATCGGGCAGGTCACCGGGGCGTTCGAGAGCAGCCCGCCGAGCACCTCGGCGGCCGTCCCGTGGAACGGCGGGCGCCCGGTGAGGAGGTGGAACATGGTCGCGCCGAGGCCGTAGACGTCGCTCCGGACGTCGGCCCGCTTCGCGCTCCCGACCTGCTCGGGCGGCATGTAGCCGGCCGTTCCGAGCATCGCCCCGGAGTAGGTCAGCCCGCCGGTGGTCGCGTCGTCCATCACCTTGGCGAGGCCGAAGTCGGTCACCTTCGCCTGCCCCTGCGCGTTCAGGAGCAGGTTGCCCGGCTTGAGATCCCGGTGGATGATCCCGGCCTCGTGGGCGTAGCCGAGCGCCTCGGCGACCTGCGCTCCGATCTCGATCACGACCCTCGGCTCGAGCACGCCGAGCCGCTCGACCTCGCTCGCGAGGTCGGTCCCCTCGACGTACTCGAGCGCGACGTAGAGGGTGTTCCCCGCCCGGCCGGCCTCGATCATCCGCACGATGTTCGGATGCTTCAGCTTGGCCGTCGTGTGGACCTCGCGGATGATCCGCTGGAGCTTGCGCTCCTCGGCGCCCGGCTGGAGGAAGTAGACCTTGAGGGCGGCGAGCTTGCCCTGATCGTCGACCGCCCGGTAGACGCGCGCCGTCGCCCCTTCGCCGACCTGCGCGAGGGCCGCGTAGCGTCCGACCTTGGTCGCGTCCCGGGCGAGCTCGAGGCGGCACGGCTCGCAGAGATACGCCACGCCCTCGCGCTTGCCCTGCACCGAGATCGTCCCGCCGCACTTGGCGCAGAACGTGAACGAGAGGAGCTGCTCGCGCTCGAACTTGTCGGTGCGGCGCGAGGGTCGCCGGCCCGCGCCGTCGGCGGCCGGCCCCGGAGCGGGAGCGGGAGCGGGAGCATCGGCCGGGATCGGCGTCCCGGCCTGCCGCGGAGGCGGCGGCCCGGGCGGGATCCCGTCGGCGACGGTCGCCGGGCGCATCGCGGCCTCCGGCGGCGATGGAAGGCTGCCGCCGGGGAGCGGCGACGGCGCCGATACGGGACCGTGCGGCACCGGCGTCGGCGCCCCGCCGCCGCCTCCCGGCACGCCGTAGGTCGGCATCGTCGTCGACGACGGCGGGATCGGATGGCTCCGGGAGCTCTCGCTCATCCCCATCCCGATCGCCGCGATGCCGGTGTCGGTCTCCTCGGAGAGATCGTCGCTGCCGCCGGGGACGCCGTCGACCAGGCCGAGGTCCACCCGGAAACGCGCCGCTCCGACGGCGACGGTGTCGGCCGGCGAGATCGTGACCGTCCCCTCGACGCGCTTGTTGTTGACGAAGGAGCCGTTGCGGCTCGCGAGGTCCTCGACCGAGATCGGCGGGCCGAGCCGCACCCGCATGTGCTTGCGGCTGATGCCCTTGTCCGTGAGGACCAGGTCGCAGCCGGCCTCGCGGCCGATCGTGACCTCCTGCTGGTAGGGGAAGACGAACGTCTGCCCCGCGAGACTTCCGACGGTGATGGCGATCCGCATGGGTCGACCGGGACGGCGAGCCCCGAGCAGCGATGGAGAGCCTCGAAAGCCCTGAGAGTGAGCAGGCGCAAGGAAGGTAGCACCTCGCGACCGACCGGCGCAACCGACTGCGCCCTCCGGCGCTTGCGCCGCGCGCGGTCCGACCCGATCATGGCGCGCTCGAGCCGACCGCCGGAGGGCGCCGCCGATGCGCATCGTGGGGATCGATCTCTGGCGGGTTCGCGTGCCGCTGCCCGCCCCCTTCCACCCCTCCTGGATCCCGGGCTTCATCCAGACCGAGAACCGGTTCACCCTCATCCGGATGCGGACGCAGAGCGGGCTCGAGGGCTGGAGCGCCGGGCCGGCGATCGGCCGCGAGCACGCCGGCCTCGGCGACATCCTCGGCCCCTACATCCTCGGGGAACGCGCGGACGACCTCGCCTCGATCGCGCAGCGGGTCCGCGAGATGGGCTACCTCGGCTGGCGCTGCTCGTGGATCGAGCCCGCCGTCTGGGACATCGTCGGCAAGGCGCGCGGCAAGCCGGTCTACGAGCTCCTCGGCGGGCCGTCGCCCGAGAGCGGCCCGGTGTCGATCCGCCTCTACGCCTCGACCGGCGAGGTGCGGAGCGGCGACGCGCGGGCACAGGAGGTCGACATGCGAATCCGCGAGGGATTCGAGGCGGTCAAGCTCCGCGTCCACGCCCCGACCCTCGAGGAAGATCTCGCTCAGATCCGACGGACCCGCGAGCTCATCGGCGACCGGGCCGTCCTCGGCGTCGACGCGAACCAGGGATGGCGGGTCGCCGCCGTCGCCGACGCGCCGTGCTGGGACTACGACCGCGCCCTCGCGTTCTGCAACGAGGCGGCCGCCCTCGGCTTCGGCTGGGTCGAGGAGCCGCTCGCGATGGACGCCTACGACGACCTCGCCCGCCTCCGCGCGGCGACGCCGGTGACGGTGACCGGCGCCGAGCTCAACAACCAGGGCCTCCCCGAGTTCAAGGTGATGCTCGAGAAGGGTTGCTTCGACGTCTACCAGCCCGACGCGACGTTCACCGGCGGGATCGGCGGGACGTTCGCGATCATGCGCGAGGTCGCCCGCCACGGCGCCGCGTACACGCCCCACACCTGGACGAACGGGATCGGCTTCGCGATCAACCTCCAGCTCCACGGCGCGAGCCCTTGGCGCGACGACAAGCCGCTCGAGTATCCGCTCGACCCGCCCGGCTGGGTGCCGGGCGCCCGCGACGGGCTGCTGACCGAGCCGTGGACGCACGACCGCGGCCGACTCACCCTCCCGACGCGCCCGGGGCTCGGCTTCGAGATCGACCGGTGGGCGCTCTTCCGCCACGGGTCGCACTTCTACAAGGGGACGCGGCTCCGGACCGCCATCCGGACGATCTGGGACAAGGGCCTCGGCACGACGAAGAAGCTCGGCGCCACGCGCGACGCGCGCCTGCGCGAGCGCCGCGCCGCCCTCGACGCGGCCGTGGCCGCGGGCAAGGACCCGGCCCGCGACCCGCTCGGGCCGTTGCCGTTGCAGAAGGCCGTCGGCGGGAGCCCGCTCCCCAAGGCCGAGATTCCCGTGGATGAGGCTCTCAAACCCGGGTAGCCTCTGGCCTTCCGCGTCGCGCTGCCGGGCCCCACGAAGTCATGAGCCTCTCCTCCTCGTCGTCCGCCACCCTCCGCCGCCCCGGGTCCGAGCGCCGCCCGCGGGCCCGCGACTCGCGGCGCCGCGCCCGCCCGACGCTCCGCTACGGGGCCTACGAGGTGGTCGCCGAGATCGACCGCGGCGGGATGGGCGCCGTCCACCGGGTGCGCCACCGGCAGACCGGCGTCCTCTACGCCCTCAAGGTCATCCGTCCCGAGCTCCTCAGCGACGACCCCGGCGAGGCCGTCGCCCGCTTCCGGCGCGAGTCCGAGCTCCTCGCGCGGATTCCGCCGCACCCGGGCCTCATCCGGATCTTCTCGGCGGGGATGGAGCGCGGCGAGCTCTTCTACGTGATGGAGCTCGTCGAGGGTCGCTCGCTCGACGACGAGCTCACCCGCGGCGGCGCGCTTCCGCCGATCCGGGCGGCGCGGATGGTCGCGCGGATCGCGCGGGCGGTCGACCACGCCCACCGTCACGGCGTTCTCCACCGCGACCTCAAGCCGGCGAACGTGGTGATCGACGCGAGCGGCGAGCCGCGGCTGCTCGACTTCGGCCTCGCCCGCGACCTGGCCGGTCCGCGCGGCCTGACGGCCACCGGGCAGATCCTCGGGACGCCGGGCTTCATGGCGCCCGAGCAGATCGACGAGGCCGCCGCCGGCGCGCCGGTCTCCCGCGCGACCGACGTCTACGGGCTCGGCGCGATCCTCTACGCGCTGCTCACCGCGCAGGCGCCGTTCATCGGCCGGTCCTCGCAGGCGACGATGGCGAAGGTGCTCCTTGACGAGCCGCCCCCGCCGAGCACCGTCGCCGCGGTGCCGCCGACGCTCGAGGCGATCTGCCTCCGCGCCATCGCGCGCCGGGCGGGCGACCGCTACGGCTCCGCCCTCGAGCTCGCCCGCACCCTCGAGCGAGGCGCCGGCCGGGGACGCCCCGACGCGACCGGAAGCTGGCGCGAGCCGGCGAGGCGGCGACAGCGCCGCGGGCTCTGGGCGGCGGCCATCGGCGTGGTCGCGCTCGCCGGCATCGGGACGGGCGCCATCCTCGCCCGCCGGAGCGGCGCGACGCGCGGCGCGACCGGCCCGGGCGCGACCGGCTCGAACGCGGAGGCCGGCGAACGGGCCGGCCTCGACGCCGAGCTTCGCGTCGTCTTCCGCCGCGCGATCGAGGGAGACGGCGCCGCCCTCGCCCGCGGGCTCGCCCTCTGCGGACGGCTTCGCGCGGCCGGCGAGGCGGGCCTCATCGAGGATCACGAGAAGGTGCTCCTCGCCCTCGCGGCGCTCGAGCGCGGCGAGCCGATCGCGCTCGCCCCGCTCCCCGACGCGGTCGCCGACTGGGATCGCTTCCGCGGACCTCTGGTCCGGGCGCTCCTCGGCGATGAGCGACGCGACGCGGTCGCCTGGCTCGTCGACGGCGACCCGACCCTCCTCGACTGGCCCGAGGTCGCCGACGCGGCGATCGCCGCCGTCCTCGACGGTCACCTCGAAGCGAGCGCCGGGCGGATCGAACGCCTCCTCGACGCCGACCGCGAGCCCGACGAGACGCTCCGGGCCGAGCGCGGACGTCGGCTCCTCGTCGCAGGGATCGCGCGCGCGCTCCAGCAGCCCGGGGGGAGCGACGCGACCGAGCGCGACCAGCTCATCGCGATGCTCCTGCCGCGACTGCGCGCCGACGGGGCGATCGCGCCGCGCCTCCCGGCGAAGGCGGGCGAGCGCCTCGCAGCGATCACCCTCGACGGCCTCCGCCGCGAGACGATCTCGCCGTCCCTCCGGGGGCTCGTCGAGGCGGCCGTTCTCCTCGAGCGCGAGCGGTCGGACCCGATCATCGAGGCCATCGGCCAGGAGATCCCGCTCCGCGCGTTCGACGGCGCGAAGGGCGGCGCTTTCGACCTGGCGACGATCCGCTGGATGGTCGCGCGGCCGCTCGCGACCGACGGCTTCACCGAGGCGATGGCTCCGCCGAGCGAGGAGCTCCTCGCCCGCGCGGCGACCCTCCGGGCCGCGGGCGTCGACTCCGACCGCGCCGCCGAGCTGGCCGCGATCGGCGTCACCCTGATCGAGCGCGACCTGACCGCGGATCGACCCGGCGGCGCCGACTACTACGCGCCCGAGGCGCGGCGCGCGTCGTGGCGCCTCCGCTTCCCGCTGTTCGCCGACGCGCTCGCCCGCGAACGCGAGAACGGCGATCTGTCCGCCTTCGTCCTCGGACGGATCGGCGCGCAGCTCGGGCTCGCCCTCGACGCGGCGCAGGAGGACGCCGCGTTCGACCGCTGGTTCCGCGCGGCGCTGGCCGACGCGTGGAGCGGAAGCCCGGCGGCGGCCGAGGCCAGCATCGCCGAGCTCCTCGAGCGGGCGTGGGCGCGATCGGGTGCGCTGCCGCACGAGCTGCGCATCGAGATCGTCGCCGACGCGGCCATCCGGGTGATCCGGAGCGACGACCCGGCCGCGGGGGCGCGGACCGAGCGCCTCGCCCTCGATGGCCTCGACCTCGCCGGGCGCCTCCTCGCGACGCCGATCCGACCGGTCCTCGGCGACCAGCGTCGCCTCGCCACGCGGCGGGTGGAGGACCTGCTCGTCTTCGTCGAGCGTCTCGTCGAGACCCGCCTCGCCCGGGAGGAGCCCGGCGGCGGTGACTGCACCAGGCGCGACGAGCTCGACGGAGTCCTCGCGACGATCCGGGCCGCCGAGCCGACCGGGCTGACCGCGGCGCGCCTCGACGCGCGCCACCACCTCCACCACGCCCGCCCCGACCTCGCCCTGAAGGCGCTCGAGGCGGTCACCGCGCCCGAGGCGGCGAGCCACCTCGGCCTGCTCCTGCTGCGCACCGAGCTCCTCGTCGCGGTCGGCCGCCACGACGACGCGCGGGCGAGCCTCGCCCGGGTGACCGAGGCGATCGCGACTCGCGAGGGAGTCCCGCCGGCGGTCGCCCGGCGTCACACCGCGCTGGCCGCCCGCCTCGGCGTGCGCGTCGACGGGGACCGGTGACCGAGTCGGCAATGACTCCCGTGCTGGCAGCTCGCAATCCAGTCAATCCGACAATCCGCGGTTCCCGTTCGTTCGCCACCCGGAGAGACCGAACCGCGGATGACGCGGATTGCATGGATTGGTTCGGGCGTCGCCGAGCCTCTGCCGATGCGTCGCGATGCTCTGCCCGGGAGTCCTGTTCCGGTGGATCAAGGGGTCAACGGGGGCCGGTGATCGGCCCGACGTACTCGGTCGCCACGACGATGTCGTCGAAGCGAACGGACTGGGTCGCGGGCTTCTCGCGGACCTTCATCCGATCGAGCGCTCCCTCGGTGACGTAGTAGAGCAGCCAGAAGAAGTCGATCTGCAGCTCGGGGCTCTTGCGCCACGCGATGCCCTCGAGCGCCTCGAGGCCATCGTCGTCTCCGCCCTCTCCGCCGGCGTCGGGCGCGGCGACCTCGGTGATGCCGCCCTTGCCGACGGTCCGCCCCCGCGCTCCCGGCCGGACGTGGAGAACCGGATCGCCGTCGAGCCACAGGGCGAGCTCGCCGTCGCGGCGCGGCGCGCCGGCCTCGTCGAACGAGTTGAGGGCGAGCATCACCTCGACGCACTGCCAGCGTCCGGCCGGCACCGGGCGCGGCTTCCGGGGACGGTGGACGTTGCCCCAGAACTTCCCGTCGGGGCTCGCGACCATCTCGTGCCAGTAGGAGTAGAAGCCCCAGGCGCCGGGCGCCGGCTGCCGTCCCCAGTCGCCGAACGGTTCGATGCCGACCGTCATCCGCTCGTCGCCCGCCGGACGCTCGCCGGCGCCGCCCTGAGGCCAGGGCGTGACGGGACGGTAGCCGCCGAGGTGGACGAAGTGATGGGTGTAGCTCGCGCCCTCGGGGAAGCGCACGTAGAACCGCGCGAAGACGCGGTCGACCGGGCTCGGCAGCGGCGTGTAGAGATGCCCGCCGGTGTCCTGATCGAGGGTCGCGGTGATCTGCAGCGACCGCCGTCCGTGCGCGCCGGCCGGCGCGTCGTCGATGAAGGCGAGGGCGCGTCCCTTCGGGTTCTTCACGCTCGTCCAGCGCTTGCCGAGGTCGGCGATCTCGCCCTCCTCGAAGCTCTCGGCGAGGAGCACCCGCGGGTCGGAGCCGATGGCGCGGTCGCCGGGGTGCTCGGCGGCGATCCCGGCCTCGCCCCGCGGGAGAGCCTCGCCGCCGCGGTCGTCGTCGTCGCCGGCGGAGATCGCCGCGACCGCCGAGACGGCCGCGAGCGCCAACACGCTGGCAACGAGCAACTTCGGCGCACCCCACCGGGGCGGCCGCTGGTCTTTCTCGGTTCGGTGTAAAGACTCGACCATGACGGGACGTTCGCCTTTCGGAGGGCAAGGGCGCGTCCCGTCGAAAGGGGGGCCCGCCACGGGAAACCTCGAGCGCGACGACCTGGTGCGGCTGCTGCTGCGGCACCGGGCGATGATCCTCAGCTACGTCACCTCCATCGTCCGCGACCCGTATCTGGCCGAGGACGTCTTTCAGGAGGTCGGCATCATCGTGCTCGAGAAGGGCCACGTCGTCGAGGACGCCGAGGGGTTCCCCCGGTGGGTCCGCCGGGTCGCGCGCCTCGAGTCGCTGAACGCCGCCCGCAAGAAGAAGCTCCGCACCCTCGACGCGGAGGTGCTCGACGGCCTCGACGGGTGCTGGGACGAGCGACCCGACGAGGACGATCAGGTCGAGGCGCTCGAGGCGCTGCGGCGGTGCCTCGGGAAGCTGTCGCCGAAGGCGCGGCGGATCGTCGAGGCGCGCTACGGGGAAGGCAAGGGCGGCCAGGAGCTGGCCGCCCAGCTCGGGAAGCCGGTGAACACGATCTACGTCAGCCTCTCGCGCATCCACAAGACGCTCCGCGAGTGCGTCCGGGGCAAGCTCCAGGCGCAGGGGATTCATCGATGACCCGCGAGCAGCGCCCGACCGACGACGTCGACCTCGTCGAGGCGGTCATCCGCTTCCTCGATCGGGTGAGCGACGAGGAGGAGATCCTCGGGCTCGAGCGGCGCCTCCTCGACGACCTCGCCGCGCGGCGAATCTTCGTCGAGACGGCGGCGCTCCACGGCAAGCTCGCCGAGGTCGGCGGCGCCGCGGCGCGCGTCGCCGAGGGAAGTGGGACGACGGGAGCGACCGACCCTGTGGCCGCGGACGCGGGCGGCGACGCGCTGCCGGTCGCGGCCGTCACCGACGATCCGGACGTCGTCGAGCCCGCCGCCCCGCGCCCCGCGTCCGATCGGCGCCCCCGGACCGCCCGAAGGGCCCGGCCCGTGGTCGCGCGGCCCGCGGCGAGCGCCGCGCCGACCGCGTGGATCGCCGCGATCGCGGCGGCCGTCCTGCTCGCCGTGTTCATCGGGATCCTGAGAGGCTCGGGAACGAGCACGCCGGCGCCGAGCGGCGAGGGCGTCGCCGGGCGTCCCGCCGATCGCGTGATCGAGGGCGGCGGCGAGACGGTCGCCGATCATCTCGGCGGAGGCGACTCGCCGACGCCCGAGACGCCCGTCGATCGACCCGCTCCGACGCCGGAGCCGACGCACGATCCGAACGACGCGCCCACCACCGCTCCCACACCCGAGCATCGTCCCGACGACGCTCCCGAGGCCCCGCCGACGCCCTCCCCCGAGGACGAGCCCGCGCGACCGCCCGTCGAGACGCAGCCGACCGAGAGGCCGACTCCCCCGGCCCCGGAGCCGACGCCCCCCGTCTCGGTCGGCCGGGCGATCGCGACCGTCCTCCGCGTCGGCGGCGGGGCGAGCACTCGCGGGCGCCAGCCCGGCGTCGCCGGCCCCGTCGAGGCGACCGCCGCGGCCGGCGCCGAGCTCTTCGCCGGCGCCGAGGTCACGGTGCCCGGCGGCGCGAGCCTCATGCTCGCCTACGCCGACGGCACCCGGATGCGCCTCGGCCCGGGGACGCGCGCCACCCTCGTCGGCGACGGCCCGAAGCACGTGCAGCTCGAGGTCGGCCTGCTCTCGTGCGTCGTCGCCGCGCAGCCGCGGGGACGCCCGATGACGATCACGACACCGCTCGCGCAGGTCGAGGTGGTCGGCACGCGCTTCCGCCTCGGCAGCGAGGCGACGCGGAGCTGGCTCGAGGTGACCGAGGGCAAGGTCCGCTTCGGCCGCGAGGGCGGCAAGGCGGCGGCGGTCGCGGCCGGTCAGGCGGCCGAGCTCGACGCCCGCGGCAAGCTCCGGGCGCGCGCCCTGGGCCCGGCGGTCGTGAGCTTCACCCTCATGGACGCGACGACCGACGCGCCCATCCCCGCGTTCGATCCGCTCGAGGACGGCGATCTGATCGTGCTGTCCGAGCTCGGCGTGCCGAGGAACGAGATCACGATCCGCGCGAACACGTTCCCGCGCGAGATCGGCGGCGTCCGCTTCGCCGTGAACGGCAAGCCGAAGAAGCGCGACGAGCGCGACTGGCCCTACATCCTCTCGGGCGACGACAAGCCGACCGGCAACATCAAGCCGTGGAGCGGCATGTCGCCCGGCGCGTGGACCGTCTCGGCGACGCCCTTCGGGACGCGGATCGGCGAGAACGACCCCGAGGGCGCGCCTCGCGCGGTCACGTTCACGATCGAGCGGTGATCACTCGCGCCGCCCCTTCGCCGCGCGCAGCACGAGCGAGAGGTCGTCGGCATAGCCGTCGTTCTGTCCGCCCCCGACCTCGGCGCGGAGCGTGATCACGATCCGCCGGGTGCCCGCCGGCACGGCCCCCTCGGCGCGGCGTCGCCAGAGACCGGTGACGCCCTTGCGATCCTCCAGGGTGACCGGACCGATCGTCGCCGCGGCGAGCGTCCCTCCGCGCGCGTCGAGGAAGCGCGCCTCGACGCTCGCCTGATCGCGCTGCTTCTCGTAGCCGCCGAGCCAGCCGGCGAGCTCCCAGCGCGCGCCGCCCTCGTCGATGACGCTGGCCACGTCGGCGACGTCGATCCGCTGGCTCATCTCGGCGTCCGCCCGGCCGCCGCCCGAGAAGAAGCACCGCCCGCGCTTGCGCGGGCCGGGCGAGCGCGGCCCCGGGAACTGATCGGCGCCGTAGTCGATGACGGTGACGCTGCCGAGGTCGCGCCAGCCGGCGACGCCCCGGTTCACGCCGAGGTCGCGCGTCGGCGTGCTCCGCTCGGCGTCGCCGTTGTAGATGAGGTTCTCGCCGAACGCGGTCCGGCTCGCGAGCCCGCTCACCCGGCCGTCGAGGCCCCACGCCGGATCGATCGCGATTCCGAGGTGGGTCATCGCCGTGACGGGGACGTCCACCTGGTTGACCGTCCCGCCGAGGACGCCGCGCGCCGCGGCCGCGCCGCTCGCCAGGTAGAAGATCCGTCGCTTCGGCAGCTCGCCGCCGCCATGCCCGCCGTCGAGGACGCCGCCGTGGTCGGTGCTCGCGAGGATCAGCCAGTCCTCCTCGGCGTAGCTCTTCCGGGCGCGGATCGCGGCGAGGAGCCGCGCGACCTGGCCGTCGACCTCCTCGATCTGCGCGACGTAGGGCGGAACGGTCGGATGGAACCCGTGGTCGTGGCCGGCCACGTCGACGTCGCCGAAGTAGACGAAGACGACGTCGGGGTCCGACTCGCGAAGCGCCTTCTCCGCGCGCTCGACGCAGCGGGCGTCCCCGTCGTCGCCGTAGTGATGGGCGAACCGGATGTCGGCGCCGGAGCTCTCGACGATGAGCTCGTCGATCGGGAGCCACGAGACGAACGACGCGGTGACCGCGTCGGGGCGCGCCTCCTTCACCCGCTCGAAGAAGCACGGGTAGCGGTCGTAGCGCCGGCCGCCGAAGTCGTTGTCCGACACGCCGTGCTTGTCACGCCAGACGCCGGTCAGCAGGCTCGACCAGCCCGGCCCGCTCACCGTCCGGTCGCCGGCCCACGCATCGAGGCTGATCGCGCCGTCGGCGATGAGGGCGTCGAACGTGGGCGTCCGCGCGGCGACGAGGGCGTCGGGGCGGAGCCCGTCGATACCGACGATGAGCACCTTCTTCGTCGGGCGCTCGTCATCTCCGTCGGCCGCGAGCCCTCGGGCGCCGCCGACCGCCGCGACGAGCGTCAGCAGGACCGCCGCTCCCCCCCTCCGTCCCGTTCTCGTCACGCCGTCACCTCCCCGGCCATCGCGCGCGGCCGACCGCGGACGCTATCCTCATCGAGGTCCACGGATCCAGAGGGCGACAGGGCGTGAATGAGATGCCCCGGAGATCGACCGATCGCGTCGGAGGCCGGGTCGGATCGTTCGTCATCGAGTCCGAGCTCGGACGCGGCGGCATGGGCGCCGTCTACCGGGTCCGCCACGCCGAGACCGGCGCCGCCTACGCCCTCAAGGTCATCCTCCCCGAGATCGCCGCCGACGCCGGCGACGAGGCGCTCGCCCGCTTCCGGCGCGAGGTGGAGGTCGCCGCGCGCCTCGACGGGCATCCGGGGATCGTCCGGGTGTTCACAACGGGCATCGAGGACGGCTGCCCGTGGTACGTGATGGAGCTCGTCGACGGCGAGCCGCTCGCGGCGCGCGAGGGTCCGATCCCGGCCGAGGAGGGCGCCTCGCTGGTCGCCCGGCTGGCCGGCGCGGTGGAGCACGCGCACGAGGGCGGGGTGCTCCACCGCGACCTCAAGCCGGCGAACGTCATCATCGATGCGACGACCGGGACGCCGCGCGTCCTCGACTTCGGCCTCGCCGCCGATCTGCGCGGCGAGCGCCTCACGCGCACCGGCCAGGTGGTCGGGACGCCGGCGTACATGTCGCCCGAGCAGCTCGGCGGCCCCGAGGACGACGGGGACGGGGCCGACGCGCTCGGGCCGGCGACCGACGTCTGGGCGCTCGGGGCGATTCTCTACCGTCTCCTCACCGGCGTGGCGCCGTTTCAGGGCGACTCCCCGGTCGCGACGATGACGGCCGTCCTCACGAAGCACCCGAGGCCACCGCGCGATCTGGCGCCGGAGCTCTCGCGCGACCTCGAGGCGGTCTGCCTGAAAGCGCTCGAGAAGCGCGTCGCCGACCGCTACCCGAGCGCCGCCGCCCTCGCCGAGGATCTCCAGCGGTGGGCGAGCGACGTCCCGACCCACGCGAGGCCGATCGGCCGGCTCCGTCGCGTGGGGCGACGGATCGTGCCGGCCCGCGGCGCGCGCCGAACCGCCACGCTCGGCGCCCTGGCCGCGGTCGCGGTGGTCGCCGCGGCGACGGGGCTCGGAACCGTCGTCATCCTGCGATCGCGAACCCGCCTGGCGACGGCCGCCCGCGGGCGCGCCGAGCGGGAGCCGATCTTCGAGCGTGCCTGCCGAGGCGACCTCGAGGCGCTCGAGGAGATCCACCGGCTCCTCGCCGAGGCCGAGGCCCGCGGCGACCACGACCCCGACCTGCGCCCGCGTCGGAAGGTCGTCGACCAGCTTCGCGCGCTCGTCGCCGGAGACGAGCTCCCGAGGTTCCTCGAGTCGGACCGACGGACCGCCGTGGTCTGCGTCCTCGCGAGCGCCAGGATCGCCGCGCTCGCGGAGCTGATCGGCGCGGGACGGCTCGACCTCGACGAAGGCCCCATCCTCGCGAACGGAACACCCGTGGCGGTCGTGCTCGCCGAGGCGATCCGGCACGGGAAGGTCCCCCCGAGGCCGAGGACGACGACGGCGACGCTCGCCGCGCTCGGCGGCGGGGGCGACGCCTCGCTTCGCCACGCGGTCCTCGAGCGCCGCATCGCCGCGATCGTCGGGCCGAGCGCCCCGGAGGAGGTCGCCAATCTCCGGGCCGAGCTGCCCGGTCGCCTGCTCGCCCTGGCCGAGGTGACGCCGGAGTGGAACCCATCGAACGCGCTCGCGAACGACCTCGCCACGTTCTTCCGCGACTGGTCGGGCGACAAGGCCGCGCCCGACGGCGATGACCTCATCCGGACGCTCCGGATCCTCCTCGTCCTCCGGAGCCGGGACGATCCGACCGACGATCCGGATGCGATGAGCGTCTGGGCGAGTCTCATCGGCCCGCTCGCGCACCAGATGATGGACGGGAACGAGAGCCGCAACCCTCGCGCCCTCGACATCGGCCTCACCCTCTACGGCATGGGCGAGGCGGCGCCCGACCGGGCGTCGCTCGAGATCCTCGCCGAGCACGCCGACCTGGGAGCCCGCCTCCGGAGCGCGCGCCGCGCCGACCGGGCGCTCGTCCCCGAGCCCGCCGCGGCGCTGCTCGAGCTCTACGCCGAGCAAGCCGCGCGCGAGGCGGCGAACGCCGGCGAGGACGCCGACCGGGCGCGCCAGGACGCCATCCGCGAGCACTGGTGGCTGATCGACCGCCTCGTCGCGCGCGAGGTCGAGCGGGGCGACGTCTCCCCGTCGGTGCTCCGCTGGATCACGCGCCGCCTCGAGGACGCCAGCCAGAGCGGCAGATTCGACGAGGGAGGCGAGAACGCGACGTGCCTCCGCCTCGCCCCGGGGGCGACCGGGAAGGCGCTCGGCGAGGCGATCGACGAGCTCTGGCGCCGGGCGCTCGACCCGGAACGGGTCCGGGCCATGCGCGCGCCGATGCTGGCCGCGATCGTGCTGAACCACGGGATCTGGTGGCACCGGCGACAGCATCCCGACCGCCCGGTCGACGCCCGGGTCGTCGAGCTCCTCGCCGACACGCTCGACGGCCTCGAGCGCCTGACGACGCTCCCCCGCTGGTCGATGCGGCTCTGGGCGATCAGCGTCGACGCAGCTCAGCTCCTCTTCGAAGCGCGCTGGGCGATCGCCCACACCGCTCCGGCGGACCACCCCGACGGGCCGTGCCCGCTCGACGGGCCGGTCGAGCGGATCGCGACCGCCTCCTCCGAGCTGGTCCGCGACTCATGGGAGCCGCTCGGCATCCTCGCCGAGCATCACCGCCGCCACGGTCGGCTCGAGGACGCCCTGGCCGCGATCGAGCGCGGGATCCACGCCCAGTCGACCCGCGACACGGCCCGGACCGACGTCCGGAAGGCGTCGATCGAGGAAGCGAAGAACCTCCGCAACGCGATCCGAACGGGGATCGAGGCGGCGGCCGGCGGATCACGCTAGCCGGCTCGCCGTCGGAGCGAGTGACCCCTACCCCGGAAGGTATAGGGAAGGAGTTGGCTCCTGTTCTGGGAACCCCACAAAATGTGGCTCTCCTGACCATTCCGATGTAGCGGAATCGGGCCTTTCAGCTCTGACGCCCCGCGGCACGCGGCCTGGAGTGGGAATCCCAGGAGCGGAAGAAGCGCAGCTCCTGACCGCGCCCATGACACACGTCAGCGCGGCGTC
>JAJDCQ010000255.1 GCA_029260755.1 Planctomycetota bacterium | reverse complement strand
CTCGAGCCCGGCTGTTCCTGGGAGCCTTATCGGCATCCCGCGAACGGAGGTTGGCCTTCCCATCCCATTCTCCGTGGTTTCATCTCTTCATCGAACTGAGCGAAGTTGATATGCCCTATCCGGGCTAGCGTCCAACCGATCGACGGATCGTCGCTCGAACGAGCCCCGCGATGAACTCCGTCGTGGGGCTCGTCGTCATTCATTGACGGGAGCGACCGATGACGACCGCGCCCGACGAAGACGCCGACACAGCCGATGCCGAAGACGACCGCGGCGTGGCGGAGCGGGGCCCGATCACCGACGGGCCGAGCGCCGGTGCCCAGATCATCGCACTGGTCGTTCGAGCGCTCCCGCTGGTCGCCCCGTGTCTCGTGCCGGCGGCCCTCTTCGGCGTGGTCGCGGCGTTCGAGGAGGGAGGCGCCGGACGCTTTCCGCTCGTCGAGATGGCCGGGGTCCTCGGCTTCCTCGGGGCGGCGCTCGGCATCCTGCTCTTGATCGACGCGGTCTTCACCTTGCTCCGAAGCGCGTTCTCGCAGGCCGATCGGTCGTGGCGGGTCGAGTCGCTTCGGGCCGACATGGAAGGCGACGCGTCCGGGCCGGCGCTCGCCTGGGACGTGGCGCTGCTGGATGAGAAGCACGGACGGCGGACCGGCGTGCTCGTCCAGGCCGGGCGCTGGCTGCGCATCGAGCTTCGTCAGGGCGACGTGCCGCAGCTCGATCTCCACGTCGAGGAGATCGCCGCGATCGAGACCGAGCCCGCGTCGATCGTGAAGCGCTTCCTGATCGGGTCGCCCCTGATCGTGCTGATCCTGATCGACGGGCGACAGATCCGGCTCGGCGCGTGGCAGGCCCGCCGGCTCGAGGAGGAGCTCCGGATGCGGCTCGACCTGCCCGAGGGCCGCCCGGCGCACGTCGCCCTCTGAGAGAGGGAGCGCCCGGGCTCAGCCCGCCTGGGCCGCGTGCGCGGGCTCGACCGGGCGCGGGGAGCTGGCCGCCTCGAAGCGCTCGGCCGCGGCGGCGAGCAGGGCGAGGCCGCGCGCCTGAACCTCGATGTTCGCCCGGAGCTGGGCCCGGAGCATCATCTCGTAGGCGCTGATCTCGAGGCAGGTTCGGAGGAGGCGGCGCTCGGCCGGCGTGGCGCTCTCGAGCGCTCGGCCGACGGCCTCGCCCTCGACCGGAATCTCGCCCGGATGGCGTCCGACGATGACACGCAGCTCATCCAGGCCACGCTCGGCCTGGACGCGAAGAGTCTCGCTGTACATGGGAGCCCGCCCTCTTCAAGGGCCCCAGGTCCCACCCCGGAGCCGTCCCAACCCGTTGAGCTAGGATCGGATTTCGAGGCGTTCCCCTTGAGCGGCCGCGCCGGCGGCATCCCCGTCGGCGACTCGATCCCTTTAGCCTGGAGGGGGTTCGGGACGGTCGTTAGAATGCGCGGGTGCCCGATGCCGTCCCGAACGCGTTGCCCGAGGGGTTCGTCGAGGAGCGTCGCGGCGGCGTCCGCGTCGTCGCCCGCGCCGAGTTCCGTGACGCCATCGTCGCCGCGGGATTCCTCGACCGCGATCCCGACCCCGACGGCGAGGCCGCCCCGGATGGGCCGGCCGGGCCGGCCGGACGGGGCCGCCTCGTCCGGATCCCCCTCCCCGCCGGGGGCGCCCTCCTCGCGCGCCTCTACCGTCGCGGCGGCCTCCTCGGGCCGCTCCTCGGCGCGCTTCACCTCGGCGCCGAGCGCCCCCTGCGCGAGCTGCGCCTCACCGTCGACGCGGCCGCGGCGGGCGTGCCGACGCTCGAGGCGGTCGGCGTCGTGATCCGGAGCGTCGCCCCGCTCCTCTATCGGTTCTGGCTGATCACCCGCGAGGTCGACGGGGCGCGCGACCTGCTCGCGTTCCTCCGCGACGAGCGCGATCCGCGGACGCGGTCCGACGGGCTGGCGGCGTCCGCCCGCGCGATCGCCGCCCTCCACGCGGCCGGGGTGGACCACGCCGACCTCAACCTGAAGAACATCCTCGTGCTCTCCGGCGAGCCCGGCGCTCCGATCCGCGCCCTCGTGATCGACCTCGACAAGAGCCGGGCGAGCGCGGGCGGGCTCGGCGAGGGCGGCCGGACCGCGAACGTCCTCCGCCTCTTCCGATCGCTCGAGAAGCAGACCCACATCGCCGGCGCGCCGCTCGCGAGCGCGCGGGAGGCCGTCCGGTTCCTCCGGGCCTACGCCGGACGCGATCGGGCGACGGTGCGGCGGCTCTGCGACCTCGCCCGCCAGGCCGCCGACCGGCGGTTCGCCCGGCGGCTCCTCTGGCGCCAGCCGGCGGCCGGGTGAGCCCGATGGCGCTGCCCTTCTTCGGCCGACGCCCCGCCGACCCGCCGAGGCTGTCGGTCTGCGTGATCACCCTCGATCGCGGCGCCGAGCTCCGCGGGTTGCTCGAGAACGTCGTCCCCTGGGCGTGGGAGGTCGTCGTCCTCGACGGAGGGAGCCGCGACGGGACGGCCGATCTCTGCCGCGACGCCGGCGACGCCGTGCGCTTCGAGAGCCACCCATGGGACGGCGACTTCGCCGCCCAGAAGAACCGATGCTTCGACCTCGCCCGCGGCGACTGGATCCTCGACCTCGACACCGACGAGCGGGTCGGCCCCTGGCTCGAGGCGAGGCTGCCCGAGCTGTGCGCGAGCACCCGGCACGACTTCTACCGGCTGCCGATGTACTGGCTCACCTCGGTCGAACCGGCCACCTACGTCGAGAGCCGCCAGCACTACCCCTGCCACATCCCGCGGCTCTTCCGGAACGTGCCCGAGCACCGCTACACCGACGAGAAGCCGATCCACCCGAAGTTCCACGACGACGTCGTGGCGCGGATGAAGAAGGTCCACAAGGCGCACCTCTTCCACTACTGCTTCGTCTGGACGCCGCGCTCCGCGATCGAGGAGAAGCTCTCGCGCTATCGCGACACCTACCCGGAGAGCGACGAGACCAACCGGAAGTACTACACGTGGTGGGAGATTCCCCACCGGCTCCGCCCCTGCCGCGAGCCGCTGCCGCGCGGCTCCGACGCGCCGGCGCCACTCCCCGGCGGGGGTGCGCCCGAGGGCGACGCGAAGGGCGCGCGATGATCGAACGCGTCCGCGCCCGCACGACCGCCGAGGTCCGCGCCGCCTACAACGCGCACTACCGCGAGCACGACTTCGGCGATGGGCCACGCCTCTACCGCCGCGTGATCCGCATGCTCGGCGCGCCCGAGCGCGCGCGCGTCCTCGACGTCGGGTGCGGCAGCGGCCCCTTCGTCCGCGCGGCGCTCGCCGCCGGCCTCCGCCCGATCGGAATCGACGTCTCCGACGAGGCGCTCCGGCGGGCCCGCGCCGCGCTCCCCGACCCCGACGCGGCGACGCTCGTCCTCGCCGCAGGCGAGGCGCTCCCCTTCGCAGACGGCAGCTTCGAATGGCTGGTGAACCTGGGCAACCTCGAGCACTTCGTCGACCCCGCGGCGGGCGTCGCCGAGACGGTCCGGGTGCTCGCCCCCGGCGGACGGGCGATCGTGATGCTCCCGAACAGCTACAGCAGCGGCGACATCTGGCGGGTGATCACGACGGGACGCGGCCCCGATCACCATCAGATCAACGACCGGTTCGCGACCCGCGGCGAGTGGCAGGAGCTGCTCGAAGGCGGCGGCCTCGAGGTGGTGAGCGTGCACCGTCACGAGAAGCCGCGGCTCCTCAAGGCGTGGCGCTGGTTGTTGCCGCTGAACCTCGCGTATCACTTCATCTTCGTCTGCCGTCGCCCCTGACCCCGTGACTCGCCGTAGCTCCAGGAGCACGCGACTCGGGTCTCGTCCGTCGACTCGGCGCCGACCGGAACCCTCCGCGCAATCCGCGCAATCCGCGGTTTCGTTCTTCTGCGCGAAACGAGTGGAACCGCGGATGACGCGGATGACGCGGACTGGATGAACGCGAGCGAGCCCGGCCACTTGGGCCGGGCTCGCGTCTCGTTCGTTCCTTCAGGCTGGTGAGGAGCAGCTCTAGCCGCCGTCACCACCCGGCGGAGCGCCCTCGGCCGGGGCGTCGTCCTCGCGGACGGGCGGCGAGTCCAGCGGCGGCGGTCCGCCATCCCCGGGGCCCTCGCCACCATCACCAGGCTCCTCGTCCGCCTCTTCCTCGGCGTCCTCGTCGCCCTCGAGACCGACCGAGGAGTCGCCGACCTGGTAGGTCTTCATGAAGAAGGCGTCGCCGCCGAGCTCCTGGTTGAAGCGGATCTGATACTCGCCGGCAGCGAGCTCGCCGAGGTCGACCTCGGCCTCGAACGTCCCGGCCTCGCCGTCAGCGTCGGGGTCGACGATCGCGACGACCGCGTCGAGCTGGATCACGTCGATCGGCGGGAGCCGCTCGAGCTGCATCTTCGTGACCTTGATCTCGCGGAGCTCGTGGCCGGCGGGGAGCGCGCCGCCGAGCCTCAGGACGACCCGCTCACCCTCGGCGATCGCCTCGGGGATCGAGCTGCTGCCCTCGAGGATCTCGGCGTTCGCGAGCTCGGGCTCGGCGTCGTCGTCACCGTCGTCGTCGGCGGCGGCCTCGTTCGCCTTCACCCACTCCCACTCGAGACCGACGTTGTCGACCTTGGTGTGCCACTGGAAGAAGACCTCGCACTTGGGGGCGTTCAGGACGCTGCCCATGTCGCTGTTGGGGCGAGCGCCGTCGACGACCCGGCTGCTCTCGACCATGTGGCCGCGGTTGTGCCACGGGCTCTCGAGATCGTCGCCCAGCTGGGTCATGGTCTCGAAGTCGGCCAGCTTGTTCGCGTCGTGCCGACCGCTCGTCTGCTCGCCGCCCTCGATCGTGAGGTAGCTCGGCTTCTCGAGGCCGCCGCCCGGCTGCTCGATGTCGGTGACCGCCTCGACGGGGAGGTAGCCGAAGATCGAGCGCCAGTTGTTGTAGCCGCGCAGGAACTCGCGGTGGAAGAGGATGAACCGGTCCTCGCCGCTGAAGTTGAAGTGCCACTGGCTGTGGTTCGGGAGAACCTCCCAGTTCGAGGAGATCATGCCCGCGGCGGTGTAGAGCTCGCGGGCCGGGATGTCGCTGCGCCGGATGTTCAGGGTGGCGCTGGCGCGGAGCACCTCGCCGGTGCGGGCGCGGACGAGGACGCGGACCTCACGCCCCTGGGCCTCGCTCGTCCAGTAGAAGGAGAGGTCGGCCTTCTCGTAGTCGTCCTGGAGCATCGAGACGACCTTCGTGTCGATCTGGCCCTTGTGCATGTCCTCGCCGTCCTCGAAGGAGGCGCGGCCCTGCCAGATCGTCTCCTCGGAGATCACGTCGTGGTGGTAGTCCTTGATGAGGCTGCCCGGGACGTGCCAGCGGACGAAGAAGACGTCCTCGGCCGGCAGCGCCGCGCCGTCGGCGCCGTAGAGGGCCACCTTGAGGGCGACCTTCTGGCCGACGAGCACCTCGTGCCCGTCCTCGACGTCGCTGCCGTCGTCGGCCCAGACGATCTCGACGCGCGGCGCGGCGGGAGCCGCCGGCTCGTCGCCGTCGTCCTCGCCGTCGCCTTCGCCCTCGACCACGGGGTCGGCGTCGCCGAACACCGGGACGAGCTCGAACGAGACGCCGGACGCCTCGTCCTCGTCCTCGTTCAGGAGATCCTCGAGCGAGTCGGCGGCGCCGTCGGCGGCCTCGCGCTCCTTCACCTGGATACCGGAGAGCGGGCGGTCGCCCGGCGCCGGCGCCTGCAGGCGCTGCTCGCCGTCGATGCCGTCGAGCGCCAGGACGGCGATCGCGACGCGGCCGTCCTCGCCGTCCTCGGTCCAGGCGCGACCCTGGAACGTGCGGTCGGCGTCGGTCGCGCCCTCGACGTCGAACGCCTCGCTCTCATCGGCGAACGCGATCGTCGTGGAGTGGAACATCGCGACGGGGCCCGCCGCGAAGATGGCGATCGCCGCGACGGCGGCGACGCTCGTGTGTCGAAGGGGGTGTCTCATCGTCCGGTCCTCTCGTCGAGCTTCGTTGGTCGTCGTCATCTCGTTCTCGTTTCTCTCGACCCCCGGGCGGCGCCGATCGCGCCGGCCGTCGGAGCCCGATTAAGCAAACGTGCTGCCGAAACGCAGCGCGTCAGGCCAAGTCCCTTGATTTCCGGGGCTTCGAACGGGGCGTCTCGACCGATCGGCTCATGACGCACTTTCCCATTTCGGGCAGATCGCCCCGTCGCGACACGAGACGAACACTGTCCGCTTCTCGGTGAATCGGGACGGTGGCACCTCACCCCATGTTGGCGGACCCAGCTCGGTACACGCCGCGAGCCCGGCGGTCCCCCGTCGGGCTCGTGATTCGACGAAGTCGATTCCCAGGCGTGTCTTACCGCACGAGCTCGGCGAGCACCTCCTGGATCGCCGCGGTCTCGCGCTCCTCGGAGTAGACCTCGAGCGGGGTCTCGGCACGGCCCAGCGCCCGCGCCCGGGCGATGATCTCGCCGAGCTCGGGCTCGTTCGCGGCGAACCACTGCTCGAGCAGGTTCGGCGAGCCAAGCGCCGACCATCGCCACAGGTTCCCGCCGATGAACGCTGCGAGTCGCGTCCTCTCGGAGTGACGACGAACGCCGGACCGGATCAGCTTCTGGATCCTGGCGTGGACGCGATCGGCCGAGAGCGGCGCGAGCTGCACCGTCCCCGCGAGCTGAAACGCCGCGTCGACGGGCAGGATCGCGTCGATGCGTCGAAGGGTGTCCGGGTCGGTGACTCGCACGAGTCCGGCGCCGTCGACCGCCGCGCCGCGTCCGACGATGAGCCGCTGCTCATCTCCGAACGACGTCCCGGGCTCGGCCAGGAGGACGACGCGACGACCCTCGACGAGCACGAACGCGAGGTTCGCGTCGCCGAACGCGGCGCGCGCGCGCGCCCCTTCGAGGACGAGCTCGACCCGGCCCTCGATCGGAACCTCATCGATCCTGATGCCCCGGGTGAAGCGAAGCTCCTCGGCGTTGAAGCGGAGGAGGTAGCGACCGACCGGGAGGCGGCCGAGGTCGACCTCCTCGCTCCACCGCTCGGTCCCGACCCGACCGAACGCCGGATCCCCGGGTGTGGCGAGCGCGACGATCTCGAAGACCTCGAGCGGCGGCGCGTCGTGCCGCCTCCGGGTGATCCGGATCTCGAGCAGCTCGGCCCCGAGCGGCATCTCGCCGACGAGCCGCATCGTGTTCCCACGGTCCGGCCGGTTCGCGAAGTCGAACGTGCTGTCGCGCCAGTCGATCGAGGCGGGAATGTGGCGGGGCGCGCTCGCCGCGTCGAGCCACTCCCACTCCCGGGCGACGTCATCGACGGCGCGGAGCCACGCGTAGAACGCCGCGTGCGTCGGCCCCTGCCACGGGTCCGCGATGCGCCAGCTCTCCGGGTCGTCCCCGACCCGACGCTCGCTCTCCGCGAGGAGGCCGAGGGCACACCAGTGCTCGAGGTCGTCGCCGAGCTCGCTCAGCGTCTGGAACTCGCCGAGCGCCGCTCGCCCGCGCACCGGGCTCGACGCATCGCCGCCCTCCTCGGTGAACCAGCTCGGCCGGTCGACCCCGCCGCCGGGGAGGCTCGCGTCTCCCCGCGCCCGGACCGGGGCGTAGCCGAAGATCGAGCGCCAGTCGTCGTAGGCTCGGAGCAGCTCCCGGTGAAAGGCGACGAAGCGGTCGCCGCCCTCGTGTCGGTCGTGCCACCGCTGGTGCTCGTCCCGGACCGACCAGTTGGCCGACACCGTCCCGATCGCATAGAGGTCGCGGGCCGGCTGCGCGCTGCGGCGCACGCTCAGGTCGACCCGGGCGCGGAGGACCTCCCCGCTTCGCGTGCGGGCGCGGACTCGAACCTCGCGCCCTCCCTCGGCCGTCCAGTAGAAGGCGAGACGAGGGCTCGCGAGGCTGCTCGCGAGGAGCGGCTCGACCGTCGTCTCGACCCGACCCGCGTGGGCGGCCGACCCGCCGGGGAGAGCTCGCACCTGCCAGAGCGGATCGCCCACGACATCGTGGCGGTAGCTCTTGATGGCCGCGCCGCGAACCTCCCAGCGCACATGCAGGAGCTCGCCGCTGTCGAGGACCTCGCCATTCCGGACGACCCGGGCGACCAGCGCGAGCCGCTCCCCGACGAGCACCTGCGCTCCCTCGGCGACGAGATCGCCGCCGTCCCAGACGATCTCGAGGGTCGGCGGCGTCGATCGGGGTGAGGCGTCCTCGGCCTCGTCGTGGCCCGGGCTCGCTCGCTCGTCGTCATGCCCGAGCACGGGCACGAGCTCGAACGCGATCTGGCCCTCGGCGTGGTCCTCGGTCAGCAGCGCGCCGAGCGATCCGGCGGCGCCGCGGGCGGTCGCCCGCTCGTTCACGACGAGCTTGCTCACGGGGCCATCGCCAGGCGCCGGAGCCTCGAGGCGCCTCGTCCCGACGCCGTGAAGCGCGATCTCCGCAACGCAGACGCGGCCCGTGGCGCGCGTCTCGGTCCAGAACCAGCCGGCGAACGCGCGACCGGCGCTGGTCTCGCCGACGATCCGCTCCCGCTTCCCGGCCATCGCCGGCCCGGCGGCCGTCGCGGCGATGGTCGTGAAGAGGGCGAGCGCCGCGATCGCGCGGAGCGCGATCCGGCGAACCTGATCTCGAGTTCTCATGGCATGTCCCTTCTCTCTCCCGGGAGCGAACCTGGTGTCCCTCGCTCTCTCCAGCTCCGCGGGTCGCTGCGTGGCAGCTCGTCCGAGAGGTTTGCAAAGGGCCAGCCGTGCCCTCGGCGTCTCGCTCAAGTCATTTCAGAGAAGCTTGTTGAGCTCTCCTGGCCGGGGTGACCGACCCGAGGTGCCCCGCCAGCCTGGGGCGTTTCGTCACGTTCGCCACGCAGGGGGCCTGATGCAGCGCGATCGTGGCGGCGAGCGACCGAACCTCTTGGCAGGGTTGAGGGATCGAAGGTGGAGACGTAGAATCCCGCGCCCGTGAGCCTCGGGACGATCCCTGGAGCCCAAATCCATTGAGGACAGTGATGATGAACACCGCGCCAGCCCGCCTCCGCGCCTCGATCCGGCGCCTCCTCGTATCGGTCGCCGTCGCGGTCGCGATCCTCGGGATCGCCCGCGCCGACGACGACGCCGAGGGCCGCCCGTGGAACTACGCGCCGGATCGGCCGATCGACGTCCTCCACATGCGGCTGCAGATCGAGCCGGACATCGCGGGACGCTCCATCACCGCCAGCAACGCGCTCCGTTTCCGGGTCGGGCCGGCCGCGATCGACCGAATCACCCTCGACGCGATCGACATCGACGTCTCGGCGGTGCGCGACGGCCGCGACGGGAAGCCGCTCCGGTTCGACAACGACGGGAAGACCGTCACGATCCGATGGGCGAAGCCGCTCGCCGCGGGCGACGAGCTCTCGGTCCTGATCGACTACGCGGCGCGGCCGAAGATGGGCCTCAACTTCTTCGCGCCGAGCGAGACCGAGCCCGACGTCCCGCTCCAGGTCTGGAGTCAGGGCGAGCCCGAGTACAACCGCCACTGGATCCCGAGCATCGACTCGCCCCAGGAGCGGCAGACGACCGAGACGATCATCCTCGCCGAGAAGGGCTACGAGACGGTCGGCAACGGCGAGCTCGTCGGCAAGGACGAGGACCCCGAGACCGGCAAGGTCCGCTGGCACTGGCGCGAGAACGTGCCGCACACGACCTACCTGATCACCCTCGTCGTCGGGAAGTTCGACGTCGTCCGCGACGAGCCCTGGCGCGGCAAGCCGATCGTGAACTACCTCCCGGTCGGCAAGGGCGCCGACTCCGAGCGCTCGTTCGGCAAGACCCGGGCGATGCTCGACTTCTTCAGCGACAGGATCGGCGTCCCCTACCCCTACGAGAAGTACGCCCACGTGGTGGTCGAGCAGTTCAGCTCGGGCGGCATGGAGAACACGAGCGCGACCACCCTCAACGACTACACCGTCCACGACGAGCGGGCCCACCTCGACTTCCGGAGCGACGGCCTCGTCGCCCACGAGCTCGCCCACCAGTGGTACGGCGACCTGATCACCTGCCGCGACTGGAGCCATCTCTGGCTGAACGAGGGGTTCGCCACCTACTTCGCGGCGCTGTGGAAGGAGCACGACGAGGGCAAGGACGAGTTCGCCCTCTCGATGGACGGCATGCGCGGCGGCGCCATGCGGAGCGGCAAGAGTCGACCGATGGTCGACCGGCGCTACACCACCCCGCGCGAGATGTTCGACGGACGGGCGTATCCCAAGGGCGCCTGGATCCTGCACATGCTCCGCGGGCTCGTCGGCGACGAGCTCTGGTGGAAATCGATCCAGCGCTACACCCGGGATGCGGCCGGCCGCTCGGTCGAGGCGATCGAGCTCCGGACGGCGTTCGAGCGCGAGACCGGTCGGAACCTCGAGCACTTCTTCCGCCGCTGGGTCCACGAGCCGGGCCACCCGGTCGTGGAGCTCTCGGTGAAGTGGCTCGAGGACGAGCGCCTCCTCGAGGTGGTCGTGAAGCAGACCCAGGAGGGCGAGGCGTTCGACTTCCCCGTCGTGATCGGGCTGCTCGATGAGGCCGGCGAGGTCCGCCGCGTCCGGCTGCCCGTCGACGAGGCGCGCGAGCGGCTGCTCGTCCCCGCCGAGACGCGTCCGGTCACCGTCTGCGTCGACGACGGTCACTTCGTCCTGAAGGACGTGACGAAGCTCGCGATGCCGCGCGACATGCTCGCCGCGGGGTTGAAGAGCTACCCCGACCCGATCTGGCGGATCGACTGCGCCAAGACGCTCGGCAAGGACGGCTCCGACCCGGCCGTCGACGCGCTCGCCGCCGGCTACGCGGACGAGAAGTTCTGGGGAGTTCGCGCGGCGATCGCGCGGGCGCTCGCCGAGTGCGCGACCGACGGCGCCCGGGAGGCGCTCCTCGCGGCCATCGCGACCGAGCAGCACCCGAAGGCCCGCCGCGCCGTCGTCGATGCGCTCGGCACCTTCCACGGCCGCGCCGACGTGGCGACGGCGCTGGTGAAGCTCCTCGACGCGGGCGACCCGTCGTACTACGTCGAGGCAGCCGCCGCGTCCGCGCTCGCGAAGGTGGGCGGCGAGGGCACCTCGAAGGTGCTCGCCGGGCTGCTCGACCGCCCGAGCCACAACGACGTCATCCGCTCGGCGGCGCTCGGCGGTCTGGTCGACCTCGGCGGACCGATCGCGCTCGAGAAGGCGGTCGCGTGGAGCAGGCCGGGTCATCCCTACCGGGCGCGCCGCGCGGCGATCCGGGCGCTCGGGAAGATCGCGGTCCGCGCCGACTACGCCGACGGCGACCGCGAGTCGGCGGCCCGCGCCCTCGCCGCCTGTCTCGAGGAGCCGACCGTGCGCGTCCGGCGCGACACGATCCGCACGATGCGGAGCATCGGCGAGGCGGGCGCCGTCATCCTGCCGATCCTCGACGGCCTCGGCCGCGGCGACCCCGACGGGCAGGTCCGCCTCGCCGCCCGCGACGCGGCGAAGAGCGCGCGCGCGGGCGAGCCGGCGCACGAGCAGCTCGAGCGGCTCCGGCGCGAGCTGGCCGAGGCGACCGAGCGGACCGGAAAGCTCGTCTCGCGCGTCGAGGAGCTCGAGGCAAAGCTCGGCGATGACGGCCCCGGCGACGACGGAAAGGGCCCCGCCGACGCGCCCGACGGCGGCTCGGGAGGCAGCTCCGGAGGTCGCTGAGCGACCACCCTCGGCGGCCCCGGCGGCCGGCGGAAGCGGCACCAGCCCGTGTGCTAAGCTAGCGAAGCGCAGGGCATTCGAGAGGCCGAACGGATCGGAGCGAGCTTCCCGAAGATGTCGGACGAGTCCAACCTGGCCGAGACCCCCGATGACGAGGTAGCGGAGCCCTATCCGTCGACCGTCTTCCTCTTCTGGCCGTGGGCCGAGCCGCCGATGGAGGAGGAGGTGCGCCTGACGGTGCGCGGCCTCGCCTCTCCCGTCGAGGACGACGAGGAGCTCGGCGGCGACGACGCGATCCACTGGGCCAAGGCCTACCGGGTCGAGGACCACCCGGTCCCGATCCTCGTCTGGGTCTGCCCGCGCGAGGAGGTCGTCTCCTCCTGGGGCTTCGAGCGCGTCCGCTGGGGCGAGGGCGAGGAGGAGCAGGCGAAGGGGGCGAAGTGGCTCCTCGGCGTCGAGACGCTCCTCGACCCGGCCGACCCGCTCAGCAGCTTCCACCTCCAGATGCGGTTCTGCCACGCCCTCCGCAGCGACGCGCCGGCCGTCTACGACGCGTGCAGCTACCGGATCTGGCCGGGCAGCGAGGTCGAGCGCCTCACGAGCACCAAGGTGCCGCCCCGGACCGACCGCCTCTTCTCGATCCACGCGGTCACCTCCGACGACGGCGAGGATCCGACCGAGTGCTGGATCCACACCCACGGCCTGAACCGGGCCGGCTGCCCCGAGCTGGACCTCCTCGGGATCTCGGCCGAGCTCTGCGACGCGGCGAGCACGCTCCTGAACGGCGTCGCCGACCTCCTCATCGGGTCCGACCTCCCCGACCCCGGGGCGGCCTTCGAGGTCGGGAGCGGACGATCGATCGCGTGGCGCCCGTGGGAGGAGGCGATCGTCGAGCTGCCGGACACGATCCTCGGCGGGCTCGACGACCGGCAGGGGGACGGCAACCCGCACGGGGGAAACCGGGTCATCCTCGTCGCCGAGGACGGGGAGCCGAGCGAGCTCTGGACGCCGCCGCTCGACGTGGTGAACCACATCGACCAGCAGGACGGGATCCTCTTCGTCTCGAGGCGCGAGACCGAGCGGATGGCCAAGCTCGCCCTCGAACGGTGGAGCGAGTTCGCGATGCTGTTCGTCCGGCACAAGAACGACGGCTGGCAGTTCCTCACCAAGATGGGCTACGTGATCGACGGCGGCGAGCCCGACGAGCGCGAGCATCTCTGGTTCGAGGTGAAGGAGATCGCGCCCGACCGGGTCCGGGCGAAGCTGCTCAACAGCCCGCTCCGGATCGAGCGGATGGCCGAGGGCGAGCTGGACTGGCACGACCTCGAGCGGCTGACCGACTGGAACATGTGCACGCCGATGGGCACGTTCACGCCCGAGAACGTCGAGTACCTCTGGGACGCCGCCCGCAAGGAAGACGGCGGCGCGTGAGCGAGGCCGTCCCCGGCTCGCCCGACCCCGCGAGCCGCCCCCCCGACTCGCGCGGCGACGCGACCTCGCCCCAGACCTGGATCGCCGTCGCCCTCGTCGCCATCGCCGTGGTGATCGGCGGAGCGGTCTTCCAGCGGACGACCGCCGTCCACGACGAGGACGCCGACGAGCAGGTCCGCGAGACGGCGAGCGATGCGCTCGAGGACCTCGGCGTCGGGGCGGCCGGCGACGACTAGAACGGCGCCCGGCCCGCCGCTTCGCCTTCGGCGAAGAGGATGTCACCACGGA
>JAJDCQ010000254.1 GCA_029260755.1 Planctomycetota bacterium | reverse complement strand
GCGAATTCGGCATTCACTTCCAGCGGATCGGAGCCGGGAGAAGAGACGGAAGGACGAACGGGGAGCCGCCACGTCGGCCCCCCTGAGATTCCCCTTGACGGAGGGGCCTTCCCATGGAAGACACGGAGGGCACGGAGGACTACGGAGAAAGACGCGACCAGCTCAGCCCGAGTTGGTTGGCTTCGCCTCCGCCGAGGGGATGAACCCACGAAGGCACCGAGGCACGGAGGAGCCTCGGAGGGGATCCGGGTCTTCGACCGCTCGGCGCGTCCTCCCTGAATTCTCCGTGTTCTCCGTGTCTCCGTGGTGACATCCTGCTCGCCGAAGGCGAGCCCATCGGACCTGAGCGAAGTTGATAGCCCCTATCCAGGCTAGTAGACGCGACGCTTCCTCCCCGGGTCCTCCGGCGCGGCGTCGTCGACGAGCGCCCGCCAGAACGCGCCGAAGACCCGGTCGCCGACGCCCGCGCGCCAGCGCCACGTCTCGTCGACGAGCACCGCCGTTGTGCGACCACGGCCGTGTCGACCGGTGACGACGGCGGGGCAGAGCTCCCCTTCGATCCGGATGATCGTCGCGGCGTCCTGCCGTGGCCAGGCGTGGACGTGGGTGTACATGTTCGGCAGGGGCGCGGCCTTCGCGAGGGCTCGGGCCGCCGGGTGCTCCTCCTGGGCGGCCGGCGCCGCGAGCGCGAAGCCCGCGCCCCGGGCCGTGTGGACCGTTCCCACCTCGGCGAGCCGGACCGGGAGGAGCTCCTCGAGCGCGGTTCCGCGGAACGGTCGATCGTCGGTCTCCTCGCCGAGACGAACGATCAGCCCGCCGCCCCGACGGACGTGACGGGCGATCCCGTCGAGGTCGACGCGGGCGACATCGCCCGGCCGGAGCGAGCCCAGGATGATCACGTCGTAGGCGTCGGGGTCGATCCGGGCGACGTCGCCTGGCGTCAAGGGTTGGAGATCAGGGCTGGCCGCCTGGGGGAAGTCCGGGTCGGCCGAGAGGAGGACGCCCCGGAAGGCGAAGGACGGGTCTCGGACGAGCAAGTTCTTGAGGTATCGGTACTCCCAGACGGGGATGCCCTCGATGTGGAGCACCTCGATCGGGCGCTCGGTGACGCCCCGGGGGTCGGCGCTCGCGGGCGCGGGCGGGAGCGCGGCGCTTCCGGCCAGCGCGATCGTGACGGCGAAGATCCCGCGGAAAACCGACCTACTCATTGCATCTGTCATGGGCGTCACCCTCTCGTGTCGCGGCCCGGTCGCCGATGAGACGGGCCCGGACGAGCCATGACGTCCAGATTTCTTCTTCGGGAAGGCTTTGCGTCCCAGCATCGGGACGGATATGATCCCGACCTTCGTAGAGGACGCCCCGAGGCCCGATCTAGGGGGAGACGGCCTCGCCGCAGGGCAGCCTCACCACTCAGGGGGTTCGCATGCAACGCGCGTTTACCCGCGCGACCGCGCTTCTCATCGCGGTCGCGGGGCTCGGCCTGACCACGGGCTGCAATGATGACACCGATGACCAGCTCCTGATCAAGGAGCTCACCACCGACAACTTCCCGGGCGGCGAGGTCGACGACAACAACGTCGCCGACGACGAGCGGGCCTTCAGTATCAACGGCCAGCAGTTCATCGACGGGTCGCTGAAGTGCACGCCGAACGGCTCGACCGGCCAGGTGATCGTCACCTTCGGCACGATCGCCGGCGACTTCTTCAACGAGGACGACATCGACATCAACCGGGTCGCGGCCGCCGCCAGCATCGGCGGGATCCGGTTCTGGGCGAGTCACTTCGACGGGCAGCGCTTCACGACCCCGGTCGAGCTGCTCGGCGATGACATCGACATCAACCAGCAGCCCGACTTCCAGTCGGTCGTGGTCGCGTTCTTCAACACGGTCAACTTCAACGAGAGCGACGACCAGGGCTTCAACGCCGACGTCCGCGCCCGCAACGGCGACGCGGCGATCTTCTGGCGGCGCTCGGACTTCACCGTCGTGATCGACGACGGCGAGGACGACGCCGGCCAGAACCAGCGCCTCTACTACACCTACTTCGACCGGAGCCTCCGCAACGACCAGCGCGAGATCGACAACGTCCGCGGCGTGAACGAGACGTTCCGGAACGGCTTCAGCGAGCAGGGGATCATCATCGACCTCGGCCTCGACGAGGGCGCGACGGGCACCGACCCGACGGCCGAGAACGTCAACGCGTTCGGCGTCATCTCCGACGGCCTCTGCGGCACGGCGCTCTGGGCAACCGGATTCAACGACTTCGAGTTCGGCGAGACGGTCACCCACATCGTCGTGTTCGGGACCCAGATCGACGACGCCGAGGACACCGACGCGGACGACCTCGAGGACAACGGCACCGACGCGAAGCTCTTCACGAACATCCTCGACCTCTCGACCGGCATCTTCGAGGGCGCGAACGACGAGAACACGGTCGGCCTCGCCGGGGCGCAGGGCGACAACGGCGCCGCCTTGACGCGCGTCGAGACGCTGATCGACGTCAACCAGCTCGTCAGCCACAACAACCACGGCTTCAACAGCTACACCGACGAGGACGCGGCCGGCGGCGGCACCGAGATCGACGAGGTCCTCGTCGCGATCTCCGCGAACGTCGACACCGACGGGCTCCCCGACCTGAACCAGGCCGAGGTCTCGCCTGGCCACGACGCGAGCGACGACATCATCGACGGCGAGAGCTCGCAGCTCGCCGACGTCTTCGGGACCGACGACGGCCTCGGTCAGACGCACGTGTTCTTCCTCTACGACACGAGCGACACCGGCGGCAACCTCGACGTCGACGACGTCGACGCGTTCGTCAGCCGCGTCCCGTTCGACGCGTCTGACTTCGACATCGGCGCCGACGATCAGGAGCAGCTCAGCACCGACAGCGTCGACGCGGACGGCGGCTTCGACGTCACCGACCTGGAGGTCGCGGTCAACCGGACCGGCCAGTTCATGGCGGCGATCTGGCGGCAGGGCCTCCCGACCGCGACCGACAACGACAACGACGTCGGCCTCTTCGGCACGATCGTCCGCGACGGCGACGCCGACCTCGTCAAGGGCCAGGCGGGCAACCTCGTTCATCCCGACACCCTCCTCAGCAGCCACAACGACGGCGACCTCGACGGCGTCCGCTTCGCGGAGTTCCAGGAGGAGCTCGGCTTCTTCTGCGGGATCCAGAGCGACCTCGAGGTCGTGAACGCGCTCTTCGTCCAGAACGAGGACGAGGGGCTGGGCGGCAACGACAACGACGAGCTCCGGGTCGCCGCGATCGGCACCGACCTCGAGATCGACGACGAGAACAACGACGTCGACCTCGGCGAGACGCTCGTCGAGAACGCCTTCGCGGACAACGAGCTCAACGACGACGACGTCGGCGCCGTCGACGGCGGCTTCGGCGGGAACGTGTTCGTGTTCTTCGCCCTCGACACCGACGTGAACGGCGGCGACGGCGAGCGGCTCTTCACCGCCGAGGTCGACGCGATCGACAACGTCGTCGAGGGACCCGAGGTCGTCAGCGTCGACAACGACGTGTTCGACCTCCAGGACGTCGTCGCCTTCGAGGTGACGCCCAAGCCGAGGAACGCGATCGGCGACTTCCCGGCCCAGCGGATCGACCTGGTCTTCCAGGCCGAGCGGGGCGACTTCCCGACGAACTCGTCCGCGATCCTCCACCGGAGCTACGACGCCCGTCAGAGCGCGATCGCCAACGGCGACCTCTTCGAGGACCGGTTCGACCCCGACCTCGCCGAGGACCCGTTCGAGATCGACACCCACGAGCACAGCGACGCGTTCTTCGTGAACGCGAGCACGTTCAACAACATCGTGGGCGTCTACATGTTCCAGGACGGCCACGCCTACTACAACGAGTTCAACGGCAACAACTGGATCCTGGAGAACGGCGACATCGAGGCCCAGCTGATCGACAACGACTCGGGCGTCGACATCGGCGGCTTCGGTCTTGCGCAGGTCGCGTTCGCGAGCCAGGCGCCGTCCTTCGACGGGCAGCGCGTCGTGCCCGCGATCGACGTCAAGCGCGGACGGGGCATCTTCGAGGTGTGCGAGCGGACCTGCTCGTGCGACACCCTCCAGGGCGGGCTCTCGTTCTTCGCCCGCCTCGGCGGCCAGTCGGGCGAGGGCGACGACGTGCGCCTCTTCGTCCGGAAGCGCAACTAGCCGACGACACCGAAGCACCGGCCGGGCTCGCCCCGGCCGCCTCGCGAGGGGCCCTGGGAGTGATCCCGGGGCCCTTTGCGTGTACGGTGGAGCGGAGAGCCGTGACCTCGCCCAGCCCCCAGCCCGCCGCCCCGACGGTCGTCCCGACTCGAGAGCCCGAGGTCGAGGTCCGGCCGCGTCTCCTCCCGCCCTACAACGTCATCCTGATCGACGACGACGACCACACCTACGAGTACGTGATCGAGATGCTCGGGAAGATCTTCGGTTACCCCGCCCACCAGGGCTTCGGGATGGCCCGCGAGGTCGACACGACCGGCCGCTGCATCGTCTGGACGGGGGCCCTCGAGACGGCCGAGCTCCGCCGCGATCAGATCCACGCATACGGCGCCGATCCTCGGATCCCGCGGTGTCGGGGGTCCATGACCGCCGTCATCGAGGCGACCGATGGCTGACGGCTCGTTGAAGCGACATCGGTCTCCAACGTAGAATTCCATCGGAGCTTAGGGCGATCACGACCCCCGGCCGCGCTGGCGGGCCCCCGACTCGGCATGCCCTCCTATCTCGACGTCCTGTTCGCGAAGCTGGCCGTCCGCAACGGACTGGTCGACGACGCTCGCATCCGCGAGTGCTTCGAGATCCAGCGCCGCGGCGCCGAGGTCGGCTACGAGGAGAGCCTGCCGGCCATCCTCGTCAAGCGCGCCCATCTCACCGGCGAGGACGTCCAGAAGCTCGAGAAGGCCCAGGCGATCGCCCAGTTCATCCGCGCCGAGCGCCTCTTCGCGAAGATCGTCGTCGAGCGCGGGTTCGCGTCGGCCGCCGTCGTGAAGGCCGCGTTCGAGGCCGCCCGCGACGCCGGCTTCCAGAAGCCGCTCGGGCGACGCCTCGTCGAGCAGGGCGTCCTCCGCGAGACCCAGGCCCAGCAGGCGCTCGCCGAGCAGGTGCGGCGCCTCTCGGAGGAGGCCGACTCGGTCGTCAACCCGTTCGACGACGCGGCCGCGGCCGGGCCGCCGTCGAGCGAGATGGGCGAGGCGGGCGCCGACGGCGGCGACGACGCGCCCGACGTCTCGGTCGATCCGTCCGGCTCGGTCCGGCTCCGCTTCGGCCAGCGCCTCCTCCAGTCGCGGATGATCACCCAGGAGCAGCTCGACGAGTGCCTGCGGCTCCAGGACGCGCTCCGCCGCAAGGGCGTGCGGCGCCGCCTCGGCGAGCTCCTCGCCGACAAGAAGATCCTCAGTCGCGACGAGCTCCGCCGCGTCGCCGACGCGCTCGAGAGCAGTCAGGAGAGCCTCGAGGCCGACCCGAGCGGACGGCGGGCGCGCGCGCCCGCCGGCGTCGCGCCCGGCACGGGCAAGGCGAAGGTCAGCGACGGGGCGAAGCGCGCCCAGCGGGTCGTCGCGATCCGCGGCTACGACCTCGTCGCCCGCCTCGGCCAGGGCGCGCTCGGCGTCGTCTACAAGGCGCGGCGCCACTTCGACGGTCACCCGGTCGCGCTCAAGATCCTCCCGCCGTCGTTCGCCCAGAGCGAGGAGCTCGTCGCCCGCTTCCGCGCCGCCTGGAAGACGGCCCGCTCGCTCGAGCACCCGAACGTGATCAAGCTCGACGAGCTCGGGATCGGCGGCGACTACGCGTGGTACACGATGGAGTACGTCGAGGGAGAGAGCCTCGACGCGCGCGTCCGCGATCGGGGCGCGCTGCCCCAGGCGGACGCCGTCGAGGCCGCCCGGCAGATCGCCCTCGCCCTCGCCCACGCCGAGAAGCACGCGGTGACCCATCGCGACCTCCGCCCCGAGAACGTGATCATCACGCCCGACGGGCTCTACCGGATCGGTGATGTCGGCCTGAGCCAGGTCCTCTCGGGGCTCGCCGCCAGCAGCGTCGCCCTGGCCGGCGCCGACCCGGGCGCGGACCGTTACGCCTCGCCCGAGGAGCTCCAGGGCCAGCCGATCGGTCCGAGGAGTCACGTCTACAGCCTCGGGCTCGTCCTCTTCTTCGCCTCGACCGGGCAGCACCCGTTCGGCGGGTTCGACTCGGCCCGGTGGCGGAGCGGCTGGGCGAGCGGCGAGGGGCTCGATCCTCGCGAGATGGCGGCCCCCCTCGGGGAGCGGTTCGCGAGCGTCATCCAGACGGCGACCGCGGCGGACCCCGAGCGACGCTACTCGTCGGCGGTCGCGATGCTCGACGACATCGAGGCGATCGGCCAGCGCACGGCCCGGGTCTCGACCCTCCCGATGAAGCAGCGCGACCCCGGCCCCGGCGTCCGGGCGGGCGCCGCGCCGACCGCCCGCTGGGACGGGCCCGACAGCGACAGCGAAGCCGGCGATCCGCGGGTCGACTCGGACTCGGGCGGCGGCTGGAGGAGCCTCGACGAGGTCGCGGCCGAGGCGCCGGCCGCTGCGGCGAACCCGATCGCGGAGACCGTCCTCGACGGGGGGCCGCCGCCGATCAGCAACGACGCCGCGACCACCCTCGACGGGCCCGTGCCCGTCCGCAGCGTCGTGCCGCCGACGGTCCGAACGCGCGGGCGGCCGCCGGCCGGCAGCGGCGTGCAGCCGACGATCCGTCGGGCGCCGTCCGACTCGGACCGCGTGCCGGTCGCGCGGTCGACCGCCGCCGGGCGGCCGCCGGTTCCCCACGTGCCGGGCGCGCGCACCTACGAGGACGAGGTGCCGACCGCCAAGCTCTCGGCGGCGGTGACGGCCGCCCGGCGCGACCCGATCGGGAGGGTGCTGACCGACCGGTATCGCGTCGTCGAGCGCATCCGCACCGGCGCCGCCGGCGCCGTCTACCGCGCCGAGGAGGTCATCCAGAAGGGCGAGGTCGCCGTGACGGTGCTCGCCGCGAGCCTGGCCGAGACCGGCCGCTCGCGCGAGACGTTCCAGCGTCACCTCCGCGCCGCCGCCTCGGTCCGCCACGACGCCGTCGTCACCGTCCTCGACGCGGGCGTCGAGGACCGGACCGGCGCCCTCTACGTCGTGAGCGAGCTCATCACCGGGCGCCGGCTGCTCGACGTCATCCTCGAGGAGGGCGCGCTCTCGCCGCGGCGCGCCCTTCCGATGGTCGCGACGCTCCTCGGCGGGCTCGAGGCGATCCATGCCGCCGGCCTCACCCACGGGGCGCTCACTCCGGCGGCCATCATCCTCGACGCCGAGGGGAAGCCCCGCATCGCGGATGTCGGCATCGGCGCGTTCCTGGCCGACCGCGAGGGCGCGCGCTCGGCGGTGGAGGAGGACGAGCTGCCGACGGTGCTCGGCGGCGCGCCGGGCGACGACGAGCTCTCGCTCGTCGTCCCGGGCGTCCCCGAGCCGTGGCGGCACATCCTCCGGTTCCGGACCTCGCTGGGCGAGGGGGTCGGCGTGCCGGCCTACCTCGCGCCGGAGCAGGCGACCGGCGGCGGGCTCGACGCGCGGGCGGACCTCTACGCGATCGGCGTCATGCTGTGGGAGATGCTCGTCGGGCGTCTCCCGTTCGAGGAGCGCTCGGTGAGCGGGCTCGTCCGCAAGCAGGTCACCCAGCGCGCCCGGGATCCGGCCGAGGTCCACCCGGGCCTCGCGATCGAGCCGCGCATCGGGGCGGCGATCGTGAAGGCGCTCGCGAAGGACCGGCGGTCGCGGTTCTCGAGCGCCGCGGAGATGCGCGTCGTGATCGGCGGGAGCGGCGCGCGGGGTAAGAGGTCGGCGAAGAAGGGGGTCGGCGAGGTCTCGTCCGCCTCGTCCGACGCCTTCCGGGCGGCGAAGGGGACGGCTGTCATGCCGAAGCCGACGACGCCGCCGTCGAGGTCGACGCGCCGTCGACCGCGGGGCGCGGACGACGACGGCGCGGGCGGAACGAGCGCGCTCGTCTACGTCGCGGTCGGCTTCCTGATCTTCGTCGTGGCGGCCGCCGTCTGCGGCGGGCTGGCGGTGGCGCTCCTGAAGGCGACGCGAGCCTGAGCCGCCGTCCCTCGTTCGCTTCCCATTTCTGGGTGGTGTTGACGGTTCTCCATCAGGTGGTTAGGATCGCCCTCGTTCGAAGTCGCGTCCCCTCCAACCTCCCTTCCAGGCAAGACTTTCCCAGAATTGGACACTGAGGGGGACGGTGCACCCGCACCGACCGCGGCCCGAGAACGGAGTCCGTCATCGCCACCGAACGACTCGGAGATCGATTCCGCATCCGACGCCGCCTCGGCGTCGGTCGTCGCGGCGTCGTCTACCTCGCCCAGGACGAGGCGGGGGACGGAGGCGACTTCGCCCTCCGCGTCCTCACGCCGGGCACCGAGCCGCCGGCCGCGTTCCGGGACTACATCGCCCGCGAGATCAAGACCTGGCGCGGCCTGCGTCACGGCCACCTCGCCCGGCCGCTCGAGCTCGTCGACCTGACCGGGGCGCTCCCGGCGCGCGTCGCCCGGGACCTCGATAGGGAGAGCGGCGCCGAGGTCGCCCTCGCCGGCATCGTCAGCGAGTTCGTCGACGGGACCGACCTCGACCGGGCGGCCGGCAAGCTCGAGGAGCACGAGCTCCTCGAGATCGCGGTGCACGCCCTCCGCGCCCTCGCCTTCCTCCACGCCCGCGGGCTGCGCCACCTCGCCCTCAAGGCGTCCAACGTGCTCCTCGAGGGGCCGCCCGGCCGGCGCGTCGCGCGGCTCGGCGAGCCGGACCTCCTCCCGTGGCTGCAGGGAAGCCCGGCCGCGCCGCCGTCGGGCTTCCTCGACGACGTGCCCCGGATCGAGCGCCCCGCGCCCGAGCCCGACGACGAGCCACGGCGCGGTCGGCCGACCCGCGCGAGCGACGCGGCCGACGCGCTCGCCCCCGAGCTCGTCACGTCGGTGCGACCCGATCGCCGGGCCGACATCTACGCGCTCGGCGTCGCGCTCCGCCGCCTGCCGGGGCGGCGGTTGACCTCGAGCCTCGGCTCACTCATCGACCGGATGACCGACGACGACCCGCGGAAGCGCCCGGCGTCGGCGAACGAGGCGATCGCCGAGATCAACCGCCTCGCCGGGACCCACTTCGAGGCCGAGCCGGCGGCGAGCGGCGACACCGTCCTGCTGTCGGCCCCGTTCGTCGGTCGCGACCGCGAGGTCGCCTGGTTCGGCGACCTCCTCGGGCGAGTCGCCGCGAACCCGCCGGGCGCGAGGGCGCGCGAGGCCGAGCCGCAGGTCGTCGTCGTGACCGGCGAGACCGGAACCGGGAAGAGCCGCCTCCTCGCCGAGGTGAGCCGTCGGGGCGCCGACCTCGGCATGGCCGTGATCACCTCGCGCTGCTGGGACGTCGGCGAGGTCGCGTGCACGCCGATCAGCGACGCCGTCCGCGCGATGGCGGGGCGACCCGAGCTCGCGCCCATCCTCGAGCGGTTCGCCTCCGAGCTGCCGCGCCTCGTCCCCGGGCTGCCGGCGGCGCGCGAGCCGGAGCGCGTGCCCCGGTCCGACTCGGACGGCGGCGGCGACGAAGCCCGCGCGCCGGACGCCGCGCCCGCGGGCGTCGATGGATTCGACGGGAGCCTCCTCGGCGCAGGCGGCCGCGCGTTCGGTCGCGGAGCGTCGCGCGAGGAGCGGGTGCGATTGCTCCAGGCGCTCGCCGAGTTCCTCTGGGAGGCGAGCCGCGATCGACCGATCCTGCTCCTCATCGACGACCTCCACCACGCCGACGAGACGACGTTCGAGGCGCTCCGCTCGATCGCCCGGGCGCACATCGACCCCGGGGAGCGCGACCGCTTCCTCCGGTCGCCGCCGTCGACCTCGAGCGAGCCGACCGACGTGGCCGCCGCGGCGGCCGCCGCCGGCGCCGGCGCGGGGCGCGGCGGGCTGCCGCGCGTTCTCGTCGTGGCGACGGTGAGCACCGACGAGCTGTTCGGCCTCCCGAGCGAGAGCCCGTTCCGCGAGATGCTCGGGGCCAGCGCGGTCCGCGAGCTTCCCCTCGGGCGCCTCGACGGCGACGCGGTCGCCGAGATCGTCAGCAACCTGCTCTGGCTCCCGACCGAGCGCGAGACGGCCGCGGAGCATCTCGGCGGGCTGCTCGCGCGCGAGACCGAGGGGAACCCGCTCGCGGTCGAGCACGCCGTGTGGGCGATCGCGGACGGGACCGTCCGCGAGGGCGGCCTGCTGCCGGCCGGGCTACGCCGCGGCGCCGCCGACGTCGGGCGGGCCGGCGGGTCGGTCCTCGACCACCTCCTCGCCGGTCCGCGGACGCCCGCGGCGGGTCAGCCCGACGGCGCGGACGAGGGGCTGCTCGCCGACGACGTATTCGCGCTGCTCGAGCGGCGCCTCGCCGTCGCGACGCCCGAGGACGAGCTCCTCCTCCGCGTCCTCGCGGCGATCGGCCGACCGGTCGGGCTCCGCACCGTCGCCGCCGTCGCCGAGCGGGACGTCGGCGTGGTCTATGCCTCGGCGTGCCGCCTCGCGGAGCGGCGTCTCCTCCGGCTCGTCGCGGCGAAGGCGGACCTCGAGGTCGAGCTGGTCACGCCGCGGGCGATCCGGGTCATCGACCGCGGCCTCGATCCGCGCGAGCGGCGGCGCCTCCACGAGCGGATCGCCCGGGTGCTCGAGGCCGAGGCGGGTGGCCCCGCGGAGGCGGGGCGGGGGGCGGCGGAGCCATCGGGCGGACTCGCGCCGAGCTCGGAGGCCGGCGACGGGACGGCGCCCGCCGGCGGCGCCGACGCCCAGCTCCTCCTCGACGGCCGGAGCCACGTGATCGCCTTCCACGCCCTGCGCGGCGACGACGTCCCGATGGCCGTCCGCTGGGGGCTGCGGGCCGCCGAGCTCGCGCGCGGGGCGCTCGCGTTCCGCCGCGCGGTGACGCTGCTCGGCACCGTCCTCGAGCGGCTCGGCGAGCCGGAGATGCGGGGCGACCCCGAGGCCGCGTCGCTCGAGGTGCGGGCGCTGTGCGAGCGGGCCGCCGCGAACCTCGCGAGCGGACGGCCGACCGAGGCCCGGATGGACCTCGAGCGGGCGAGCGAGCGGGCGCGCAAGGTGGGCGACGCTCGGGCCGAGGTCGCCGCGACCGTCGGGCTCGGCCGCGCGTTCGCCGAGGCGGGCGACCGGACGAGCGCGCGACGCCGCCTCGACGCGGGCCTCGAGCGGGCGATCGCGGCCGACCTGCCCGGGCACGCGGCGCGCTGCCGGATCGAGCTGGCGCTGGTCGACCACGCCGATGGGCTCCACGACCGCGCCCTCGAGGTGCTGACCGAGGCCGAGGGTCACCTCCAGGCCGTGGGCGCGCGCTCCGCCCTCGCCTGGGCGCTCCGCGAGGGGGCCCGGGTGCTCTTCGAGGCGGGGCGCCTCGACCGCGCGATCGAGAAGGCGGCCCGCGCCCGCGAGATCTACGAGGCAGAGCGCGACCGGCCCGGCCTCGCCCAGGCGCTCCGCGACCTGGCGCAGCTCCACTACTGCCGCGGCGAGTACGACCTCGCGACCGAGTTCGCCGAGCGCGCGATCGGGCTCCACCGGCGGACGCGCAACCTCGCCGGCGTGGCCGGCGGGCTCAACCAGATCGGGCACGTCCTCCACGCCCGCGGGCGGGTCACCGAGTCGATCACCACCTACGAGGCGGCCCTCGAGATCTGGCGCCGGATCGAGGACCGGCCCGGCGTCGCGGCGATCCGGAACAACCTCGGCACCGTCTACGACAGCCTCGGCGACTTCGCCCGCGCGATCGGCCATTACGAGGAGGCCGTCACGATCTTCCGCGAGCTCGGCTACGGCGCCGCGGCCGCCCTCGGGCTGCTCAACCTGGCCGCCTGCTACCTGAACCGGGGCGAGGTCGCCCGCGCGCGCGACCTGATCGACCGCGGCGCGCAGGCGGCGACCGAGACGGGGAGCCGCCGGACCGAGATCGAGGCGCTGCGCCTGCGGGCCGAGCTGCTCCTGGCGTCGGGCGACCTGGGGCGGGCCGAGGAGCTCGCCCTGCGCGCGAGCGAGGAGGCGGGCGCCCTCGGCAACCGCACCGGCGAGTGCATGGCGCTCCTCAGCCTCGGGCAGTGTCATCTCCAGCAGGGCCGCGTCGACGACGCCGACCGGGCGCTCCGCCGCGCCCTCGAGGTGGCCGTCGTGATCGGCGAGCGATCGCTCGTCGCGCACGCGCGCCTCGGGCTCTTCCGCCTGCATCTCCTCCGCGGCGAGGGGGCGCGCGCGATCGCCGAGGTCGAGGAGGCGCGCGGCGTCACGCGCCGCCTACCCGACGTCGTCGTCGAGGTCCTCTCGCTCCTCGCCCTCGGCGAGCTCCACCTGTTCCTCGGGCAGGGCAAGCGCGCGGCGGCGTTCCTCGAGGACGCGCTCGGTCGGGTCGAGGAGAGCGGGTTCGCCCTGCGCCTGCCCGAGGTGCTGCTCGCCCTCGCCCGGGCCGACATCGACTCGGGCGTGCCCGAGGATGCGACGACGGCGATCGATCGCCTCACCCGCGCCGAGGCCGGCGCCCGACAGGCCGACCGCAAGGGGCTCATCGCCTCCATCGCCGCGGTCCGGGCCGAGGCCGAGATCGCGCGCGGCAACCCCGGCGTCGCCCTCGAGCTGGCCCGGACCGGGCTCGAGTCGGCGGAGCTGCTCCGCGACAAGGTGGCCGTGGCGCGCCTCGAGCTCGCCCTCGCCCGGGCGCGGGTCGCCCAGGGTCGGATGCCGGCGGCAATCGATCAGAGCGAGCGCGCCCTCGCCGCGGCCCGCGAGGTCGGCTTCACCGAGGGAGAGGCGACGGCGCACCTCGCCCTCGCCCAGGCGCTCCGCGCGGACGGGCAGCTCGAGCAGGCGGCGTCGGCCGTGCGCGAGGCAGCCAGCGTGATCCGCGGGATCTGGAGCGCGCTGCCGCCGGAGCTGCGGACCGACTACGACGGACGGGCGCTCGCCCGTCAGGTGCGGAGCGAGGGGGAGAGGGTCGTCCAGATGCTACGCGCGCGAGGGGTCGGCGACGGCCCGGTCGAGGGGGCTCCCGAGCCCTCGCCGGACGAGACGCCGAAGGCCGCCGACGGGAGCGACCTCGATCGGGCCTCGATCCAGGCGCCGACCGAGGCGGAGGCCGAGGATCACCGGGCGGCGGCGCTCGCCGAGGACGCCGCGCGCCGAGCCGGCGCCGAGACCCAGAGCGACGGCGACCTCGTCGCGGCGGGCGACGCGCCGGCCGACGCCGCCGAGGGGAGCGAGCCCGCGGCGGGCGACGCGGTCCAGCCGAACGGGAGCGCGCGGCTCGCCGCGGTTCCGCCGCCGGCGGCCGCGCCGGCGTCGAGCCAGCAGACGCTCGACGGGCTGCGCGACAGCCTGACCGAGCTCTACAACCACGCCTTCTTCACGACGCAGATCGAGCACGAGATCAAGCGGGCGGCGCGCTACCAGCGGCCGATGAGCGTCCTCAAGATCAACATCGACCGGTTCAAGCTCGTCCGCGACGTCCACGGGCAACGGATTGCCCGGCGGGTGCTCCGCGGCGTGGCGGCCATCCTCAAGGGCAACCTGCGCGACATCGACCTCCTCGCCCGCTACTTCGGCGACGAGTTCGAGGCGCTCCTGCCCGACACCGACGCGGCCGGCGCGGTGCTGCTCGCCGATCGGCTCCGGGCCGCCGTCGAGCGCGAGACCTTCCATCACGGCGAGGAGCGGATCGAGGTGACGATCTCGATCGGCTCGGTGACGATGCCCGACGACGCGCGCGACCGCGACTCGCTCATGTGCAAGGCGGACGAGGCGCTCTACAACGCGCGGAGCGCCGGACCGAACCGGACGTTCAGCTTCCAGATCGAGAGCGACGCCTCCGTCTCGGGGACGGGCGGCCCCGGGGCGCCCGGCTCGCGCAAGGTCGGCGAGGACGGCGGCGCGGCGACGCCGGCCGGACGCGAGGCGGGCGAGCGGCGCGGCTCGATCGACACGCCGAGCAGCCCCGAGGTGGGCGACCTCCCCGGGAGCAGCAAGGACCTCGGCCCGGCGGACGAGATGGAGCAGCGCCTCGGGCGCGGCCGCGAGCGCGAGATCGAGAGCCTGCTCCTGCGGCGCGAGGGGCGGCTCGTCCTCTCGATCCTCAATCGGATCACGAACACCGAGCTCGACCTCGACAGCATGATCGAGCTCGTCGCCGGCACGATCGTCGAGGCGACGAAGGGGGAGCGGGCGTTCTTCCTCCTGGTCGACCGGAACGGCGACCTCGTCTTCAAGTACGGCCGGAACGTCAACGACGAGGAGATCGCCACCGAGCAGTTCCGGATCAGCCGGAGCATCGCCCAGAACGTCGCGAAGACGGGCAAGCCGATCCTCGTCGCCGAGGCGACCGAGGACGAGCGGTTCCGCGACGTGAAGAGCGTCGCCGACCTCCAGCTCCGGTCGATCCTGTGCGTGCCGATCCGGATCAAGGACGACGTGATCGGGATCCTCTACGTCGATCACGCCTCGATCAGCCGGCGGTTCACCCGCGACGACCTCGACTTCGTCATGGCCGTCGCCGAGCGGATCGCGATCCCGCTCAACGCGAGCAAGATGTTCGCCGAGCAGCAGGAGGAGCTCGCCGAGACGCGGCAGAAGCTCGCCCAGATGCGCGACATCGGGACGAAGTACCGCTACGACAAGATCATCGGCAAGACCCAGGCGATGCAGAAGGTCTTCCAGCTCCTCGACCGCGTCGTCGACACGACCTACTCGGTCGTGATCCACGGCGAGAGCGGGACGGGCAAGGAGCTGGTCGCGCGCGCGATCCACAACAACGGACCCCGCAAGGACGGTCCGTTCATCGCCGAGAACTGCGCGGCGCTGTCCGAGACGCTGCTCGAGGCCGAGCTCTTCGGCCACGTGAAGGGCGCGTTCACCGGCGCCGACCGCGACAGCAAGGGCCTCTTCGAGCTGGCCCACGGCGGGACGCTCTTCCTCGACGAGATCGGCGACATGTCCGAGCGGATGCAGAAGAAGCTGCTCCGCGTGCTCCAGGAGGGAGAGGTCCGCCCGGTCGGCGGCAAGCGGGTCACCAAGGTCGACGTCCGGATCATCAGCGCGAGCAACAAGGACCTGAAGGCGCTGATGGAGGACGGGAAGTTCCGGCAGGACCTCTACTACCGCCTGAACGTGATCACCGTCCACCTCCCGCCGCTCCGCGATCGCCGCGAGGATGTCCCGCTGTTGATCGACAACTTCCTCGAGCGCTCGACCGAGCTCGGCAGCCGGGTCGGCCCCGACGGCGAGCGCCTCGACCTGCCCGACATCGAACCCCAGACGATGCGCGCGATGATGGCCTACGACTGGCCGGGCAACGTCCGCGAGCTCGAGAACGAGGTCAACCGCCTGATCGCGATGGCGGACGGCGCGATCACGCCCGAGCTCCTCTCTCCGAAGGTGCACGAGGGGACCCGCCCGCCCGCCGAACGCGAGAGCGGCTTCAACCGCTTCCTCGGCCGACCGCTCAAGGACGTCGAGGAGGAGGTCATGCGCGAGGTGATCATCCACACCTTGAAGCAGACCAACTGGCACCGCACCAAGGCCGCCCAGATCCTCCAGGTCCCGACCTCGACCCTCTTCAACAAGATGAAGAAGTACGGGATCTCCTAGGCGCAAAACGACCGCTCGGCGGGAGGACGGATCAATGATCGCCCGACGCTTCGCCCCGATCGCCGTCACGGCGGTCGTCCTCGGTCTCCTCGGGACTCCGCTCGCCGGGGCGCTCCCCGACGAAGGCGACGACGGAGCGAAGGAGGGTGCGGCCGTGAACGGGCTGAAGGTGAAGCTCGAGGCGACGAAGGGGGCGGCGAAGAAGGCCGAGGAGATCGGCCTCCGGGCGACCTTCGAGAACGTCGGCGGCAAGGACGTCTCGCTCACCTTCTGGTGGAGCCGCTTCCTCCGCGTCACGGACGCGAAGGGCAACGTCGTGACGGCCGGCGCGGGGCCGACGCTCCCGAGCGGCATGGCCGAGGAGCCGGTCGTGCTCGCCCCGGGCAAGACCTACGAGCGGGCCGAGTACTTCGGCTGCACCCAGCCCGCCGGCGCACCGAAGGGGATCGGCTGGAGCTATGCCCTGCCGCCCGGGCGCTACACCGTCGTCCTCGTCTACGAGGTGCCGCGCGCCCACGGCTTCGGGCAGAACGCGCGCGCCGATGGGTGGCGCGGGAAGATCGAGAGCAACCCGGTCGAGATCACGATCGAGTAGCGTCCTTCTCGCAAGGGCGGTTCCTAGCGATCGCGTTCGGCGAGCTGCTCGAGGATCTCCTCGCGGAGCCCGACCTCGTCCTTCACGTCCTCGTCGCGAAGCCGACCTTCGGCGATCGCCTCGTCGACCGCCGCGAGTGCCTCGTCGAGCCGGTCGTGGACGCGGTGGTGATTCGCGCGGATGGCGTACAGCCTCGCGACGGGCGACCCGCGGTCGCCGCCCTTCACCGCGGCCGTGAGTCGCGCCATCGGCCGATCGGCGAGCTCGAGCGCGGCGGCGGCGAGGTCCTCGGGCGACGGGACGCCTCGCTCCGGGGCGCCGCAGCATCGGGGCGGATCGAGGTGGACGAACCGCTCGCCGATCCGGGTGAGGGTGAGGATGACGTCGGACTCCCGGACGCGGTACCACGAGGCCATGCCCCCGGCGGCGCTCACCTCGGCGATCCGAGCCCAGGCCGCCTTCTGGATCCGGAAGCCCTCCATCGCGAAGGTCGCGGCTCGCTCGGGGGTGTATCGGTCGGGATCGGTCGGCTCCATGTCGAGGATCCGACGACTGAGCCCCGAGGGCACGATCGGCCACTGCTCGGCCTCGGGCCGGAGCTCGAGCAGCGCGTAGGCGCGCTCGATCGCCTCGACCTTGAGGGCGGTCGGTCCGTCGTGCGACCTCGACTCCATCACGTGGAACCAGGCCTCGTCGATCCCGCAGCTCCGCGCTGCCTCGACGAGCCGAGACCGCTCGGCGGCGTGGGGCGTCTTGCGGAGGACGTGAGCGATCATGAGCATCCGCGCCGGGTTGCGCTGCTCCTCGGGGAGCGCGAGCTCCGCTTCGGCGAGCTCCCGGAGCTCGTCGGCGTCGAGGACCGGGTAGACGCCGTAGTTCGAGTCGGTATGGATCGGCCAGGCGCCGTGCCCCTCGAGGACCGACCCGACGAGCAGCACCGTCCGCGCCTCGTCGGCGGACGGCGACCGGAGGCCGGCTCCGATCGGGACGTCGACGCCGATGAGCCGTTCGAGGGCCGCGAGGAGGTCGGCCGGGAGCGGGGCGTCGCCTCCTCCGGAGCGGACGAGGAGCGCGGCGAGGCGGCGGGAGGGGACGCGGTCCCGAACGCGAGCGATGAACGTCTCGAGCGCGAACCGGCGGAACGCCGCCGGCCACCGCCGCCCATCGGCGACCGCTCCGGACTGGCGAAACGCGGTCTCCAGGGCGTCGAGCGCCGTCTCGTGATCGGGCGGCGTGCGTGCGATGAACCGATCGGCCCGTCGGACGAGGAGGCGGCCGCGGGCGCCATCCTCGAGCCCGGGCGCCGTCACCAGGGCCTCGAACGCGGCCGCGTCATCCGGGGGGGCCACATCGGCGTCCGACGGCTCGTCGGGGACCATGGCGCGGGCGAGGTCGGTCGCGACCGCGTCCGGGGCGGTCGCGACCGGTGTGGCGCCGTGGAGGACGGCGTCGAGGGCCCTCAGGCGCCCGTGGCCGTGCAGGAGGCTCACCGCCCGTTCGAGGAGGGCGGCGTCGAGCTCGCCGTCGGGACGAACGAGCTCGGCGATCGCGTCCGCGTGCTCCTCGCGATCCGCCTCGCCGCCGGCGGTCAGCAGTCGCGCGACGCGATCGAGCAGCTTCGCCCGGCGCCCGTCGGCCTCCGACGGGGCGCTCTCGACGATCGCCGCGAGCTCCCCGATCTCGTCGAGCGAGAGGCGCCCCTGCTCCGCGAGCGATCGCTCGAGCGCGTCGAGGGACTGCGCGGCGGAGGCCGTCGGCGTCTCCAGGTCGCGGCCGACGATGACGACGGCGACGATGGCGACCCCGATCGCCATGGCCAGGACGCCCGCGGCGGCCAGGCCTGCGCCGCTCCGAGGGATGATGCGGAGGAGTCGGCGGACCCGGCTGGCGCCGGTGGCGCTCGCCGTCACCGACTCTCCGGCGAGCCAGCGCTCGAGGTCCTGCGCCAGCGCCAGCGCGCTCGGGTAGCGGTCCTCGGGCCGCTTCGCGAGCGCCTTCACGCAGACGGTGTCCAGGTCGGAGGGCGCCGCCGGGTTGCGACGGCGGAGCGGAGGGGGGTCGGCGCGGAGGATCTCGAGGACGAGCGCGATCGCGTCGCTCCCCCGGAACGGCGGTCCGCCGGCGAGGGCTGCGTAGAGGATCGCGCCGAGGGCGTAGACGTCAGTCCGGGGACCGAGGGCGGTCGGCGCCTCGCTCGAGCCGCGGGTCACCTGCTCGGGCGCCATGAAGGCCGGCGTGCCGACGAGCTCGCCGGTCCGGGTCAGTCGGTCGGCGACCAGGTCGTAGGCGAGGCCGAAGTCGACGATCCGAGGGGCGCCCGACGCCGCGTCGATGAGGACGTTCTCGGGCTTCAGGTCGCGGTGGAGCACGTCGTAGCCGTGGACGTGGTGCACCGCTCGGGCGAGCGTCGCGACGAGGCGGGCGGCGTCCTCGGCGCGGAGGGGGCCGTTCGCCAGGTGCGCGGCGAGCGAGCGTCCCTCGACGAGGTCCATCGAGCACCAGGGCAGCCCCGCCGCCACGCCCGCGCTGTGGACCCGGACGAGGTTCTCGTGCGGTTCGATCCGAGCGAGGACCTCGACCTCGCGCTGGAACCGCGCGACGGCGCGTCCGGCGTCGTCGGCCAGCTTGCTCTGGAGGATCACCTTGAGGGCGTGGCGAGCGCCGGTCTCGGCGTGCCGGGCGAGGTAGACCGCGCCCATCCCCCCCCGACCGATCTCGGACTCGATCAGGTAGGGGCCGAACCGACCGCGGGGCGTGGTGGAGCCGGTGGGTCTCACGTCACGGCATTGTCGTCCTCGTCGATCGAGGACGCAACGTCGGAGGGATCGAGCTAGTCGACGATTCCCTTCGCGAGGTACTGCCGGTGCACCTCGACCGCGAGATGGCCGCCGGCGACGCCGGCGCCCTTCGCCAGGAGTTCGTTCACCACGTCGAGCTCCTCGATCCGGAGGAGCAGGACGCCGACGAGGGCGGCCTCGCCGTCGTCGTCTCGGTCGTCGACGATCGGGCCGGCGAGGAGCAGAGTCGCTGCGCCGTCGTCCCCCCTCGCCTTCGCCAGGGACGCCTCGAGCGCGCCGTAGGCCTTCCGCGCCGCGGCGGGCTCGGTCTCGCCGGCCACGCGAACGACGACGAGGGTGTAGGTGCCGAGCTCCATCTTCTCGGGCACCGGCGCGAACCGGCCGACCGTCTTCCTCCACGGATAGGAGCGGATCGCGAGGTAGTCGTTGGCGACGAACGGATCGTCTTCGAACTCGGCGGCGAGCGCGGCGGCGTCGTCGGCCCGGACGATCACGATCCCGCGGGTCCGCTTGCTCTCCCGGCCGAGCGGTCCGGCGAGCGGGCTCTTGCCCTCGTCGGCGAGGCGGGTGAGGTTGCCGAGGTGGGCCGCCTGCATCCGGGCCGCCTCCTCCCGGGGCAGCGGCGTCTTGCTTCCGCCGACGTCGAGGAAGACGAAGAAGAGCCCGGCCTCGGCGGTCTCGGGGGCCGGGGGCTCGTCGCCCCAGGTGGACGTCGCGCCGACGGTCAGGAGGATCAGGGCGATGCCGGTGAGCCAGGGGCGGTTCATCATGTCGTCTCCGTCTCTTTCCAGTGATGCGTTACCCGCGGGAGGGCCGAGATCTTCACGGTCGATCGACCTCAGAGGACGAGCGAGATCCACAGCGGACCGATGGTCCCGTAGATCAAGAGGTTGGCGAGGGTGACGGCCGCGCCGATCCGGTAGACCTCGCCCGAGGTGAGGTACTCGCTGCCGACGAAAATGACGTTCGCCGAGCTGCCCTGCGGCGTGATCACCGAGAAGAAGTTGGTCGCGAAGAGCAGCATGTAGGCCATCACCGCGGCCGGCACGCCGGCGTCGAGGCCGACGCTGAGGAAGACCGGCAGGAGCGCGAGCATCTGGGCCGTCTGGCTGACGAAGAGGTAGTGGAGGAGGACGTAGGCGCCGAGAAGGATCGCGTAGGCGAGCGGCCACGGGAGTCCGGTGATCGGGCCCGAGACGGTGCTGCCCGCCCAGGTCATGAACCCGAGCCGATTCAGATGGGCCGAGATCGTGAACAGGATCGAGAACCAGATGAACACCTCGAGCGTTCCGCCCTCCTTCTTCAGATCTGCGACGGTGTAGATCCCGGTCAGCATGACCACGGCGAGGCCGGCGACGGCGATCGCGGCCAGATCGAGGCCGAGCGGCTCCGAGAGGGCCCACAGGGTCACCAGGCCGACGAACGTCGCGGCCATGATGAGCTCGCGGCCCGAGATCGAGCCGAGCTCCTCGAGGCGTCTCCTCGCCTCGGCCGGGGCGTCGGGCGTGCGCGTCACCTCCGGCGGGAAGAGCCGGTAGACGACGAGCGGGACGAGGGCCAGCGCGGCCAGGGACGGCGCCGACGCCGCGAGCACCCAGCGCAGGAAGTCGAACGGGACCGGCGCCTTCCCCGCGGCCGCGATGACGTCCTCGGCGAGGGCGGCGCCGGTCGGGTTGGTCGCCATCGCCGTCAGCCAGAGCGCCGACGAGATCGAGAGGCCGGTCATGCCCATCGTCATGAGGAACGCGCCGGTCCGGCGTCGGCTCTCCTCATCGGGGCGGGAGCCGGTCGCGAGGGCGATCGCCTGCGCGATCGGGAAGAGGACGCCGGACCGGGCGGTGTTGCTCGGGAACGCCGGGGCGATGACGGCGTCGGTCAGCACGATCGAGTAGCCGAGCCCGAGCGTCGTCCCTCCCAGGAGACGGATGGCGTGGTAGGCGACCCGGTGGCCGAGGCCCGACTTGACGATCCCTCGCGCGATCAGGAACGCCGCCGCGATCAGGAGGATCGACCCGTCGGTGAAGGCGGAGACCGCGTCCGGCGGGGCGAGCACGCCGGTGAGGAGCGCGACCGCGAGCGCGGCGATCGACGCGACGAAGATCGGCGCGGCGCCCACGATGACGGCGGCGATCGTCGCGATGAAGATGAGGAAGAGGAGCCAGGCGTCGGCAAAGAGCGTCGGCGCGCCCGGCGCGACGCCATCGGCGGGCCGCGAAGGCAGCTCGCCGACGAGGAGCCAGGCGGCGACCACGAGGGCGACGATCAGGGCGCCCCGCCCCGGCGCGATGCTGGCGCGCGCGAGCCGCGCGGCGAACGGTCGGGGCTCCTCGTTCATGACGCTCCCGGGGTCGGACGGGACGACCGTATCAGGACGGCCGGCGGCCGTCATCCCGGAGGCGCCCCGAGCGTCGCGCGGCGCGGTCCCCTCGACGCCGCCGGAGCGGGGCGCTCCAATGACGCATGATCCCAGCCAGAGGAGGATGCACCGGCCATGTCCGATCGCGAGCTCCGCGAGCTCGAGCGTCGCTTCCGCGCGACCGGCTCGTTCGAGGACGAGCGCGCGCTCCTGCGGGCGCGGATCCGGAGCGGGCTGCTCGCGGTCGACCGCCTGGTCCTCGCCGCCCTCTGCGGAGACCCCGTCGCGGCCGATCTCCTCCCGGCCGACGGGGGGCGCCTGCTGACCCAGGCGTCGATGGCGGCCGTCATCGGCGTCAGCTCGGCGACCCTCGGAAAATGGTCGACGAAGCGGGGCTGCCCGCGCTCGCCTCGAAGGAAGAAGGCCTACGACCCGGTCGCCGTCATGCGCTGGCGACGCCGTCGGGTCGCCTATCGCGAGGAGGCGTCGCTCGCGGTGGCGATGGCGATCGGGTTCCTCGAGCGCGAGGACCCGCAGGCGGCCTGGCGCGCGGCGATCGCCGCGGCCTGGGCGGCGTGGGGGCGCTCCGAGGTCGAAGGGGACCGCGAGCGGGCGGCGGAGAGGATCGAGGCGATCGAGGCGCGCCTCCTCGATCCGTCCCTCCCCGCCGCCGCGCCGGCGACCGCGCCCAGCTACGATCTCCCGTGGGAGCCGTCCGAGCTGCTTCATCGCGCCCGCGCGTCGAGCTGCCTCGAGGCGTCGCTCTGGCATCTCGAGGCCGCCGAGCGCGCTCGGTCGGCGTCGTCGCCCGACGAGGACGCCCTCGACGCCGACGAGCGTCACCACCTCGACGAGGCGGCCGAGGCCGCCTTCTGGATGATCGTCTACCGGTCGGCGCCCGAGGGCGGCACGCTCAACGCCCGCGTCCTTGCGCGGGTGCTGAGGCGGAGCTTCGAGCGGGTCGCGACGGCGATCGAGTCCGACGTCCCCCCGTGGGCGCTGGAGCTCGGCGATCCGCTCGCCGAGCGCGTCGGGGCGCGCGAAGCGGGCCGGATCGCACGACCCGAGCTCGGGCCGACGCCGGTGGACGGGGAGGACCCGCTCGAGGACGCGCGGTTGCTCCCGACCCCGCGGCAGCTCGCGCTCGCGCGGCGCCTCCTCGCGCAGAAGGGCGTCGACGCCGACGGGCTCGCGGCGATCGTCCGACCCGAGGACCCCGACGGGCCGACCGAGCTCGAGCAGCTCGACGCGTGGCTGATCCGCCACCTGATCGACGAGCTGATGGCGCTTCCCGACGCGGACGGGCCGGCCGACGAGGCGTCGCCGCCCGCGCGCTGACCCGCGCGCTTGTAGTCGGTCGTCGTCGCGTTCATCCTCGATCCGAAGACGAACCCGACCCCCCGCGAGGAACGCTCCGATGGGCTACCTTCTCCCCGGCGACCAGGGCCTTCGCCTCCCCGACGAGCACTCGGACTGGCTCGTCAACCACTACACCGGCAACTGCACCGGCTGTCGCGACTGCGACTTCTACGACCGGATCTCCCGGCGGGAGCCGGGCGCGCTCGCCGCGTACGCGCGCTACCTGAAGAAGAAGGGCGCTGCGATCGAGCTCGTCCCCGACGACCGGGAAGCGACGGGATGAGGCGCGCGGTCGCAACCCTCGCCCCGGGCGTCGTCCTCGCGATCGCGATCGCGATCTCGGGCTGCGGACCGTCGTCGGCCGACGTCGTGGGCGAGCGGCGCGCCGCGGCCGAGTCGAAGCTCGCCGCCCTCGCCGCGGTCGGCGAGCTCCTCGCGACGCCGCCGGCCGAGGAGCCCGCCCTCGGGATCCTCGAGGGCAAGCCCGCCCTCGCCCTCGCCGGCGGATCGCGGAGCAACGGGGTCGTCATGTGGCCGGGCGCCTTCGCCGATCTCGGAGCGTTCGACGAGAGCCTCCTCGACGTCACGGTGGCGAACGGGCGCTGGGCCTTTCCGGCCCGCTACCTCGCCGACCCCGAGAGCGCCGATCCGAACGTGCCCGAGGCGGTCGCGATGGAGTTCGACGGGCTCGCCGCGATCCGCTACGTCATCGTCCTCCGCCCCGACGAGCTGCTCGCCCCGCGCTGGGCCGAGGCGGGCGTGGGCGGCGACGAGGAGTTCCACGGCGGCCGATTCGTCGGGCATGCGCTGCTCTTCGACGTGGAGGGCCCGGCCCGCCTCGGCCGCTTCCCTCTCCGCGCCGAGAGCTCGGACTCGGTCGACGGCCTGGGCATGGACGACGTCGAGCGAGACCTCTCCGAGCAGATCAAGAAGGCGCTCTACGACGGATTGATCGAGCACCTCGGCGACCGCTTCGACGGGGCCTGGTTCTGATCGATCAGTAGAGCTTACCGCGGCGCCTCGGGCGGCTCGCGGCGAGGTAGCGGGCGAGGACGCGCACGTTCCGGATGAACGTGCGCCCGTCGATGATCCGCCGGGTCGGGTCGTCGGCGCCGTGGTAGCGCAGCCGACCCTCCTCGACCCAGCGACCCTCCGCGTCGAGGGCCTCGACGACCTGGCGGACGCGGCGCCGCTCGTCGTCGGTCGGCGCCCGGCCCGCCGGCGGGCTCTCCCTGGGCCGCTCGAGCTGCTCCCGCGTTCGACCGAGCTCGCGCTCGATCGCATCGAGGCCGCTCCCGACCTTGAAGGCGTAGTGGGTCGGCAGGTCGCCGTCGTCGTGGGTGAGCTCGTAGCCGCGGGTGAAGTAGAGCGGCCGGTTGCTCTCCAGCTCGTAGAACCGGGCGAGGCGCCCATCGGGCAGGAGCGATCGTCGGAGATAGGCGATCGCGCGGGGGAGCGGCTCGAGCCAGCGGGCCTCGCCCGTCGCGCGAGCGAGCCGGAGCAGCGTCCGCATCGCGCCGTGCGACTCGCCGCCGGTCACCGCCGGCGGCTCGAACTTCCGCGCCCAGGCCGGATGCATCTCGACGTCGTACTGCTGCGCCCACGCGGGCTGCGGCTCGGGCATCTGGGCGAGGAGGAGGAACTCCCCGGCCCGCTTCGCCGACGCCAGCCAGCGCTCGTCGCCCCGGAGTCGCCAGGCCAGCAGCATCGTCTCGACGCCGTTCGCGATGACGTCGTCGTTCAGGGTGTAGAGGCCGCGGTAGTCCTTCCTCGGGTGCTTCCGCGGCCACGACTCGGGGTAGCCCGCCGGCCGGACCGGAAACCGAGCGGGATCGGGCGGTCGCGTGAACCGCTGCGGCCACGCCCCGTTCGGATACTGGGCGTTCGCGAGGGCGTCGAGCCCCGAGACGACGGCGGCTGCGATCGCCGCGTCCTCGTGGTCGAGGGCGTCGTCCACCCGGATCAGCAGGCGGAGCGCCGCCTGGGTCGTGTCGTCGTCGAGCGTCGTGACGTTGCGCTTGTCTCGAGCGTCGCCGTCGACGCGGTAGGCCCAGCGCCGGCGTCGATCGGGGTCGAGCTCGATCCGGTAGTCCCAGCCTCCCGAGACGAGCTGCCCTCGGACGAGGCACGTCGCGGTCTCGCGGGCGGCGTCGAGGTAGCGGGCGTCGCCGGTCGCCCGCCACGCGTCGAGGTACGCCATCCCGACCGCCGGCGTTCCCGGCGGCTGGACCCACACGGTGCGGTCGCCGGCCTTCCCCTCGCCCTCGCGCCGGGTGAGGTCATCGCTGTACCGCCAGAGGTAGCCGCCTCCCGCGGCGACGCGTTCGCGGTAGAACGTGGTGGCGCGCGCGAGCGCCTCGCTCGCCCGGCGCCTCAGGGCGACGTCGTCGTCCTCGGAGGCGGCCGCCGACGGTGCCGGACCGAGGAGGCCCGCCACGCCGATCGCTCCGGCCGCGGCGATCGCCACGGGGATGGCACGGGTCACCATCATCGTCTTCCCTCCCGGGGCCGCTCGCGGAGGCGCGCGCGGAGCGGGCCTTCGACCTTGCCGAGGATGAGCCGCGCCTCGTCATCGAGCCTGGCGATCGAGAAGAGGCCGGCGAGCCGGCTCCGCGCCAGCTCGACGTCGGTCCGGGTCTCCTCGAGGCGCTCGGCGTTGAAGTGGAGGGCCGCCCGGAACGCGAGCGCGATCGGGAGCCACTCGTACCGCGCCGTCGCCTCGATCGCCTCGAACGACCGGGCGATCCACTGCGAGGCCTGGATGGGCGCGGTCCGCTCGTTCAGCCCGACGGCCGCCGAGAGCTTCGGATCGAAGTAGAGGCGGGCGAGGTCGGTGCTCGCCTGCGCGCTCGGCGGCTCGCCCGAGGCCGCCTCGAGGAGGAGCCGCTCGGCTTCGACGATGTCGTCCGCGCCGAGGGCGGCCGAGACGCCGCGGGTCAGGCTCTCCTCGACCTTCGCGAGGCTCGCGCCGGCGCCGATCCGTCGTCCGAACTCGAGCAGCATCTCCTCGGAGACGCCCGCGAACTCGGCGCACCGCGCGAGCAGCTCGGGGTCGTCGCGGGCGGCTCGCTCCGCCTCTCGGAGGAACCGGGCGGCCGCGGTCGCGTCCCCGCCCCGGGCGAGCGGCAGCAGGTGCGGCAGCTCCTGCAGGCCGATCCGCGGGTCGGGGGCGGCGGCCCGGGCCCGGTCGAACGCCTCGAACGCCACCTCGGTCTGCGTCAGGCGATGGAGGAGGAGCCCCTCGGAGATCTCGACGAGGGCGGGGTCGGGCGCCATCTCGCGCCACGCCATGAGCGTCCGCGACACCGTCTCGCCGTCGCCGGCGAGGAGCGCGGCCGTGGCGGTCACCTGGAACGTGCCGCTCTCGCTCGGCGCGAGCTCGCGGGCGCGCGCGGCGCTCGCGAGCGCCCGGCCCGGCGCCCTCGCGCCGTCGACGGTGATCGCCACGAGGGCGTGCTCGACCCACGGCTCCGCGGCCGTCGGGTCGAGGGTCGTCGCCTTCAGGGCGGCCGCCAGCGCCTGCTCCCGGAGCTCGTCGACGCGCCCGGCCCGACGGGCGGCGGCCGAGAACGAGCTCCGGTGCAGGGCCGAGGCGAGGGCGGCGTGAGCGCCCGCGTCGTCGGGCGCGATGGCGATCGCCTCCTCGGCGAGGGCGACCGACTCGTCGGGCCGGAAGTCGGCGGTGGCGATCCGGGATGCCTCGACGAGCGGAAGGGCGAGGTCGGGGCGCGCGCGGCGGGCCGCGGCCGCGTCCGCCTTCGCGCCGGTCCAGTCGCGGCGCTGGCGCCGGCGACGCGCCCGGAGGGCGAGATGGAGCCCCTCGTCGGGGCCCTCGAGGCTCACGAGCCGGTCGAGGTCCGCGAGCGCGTCGTCGAACCGACCGAGCTTCCATCGGGCGTCGGCGCGCTCGCGGAGGGTCGCGGCCGTGGCGAGCTCGCCGGATCCGCTCGCGTCCGTCGGGCTCGCCGGGCTCGCCCGCCCGTCTGGGCCGGGGGCCGGCGGCGCGCCCGGGCGCCCGCGCCCGCGGATGGCGAGGATCGCTCCGACGACGACCGCGACCCCGAGGATCGACCCGAGGACCGCCGCCCGGGCACGCCGTCGGGGCCGCGCCATCGGGGGTTTCCCTTCGAGCCAGGCGTCGAGCGCGTCGGCGAGGGCGTCGGCGCTCGGCCAGCGCCGCTCGGGCTGCGGGTCGAGGCAGCGAAGACAGATGGCGGCGAGGGCGTCCCCCTCGTCGCCGGGAGCCTCGAACGACGGCGGCGGCGGCGCGGCCCGGAGCTGACTCGCGATGATCTCGGTCCAGCTCCCCCGGAACGGTGGGTCGTCGGTGAGCATCGCGTAGAGGGTCGCGCCGAGGGCGTAGACGTCCACCGCCGGCCCGATGGCGTCGACCGCGCCGGCGGCCTGCTCCGGCGCGGCGAAGCCCGGCGTGCCGACGAACGCTCCCTCGACGGTGATGGCCGACAGGCTCGCGCTCTCGGGGTCGAGGTCCTTCACCAGGCCGAAGTCGGTCAGGACGGGCGCGCCGTCCTCCATCATGAGGATGTTGGCCGGCTTGACGTCGCGGTGGATGAGGTCGATCGCGTGCGCGCGCGCGAGCGCGCGGGCGACCCGGCGGGCGATGTCCGCGGCGCGGCGCGGCGGGAGGGGGCCGTTCCGGAGCAGGAGCCGCTCCAGGCTCTCTCCCCGGACGAGCTCCATCACGATGTAGGGCTGGGCGTCGACCTCGCCGACCTCGTGGACCGTGACGATCCCCGATCCCCGAAGCCGCCCGAGCGATCGGGCCTCGCGCTGGAAGCGACGGAGGCGGCCCGCGTCCGGTCGCACGCGGAGGAGCTTGATCGCGACCTCGCGGCCGAGGGCGCCGTCGACGGCCCGGAGCACGACGCCCATCGCGCCGCGGCCGAGCTCCTCGATCACCTCGTAGCGTCCGAGCTGCACGGCGTCATTATGGTCGGTCCCCCGCGATTCGACGAAGGTCGGTCGCCATGGCGTCGAAGACTCGACGGTCTTCGCGAATCGCCGCCCGGTCGTTCGCGGATCGCGGGGAGGGCGTTTCGCGCGGCTCCATCCTGCGTTGAGCACGTTTGGCCGGCGGCGCGGCCTCGTCCGACGTAACCTCACCGTGGCGCGAGGTGACCGGGTCCGAGGCGGGCCCGGCTCTCCCGGCGCCGGGACGATTGGTCTCCCGGTTGCGTTGCTCTCGGGGCGAGGCCGGTCGTCTCGTCCGTTCCACCTCTTCGACGACGCGTCCCCCGGCGCGGCGGGCGAGCCTCATCGTCCGGCGGCAGGGGCGGTGTGTCTCGTCCATCGGAGTCCACCATGCGGAAAAAGCTGCCGATCCGGTTCCTGGCGCGGTATCTGGGCAACGTCCTCCGCAGCCGTCTCGGGCGGGCCGACCGTCGCAAGCTCGCCCGCCCGATGGTCGCCTCGCTCTACCTCACGGTGAAGTGCAACTTCCGCTGCACGTACTGCGACGACGGGACCGGCGTCATGTACCCCGACCTGCCCGAGCCGGACCGCCTCGACACCGAGCGCACCCTCGCCGTGATCGACATCCTCCGGCGCGCCTCGCCGGGGTTGAACCTGACCGGCGGCGAGCCGCTCCTCCGCCCCGACATCGACGAGGTCGTCCGCCACGCCGGGCGGGCGGGCTTCGACGTCGTCACCCTCAACACGAACGCGTTCCTCCTCGATCGGCACCTCGAGCTGCTCGGGGACATCGACTTCCTCGTGGTGAGCCTCGACGCCGTGCGGCCGGACCGCTCCGACGCGGTCATCGACCTTGCCCGGGGCGGGCAGACGGCGCGGGTGCTGGCGAACCTCGCCCTGGCGGGCGAGGAGCGTCGTCGCCGCGGAGGCTCGTTCGACGTGATCGTGAACACGGTCGTCATGCCCGAGACGATCGACGACGCCTGGGACGTCTTCGAGCACTGCATCGAGCACGACCTGCTGTTCTCGCCGATGCCGCACGTGATCGGCGTCTACCCGAACCCGGGCCTCGTCGACGAGCCGCGGTGGCACGACCTGATCGACGAGGTGATCCGGGCGCGGCGGGCGGGCATCCGGGTGCTCGGGAACGAGCTGAGCCTCCGGGCGATCCGGTCGTTCGAGCGGTTCGAGTGCTACCCGGGGACGCGCCCGATCGTGCACCCCAACGGCGACCTCTTCTACCCGTGCGGCCCGCTCGAGAAGAAGGCGGGGAACCTGCTCGAGATCGGCGACTACGGCCGCGCCCTCGAGCAGGGGTTCGAGCGGCACGGACCGGTGCCCCACTGCGACGCGCGCTGCCACCTCTCCTGCTACATGGAGACATCGACCCTGATCGAACAGCCGGGCGAGGCGCTCCGCGAGGTGTTCCGGTGGCTCGCGCCGCGGAAGCGGGGGCACTTCGCCCTGCGGCGGCCGCCCCGGCGCGGATCGCGACCGGAGCCGCTCGCGGCGTGCTCTCTCCGGAGCCTCCCGTCGTTGCCGCCCGATGAGGTTCGGGCTCGCGCGTCGGTAGCTGGCGTGACGCGGGTCGGGAGACCGGAACCGCTGGTCGTCTAGCCGGCGACGAGAGGCTCGGGCGCTCGCGGCGTCGACGGCGCTCAGTCGCGGCGTTCGCCGCCGACTCGCCGGAGGAGCTCTCCCCATCGAGGATCTGTGTGGAGGGAGAGGAGGTCGGCGTCGGTGCGGATCCACGCCGAGTCCCTCCAACCGTGCTCGATCGCCAGCTCGAGCGACTGGAACGCGTCGCCGCGGAGCGCATCGTAGGCGCCGCCCCGGGCGCTGATACGTGCGAGGGAGCACCCGATGTTGTAGTGCACCATCGCGACGGAAGACCTCGGGACGCTCTCGCCGATGCTCCGGAGATCGTCTTCGGGCGAGACGAGGAACGACTCGATCGTCGCGAGGGCGGCGCGGTTTGCCGCGAGGGCTCGCTCCCACAGCTCCAGGCTCGCGGCGGCGTCGTCGTCGACGTCCTCCACGTGAGCCGCGACGGAGGCCAGCGCGGCGCCGAGGTCACGCCAGATCAACCAGAGCTCGCGTCCGGCGGCGATCTCGGCGGCGTGTTCGAGGTCGGCGATGGCGCGCCGGTAGACGTCCGCTGGACTCTCGCCTGCCTTCTCGGCGTGGTGGTGCGCCCAGGCGAGGAGGAACGCCGCGCGGTCCATCAGCCAGCCGATTCGCCAGTTGTCATCGACGGCGATCGTGATGGCCCGACCGAGGTCGGCATCGGCCGCAGCCGCGAGCTCGACGGCGACACCGAACGACGAGTCGTCCGCAGCCAGTAGCTGGGCGAGCTCGCCCCTCGTCCGCCCGCGTCGGCCCCACGAGAACTGCGAGGACGGATTCAGCCTGACGGCTTCGCCGAGGTCGGCGAGCGCCGCCCGGAGCTCTCGCTCGGGGCGCTCCTGACGCGCTCGAGCGACCTCGGCGAGGAACAACCAGACCGTCGCGCGGTTTGCCCGCGGGCTGTATTCGACCGGGCTCGCCGCGACCGCGCGATCGTAGGTCGCGAGCGCGTCGCGCAGGCGTCGCTCCCGCACGTCGGGCTCCGTGGCGAGCCTGGCCCAGTCTTGCTGAGCGATCGCGTAGTTGACCAACATGCTCGTCGATGGATCGAGCTCGACCGCTCGGCGCAGGTCGGCGAGCTGGCTCTCGCGGAGACGCCGCGAGTCGCGGCCGAGGGCCTCGGCGTCCTCCGCCTCCGTCTTCCGGATCCTGGCTCGAACCCGCCAGGACTGGGCGAGATCGGGGCCGAGAGAGACGGCGAGGTCCGCGTCCGTGAGCGCCACTTCGAGGAGACGTCGCCGCTCGTCGCCGCTTTCGCGTCCCGCGAGCCTCGCGATCGCCGTTGCGCGGAGGTAGAGGAAGGCTGAGGAGCCGCGCTCGAGCTCGAGACCCTCGGAGCAGAGCTGGCGCAGTCTAGGCCAGTCTCCCGCGCGGAGGAGGAGCCGGCAGAGCTCCTCCCGGGCGGGCGTCAGGGTCGGGTCGAGGCGGACCGCCTCCTCGAGGAGCCCCGTCGCGCTCGTCGTCTCGGGATGGGGCGGACAGAGCTGCGCGAGCCCGCGGACGCAGGCGCGTCGGGCTTCCCAGGTCGGATCGTCCGCGGCGAGGCGATCGAGCCCCGCGATGTCGGCGTCGATGCCGCTGCGGAGGGTTCGCATCTCCTCGACGATCTCGGCCGGGTAGTCGTCTTCGAGGCGCCCGCCGTCGGCGATGGAGGCCTGGCGGGTCGCGTCGAGCGGGTCGACGGCGTCGATCGTCGCGCCGCGAGCCCGCATGGCGGCGTCCTGGGCTCGGTCGAGGAGGTCGCGACTCCTCCGCGCCGACAGCAGGATCCGCTCGAAGATCGCCTCACGATGGGTCGGCTCCGTGTGCAGAGCCCGGTCGAAGGCCCGGGCCGCCTCCTCGTCGCGCCGGGCGAGAAGCAGGACGCGGCCCTCGAGGTAGTGCGGCCAGGCCGCTTTCGGGTCGCGCGCGGTCGCCTCGCGGGTGATCGCCTCGATGCGAGGGAGATACTCACTCGCGAGAACGCTGATCGAGACGCCCTCCCCGCGGAGGCGCCGGCTCGTTGCGAGGATGTCACCCGCGGATCGGCGGAGCTCCTCGAGCGACCGGAGGGGCGCCGGCTGGCGTCTCGGGACGGCGAACCAGGCCAGGACGATCGCGAGGAGCAGGACGACGAACGCGCCCCAGCGGCCGCCGCGGGTCCGGGCCAGACGCCGGACCGTCGAGCCGAGACCGTCCCGCTCGATCGGCTCGCCGCGGAGGACTCGGTCGAGATCTTCGGCGACGGCGGCGGTCGAGAGATAGCGGTCGTCGGGGCGCTTCTCGAGGCAGCGCAAGGCGACCCGGGCGAGGTGCGGCGAGATCGAGGGATCGATCTTCCGGGGCGGCGTCGGAGCGGCGCGAAGCACCTTGGCCATCAGCTCGCCCAGGTTCTCGGCATCGAAAGGGAGCCGCCCGGTCAGACCGTGATAGAGCATGGCGCCGAGCGACCAGACGTCGGTCGCGCGACCGACGGTGCCCGATTGTCCGGCGATCTGCTCGGGCGAGGCGTAGGCCGGCGTCCCGACGAGCTGGCCGGTCAGCGTCTGGCGCTCCTGGGTGACGTCGAACGCCACCCCGAAGTCGGTGAGCAGCCCTCGGCCCGATCCGTCGATCAGGACGTTCTGAGGCTTGACGTCGCGATGGACGATGCCGTTTTCGTGGGCGTGCTCGAGCCCGCGCGCGACGTCGCGGGTGACGGCGAGGAGGGCGTCGCGCGTGAGGGCGCCCCGCTCCAGCGCCGCGTCGAGCGACTCGCCCTCGACGAAGTCCATCACGAGGAAGGGACGCCCCGCGTCCTCGCCCACCTCGTGGATGGCGACGATGCACGGATGGCGAAGGCGGGCGACCGCGCGGGCCTCGGCGAGGAAGCGCGCGAGGCGGCGCTCGTTCGCCGACAGGATCAGCTTGATGGCGACGTGGCGGCGCAGCGCGGTGTCGTGGGCGCGGTAGACGACGCCCATGGCGCCGCGGCCGAGCTCGTCCTCGAGGATCCACCGCCCGAGGCGGCGTTCTTCTGGGTTCATGATGGTGCGCCGATGGTACCGGGCGCTCGCTCCGTGAGGCAACGGCCCGGGCCGATCGGGCTCATTCGCCTCCTCCCTCGACGCGGGCGACGATCGACGCCCAGCGAGGGTCGTCGTGGAGGTCGATCAGGTCGACGTCCGCCCGGAGCATCGCTCCGTTCGATAGGCCGTCGTCGATCGCCTGCTCGAGGGCGAGGAACGCCTCCTCGCGGAGCGCGCGACGGGCGCCGCCGCGCCGGGCGATCCTGGCGAGAGCGCAGGCGGCGTTGTAGTGGAGCGTCGCGGCCGCGTCGCGCCGGGCGAGCTCGCCGAGGTGTCTGCTCGTCGGATCGGAAGAGGCGAGCAGCTCATCGATCACGGCGAGGCCCTCCCGGTTGGCCTCGAGGGCCCGCTCCCAGAGGGCGAGACCGGCCGCGGGATCGCGGTCTCCGTCCTCGACGCGGCCGGCCAGGACGGCGACCATCTTCCCGAGGTCGCGGTGGGTCCGCCAGAGCTCCCTCCGGTCCGCGCGCTCGTTCGCGACGATCGCCTCGAGATCGTCGATCGCGCCGCGAACCGTCTCGGACGGGTCCTCGCCCGCCTGCGCGGCGTGGCGAGTCCCCCAGCGGGCGAGCAGGGCGGACCGTCCGGCGAGCCAGTTCAGCCTGGACTCGTCGTCGAGCGCGACCGAGAGGGCGTGGCCGTAGTCGGCCGCGCTCTTCGCGACCAGGTCGGCCGCCTCGCCGAGCCGCGTGGGATCCCGGGCGACGAGGATGGCCAGCTCTCCGCGCGCGCGTCCCCGGCGTCCCCAGGCCAGCTCGAAGCTCGGGTCGAGGCGCACGGCCACGTCGAGATCGGCGGCGGCGGACCGGAGCTCGTCCTCCGGCCACTCCCCGCGTGATCGCTTCGAGTCGACGAGGCGCAGCCACGCGTTCGCCCGGAAGAGGTAGCCGGTCTGGTCGGTCGGCGCGAGCTCGATGGCGCGGGCGAGGTCATCGAGGGCGGCGGCGAGCCGGCGCTCCCGTCGATCCGGCGACTCGCTCGCCTCGGCGAGGCCGTCCTGGATGATCCCGCGGAGCTGGTAGAGCTCCGCGCTCGCCTCGATCCCGATGGCGTGGCCGAGGTCGGCGATCGCCGCCGCGTAGTGGGGGGCGGGGTCCCGTCCCACGAGCGCGGCGCGGGCGGCCTCGAGGTCGTGGACGCGCGCCCGGAGCTGGCGCGGCGCGGCCTGATCCGGGGCGAGGGCGACGGCGAGGTCGGCATCGACGCGCGCGGCGTCGAGCAGTCGACCGCGCTCGGGCTCCTCCTCATCGCGCGCCATCTCGACGCCGGCGCTGCCGCGGTCGACGATGAACGGGAGGTAGCCGCGGTCGATCGCGAGCCCGTCGTTCGAGAGCGCGTGGAGCGCGGCCCAGTCCCAGCGGTCGCGGAGGATCCGGGCGAGCCCGCGGCGCGCGGCGTGGAGCTCGGGGTCGGCGCGGAGGACCGCCTCGAGCTGATCGGCGGCCAGGTCGGGCTGCTCGCCCGGCGGGCACAGGAGCGCGAGGGCGCGGAGGCAGGCGAGCCGCGTCTCCCAGCCGGGCTCGCCCTCGGTGAGCGAGGCGAGGCCGGCGAGGTCGGCGTCGATCCGGCTCCGGATCGCGCGGCGCTCCAGGCGTCGCTCCTCGGAGACCGAGTCCTCGACGACGCGAGACTCCTGCGGGAGGCTCGACCACTCGAGGGTGCCCCCCGCGGCGAGCTCGGCGCCGATCGCGCGGAACGCCTCGTCGATCGCTGCGTCGTGGACCCGGATGCAGCGATCGACCGAGAGGACGACCCGCTCGAAGAGCGCCTCGCGGTGGGTCGGGGCGGCGGCGATCGCCCGGTCGAAGGAGCGAGCGGCGAGCTCGTCACGGCCCACGAGGAGGAGGGCGCGCCCGAGGAGGTAGTGCGGCCAGGCGGCCGCGGAGTCGCGCTCGAGCGCCCGCGCGAGCAGGGCCTCGAGGCGCGGGAGATGATCGCCGCCGAGCGTCTCCGCCGAGACGCCGTCCCGGCGGAGACGCCAGGCCGCGTCGACGAGATCGGTCGCGGCGGCGCGGAGCTCTTCGGTCGAGTGGGCTGTCTCGGAGTCGCCGGTGCCGCCGATCGCGACGAGAACGATCGCGGCGACGGCCATCACCGACGCGACCACGAGCGCGACGGCGCGCCCGGACCGGGCGCGCACGAGCCGGGCGACCGCGGAGCTCCGGGCGCGGCGCGCGATCGGCTCGCCGCCGCGGACACGCGCGAGGTCTTCGGCGAGCTCGGCGGCCGTCGCGTAGCGATCGGCAGGGCGGCGCTCGAGGCATCGCTCGACGACCCGCGCGAGGTCGACCGGGATCGACGGGTCGATCGTCCGGAGCGGCGTCGGCGTCGCTCGAAACACCCGCGCGATGATCTCGGCGAGCCGCTCGCCCTCGAACGGGAGACGGGCGGAGAGCCCCTCGTAGAGGAGCACGCCGAGCGCCCAGACGTCGGTCGCGCGCCCGACCGATCCGCGGTCGCCGGCGAGCTGCTCGGGCGAGGCGTAGGACGGCGTCCCGAGGAGCTGCCCGGTCACCGTGTGACGCTCCTGGTTCGCATCGAACGCGACACCGAAGTCGGTCAGGTGGGCGCCGCCTTCGCGATCGATGAGGATGTTCTGCGGCTTGACGTCGCGGTGGACGATGCCGTGATCGTGGGCGTGGTCGAGGGCTCGGGCGATCTCGGCGACGACGCGGAGGACGCCGTCGCGGTCGAGGGCGCCCCGGGCGAGGACGCGATCGAGCGACTCGCCGTCGATCAGGTCCATCACGAGAAACGACCGCCCGTCGTCCTCGCCGATCTCGTGGACGGCCACGATCGCGGGGTGGCGGAGACGGGCGACCGCGCGCGCCTCGCCGAGGAACCGGTCCCGGCGCGCGGCCGTCGCCGAGACGATCGCCTTCAGGGCGACCCGCCGGCCGAGCGCCGTGTCGTGGGCGCGGTAGACGACGCCCATCCCGCCCCGACCGAGCTCGTCCTCGAGGATCCAGCGTCCCAGTCGGCGTTCTCGGCTCATCGTCGCTGAGCTACGGTACGCCTGGGTCGGCGCCGGTCGCAACGGGCCGTGGGTGCTACAATCCCGGCTCGCAGGAGGCCGAGATGAACGACGTGTCGAAGACCCCCGCCGCGGCGCCGATTCGCCTGATGGCGCGGCTCAACGGGTACCTCTCCGAGGATCTCTTCGGCGGCCCGCGGCTGCTCAAGATGTCGTGGGTGATCAACGCCCAGAAGGCGACGACGGCCTTCTTCGTCCTCGGGTTGATGCTCTGGTTCGACCGCTGGTCGGACGCCGCCTGGGTCTACCTGGCGCTTCACGGCAGCTACGGGTTCGTCTGGCTCCTCAAGCATCTCGCGTTTCGCGACGCGAGCTGGGAGAAGAAGGTCACCTTCGGCGGCGCGTTCATGATGTGGGCGCTCGCCCTCGGGCTCTACTGGGTCGCGCCGGCGCTCCTGATCTCGGGCGTCCTCGGGCCGGACCACGGCGAGCCGTCGATGCCGCTCCTGGCCGGGGCGATCGCGCTCCACACGATGGGCGTCGTGATCATGATGAGCGCCGACGCCCAGAAGCACTTCACCCTGAAGTACCGGCGCGGCCTCATCGACGAGGGAATGTTCAAGCACATCCGTCACACCAACTACACCGGCGAGATGATGATCTACGCGTCCTACGCGCTCATCGTCCGCCACTGGATCCCGTGGGCGATCCTGGCCTGGGTGTGGTCGGGCGTCTTCCTCACGAACATGCTCATGAAGGAGGAGTCGCTCAGCCGCTACCCGGGGTGGGCGGCCTACCGAGGTCGGAGCGGGATGCTGCTGCCCTGGCCGTTCGGCGGCGGCGCCGAGCCGGCGCCCGTCGGCGAGGCGGTCGAGACGACCGAGGCGACCGAGAGTCAACCGGTCGCCTGATCAGCGCTCGCGCGCGTCCCAGACGCGGATCTTGCCGTCGACTCCGCCGGTGAGGACGTGTCTCCCGTCCCTCGTCCACGCGACCGCGCGCGCGTCGTGGTCGCCGAGGATGACGGGCGCCTGATCTCCGGCGCCATCGAGCGCGACGAGGCCGACCCGCGGCGAGATTCCCGATCCGACGAGCGCGACGCGCTCGTCGGACGAGACGGCGAGCGCCCGGAGAGTCGCCAGGCTCCGGAGGCGCCATTTCGAGACGAGCTCTCCGTCACGGCGCCAGAGACAGAGTCGCTGGTCATCGCCGACCGTCAGAAGTCGCCTCCCGTTGCGGATCCAGGCCGCGTCCCGGACGAAGCCGTGGTCGTGCCCGCCGGTGAGGTCGACGAGGCCCGTTCCGTCGCGCTCGACGATGCAGGCCCGCGCCTTGCCGTAGCCGCCGATGGCGAGCTGGCCCGTCTCGGGCGCGATCCGGATGAACTCGGCCAGGCCGCGGCCCTCGAGCGCGACCTTCGTCGGGGAGGAGAGCCTCGGCGGCGTCCAGTCGTACAGGAGCAGGACGCTGCTCCGGCTCGGATAGTCGGCGGCGGAGACCGCGAGGCGTAGGCCGTCGGACGAGAGGCGCGCATCGGCGTGCGAGGGACCGGTTCGGTCCGTCCTCGCGACCTCTTCCCAGTCCTCGACCGCGTGGGCGAAGGTCTGCCCGAGGTCCCCCGCGATCGCGAGAATCCGTCCGTCGGCGCTCCACGAAACTCCGGCCGCGTCGTTCTGATCCATGTCGCGCGCCCAGAGGCGGTCGCCGGTCTCGAGCGAGAAGACCCGGGCGAAGCCAGGCTCGCGCTTCTGCGGGCCCGAGCAGGCGACCGCGAGGAGGCGTCCGTCGGGCGAGACGGCGATCGAGCGGACCGGGGCGCCCGCGTCGAGCGCGTCGAAGGGGAGACCGTCGGATGTGGGTCCGGGCTTCGCCTCCTTCGGGTCCGGCTTCGGCTTCGGCATGGGCTCTGGCACGGGCACGGGCACGGGCACGGGCACCGGCGCGGGATCGGGGGCTCGCCGCAGCTCGGTCGCGGCGGCGCGCTCCCGCTCGGCGTCGATCCGTCCGAGCGCCCACGCGACGCCCACGACGAGGAGGAGCACCAGGGCGCCGATCACCGCGAGGGCGCCCGCCAGCGCCCGGTTCTTGCGCACCCAGCGTCCGAGCGCGCGCGGGCGGGCCGCGGTCGACGCGGCGACCGGCTCGCCGGCGAGGAAGCGATCGAGGTCGGCGGCGAGCTCGGCCGCGCTCCCGTAGCGAGCCGGTGGCTCCTTCTCGAGGCAGAGCATCGTGATCGCCTCGAGGTCCGGCGGTGCGTCCGGACGAACCTCGCGCGGGGGGATCACGTCGTCGATGAGGAGCTTCTTGATGATGACGGCGGTGACCTCGTCCTGAAACGGCGGCCTCCCGCAGAGCCCGTGGTAGAGGATCGCGCCGAGCGCCCAGACGTCCGCCGCGGGGCCGATCGGACCCATCTCGCGATCGGCCTGCTCCGGCGCCATGTACTGGGGCGTCCCGAGCATCATCTCGGGCGCCGTGATGGCCGCCTCGCCGAGGTCGCGGGCGAGACCGAAGTCGAGCAGATGCGGCGCGCCGTCGGCGTCGAGGATCACGTTCCCCGGCTTCACGTCGCGGTGGACGATGCCGTGGCCGTGCGCGTGGTCGAGACCGATCGCGAGGTCGCGAACGATCGCGGCGAGGGCGTCGGGAGGCAGCGGCGGATCGCGGCGCAGCGCCGCCGAGAGCGGCTCGCCCTCGACGTACTCCATCACGATGAAGGGGCGCCCCGCGTGCTGATCGACCTCGAAGACGGGGACGATCGTCGCGTGGCGGAGCTTGGCGACGGCCCGCGCCTCGCGGACGAACCGGACCCGATGCTCGTCGGCGACCGCGGCGTCCTGGATCTGCTTGATCGCCACCTCGCGCTGGAGCCCGGGGTCCCAGCCGCGGTAGACGACGCCCATGCCGCCGCGCCCGAGCTCGGCGGTGATGGTGTAGCGGCCGATCTTCGGGCTCGGGCCCGCCGGATGGCTCGGATGGCTCGGGTGGGTCGGATGGGTCGGGTGGGTCGACACGCGTGTCCCTTCGGGCGTCGGGCATCCTGGCAGGCGAGGGCTCCGAGCTGCAATGATCCCCTCGGAGAACCGACCTCCATGGACGCCTCCGACCCTCGCGCCGATCCCCTGCCCGCCGCCGAGCCCGGCGTCGGCTTCGCCGTGCTCCTGGTGATGGGCGTCGTCCTGTCGGGGCTCGCGCTCGTCCTGTGCGTGGCGCTGCTCCTGCTCGAGGGCCGGGCGCCACCAAGCGTGCCGACCGACTCGGGCGAATCGGTCGAGTCGGTCGCTCGATCGGGGCCGGTGGAGAGGGAGCCGATGGTCGCTCCGGCGGCCGGGCCCGCGCGGCCGCCACCCGATCCCGAACCCGAACCCGATCCCGAGCCCGAACCGACCCGGGAGCAGGAGTCGATCCCCGAGCCGGAGTCGGCGCGCTCGGAGCCCGACGACGTGCCGACGCGCCTCTGGCGCGCGCGCGCGCATCGCGAGCGGGGCGAGCTCGAGGCCGCCGAGGCCGAGCTCGATGCGGCGATCGAGCTCGATCTCCACGACGCGAGCCTCGTCTGCGAGCGCGGCGTCGTGCGCGCCGCTCGCGGCGACAGCGACGGTGCGATCGCCGACTTCGACCGGGCGATCTCGCTCCGCGCGGACTACGCCGAGGCGTTCCTCCATCGCGCGACCGCGCACCACCGAAAGCACGAGGTGGCCGCGGCCCACGACGACGTCCACGCGGCGACGCGCCTCGCCCCGAACGACCCTCGGGGCCACTACGAGCACGGCCGCATCCTCGCGCATCAGCGCAAGTACGACCGGGCGATCGGCGCGTTCGATCGGGCCATCGAGCTCGACCCCGGGCACGTCTTCGCGCACGTCGAGCGCGGGATCTGCCGCAAGAGGTCGGGTGACCTCGACGCGGCGATCGACGACTTCAGCCGCGCGATCGGGCTCGACCCGAGCTTCGCCGTCGCCCGCTACAACCGCGGCGTCGCGCTCGAGGCTCGAGGCGACCTCGTCCCCGCGCGCCTCGACTACGACCAGGCCGTGCGGCTCGACCCGGGCTACGCGCGCGCCTGGAACAACCGCGGCGTCGTCCGGGGGAAGCTCGGCGACCCGCGGGGCGCGGTCGCCGACTACGGCCGGGCGCTCGAGGCGAACCCGCGCCACGCGATCGCCTACCGCAATCGCGGCTATCAGCGCGCGAGCCTCGGCGAGGTGAGCGGCGCGGTGGCGGACCTCGAGGCCTTCCTCCGGCTCGCGCCGAACGACCACCACGCCTCCGCCGTCAGGGAGCGGCTGGAGCGGCTCCGGGAGACGGGTCGGTGACAGACGGTCAAGGGCGGCGAGCGAGATCGATCAGCAGCCCCGCGTGGTTCGAGACGCGCGGGACGGTGCGCTCGGGCACGAGCGCGTCGAGATCCTCGGGTCGGAGGGTGTAGTCGGCCCGCGCGACGTCGAACGCGGCGTCGGCGCCGCCCGGGACCAGGACGTGGTCGCGGCGGTCGGGCACCGGGTCGAGGAACCCGCGCGCCGTCAGCCCGAGGATCGCCTCGGAGTCGGGCAGGCTGTTGAAGTCGCCCGCGAGGAGGAGGCGCCCGTCGGTCCGGAACGGGTGCTCCTCTTCGAGGTGCCGGAGCTGCTCGGGCGCGCGGTGGCGGTCGAGGTGGACCGCGACGACGGTCAGCGTCTCGCCGCCGCCGGTGTCGAGCTCGACGACGAGAGCGACGCGGTTCCGGTAGATCCGCTCGAGAGGACGCAGGAGGACGCGCCGCGCCGAGCGGATCGGAAACGCGCTCAGCACCGCCTCGCCCTCCTCGAAGCCGATCCGCGCCCGCGATCCGTTCGCCACCGCGTAGGCGTGGTCCATCCCGAGCGCCTCGGCGACGCTCGCCGCGAAGCTGCCGTGGGCGGTCGTCTCCCAGCTCTCCTGGAGGACCACGATCTGCGGCGCGAGCGCCTCGAGGGCGTCGACGACCGCGTCGCGCCGCTCCTCGACCTGCTCGAAGGTGGGGTAGTCGTGCCAGACGTTGAGGTCGATGATGCGGATGGTCTCCGCCCCGCTCACCGGCGAGGCGGCGCGTCCGACGACGACGCGCGGCTGCCGCTCGGCGAACGAGAGGGCGCCGTGCAGGAAGAGAGCGAGCGGGACGAAGACGGCGACGCCGAGGAGGCCGCCGCCCCGGTCCGGCCGCGCCGCGACGCCCCGGATCGTCCGCGTGCCCGCGACCCCGATGGCGCCCCCGATCGCGGCGAGCGCGCCGAGCATCAGGACGCCGATGACGGCCGGGTGCGGCGTCGTGAGCGCCGGCAGGACGAACAGAGCCGCCGCCGCGGCGATGGCGACCGCTGCGGCGACGAACGGCAGCCGCCCGCGGGACGCGGGCGACGCGGCGGGCGCTTCCGAGGGCAAGCTCACGACACGCTCTGGTCTGGCTCCGCGGCCTGGCCGCGATGATGAACTCTCAGAACACCCAGACTACCCGGATCGCCTCGGACGATTCACGGGACAAAGGAACGGGCCTCCGCCGGCGGCGTGGATGACCGCGCTCGGCAACTCGCAATCTGTGAAATCTGTGTAATCTGTGGATCGTCTCCCCGCGACGGCAACGAGAGCCAACTCCATGACCCGACCGCCGACGCTCGTTCGCCTCACCCTCGCGCTCACCCTGGCCCTGATCCTGCTCGGCGGCTGCGCCACCCCGCCCCGCCCCTCGGATCCCGAGCCACCCGCCCGGCCCGGCCCCCTCGATGGCGCGATCGTCCCCATGATCACCTGCTTCGCCGCCGACGACGTCGACCGGGTCGACCTCGTCGCGATGACGCAGCTCACCGAGTGGCTCTGCACGACGCGGGCGAGCGCGCTCTTCCCCGTCAGCGGGATGGGCCAGTGGACCTCGCTCACCCCGCCCGAGAAGGAGGCGATCATCGTCACGGTGATCGCCGCCGCGAACGGACGGAAGCCGGTCCTGGCCGGGGTCGGCAGCGCGACCTCGGCCGAGGAGACGCTCGCCCTCGCGCGCTTCGCCGACGAGGCGGGCGCGGCCGGCGTGGTCGTCGTCACGCCCGACTGGCTCCGGTCGGGCGCGCGCGGGATCCCCGACCAGGAGGCCCTCATCGCCTACTACCGAACGGTCCACGAGGCCGTCACGGTGCCGCTCGTGATCTACGATCGGAAGGCGGAGGTGCTCCCCGCGACCCTCGCCCGCCTCGCCACGTTGCCTCGCCTCGCCGGGATCAAGTACCGCACCGCCGACGCGATCGCGTTCCTTCGCGCGACGGAGGCGGCCGGCTCGCGCGTTCGGGTCCTCTCCGGGATCGAGCACACCACCGTCTCCTCGATCGCGAGCGGGGGCGCCGGGGTCGTCGGCGGCGGCAGCAACCTCTTCCCCGACCTGATCGCCGAGTGCATCGACGCCGCGCGCGCCGGGCGACGCGAGGAGGCGCTCGCCCTTCAGGCGCGCATCATCGAGGCGAACGATCGCCTCGGGAAGCTCGGCGGCTCCAAGATGAACATCAAGCGGCTGCTGCGCGACGTCGTCGGGCTCGACCGGATCGCGGTGAACGGCCGCGGCGCCCGCGCGGCGCCGGAGCTGCCCGAGGCGGAGCGGCGCGAGCACGACCTCTGGCTCCTCTCGAACGCAGGCGTGCGGCCGTGGGGCGGGCGGGAGCCGGGCTCGCGCGATTGAACCTCGGCCCGGCAGCGCCGAGGATGGGGTCGAGGACGCCGACGCCGCATGCATCCCTCCGGCCCCAGCTTCGCCGCGCCCGGACCGCCGGGCGCCCCCTGTCCCCACTGCGGCGACCGGCGCGTCCTGACGTTGCCGGACGGAGCGCTCCTCTGCGGCGGCTGCCGGCAGCCGCTCCGCGGTCCGTCCGGGACGCTTCGGGCCGTCCTCCCGAGCTCGTCCGGCGAGCTCGCCGCGGCGCGCCGTCGGCTGAGCAGCGGGGAGCGCGTCGCGGCGCACCCCGGGGTCGTCTCCGCCCTCCCGCGCCCGGTCGAGAGCGGCGCCGTCTCGGCGGTCGGACCCGGCATGGGCGGCGCCGGGGCTTCGACTCCCGACGGCGGTCGGCGCGACGCGGCTCCCCCCCGGATCAGTCGCTACTCGGTCGTGCGCGAGTGCGGGCGCGGCGGGATGGGGATCGTCTACGAGGCGCACGACCCCGACCTCGATCGACGCGTCGCGATCAAGCTGCTCATGCCGAACGCTCTGGCCGGTCACGACGGCGGCGAGGAGCTCGAGCGCTTCCTCCAGGAGGCTCGCCTGACCGCGCGCCTCCGCCACCCGGGCATCGTCGCGATCCACGAGGTCGGGCGCGATGGCGCGCGACCGTTCATCGTGATGGACTTCATCGAGGGCGAGCCGCTCTCGGTCGTCCTCGCGCGGGGGCGGCCGGCGCCGCGCCGGTCGGCCGAGATCGTGCGCGACGTGGCCATCGCCCTCGCCCACGCCCACGACAACGGCGTGATCCACCGGGACGTCAAGCCGCAGAACGTCCTCATGGACGCCGACGACAGGCCGCGCCTGACCGACTTCGGGCTGGCCCGCGACGACGAGACGCGACGCCGGCTGACCCTGTCGGGCGAGGCGCTCGGCACGCCCGACTTCATGGCGCCCGAGCAGGCCAAGGCCGACGCCAAGAGCCAGAGCGCCGCGACCGACGTCTGGGCGGCGGGCGCTCTCCTCTACCGGGCGCTCACCGGCAAGAGCCCCTTCGCCGCCCCGACCGCGATGGCGGTCCTCCATCGGGTCGTCAGCGACGACCCCGACCCGCCCGAGCTCATCAACGAGGCCGTCCCGCGCGACCTCTCGACGATCGTGATGAAGTGCCTGGAGAAGGAGCCGGAGCGGCGTTACCCGACCGCCGGCGACCTCGCCGGCGACCTCGACCGCTTCCTCGAGGGGAGCCCGATCGATGCCCGGCCGCCGGGCGCGCTGTCGCGCGTCGTCCGCCGCGTCCGTCGCAGCCCGGGGGGAGCCGCCGCCGTCGTGCTCGGCGCGGCGCTCCTCGTGTCCGTCCCCGCGTCGATCGCGCTCCGGGAGCGGGCGGTCGCCGAGGCGGCCCGGGCGGCTCGCGCGGAGCTCGTCGATGCGGCGCGCGCCGACGCGCGGGCCGCGGTCGCCGCCTTCGACGCGGCGCGGGGGCAGCTCGACGACGCGGCGCCGGACCTCGACACGCCCGAGGACGACCTCGCCGAGGGGCGGCGCGAGGGAACCGACCGGGTGCTCGCCCTCGGCCTGAAGGCGTTCCGCGCGACGAGCCGACTCCACGGCCTCACGCCCGACGACGATGATGCTCGCGAGCTCCTCCGGTCCGCCGCCCGCGGCCTGGGCGAGGTCGCCCTCGCCGGGCGCCAGTGGAGCCTCGCGGCGAGCGCGTTCGAGGAGGCGGCGACCGTCTCCGACGCGGACGCCGCCGAGACGCGCGCCGACCTCGAGCGGGTCCGGACCGCCCGCTCGGCGCGGCGAGAGGCGGCCCTGGCCGCCGTCGAGGAGGTCATCGTCGCCGCCCGGGGCGGGGAGCTCGCCGACGCCGATCGCTTCGAGGACGCCCTCTTCGTCCTCGTGAGGCATCGACGCCGCGAGACGGTCGCCCGCCTCGCGCGGGAGCTCGACGAGATCAGCGCCGCGCTGCGCGCGGCGACCGTCGAGGCGCTCCGCCCGATGGCGACGCCGAGCGCCGCGGAGCGGGCCGTCGGCAAGCGGTCGCTCGACGGCCTCGACGCCGCCCTCGCCGCGTCCGTCGCCGCCCCACCGCCGCCCGGCCCGCGGCTCTCGGCAGCGCACCGCGACCTGATCGAGGAGGCGCGCGGGCGGATCTACTCCCGGGCGCGTCTCGCCGGGCGCGTGACCGACGACCAGCCGAAAGCGACGGCGGCGCGTCTCCTGGCCGGCGAGCAGGAGGCGCGCGTCGACGCGGCGTCGCTCCTCACCGCGCGCCTGTGCTGCGAGGCGCTCGGCCGGATCGGAGTCCGGGACGGCGCGGTCGCCGCCCTCGCCCGATACGTTCTCTCCGACTGGTCGCAGGCGCGGGCCGCCGTCGGCGGCGTCGCGGCCGTGAGGCTGCGCGCCCCGCCCGAGACGATCGACCCGCTCCTCGAGCGGGCGATCGATCGGTTCGGCATCGGCGGCGAGTTCTACCACGCCCTCGCCCGCGCCGGCGTGGAGCCGTCGACCGACGGCGCCGCCGAGGACTGGCGAGCGTTGCTCCGCGCCGCGGCCGCCGAGAAGAGCCGGCGCGCCTACGACGTCGCCATCACGCTGATCGACCGGGCGATCGCCGTCGCGCCGAACGAGCCCCAGATCTGGAGCGCTCGGGGGGTGACGCTGACCGAGGCGGGGCGTCAGGCCGAGGCGATCACCGCCTTCGATCGGGCGATCGAGCTCGAGCCGGTCGATCCGATGAGCTGGTCCGTCCGCGGTCGGGCGAAGGTGCGCGCCGGCAGGACGGTGGACGGCCTGGTCGACCACGCCCGCGCGCTCGAGATCGCGCCGCGCCGGGCGGTCGTCTGGTTCCATCGGGCTCGGGATCTGTGGCTCCTGAGGCGGGCCGACGAAGCGCTCGCCGATCTCGAGCGATGCCTCGCCCTCGACCCGAGCTTCGCCAACGGCCGGCTCCTCCGAGGCACGATCCGGCGCGCCAAGGGCGACCTCGCCGGCGCGATCGCCGACTACGACTTCGTCCTGGAGCGCGATCCGAACGACTCGGCGGCCTGGCAGAACCGCGCCCTGGCGCGGGCGCGCGGCGGGGAGCTCGAGGGGGCTCGCGCCGACATCGAGCAGGCGCTCTCGCTCGGGCCGCGCGACGAGGCGATGCTCCGGATCCGCGCGGAGATCCGATGGGGGCAGGGCGATCGGCGCGGGGCGCTCGAGGACCTCGACCGGGCGCTCGAGCTCGCCCCGGAGTCGCACGACGCCCTCGCCAGCCGCGCCCTCTACCGACGCGACGCGGGCGACGCGGCCGGCGCCGTGCGCGACTTCGTCTCGATCTGCCAGCGGAGCCCGAGGAGCGCCACCTACCGGATGGAGCTCGCCGCGGCGCGGATCGAGGCGGGCGACCTCCGGGGGGCGGAGCGCGACTTCGCCGCGTCGGTCGAGCTCGCGCCCGACTCCCCCTCGCCGCGGATCGGGGCGGCGATCACGATCGCCCTCGCCGGCGATCGGCGCCGGGCGCGCGAGCAGCTCGCGGCGCTGGTCCGGGCGACGCGGATGCCCGGACGCGCACCGCTCTGGCTCGCGGTCCTCGGCGGCGACACCGGCCCGCTCGCGGGGGTGATCGCGCGCGACCAGCAGGACTTCGACGCCCGGGTCGCCCGGCACCTGCTCGGCCGCATCGATGCTCCGACCCTCCTCGACACGGCGGGGCGGGTCGGCGGGACCGATGACCTCCGTCGCGCGGCGCGGATCATCGCCCACACGTTCATCGGCGCGCAGCTCGAGGTGGCCGGCGACGCCGACGGCGCCCGGGACCACTACCGGGCGGCCGTCGAGCTCGAGTGGGTGCGCGGGATCGGCTTCGTCCGGGCCTGGTCGGCCCACCGGCTCCGGGAGCTCGGGCGCGGCCGCTGACGCGCCCCCGGGCGCTCAGCGGCCGCGCGCCGCCCCCGCGACCGCGACGAAACCCGCGAATAGCCG
>JAJDCQ010000253.1 GCA_029260755.1 Planctomycetota bacterium | reverse complement strand
GCCGCGCCCGGCCGGCCCCTTCGCGTCGCGCGGGGGGCGGGCGTTCGAGACATCCGCGGGCGTCAGGCCGTGGTCGGCCGTCGCGACCGCGTCGACCGCGACGCGGATCTCCTCGTCGGGGCGGCCGTAGAGCTTGCTGTTCTTGGTGCCGGGGACGGCGCGGATCTGGTCGTCGAGCTCCTCGGCGAGACGGCCGAGGATCCCGAAGGGTGTCTCCCTCTCCCCCTCCCCCTCCCTCTCCCCCTCCCCCACCAGCCCGACGATGAAGGCGTAGGCCTCCGGCTGCATCTCGGTGTCCTCGAGCCGCGGCGGGAGCGCGCCGCGCTGGGGCCGGCCGGGCCCGCCCGCGGCCCGCCGCAGGCCTTCTGGGTCGCGGGCGCCGGCGACCCCCCCACGACCGAGCGGATCCGCGCGACGCCGCTCCTCGCCACGGACGACGGCCGGGTCGTGACCGTCGGCGACGTCGCGTCGGTCCGCCGGACCGTCGCCGAGCCGGCCGCCGACCTCGCCTTCGTCGACGGGCGACCCGCCGTCGTCGTCGCGGCGCGGATGAGCTCGAGCGAGCGGATCGACCTCTGGGCCGCCGCCGTCCGCGAGCGGGTCGACGCCTACGGCGACACGCTGCCGAGCGGCATCACCCACGCGGTCATCATGGACCAGTCGCGCTACGTCGAGGCGCGGCTCGGCGACCTGCTCTGGAACCTGCTGTTCGGCGCCGTGCTCGTCCTCGTCGTGACGCTCGTGATGATGGGCTGGCGGCAGGCGCTCATCGTCGGGATCTCGCTCCCGCTCGCGAGCCTGATGGTGCTCGCGGGGATGGCGATCGTCGACATGCCGATCCACCAGATGTCGGTCACCGGGCTCATCATCGCGCTGGGCTTGCTGATCGACAACGCGATCGTCGTCGTCGACGAGGTCGGCGACCGGATCCGCGCCGGCGACGAGCCCGGCGACGCGGTCGCGGGCGGCGTCCGGCATCTCGCCGTGCCCCTTCTGGGCTCGACGATGACGACGGTCTTCGCCTTCCTCCCGATCGTGCTCATGCCGGGCGGCGCGGGCGAGTTCGTCGGGCCGATCGGGCTGAGCGTGATCCTCTCGCTCGTGAGCTCGCTCGCCCTGTCGCTGACCGTGGTCCCGGCGCTCCTCGCGCTCCTGCCGGCGCGGAAGAGCGCCGGACGCGGGAGCTGGGTCGAGGCGGGCGTCCGGAGCGAGCGCCTGACCGCCGGCTTCACCGGCGCGCTCGGGTTCCTCGCGCGACGCCCGTGGGTCGGCGTCGCGATCGCGGTGATCGCCCCGATCGCCGGGTTCGTCGCCAGCACGACGATGGCCGAGCAGTTCTTCCCGCCGGCCGACCGAGACCAGATCCAGGTCGTGATGCGGCTCGCCCAGGACGCGCCGCTCCAGCGCACCGCCGAGGTGACCCGCGAGGCGCGGCGGCTGATGGTGGAGGACCCCGACGTCGAGGCCGTCCACTGGTTCGTCGGGCGGACGGCGCCGCGCTTCTACTACAACCTGATGGCCGGTCAGGACGGCTCCCCGTTCTTCGCCCAGGCGCTCGTCCAGCTCCGGCGGACCGAGAGCAGCCAGGCGACCGTCGACCGCGTCCAGGCGCGGCTCGACGCCGCGTTCCCCGAGGCGCAGACGATCGTGCGTCGGCTCGAGCAGGGGCCCCCGTTCGGAGCGCCGATCGAGGTCCACGTCTCCGGACCCGACCTCGACACCCTCGCGACGATCGGCGCCGAGCTGCGCGCCCACCTCGCCACGCACCCGGCCGTGATCCACACCCGCAGCACCGTCGAGGACGTGCGACCGCAGCTCGACGTCACCCTCGACGAGGACGAGCTCCGGGCGGTCGGCCTCGACCGGGCGGCCGTCGCCCGCCAGCTCGACGGGGCGCTCGAGGGGCGCGTCGGAGGCTCGGTCGTCGAGGCGACCGAGGAGCTCGACGTGCGCGTCCGCCTCGAGGCCGGCCCGCGGGGGCGGGTGACCGAGGTGGCCGCGCTCGACCTGGTCGCACCCGGAGCGGCCGGAGCGGTCGGAGGGGCGCCGACGCGGATGCCGCTCGACGCCATCGGCCGGATCGACCTCGTCCCCGCGGTCGCGGCGATCCCGAGGCGCAACGGAGCGCGCGTGACGACCGTCGAGGGCTACCTGCGGCCAGGAGTGCTGCCCGCCGAGGTGCTCGCCGACTTCCAGGCGGAGGTCGAGCGGTCGGGGTTCGAGCTGCCGCCGGGCTACACCTGGGAGACCGGAGGCGAGGCCGCCGAGCGCGACCGCGCGGTCGGGAACCTCCTGGCGAAGGTCGGCGTGCTGCTGGTGCTGATGGCGGCGGCGCTCGTCCTCTCGTTCTCCTCGTTCCGGCTCGCGGCGCTCATCGCCGCCGTCGCGACCCTCAGCATCGGGCTCGCGCTGCTGTCGGTGTGGGCGTTCGGCTTCCCGTTCGGCTTCATGGCGATCGTCGGCTCGATGGGACTGGTGGGCGTCGCCGTGAACGACTCGATCGTCGTGACCGCGGCGCTCCGAGAAGACGCGAAGGCGCGCGAGGGAGACCCCGACGCGGTCGTCGGCGTCGTGCTGAAGTCGACGAGGCACGTCCTGGCGACCACGTTCACGACGATGGCCGGCTTCTTGCCGTTGCTGATCGCCGGAGGTGAGTTCTGGCCGCCCCTGGCGATCGCGATCGCGGGTGGGGTCCTGGGAGCGACGCTGCTTGCGCTGGTGCTGGTGCCGAGCGTGTTCGTGATCCTGGCGAGGCGGGGGCGGGAGGCGGGGTGCGGGATGACCGCGGCGACGTAGAAGCGGATTCGATGGCCGTGCCCATGCCCGTGCCCGTGCCCGTGCCTGTGCTCGTGGCCGTGGCCGTGCCCGTGCCCGTGGCCGTTGCCGTTGCCGTTGCCGTTGCCGAACCGTGGGCGAAGCGATTGCCGACGGGCGATGCTCGCGGGCGGGCGGCCTGCTTCGCGAGGTTCGTGCGGGCCGAGCCGATGTTTCCCCATCGGAACCGTCCGGGGTAGCCAGCGCCTGCCGTCCCCACGCGGCCGCCCCGAGAGCCAGGACCTCCGGCGCTTCAACGGCGCGCTTCAACGGGGCCGCACGGCGACGACGAGCGGACAGCGACGCCCGACCACGAATGGACTTGCGAGGACTTCTCCGCCAATCGCCCATACGCTATGCTCATGGCATGGAAGCGACCTGAGCAGCGCGACGCGGTACAGAAGCACCTCGAGAGCATGACGATCCCGCCCGGGTGCCCACGAGTCGTCAAGGCACTCTTCTCCGTCGGCCAAGACTCCTCCGACGATGACGCCGTCTGGATCTGGGTCATTCTCGAAGACCGCAAGAAGGACTGGACGTTCAGAGAGCTCCGCCCCCTGACCCAGGTCTTCGAGAACGCCCTCACGGCTGGCGGCATCACCGCGATCCCGTACGTCCGATACCGCACCGAGTCCGAGCAGCGCGTCATCGACGAGCTCAACAACGACCCACCAGACGGACGCATCGAGACGTTCTGACCCGGTGAGTCGCACGACCCTCCACGGCCAGCTCCTCGAGCAAGCCCTCCACCTCGCCACCCGAGACCGAACGCGCCCAAAGAACGCCAACCTCCGGCGGGCCATCAGCTCCGCCTACTACGCCCTCTTCCACCTCCTCATCCAAGAAGCCACCGAACGTTTCCTCCCCGCCCGCACGACCGAAGGCCGGATCCACGCCCTCCGAAAGACACTCTCGCGCTCCCTCACCCACAACGACATGAAGAAGACGTCGCGCCTCTTCGCAGGCCTCGACAAGAGCTGGCCTGTCTGGCTGGGCCCGCTCGTCGGCAAACCCGCCGACATCCCCGCCGAGGTCCGCGCCCTCGCGCGTGCCTTCGTCCATCTCCAGGAAGCCCGCCACGAAGCCGACCACAACACGACGCGCGCCTTCACCCGCCAGGAAGTCCGGCTCTTCATCGACGAGGCTAGCGCCGCCGAACGCGACTGACGCACCGCCATTCGTAAACACGAAGTGGCCACCATCTACCTTTACGGCCTCGTCCTCCCGGCTCTCGACAAGTTCCAGAAGACCGCACCCGCCCCAGAGACATCGGCTGGATTCGCCAGGAGCGACCCGGCCGACGCGATGCCCCTCACCCACCCCCGCCACCGCTCCATAGCCCGCTTCGCGTGCCGGCGTGGCCCGGCGCGGGGCGCTACCGTCGCCGTCCAGCCCGCTCGAGCACTGCCCCCGCTTCGTTCAGCTTCCCCTCCAGCTCCTCGAGGTCGGCGAGGTCGCGCCGCAGACGCGCGACGGCCCGCTTCACGCGACGGCTCGCCTCCTCGGTCTCGGCGGCGATCGCCAGGAGCTCGTCGACGACGGTCGCGGCCGAGATCCCGCGCCGGACGCGCCGGGTCAGGGGTCGGCGCCCCGGGACGAGCATCACCCCCGGATCTTTCGGCGGCGTCGGCGGCGTCGTTGGAGTCGGGGGAGTCGGGGGAGTCGGCGGCGTCGGCACCGTCGGCGGCGAGGGCGGCGTCGGCACCGTCGGCGGCGCGGGCGGCGCGGGCGGCGCTGGCGGGCGCGGCTCGCCTCGGATCGACGCCCTCTGGTTCCGGATCGCCGTCTCGCGTCGCTCCTCGGGCGTCGGGGGGCGCCCTTCGAGGTACGCGGTGGCGAGGGCCGGCTCCTTCCTCAGAAGCTCCCGGAGACTGGGGTAGCTCACCTCGAACCCGACCCGGCGGCTGACCTCCTCGGCGAGGAGGCGGACACGCCGCGAGCGGCGGCCAGGCTTCGGCAGGAGATCGTCGAGGCCGAGGCCCTGCTCGCGCACCACCTCGGCGAACGCGAGCCGCCACTGATGGGCGGCCGCGTAGACCGCCTCGCGAGTTCGCCCACGGCTGCGATGCGCGGGAGCGGCCCCGGCGGTCTCTACTTGGCCATCGCTACCGGCGTTCTTGGTGGTCATGGCCTTCCCCGATTGCTCGAGGACTGACGGTAGGGGAGCCAGCGGTCTTGCGCAAGGAGCGAGCTCGGGCGCGGCGCGCGGAGAGCCGCTCGAGATCGACCAGGATGAGGGTTGCTACTTCGAGCTTCAACGGGGCCGCGGTCGGATGACCGCGGAGAGGAGCGGCCAGCTCGCCCGGTCCGAGCTCTTCGGGCACGCTTCAACGGGGCCGCGGTCGGATGACCGCGGAGAGATTCGGCGCCCCCGCGCTCTCGTCGAATCGCGCGGTGCTTCAACGGGGCCGCGGTCGGATGACCGCGGAGAGAGCTTGCTCGCAAGCTCTTCGACTGTAGCCGGTTGGGACGCGATGCGCGAGCGGCTCGGGGGCGGGTGGCGTGGGGCGCGCGGCTTCGAGGCCGACACGGATGGGGTCGCCCTTCGAACACGCTGGCCGCGAGGGGATTGGCGACTTGCGAGCGCCCCCGCGGGTTCGCGCGTCACAAGACGACGACCCATGCCTCGAGCGCGTCCCTCAGCTCGGCGAGCGAGGCCCAGTCCTGGAGCCAGATGACCTCCTCCTTGAGGGTCCGGATGACGCGTTCGGCGACGCTGTTCCCGGTGGGCCGCCCGACTGGTGCGCGTGTCTGCTCGACGCCCCACTTGTCGGTGAGCGAGCGACAGTCCGCGCCGGTGTACTGTGGCCCGTGATCGGTGCGAAGCTCGAGGTGATCCGGGACAGCCGTGGGATCGCCGAACTCCGCGAGAAGCGCCCGCTCGACCGGAGCAAGGACGGCCGGCGCGTCCTGCGGTTTGGTGACCGCGAGCTCGAGCACCACCCTGTCGCCGCAGTCGATGACGGGCGCCACGGCGACGACGCCGTCCTC
>JAJDCQ010000252.1 GCA_029260755.1 Planctomycetota bacterium | reverse complement strand
CGAGTAATCCGCGAAATCCGCGGTTCGGTCTCTCTCGGCGTTGAACCAGTGGGAACCGCGGATTACGCGGACTACGCGGATTGCGAGTTGCCGGCGCGCAGTTCATTGCCGACGCCTGCGCTCCCGTTCCAGGAACAGGAGCCCCGGGCCCGCCACTCGAGGCGCCGGCTTGACGCCGTCGGGGTCCCCCCTATAATTGCGCGCCTTGCTTGGAATCGGGGTCGACCGTCCATCGATCGGCACCCCCTAGATGCGGAAGCAGTCTCATGGCCGTCCCGAAGCAGAAGATCTCCAAGGCGCGCAAGGGCAAGCGGAAGAGCCACCTGGCCCTTCGCCGCCCGACGCTCATCAAGTGCAACAACTGCGCGGCGACGATGAAGCCGCACACGATCTGCGTGAACTGCGGCCACTACCGCAGGCGCGTGATCATCAACATGAACGACGACGGCGAGTAGCCTTCGTCGGTCTGCCCGAACCTCTCATCCCCTAGAGACTCGCGCACAGGCGGTTGGGGGCGACCGCCGGCTGCTGAGCGGAGGTGCGACGCGTGAGCGGTCCGCGCATCTCGGTCGTCGGCACCGGCCTGTACGTGCCCGACCGACTCGTCACGAACGAAGACCTCGCCAAGGTCCTCGACACGAGCGACGAGTGGATCCGCACGCGCACCGGGATCAAGCAACGCTACTTCGCCGAGCCCGGCACGGGCGCGGCGCCGCTCGGCGCCGAGGCGGGCCGCCGCGCCCTCGCCGCGGCGAAGGTGGCGCCCGAGGACATCGACCTCGTCCTCTGCGCCACGATGACCCCCGACTACATCATCCCCTCGTGCGCCGCGCTGATTCAGCGTGACCTGAAGCTCGAGAACGCCGGCGGCTTCGACCTGATGGCCGCGTGCAGCGGCTGGGTATTCGGGACGGTGACCGCGGCGCAGTTCCTCGCCGCCGGCACGGCCAGGCACGTCCTCCTCGTCGGCGCCGAGCAGATGACGAGCGTGATCGACCCCGAGGACCGGGGCACCCGCGTGATCTTCGGCGACGGCGCCGCCGCGGCCGTGATCCGTGCCTCGCGCGACGACGAGCCGGGGCAGCTCCTCCACAGCAAGATGCGGCTCGCGGGCAACGACGAGCTCCTCTACATCCCGGCCGGCGGGAGCCGGCAGCCCTCGATCGACGCCGCGTCGATCGAGCGGCGTGACCACTACGTCAAGATGAAGGGCCGGGAGATCTTCCGCTTCGCCGTCACGCGGTTCGGCGAGCTCATCGAGGACGCCCTCCAGGGCGCGGGCGTGACGGTCGACGACATCAAGCTCGTGATCCCGCACCAGGTGAACCTGCGGATCATCGAGAGCGCGGTCGATCGCGTCGGCCTCTCGATGGACCGCGTCCTCCTCAACATCGACCGCTACGGCAACACCTCGGGGGCGAGCGTCGGGATCGCGCTCCACGAGGCGGCCGACTCCGGCCGCATCGAGCGCGGCGACCTGGTCCTCATGGTCGCCTTCGGCGCGGGCCTCTCCTGGGGATCGGCCCTTCTCCGCTGGTAGGACTGCGATGACCGAGACGACGAACGGGGCCACCGCGCTCCTCTTCCCCGGCCAGGGCGCGCAGGTCGTCGGCATGGGCGCCGACCTCCACGAGCGGTTCGAGTCCGTCCGGGCGCTCTACGCCCAGGCGAACGCGCCGGTCGAGTTCGACCTGGCGAAGATCAGCTTCGAGGGGCCCGAGGACGAGCTCCGCCGCACCGACGTGAGCCAGCCGGCGATCCTCGTCGCGAGCCTGGCCGCGCACGGCGCCGTGAACGAGCTCGCCGCGGGCAAGCTCGCCGAGCCGGCCGCCGTCGCCGGCCTCTCGCTCGGCGAGTACACCGCCCTCGTCGCCGCCGGCGCCCTCTCGCTCGAGGACGCGATCCGGCTCGTGATCGAGCGCGGCCGGTTCATGCAGGAGTGCTGCGACGCGCAGCCGAGCGGCATGGCGAGCGTCGTCGGGGCGAGCCCCGAGGTCGTGAAGGACGCGGTCGCCGTCGGCGCGAAGACCGGCGTCGTCGTCGTCGCCAACTGGAACAGCCCGCGCCAGATCGTGATCTCGGGCGAGAAGGCGGCCCTCGACGCGGCGTGCGCCGCGGCGAAGGACAACGGCGCGCGACGCGTCCTGCCCCTCCCGGTCGCCGGCGCGTACCACAGCCCGCTCATGGCGCCGGCCGGCGTGAAGCTGGCGACGGTGCTCAGCGACGTCGAGATCAGGAAGCCTTCGTGCCGCTACGTCTCGAACGTGACGGCGCAGTTCGAGGACGACCCCGACCGCATCCGCGAGCTGCTCGTCCGTCAGGTCAGCAGCCCGGTGCGGTGGCAGGAGTCGATCGAGCTGCTCGTGAAGAGCGGGATCACGCGCGCCTACGAGCTCGGCCCGGGCACCGTCCTCGCCGGGCTGTGCAAGCAGATCGACCGGGCGCTGTCCGTCGTGAGCGCGCAGGGCGTCGCCGAGGCCGAGGCCATGGCGGCCGGCCTCGCGGAATAGCGAGCGGCAAGGAGAGGACCGACCGATGAGCATGGAGATCCGCCTCGACGACCGCGTCGCCCTCGTCACGGGCGCCAGCCGCGGCATCGGCCGCGCGATCGCGCTCGGGCTCGCGAAGGCGGGCGCGAAGGTGGCGTGCCTGGCGCGGAACCAGGACAAGGCGGCCGAGACGGCGGCCGAGTGCGCGAGCCTGCTCGGCGCCGACGATGGCGCGTGCGCGATCGCGTGCGACGTCGGCGACGCGGCGTCGGTCGAGGCGGCCGTGAAGGCCGCGACGGCGAAGCTCGGCCTTCTCCACATCGTCGTCAACAACGCCGGGATCACGAAGGACAACATCCTCGCGCGGCTGAGCGAGTCGGACTGGACCGACGTCGTCGACGTCAACCTCGGCGGCTGCTATCGCGTGACCAAGGCGGCCAGCCGCTCGCTCCTGAAGGCGCGGGACAAGGGCCGGGTGATCAACATCACGAGCGTCGTCGGCCTCCGCGGCAACGCGGGCCAGAGCAACTACGCGGCGAGCAAGGCGGGGATCGTCGGGTTCACCCAGTCGCTCGCGCGCGAGCTCGCGCCGCGCGGCGTCACGGTCAACGCGATCGCGCCGGGCTTCATCGAGACCGACATGACCGCGGCGCTCGGCGACGAGGTCACCGGACAGATCGCCGAGCGGATCGGGCTCGGCCGCCTCGGAAAGGCGGAAGACATAGCATCCGTCGCCACGTTCCTCGCCAGCGACCTGGCCGGCTACGTCACCGGCGTGGTCGTCCCGGTCGACGGAGGGCTGGTGATCTGAGGGTCGCCGGGCCGCGTCGGGCCGCGTCCGCGAAAAAGCGGACGGTGCGCGACTGGACCGAACGGGAAGCATTTCGTTAGCTGTCGGGCTCGACCTCGGCCCGGCGGACGAGCCGGAGAGGTCATCGGCGCACGATGCGCCGATGCGGGGGTCGCCCCGAAGGGCGATCTCCGTTGGAGATGACTCACGGGCCCCGCGTATCCACTATGGACACGCCTGGGTCCACGCGTTCAACTGTCGAACCGAGACGCCCATGCGGCCGCGAAGGCCATGGTGCGGTCTCCCTTGGGAGGATGGGGTATGTCGGCGCAAGTCCCCGAGAAGGTGACCAAGATCGTCTGCGATCAGCTCGGCGTCTCCCGCGAGAAGGTGACGCCCGAGACGGCTTTCCAGAACGACCTCGGCGCGGATTCCCTCGATCAGGTCGAGCTCGTGATGGAGCTCGAAGAGGAGTTCGACATCCTGATCTCCGACGAGGATGCCGAGAAGATCAAGACGGTCGGCGAAGCGATCAAGTACATCGAAGAGAAGCTCAGCAGCAAGTAGAGCGGCGCACCCACCGGACGCTCGCGACCCTCTCCATCGAGGCGCGAGCGTTTTGCCGGTCGCCCCGGTCTCCGGGGCGCTCCGTCGACGCTTCGACGGAGGAGGGTCGGGGCGCCTGGAGAGAGGTTCATGCGTAGGGTCGTCATCACGGGCCTGGGCGTCGTCAGCCCGATCGGCTGCCGCCTCGATGCGTTCTGGAAGAACTGCGTCGCGGGCAAGAGCGGGATCAAGACGGTCGAGCGGATCGACCTCTCGGACTTCCCGGTCAAGATCGGCGGCGAGATCACCGACTTCGATCCGCACGACTGGCTCGAGCGGAAGGAAGCGAAGAACCTCGATCCCTACGCCCACTTCGCGGTCGCGGCCGCGGAGATGGCGCGCGAGGACAGCAACCTCGAGCTCACGAACCCCGACCGGGTCGGCTGCATCCTCGGCTCGGGCATCGGCGGCCTCCAGGAGATCGAGCAGCAGAGCCACCGCCTCTACAGCCGCGGTCCGGGTCGGGTGAGCCCCTTCTTCGTTCCGAAGATGATGCTCAACGCGGCGCCCGGCAACATCGCGATCCGCTGGGGCATCCGCGGGCCGAACTTCGCGACGGCGAGCGCCTGCACGAGCAGCGGCCACGCGATCGGCGTCGCCCTCGACCAGATCCGCCTCGGCCGGGCCGACGTGATCTTCACGGGCGGGACCGAGGGCGCGCTCGAGCGCCTCGGGATGGCCGGCTTCTGCTCGCTGCGCGCGCTCAGCCGGCGCAACGACGAGCCCGAGCGGGCGAGCCGCCCGTTCGACAAGGACCGCGACGGGTTCGTCCTCGGCGAGGGCGCCGGCGTCCTCGTCGCCGAGGAGCTCGAGCACGCGAAGAAGCGCGGCGCGAGGATCTACTGCGAGCTCATCGGCTACGGGATGAGCGACGACGGCCACCACATCACCGCGCCGCAGCCCGAGGGGCTCGGCGCGAAGGCGTCGATGCGCCTCGCCCTCGAGGACTCGGGCGTCACCCCCGAGCGGGTCACCTACATCAACGCGCACGGCACGAGCACCGAGTTCAACGACTCGGCCGAGTCGCGGGCGATCCGCGGCGTCTTCGGCGACCACGCCGACAAGCTCGCCGTCTCGAGCACCAAGTCGATGATCGGGCACCTCCTCGGCGCGTCGGGCGGGGTGGAGGCGGTCGTCTCCGCCCTCGCAGTGCAGAACGACCTCGCGCCGCCGACGATCAACTACGACACGCCCGACCCCGACTGCGACCTCGACTACGTTCCGAACGAGGCCCGCTCCATGCCGATGGACGTCGTCCTCTCGAACTCGTTCGGGTTCGGCGGCCACAACGCCACCGTCGCGTTCGGGAAGTTCCGTAACGGCGACGACGCCTGAGTCGTCCATCCCCGGGGCGCGTCGGCGGTGCCGTCCACCGTCGGCCGCCCGGACCCGGAGGCTCGACCGATGCCGCCCGCCCCTGCCGCCCCGCCCCTCCCGAAGGTGACCAAGGAGACGGGCTACGCCGTCTGTCGCGAGCTCGAGCGCGAGCGCGACAACGACTACGTCATCGGGCTGCTCGAGCGCCTCGAGGGCGAGAACCCCTGCATCGCCGAGTTCATCAGCCGCCTCGCGATCCAGCACGAGGACCCGGTCGGCATCTCCACGGCCGCTCTTCTCGTCTACAGGCTGCTGGAGAGCCAGGCAGAAGCCGATGATCTCAGAGTGCAGTTCCACGGGCAGGAGCAGGGGACGCCCGAGGACTCGAGCGGCACCACCGAATCGACCGACTGATGTCCTGGGCCCGGCCCGAGATGGGCTGCCCGGCTTGAAACATCTTCCGGTTGGGGAGAAGATGCTGAAACCATGATGCGCCTGGTGGTCAGCTTCTCCGGTAAGGTCCTCAACCGCCTCGAGTTCGAGAAGGGTCCGGTCTGCGTGGGCCGCAGCCAGGAGTGCGAGGTCCACATCGACAACCTGGGCGTCTCGCGCCGTCACTGCGAGATCGTCCGCGACGGCCGCGTCTTCGTCGTCCGCGACCTCAAGTCGAACAACGGCACCTTCGTCAACGGCCGCCGCGTCACCGCCCACAACCTCAACTCCGGCGACGAGATCTCGATCGGGAAGTACTCGATCGGGTTCAGCTCCGCCGACGAGCCCCCGCCGGAGCCGGCGAAGAAGAAGGTCGAGGAGGAGGAGGAAGACGGCGACATCGGCGGCATGACGATGGCCATCGACGCCCGCCAGATGGCGCTGATCCAGCGCGAGAAGGCGTCGAGGGTCAAGGGTTACCTCGTCTTCAACGAGGGCAAGGTCCGCCGCGAGCTGTTCCTCGAGAAGAGCGTCTACCAGGTCGGCAAGGGCAAGGAGTGCGACCTCCGCACGTCCGGCTGGTTCGCCCCCCGCAAGCACGCCGTGATCTTCCGCGACGACACCGGCTTCCGCCTGATCGACGTCAGCCCCAAGGGCAAGGGCGTCCTGATCAACCAGAAGGCGATCGACGACGAGCGCCTGAAGGACGGCGACCACCTGACGATCGGCGACCGGCACTTCCAGTTCATGTCGGGAACGCCCGCCGGGTAGCTAGCCGCTATCAGCTTTCAGCTTTCAGCTTTCAGCTTTCCGCCTTGCGCTCTCCGCTTTCCGCGTCGAGCGGAGCCTGGTGTGTCTGTCGGCGGCGGCCGCTGATCGCAGTGAACGGCTGCTGGCTGAGCGCCGAGGCTGAGCGTTGGGCGAAGGCGGAAAGCTGATAGCTGATAGCTGACAGCGGACGGGAAGCTGACGGCCGAGTCTCAGACCACACTTCGCGGGTGAAACCGGTCGATCGTCGAGCGGAGGCGCTTGCGGTCCACGTGCGTGTAGACCTGCGTCGTCGTCACCCGCGCATGTCCGAGCAGCTCCTGGACGAGGCGGAGCTCGGCGCCGTTCTCGAGGAGATGCGTCGCGAAGGTGTGCCGCAAGACGTGCGGGCTCGCCTCGGTCTCCACGCCCGCCCGCTTCAGATGCCTTCCGAGCAGCCGGAAGACGTCCTCACGCCGGAGCGGCGCGCCGAGCCGCGTCAGGAACGCGACCTCGGGCACCGGGGACCCGGCCCGGCGGCGACGCTCGGCGAGGACCGGTCGGCCGGCGCGGAGGTAGGCGTCGAACGCGCGTCGGGCGCGGACGGCGATCGGGACGACCCGCTCACGGTTGCCCTTGCCGAGCAGCCTCACCACGCCGCCGACCCCGTCGACGAGGGGGGCGGGGCCGCGCCCGACCGCGCCGAGCGGGTCGCGCGCCTCGGGAAGGTCGAGGTCGGTGACCGATTCTGCCCGCAGTCCGGTGAGCTCGCTCGCCCGCGCGCCGCTCGCGTAGAGCATCTCGAGGGCCGCCCGGTCGCGCAGCCCGAGCGGGCGCGTCCGGTCGGGGCTGCCGAGGACGAGCTCGACCTCGGCGAGGGTGAGCACCCGCGGGATGCGGTGCTCCCGCGCCGGGACGCCGAGCCGCTCGGCGGGGTCGGCCGGGAGGAGCCCGTCCGATTTGAGGAAGCGGAAGAGCATCCGGACGGCGACGATGGCCCGCGCCCGCGAGCTCGCCTTGAGCCCCCGGACGCGCTCCGCCTCGGCGAACGAGGTCAGGTGATCGAGGGTGACGGCCGCCGACGCGGCGACCCCGAGCTCCCCGAGATGCTCGTCCAGGCGCAGGAGGTCGCGCCGGTAGGCGGCCACGGTGTTCCCCGACAGGCCGCGCTCGGCCTCCAGCGCGTCCAGGAACAGTCGGATCTCTCGCTCGAGCATCGTCTCCCGACATCGATGTCGGCTATTTCGGGCTCGTCCCCGTGCCCGCGCCCGTGCCCGAATCCGATCGCCTCCGGGACTGTCTCTCTCGGCAGTCCCCCCTCGACCGGAGCCGCCGCCATGCCCCTCTCGACCCCGCCCCCCGCCCGCGACCCCGGCCCGCACCCGCTCGCGCCGCCATTCCTTGACACCCCCCGGGCGGCCCCTATACTCCGCTCCATGCGCTGGCTCTGGTTCGGTCTCGTGGCGGTTCTGGGCGCGGTCATTGACCTCGTCTCGAAGGCGATCGTCTTCTCGAAGATGCCCGACCTCGGCGACAAGGTCGTCCTCATCGACGGTCTCCTCGCGATCGAGACCTCGGAGAACCCCGGAGCAGCGTTCGGTCTCTTTCCGGGCGCGATCACGTTCTTCATCGTCGTGAGCGCCGTCGCCGTCACGGCGATGGTCTACTTCGTCGCGACCGCCGAGGAGGACGCGCGGCTCCTGCCGCTCACCCTCGGGCTGCTCCTCGCCGGCGTCATCGGCAACCTCGTCGACCGGGTCGCCTTCGGCAAGGTGCGCGACTTCATCGCGTTCTACGTCGAGCCGCAGCACGAGACCCTCCACGGCTTCCTGATGAAGGTCGCCCCGGCGAACCTGACCCAGAAGGGCCACTTCGTCTGGCCGAACTTCAACGTCGCCGACTCCTGCATCGTCGTCGGCGCGTTCCTGATCGTCATCGTCTTCTGGCGCGAGGAGAAGCGCGCGAAGGCCGACGAGGCCGCCCAGAAGGAGGCCGACGCCGACAACAAGCCCGCCGACGCCCCGACCGCCCCAAACCCGGCGAAGACCGAGGCGAAGCCCGAGAGCAAGCCCGAGACCGACGGCACCCCGCCCCCCGACGGCGGACGCGACGCCGCCCCCGCGAACGCGGGCGCGACCGGGTGAGCGCGCCCGCCGGAGCGCTCGACGCCGCCATCCCCGCCGGGGTCGACCTCGGCTGCGACGTCGGTCCGGTCCGCCTCCAGTCGCCGGTCCTGGCCGCCAGCGGGACGTTCGGCTCGGGCGTCGAGGCGGCCGGCCACGGCCTGATCGACCTCCACCTCGTCGGCGGCGTCGTCGCCAAGACGGTCACCCGCGAGCCGCGGGCGGGCAACGACCCGCCGCGGATGACCGAGACGCCCGCCGGCATGCTGAACTCGATCGGGCTCCAGAACCCGGGGATCGATCGGTTCCTCGAGGTCGTCCTCCCGGGCATGCGCGCCCTGCCGACCGGCGCGATCCTCAACATCGCCGGCGCCGACGCCGCCGACTACGAGCACCTCGCCGCCCGCGTCGAGGAGGCGCGCGACGGGGTCACCGCCCTCGAGCTGAACCTCTCGTGCCCGAACGTGAGCCACGGGCTCGATTTCGGCCGCGAGCCCGCCCAGGCGGCGAAGGTCGTCGCCGGGGTGAAGCGCGTCACGACGCTGCCCGTGTGGGTGAAGCTCACGCCCAACGTCACCCGCATCGCCGACATCGCCGTCGCCGTCGCCGACGCCGGCGCCGACGCCCTCGTCGTCGGCAACACCGTCCTCGGCACGGCGATCGACTGGCGTCGCCGCCGCCCGATGCTGACGACCGGCTTCGGCGGGCTCTCGGGTCCCGCGATCCGCCCGATCGCGCTCCGCTGCGTCGCCGAGTGCGTCCGGGCGACCGATTGCCCCGTGATCGGCTGCGGCGGGATCACGAGCGGCGACGACGCCCTCGAGTTCATCGTCGTCGGCGCCCACGCGGTGCAGGTCGGGACGGCCAGCTTCGCGGCGCCGTCGGCGGCCGCCGGGATCGCCCGCGAGATCGCCGAGCGCCTCGTCGAGGTCGGCGCGGCGTCGATCGCCGAGCTCCGGGGCACCATCCGCTGGTAGGGCCGGCCGACGTCAACCCCGGCCGGTATACTGAGTCGCATGGAATTGAAGCTCATGGTGAACGGCGCCGCCCTCGACCGGGAGCCGAACGAGGTGACGATCCCGTGCCGGGACGAGGCCGAGCTCTTCGAGCTCACGAGCGGCATCGATGGCCGGATCTGCGAGCTCACCCGCGGCGAGGTGATCGTCCACTCCCCGGTCAAGAAGGCGCACGCCGAGCTCGCCGCGCTCCTCGTCACGATTCTCAAGGTCTTCCTCGACCGCCGCGGGACCGGCTCGATCCACACCGAGCCCTACTCGATGCGGCTCGCCCCGGATCTGATCCGACAGCCCGATCTCTTCTTCGTCACGACCGAGCGGTCCGAGCGGCTCACCGATGACTATCTCGACGGCGCGGCGGACCTCGTCATCGAGATCGTCTCGGACACCCCCGCGTCGCGTCGTCGCGACACGCACGAGAAACGCGAGGAGTACGAGTCGCACGGCGTCCGCGAGTACTGGGCGATCGACTCGGCGAGGAGCGTGATCCACGCCCACGTCCTCGACGAGGCCGGGCGCTACACATCGACCGAGGTCCGGTCCGGGCGACTCGACAGCGTCGCCTGCGTCGGCTTCTGGCTCGACGTGGACTGGCTGCTCGGAGAACGCCTGGCGGACTCGATCACCTGCCTGACGGCGCTGCTCGGCCCCCGGCTCGGAGCCGAGCCGGCCTGAGCATTCGCAACGGCTCCTGATCGACGGCCCCGTGGTCTCCCGATGACATGGCGATGCTGATGATGTCGCTGCCATGACCCCCTCGCCCACCGAGTCGAGCGCGCGGCAGGCGTCCGTCCCGATCGTGACGGCGGTCGGTCTGTTCATCCTGTCCGGCGCCTGCGGGCTCGCCTACGAGGTCGTCTGGTCGCGCGAGCTCGTCCTCGTCTTCGGCGCGAGCGCGCTCGCGAGCAGCGCCACCCTCGCCGGCTTCATGGGCGGCCTCGGCGCCGGCGGGATCGTGGCCGGCCGCCGCGCCGACACCCTCTCCCGGCCGCTGCTCGTCTACGGCGTCCTCGAGATCGTGATCGGGATCCTCGGCGCGCTCTCGGCCGACTTCTTCCGCGTCGCGGTCCGCGGCGCGTTCCGGCTGCTCGTCGACGGCGCGGGGATCGAGGGCGACATCGGGCGCGACCTCGCCCGCCTCGGCCTGACCCTGGTCGCGATCTTCCCGGCCGCGTTCCTCATGGGCGCGACGTTCCCGGTGATGGCCGCGGCGGTCACCCGGGGCACGCCGGGGCCGACCCGCGGCCGGCGGATCGCGACGATCTACGCCGCGAACCTGGTCGGCGCGGTCGCCGGGACGTTCGGCGCCGGGATCTTCATCCTGCCCGCCCTCGGCGTCCGCGGAACGCTCTGGCTGACCGCCCTCGCGAACGTCGGCGCCGGCGCGTTCGCGATCTGGCTCGCCCGCCAGGCGGCGCAACCGGCGACCGCGCCCGCCTCGAACGCGGCCTCGAAGGCCGAGACCGCGGCCGAGACCGCCCCCGAGGCGACCGTCCCCGAGACCGAGGCCGAGCCGCCGGTCGAGTCGGCCCCGGTCTCGGTCCTCTCGGCGATCGCGTTCGCGGGCGGCGCCCGCAGCCTCGCCCTCCAGGTCGTCTGGGCGCGCGTCCTCGGCCTGGTGCTGGGCAGCAGCGTCTACGCGATCACGACCGTCCTCGGGACGATCCTCGCCGGCCTCGGCCTCGGCGCCGCCGTCGCGGCGCCGATCCTCGCGCGCACCCGACGGCCGTTGCTCGTCCTCGCGGTGACCGAGACGCTCGCCCTCCTCGCCGTCCTCGCGACCGGCGTCGCGTTCCCCGAGCTGCCGTGGCTCTTCCTCGTCGCCTTCCGCGGCGTCGCCGACCCGGCGGCCGACGGGACGCTCCTGACGGTGCAGCTCGGACTCTCGGCGCTCGTCGTCCTCGGCCCGGCCTTCCTGATGGGGCTCTCGACGCCGCTCCTGATGGGCGCCGCCAGCCGGGCCGACCCCGACCGCGCGGCGTCGCGAGCGACCTCGATCTACGTCGCGAGCACGTTCGGAGCGATCGTCGGCGCGATCGCGGGCGGGTTCGTCTTCCTCCGGCTGTTCGGCGTGCGCGGCGCGCTCATCGCCGCGGCGATCCCCGGCGCGATCGCGGCGGCGTGGCTCGTCGCCCGCGCGATCTCCACCTCGGGAGCGCCGGTCACCGCGGCGCCCGCGGCCGGCGCCGGCGCCGGCAAGCGGACCGGCGCGCACGCCGTCGCCTTCGTCGCCGCGGCCGGCCTCTTCTGCGGCCTCGGGCCGGCGCTCCTGCCGCGCTGGGACCCGGCCGTTCTGAGCGCGGGCACCTACACCTACGCCGCCAGCCTCCCCGATCTCGACGCGCTCACCCGCGAGCAGTTCCTCCGCCAGTACCGCGAGGGCGGCGACGACCTGATCCTCCGCTTCCACCGCGAAGGGCTCGCCTCGACGGTCACGGTCGAGGACTACCCGAAGAAGAACACCCGCTACCTCAAGAACAGCGGCAAGGTCGAGGCGAGCATCCCGATCGACCCGAGCCGCCCGTCGCTCGCGGACATGCCGACGCAGGTCCTCCTGTCCGCCCTCCCGCTGATGGTCGCGGACCGGACCGACCGCGTCCTCGTGATCGGCCTCGGCAGCGGCGTGACGGCCGGGTCGGCCCTGCTGTTCGAAGGAGTCCGGGAGCTCGAGTGCGTCGAGCTCGAGGCGGCCGTCGTCGAGGCGGTCCGCGACGAGGGCTTCTTCGACGCCTGGAACGGGAAGCCGTTCGACGACGACCGCTTCCGCTGCGTGACCGGCGAGGACGGCCGCAACCACATCCTCCTCGCCGAGCGTCCCTACGACGTGATCGTCAGCCAGCCCTCGGACCCGTGGCTCTCGGGCGCGGCGAACCTGTTCACCCGCGAGTTCTTCGAGGCGGGCCACGAGGCGCTGCGGGACGGCGGCGTCTTCTGCCAGTGGATCCAGCTCTACTCACTCGAGGTCGAGTCGTTCCGGTCGCTCCTGGCGACGTTCGCGTCGGTCTTCGACGACGTCCACGTCTTCCGCCCGCCGGGAACGCAGGAGGTTCTCGTCCTGGGCGGGAAGGGGCCCCTTCGCTTTCACCTGAAGCGCCTCGGCGAGCGCGCCCGGAGCCGGCGCGTCCAGGCGGCCCTCGCCGCGGCCGGTCTGCGCCGCCCCCTCGACCTGCTCGCGATCCACCTCTTCGGCGGCGATGACGTCCGCGCGTGGGTGGCCGGCGCGACGATCAACACCGACGACAACCTCCACGTCGAGTTCGCCGCGCCGCGCAGCCTCTACGTCGGCCCCGACGCGGCCCGCCGGATCGTCGAGGACGTCCTCGCCCGCGCTCGCGTCGGCCTCTACCCGGCGCTGGCCGATCTCCCCGAGTCGGCGGCGACCCGCGTCGACGACGCGCGCCTGCTCGCGGAGTCGCTCGCCCGGCAGGGCAACGTCGGCGGCGCGATCGCCGTCGTCGAGCAGCTCATCGCCGATCCGCGGGTCGGGGAGAACGCGAACGCGCTTCGCCTCCTCGGCGACCTCGAGCACCTCCGCGGCCGTCACGACGACGCGGTCGCCGCGTGGCGGCGCGCGCTCGAGGCGGACCCCGACCACGTCCTCGCCCACATCTCCCTCGCGACCTGGCACCACCGGCGCGGCGAGGACGACGAGGCGCGGGCGCTGCTGGACGAGGCGGTGAAGCGCAACCCGAACGACGAGGCGGCCCGCTACTTCCGCGGGCGCTTCCTCCTCAAGCTCGGCGAGATCGCCCAGGCGCAGATCGACCTCGAGAGGGCGGGCAGCTTCCGAGGCGCCGACGAGCTCAGCCAGCAGCTCGCCCGCGCGATTCCCGGCGGAACGCAGGCGCCCCAGTCGAGCGACGGGACGGACGACGGCGGCGAGAGCGGCGAGGGAGGCGCCGCGGGAACGGGCGGCGGCGGCGGCAGCGACGAGCCGATGCGCCTCGGCGACGGCGCGGCGCCGATCGAGCACCTCCGGAAGCTCGGCCGCCGCGCCCTGCGCCAGGGCCAGCTCCGGCTCGCGAAGAGCGCGCTCGAGGAGGTGCTCGACCGGGCGGACACCGACGACGCCGACGCGCGGGCCGACCTCGGCGCGGTGCTCGCCCACGCCGACGCCCAGGACGTCGAGCATCGGAGCCAGGCGCGAGCGCTCCTCGAGGAGGCGATCGCGATCGACGACGACCACCGCAAGGCGCGGCGAGCCCTCGGCGAGCTCCTCTACGAGGAGCGGGACCTCGAGGGGGCGCTCGTCCACCTGCGCCGTTACCTCGGGCTCGCCCGGTCGAGCGCGACGGCGCGAACGAGCATCCTCGTCGCGGACATCCTGAAGCTGCTCGACCAGGTCGACGACGCGGCGACCGAGCTCGAGAAGGCCGACGAGCTCGCGCCCGACTTCCCGCCGGTCCTCCTCAACCTCGGCGGGATCTACGTCCTCCAGGAGCGGGCCGACGCGGCCCGGGCGGTCTACCTCCGCTGGGTCGACGTCGCCGCGGCGGACGACCCGAGCCGCGCCGCCGTCGAGCGGTGGCTCGAGGAAGACGCACGACGGCGCGAGTGACCATCCATTCATCGGTGGGACGCCGGCGACGCCGCCGGTATCCTGAGAGTCCAGGAGCGCCCCGACGATGATCTCGCCCCCCCGATCCGCCCTCAGGCCCCGAGCCGGGCGCCGCGCCGTCGGCCTCGCCATCGTCGCCGCGGGCGTCGGCCTGCTCGCCGGCTGCGCGAGCATCCCCGGGCTGAACGCCTTCTTCCTCTCGGATGCGCCCGACGCGCGCCAGGACGGCGCCGCGGCGCCCGGCTTCGATCTGCCGGCCGCCCGGGGCGAGGCGGTCAGCCTCGACGCGCTCCTGCGCGACGGACGGAGCGCGGTGATCGTCTTCTACCGCGCCGCCTGGTGACCGTTCTGCCGCGCCCAGCTCGGCGAGCTGGAACGAGAGCGAGAGCGGATCGAGGCGGCGGGCGGACGGATCGTCGCGATCAGCGCCGACCCGGCCGACCGGGCGGACCGGATGATCGACACCATCAGGGATGAGGAGGAGGTCGAGATCGGCTTCCCCCTCCTGAGCGACCCCGAGCGGAAGACCATCGCCGCGTGGGGCGTCGCCGACCCGGTCCGACCGATCGCGCTGCCGAGCGTGTTCGTCGTCGACCCGTCGGGGACGGTGCGCTTCCGTCAGGTCGGCGACACGATCATCGACCGCGCCGGCGTCGACGAGATCGTCGGGTCGCTCGAGGTGATCGGCGGGGAGCCCGGCGAACGACCGTAGCCGGCTTCGCCTCCGGCGAAGAGGATGTCACCACGGAGACACGGAGAACGCGGAGAATTCACGGAGCAGACGCCAAGCGCTCGGATGAGTCGATTCGCTCTCGCTCTCGCCACACCGAGTAGCAACCTCTTCGGTGATGAGGCCCGATCGAAGACTCTCCGTGTCCTCCGTGTCTTCCATGGGAAGGCCCCTCCGTCAAGGGGAATCTCAGGGGGGCCGACGTGGCGGCTCCCCGTTCGTCCTTCCGTCTCTTCTCCCGGCTCCGATCCGCTGGAAGTGAATGCCGAATTCGCCT
>JAJDCQ010000251.1 GCA_029260755.1 Planctomycetota bacterium | reverse complement strand
TGCTCGAGAAGCCGACCATGTAGGGCGCGATCCGGCCGTGACTGTTCCAGCCGAGGTAGAAGTTCTTGAAGGTCGAGAAGACCTTCTCCTGCGTCGTGACGCGTCCGCTCGTGCGCGAGCCGGACAGGATGTCGAGTTGCGAGAAGCTTTCGTTGCGGTCGAAGTGGAAGCCGAAGAAGTTCGGGTTCCAGCCGCTGTGGCACGTGTAGCACTCGAGCTTGCCATGGTCGCCCGTCATCGCCATGGCGGCCCTGGCGTTGTAGTCCGGGCTGCTCGGCCGCACGATGTCGCGCGCCTGCTTCACCCTGTGGCGCGCTCCGGTTACGCGGCTCTTCAGGAAGAACTGGCCGTCCGGCCCGCGTTCGAGGTGGGGGAGCTTCGTGCCCTTGCGGGTGACACCTGTGGCGTAGTTGTCCCAGTCGCCGTGGCAGCCCTGGCAAGTGGTCTCGACGGCGTCCTCCATGCGCGTGTAGAGGAAGCCGTCGCCCATCGTGTCGTTGCGCGTGTGGCAGTCCACGCAGTGCATGCCGCGCTGGTGGTGGACGTCGGCGGGCGTAGCGGCCGGATCGTCGATGTAGTACACGCCGTTCAGGCGCTTGCGGTGCAGTCCGGGCGCGTCGGGGCTCTGCGGCATGCCGGGTACGGGCTGGGCGAGCCCGCGGAACGACAGCCCGATAGAGGCATCGCCGTAGTGGCAGCGCGTGCAGGTCTCGGTCGGGATCTTGTTCGTGAAGGTGTGCTTCATCGGGTGGCCGGGCTCGAGCTTGTCGATCGCCTCATCGGCGCTCTGGCTCAGCCCGTCGTCCGCGTAGGTGACGTGGCATGCCGCGCATCCCTCGCTCCGGTAGTCGCCGTCCATGCCCAGGCGTCCGCGGACGGCCCGGCCGACGCCCCAGAGATGGCAGCGCATGCAGGCCTTCCGCGGCACGTCGCGGATGTGGGTCGGGATCGCGTTCGGCTTGCCGGACCGGAAGCCGGGCAGGCTGTCGAGCTTGGCGAGGGCGAACTCGTCCCGCTCCTCGGCGGGGCGGTCGTCGCGGATCCCGAAGATCGCGTACTTGCTGCCCTTCTTCTTCAGGACACCGTTCTCGAAGAGGCCGTCGTTGAGGTGGCCGGCGGTCGTCCCGTGGAGGCTCTTGTTGATCGCGTCGACCTCCTCGTCGTGGCAGCCGCCGCAGGCCTCCTTCACGACCCGAAGGTTCGCGGGATTGCGGAACTTGACGTAGGCGGGGTCGTGGTTCGGCTTGAGGACGCTCTCGTCGTTCGGCCACTTCCGCTTCGGCTGGATGTGGGACCTCTCCTGGTCGTCGCTGCTCGCGTCGCCGCCGTGGCAATCGGTGCAGCCGAGCGGGTACGCGGGGTGCATCTCCTCGATGCCCTCGTGGCAGCCGAGGCAGCTCCGCGAGGCGGCGAGCACGTCCTCGTCGAGCTCTTCGTCGTCGTCGCCGATGGCCGGGCCGAGGGGGGCGACGATCAGGATCGCGACCGAGAGGATGATCAGAAGGGCGGGGGCGCGGAGGCCTCGGGTGGCTTCGGGGGGGCGCACTTGGTTCTGGCCTCCGGGGGGGCTCGCTTCGCCTCGGTCGTGGTGCTGCGCTCGGTCGATTCCTCGGTCGTCGTCGTCGTCGGAACGGTTGGAACGGCTAGCGACGGAGGGAGGTGCGGTCGGCGCGCGGCCGACCCCGGGACACTCTCGTGCGGTTTCGGCGGCCCCGGCGTGATCCGCACGCCGGGGTTGTCCCGCGGTCTGCCCGCCCGGACTGCCGGCGGCTCGCTTCGTCGCTCGCCACCGGCGCGCCCGCGCGTTGCGCGACGCTCGCACCTCCCCCGTCGACTAATCGTGGGGTGACTCTCTCTGTGGCCGTCGGCCTAGCCGAAGACCTCCTTGACCGCCTTCTGCTCCGCGTGCTCGGGGTTGACGCCGAACAGGGCGCACAGGGTCGGCATGAACGCGGTCGTCGGGATCGTCTTGGGCAGGACGTAGCCCTTCTTGAAGTCGGGGCCGGCCATGATGCAGGGGACCTCACGGAGATCCTTGCTGCCGTCGCCGTGGTCGAGGCCCTGGCGCTCGTTCAGGTCGGCGTCCCGACCGAACTCGGGCATCATCACGATCGCCGTGGTCTCCTTGAGCTCGTCGTCGGCCTGGATCGTCTCCCACAGCGTGCCGACCTCGGCGTCGTTGCGGCGGACGACCTCGACGTACGAGTTGAAGCTGCCGTGGGCCACGTCGTGGTTCTGGAGCGTGATCCCGAGGACGGTCGGCCGGAAGATGCCGAGGATCGTCTTGGCGATCCGGATCGTCTTCGCGTCGCCGGCGCCCGGGCCGGTGAGCCGGGTCGTGTTGCCCGAGAGCTCCTCGAGGATGAAGCGCTCGACCTTGCGCTGCGTCTCCTCATCGGCCGAGAAGCCCTTGTCGGTCCGCTTCTCGAGGTTGGTCACGTCGATCTTGTCGCGGAGCTTGTCGAGGAGCTGCTGCTCCTTGTCGCCGGGCAGGCGCGGCCGGCCGAGGTTGTTGAGGAGGTCGCGGAAGTCGGCGTTGAAGAGGCCGTCACCGCTGATCAGATTCGCGCCGTAGGCCTCGCCGTACGCCGGGTCGGTTCCGTAGGAGAAGTTGCGCGTCTGAGCGCCGCCCGTCGTCGAGAGCCAGACCTCCTTGGCCGGCAGCCGGAGCTGCTTGCGGAAGTACTCGAACATCGTCGGGCGCGGGCCGCGGTAGTTGTCGCGGATGCCGCGGGCGTCCTGCACGCCGGTGAAGATCGAGAGGGCGGCCCCGTAGTGCCCGAGGTTCGCCGTCCGGCAGCGCGGCACGACGACGCCCGCCTGGGCGATCTTCATGATGTTGGGGATGTTGTCCGGCGTGCCGATGAGCTCCTTGCCGCGGACGCCGCCAGCGAACGCGATCAGGATCACCCGCTTCGTCTTCACGCCGGGCGGCGGAGCCGCGGTGGCGACGCTCGGGGCGCCGAGGGTCGTGGCGCCGAAGCCGCCGACCGGGAGGAGGCTCGCGGCGGCCACGGCGGCCGCGGTCTTCGCTCCGGTGGCGAGGAACTCTCGGCGGTCGATCCCGTGGCCGGTCTCGCCGGGGCAGCAGGGGCAACCCTGGCTCGCGTCGGTCGTGTGGCTGCTCATGTCTTTCGCTCGCTTCCTTCGGGGCAGGCCAGCTCAGGCTCGCGCGCGCCCTCGGACTCAAAGATGGTGTTCGTTTCGGGTGCTCTGTCTCGACGTGTCTTAGTAGTAGCGATACTCCCCGTGGGTGAGGATCGCGAGGGCGGCCATCTGCGGGCTGCAACCCGGCTCGTTCATGACCGAGACGAACGCGTCGAGCTCGGCCTTGCCCGGATCCCGGGCGAGGAACCTCCGGTAGCACATGGTGACGTACTCCGCGTTCGCCTGCCCGTAGGGGAGCCGCGAGTAGCGGCTCGAGACGAGGAGGCGAGCGAGGACGGCCTTGATCGGGGCGTCGTCGGTCAGCGCCTGGAGCGCGTTCCGCATGTTCCGGAACTCGTCGTAGGACGGCGTGCGGCCGAGGAGGTCGACGTAGAGGCCGCGGATGTAGACCCGCTCGGACTTCGGGCGCAGGAGCGCGATCCGGTCGCCGTAGTGCTCGGAGCTGACCCAGCCCTTGACGATGTCCGCCATCGCCTTGGGCTCCTTCACCAGGCGCTCGGTGTCCCGGGCGAGGATGTCGTCGGGGATCGGCTCGCCGACGACGCGGCGGTGGAAGCGCTGGAGGGCGAGGCCGGTGAAGCCGTCCTCCTTCATCACGATCTTGACGAAGTCGCTCTGGCTGCTGCCTTCCTTGCCGAAGATCTTCGCCTCGTAGCCGTCGTACATCTTCTTGCCGGCCTCGAGGGTGCGCACCGTCTTGCGGTTCTCCTGGACGGTGATGCCGAGGAGCTGCTCGAGCACGACGGTGACGTAGGTGTCGTTGCCGGGGTTGCGCTGGTTGAAGTACTGGCTGATCACGATCTCGCGGATCGCGCTCGCCATCGTCAGCTTGCCGTCGGCCATCCGCTTCGGGATCGCCTTCATCCGCGGCGTCGCCGGGCGGAAGTTGTCGATCAGGAGGAAGAAGAAGAGCTCCTCCTCGTACCAGTTGGCGTAGAACTCCTCGCGACCGCAGAGGTCCTCGATCAGGGCGTTCTTCGAGCGGTCGAGGGCCCCGTCGGTCTCCTCCTTGGTCGGGGTGCGGCCGAGGAGGTCGACGTAGAGCTCGCGAAGCGTCGCGCGGTCGAGGCGATCGGACGGGTCGACGCTCTTGGGCAGCGCCTTCGAGCCGGCGATCGAGGTCCCGGCGTCGTCGGGCTCGACGACGTCGAGCGGGGTCGAGACCGGCGAGGGGCTCGGCGTGCCGCCGCCTCCCATCGACCCACCACCCATCGAGTCGCTGCCCATCCCCATGGAGTCGCCGCCCATGGAGTCGCCACCGCCCATGGATCCGCCCATGGAGTCGTCGCCGCCCATGGACCCGCCACCCATGGATCCGCCTCCCATGGAGGAGTCGCCACCGCCCATGGAGTCGCCGCCACCGCCCATGGAGTCGCCGCCGCCCATGGAGCCGCCGCCGAGCGAGCCGGACGGGACGCGGTCGAGTGGCGAGGCGTCGTCGGAGCCGTCGTCGCCGGCCGGGACCCGCGTCGGGCGGCCGGTCGGGGTGGCGTCCTCGCCCTTGGCGAGCGCGCCCGCGACCGTTCCCTCGGTGTTCTGCGCGGCGAGCCGCTCGGCGACCGACATCTCCGCGTCGGCCCGGTCGGCCGCGGCGAGCTCGTCCGTGCCGTCCTTGTTCCGGCCGCCGCGAACGACGGTGACGAACAGGAGGACGAGCGCCACCGCGCCGAGCGCGATCGCGATCCCGGTGGTCATCGCGAGGCGCTTCTCGGCCTTCTCGACCCGGCGCCGCAGGTCGGCGACCTCGGTGTCGATCGTCGCGCCCTGGGTCGCGACCGAGCCCGAGCCGCGTCCGCGGCGGGCGGGCGGCGGCGCGTCGTCCTCGACGACCTCACGGCCGGAGCCGCGCTTCTCGCCCGGCGCCCGGCGTGCGGACCGCTTGCGAGCCGCGTGCTCGCCGCTGCCCTTACGACGCCGGGCCGAGGCCCGCCGCGGCGGGGCGTCGTCTTGGTCCTCGTCGTCCTCGTCCTCGTCGTCGTCGTCGACGGCCTCGCGCTCGGCCTTGTCGGCCGCCTCGCGCTGCTCGGCCGCCCGTCGCTCGGCGACGAGTCGGGCCGAGGTGCCCGAGACCGGGGTCGCGGCGTCGTCGTCGTCCTCATCCTCGACCGAGCTCTTCCGGGGCGCCGCGTGGACGGCGGAGAGGGGAGACCCCTCGGCACCCTCGGATCGCTCGGGCTCGGAGTCGGAGTCGTCCTCCACCGACGGCGTCCCGGCGGCCGGCGTGTCCGGCGCGGCCGCGTACTTCATCAGGTCGGTGTCGGGACCGCCGACCTTCGCATCCTTCTTCGCGTCGACCTCGTCGACGTAGTCGTCGTCGTCGCCATCCTCGTCGTCGACGACGCTCGCCCCCGCGTCCGCCTCGGCGCCGGCGTCGGTGCTCTCGCCGGCCGCGTCGCCCGCGTCGGACTCGGGCGCGTCGGCGGCCTCGCGCGCGGGCTCGGTGACCGGCGCTTCTCGCGCCTCGAGCTCGTCCTCGTCGAGGCCGCCGGTCTCCTCGAGCGGGTCCGCCTCGACCTTCTTCGCCTTCGCGGACTCCTCGGAGCGCTTCTTCGCCTTCGCACGCTTCGACTTCGCCTTGGGCTTGCTCTTGGTCGCCGGGGCGACATCGGCGTCGCTCCCGTCGTCGGCGAGGTTCTTGAAGATCAGCGACGTCATCCCGAGCGTGATCACGTCGCCGTTGCGGAGGCGGAGGCCCTCCTTGCGGCCGATGTAGCGCTTCTTGTTGACGACGATTCCGTTCCGGCTGCCGAGGTCGTGGATGAAGACGCCCGTCTCGTCGATCGTGATCCGCGCGTGCTTGCGAGAGATCTGGAAGTCGTCGATGTAGACGTCGGCCGCCTTGGCGCGGCCCAGGGTCATGTCGTCGCCGTCGAGGGTGATCTCGCCCTCGGATTTCTTCCCAACGATGATGAGAGATGGCATCGAAGAGCCCTTCGGGTCATCGGAGCCGGCCGAGCCCTGGCTCGAGGTGCTCCGGCTGCTCCCCTCGCGGCGTGACTCGCGCTGCTCGATCGTCGTCGTCGCCATGATTTTAGACCTTCCGGGGGTTCCTCGACAAACGGCGGCGGCTCGAATCGCGACTCCGCGGCCGCCGGGTCGACCTCCGAAACTGCAATCCGGGTGCCTGAAGCTAAGTCCTTGTGTGACAGTGGAGTGATCCGCCACATTCCGGAACTTGTAAAGCCAGGATGCGCGATGAGTGGAAGGCTCGCTTGACGGCCGATGGAGGATCGGTCTTTGTTAGCGAGCGCGGCCCGGCTCGTGCAGGACCTCGTCGCGGAGCGGGTTTCGCGTCTCGAGCACCTCGCCGAGGGTGACGGCGATGTCGTCGAGGGCGAGGTCGGAGAGGGTGCCCACGTGGGCGCCGATCCGCGCCTTGGCGACGTGACCGACGAGGTGCGTCTGCGCGACCGAGTCGCGGGAGAGCCCCGCGCAGTCCTCGACGAGGATCAGCACGTTGTGCCGTCGCCGCGCTCGGCGCTCGACGTCGCTGCTCGAGAGCGGGACGACGACGACCGCGTCGAGCCGTTCGTTCAGGGCGTCTCCGCTCACGACGACGGCCGGACGATGACCGGCGGCCTCGCCGCCGGGGGCGGCGCCCGCGTCGCCGAAGTCGACGGCGTAGACCTCGCCCCGCCTCACGGCGCGCGTCGCGCGAGCGACTCCCGGATCGCGACGTAGTAGACGCTCGCCATCCGCTTCGCCCGGTTCACGAGGAACGTCGTGGGCCAGGCGTCGCGTTCGCCGTCGCCGTTCCCGTCGCCGTCGTCGTCGAGATCGGCGTGGAGGAGAAGGAACGCCAGGGCGAAGCCGACCGCGGCGGCGCGCGCGCGCTGCCGGAGCGCCTCGGGGGCGGCTCCGAGGGTGCCGTCGCCGCCGTGGGCGCGAAGCCGCTCGGCGGCGGCGACCGTCGCGAGGGCGGCGTCCAGGGTCTCGACCAGGTCGTCGTCGACCCGCGACCGGATCGCCTCGCGGAGGTCGTCGAGGGCGTCGGCGGCCGTCGCGTTGAGCTCGTCGACGCCGGGCGGCGGCGCGGCCCGGAAGACGCCGCCCATGCGCGCCACGAGCTCCTCGAAGAGCGGCCCGAACCACCCGACCCAGTCGTCCCAGCGGGCGCGGACCGCGTCGATGTCGCGGAGGCGCCGGTAGGGACGGACGATCTCGGAGTCGAGGCGCGAGGCCAGATCCCGGACGACGTCCCAGGCGCCCGGCGGCAGGGCCGAGGCCGGTTCGGCGTCGGCGGCCGCGCCGGACGGGGCGTCGGCCGCGCGCGCCGGGGCGTGGCGGTGAAGGGTGCGGACGAGCTCGATCAGCATGTCGGGACGGCGACCGGTGGACGCCGCGGGCCGTTCCGCAGGTCGCGGTCGGGCCGTTCGGGGGGCCGTGCGCAGAGACGGTGCTCCGCGCTCGCTCCATTCTAGTGGCCGCCGCGGCGCCTCGCCAGGGACGGGTGCGGCCGCTTGGCTTAAGGCTCTGTCGTGCAGAGCCTTGCCCGTTTCGGTGATCCGCCTCCGCGTTTGACGGCCGCGGGGCGGTTTGCTATAAGGAGCGGCCCGCCGGAGGCGCCGCTTCCCGGGGATGCATCGACTCGGACCGCCCGCGGGGCGGTCGCGTTCGTTTCAGGGTCCGAGCGCCTTCGCGCGGCTCGCCTTCTCTCCGGAACTCGCCACCGTGCCGTCCATAGCGACCACCATTGCACCCGAACGGATCGTCGAGCTCCAAGCCTCCGGCAAACGGGCTGCCCTGGCCGAGCTCGCCGCGGCCGTCGCTGCGAGCGCCGAGCTCGACGGGGAAGCGCTCCTCGCGACGATCCTCGAGCGCGAGGAGCTCTCCTCCACCGGGATCGAGGACGCCCTCGCTCTCCCGCACGCGCGCTCGCCGATGCTCAAGACGTTCGTGACCGGGATCGGTCGCTGCGCCGACGGGATCGACTTCGGAAGCCCCGACGGTCAGCCGGTGAAGCTGCTGCTCCTCCTCGCCGGTCCGGGTCAGGCCGACCGCGCGCCCGACTACCTCAAGCTGCTCCGGAGCGCGACCCAGTTCCTCCGCGCGAACAAGGAACGCATCCTCGAGCTCGAGGACCTGAAGATGGCCTACGCCCTCTCTCAGGAGTTCTAGGAACACCGGTCTTCTCGCACGAAACGGGGAACGATCCACAGATTACACAGATGACACAGATTGGGAGTTGCCGAAGACGGTCATCCCTCGCCGCCGGCCGAGGCCCGTCCGCGCTCGGCAAGACCCGCGAGTCGTCCGCGGCTATCTGTGTAATCTGTGTAATCTGTGGATCGTTCATCGCGACGGCAATCGCGTGCACGTGTTCCTGGAACGCCGGGCACGCCGAGGCCGACGGACGGACCCCGCGCTAGGAGCCTGTTGCAGAATGACGCGAGCGGCTCGTCGAGACAGCGTCGTGCAGGCCGAGGCGCGCGGCCGAGGGAACCCGTTTGGCGTTCGCGAGGCCGCGGAACGAAGGCCTGCGCGGCGATGTCCGGCGAGACGCCGCGAGTGAAGGGACGGCGAGGAGCCTGCGACGAGTCGTCACTTCACGCTCATTCTGCAACAGTCTCCTAACCGCCCGGCTGGCTCGGCGGAGGAGCGTCGTCGCCGGGCGGAGCGTCGGGACCGGGGGCGAGGTCGGGTGCGCCCTCGGGGCCCGGCGGAGTGACGTCGGTGCCGAGGTCGGGCGTCACGACGTCGGTCGAGGGCGGCGCCTCGGGGATGTCCTCGGGCCGCGGCGCGCCGGCGTCCCCGACCCCGATCACGAGCTGGTTGTTGCCATCGATGGTCAGGAAGACGCGACTCCCCTGGGGAGCGGTCTGGATCGTCTTGTAGCCGTCCTGGAGGCCGCGCTCGAACTCCTCGCCGCCGATGCTCTTGGGGTCGAGGAGGATCGCGAACATCTGGTCGCGGACGTCGCGCTCACGCTTGCCGTCGCCCCGGACGCGGAGGAACGAGGCGCGGACGGCCTCGAGATCCCGGTAGCCCTGCTCGAGCCGCGCCAGGATCAGGTCGGTCGCCGCCTTCGACCTCAGGCCGTAGTCCTGAAGATCGAGGAGGGCGATCGTTGCGACCGACATCGTCTCGAGGCCGTCGTCCCGATCCCAGATGCCGAGCTCATCGGCGGCCTTGAACATCTTCGGGAGCAGCAGCGGCAACGACATCGCGAGCTTCGCGTCGGCGTCCGACCGCTTCGCGTTGTGCTTCACCCGCCAGAGGGTCTCGCCGATCGACTCGTAGAGGCGCGCCCGATCCCGGATCGATCGCGCGGGATCGACGTAGGGCTGCGCGTACTCCATCCCGCGGCGCATCGAGAGGCGGACGTCGTCGACGACCCGGACGATCTGCTCGCGCGGGGCGAGGACGCTCGGCTTGGAGAGCCCCTCCTGAAGCTTGCTGATCACCTTGCCCACCGGCACGCCGGCCTCGGCGTCGGTGACCACCCCGCGCAGGAGAGCCGTCAACACGCCGTGGTCGAGGCCGCCGCGGTCGAGTCCCCGCCGGACGATCACGATCATGTCGTGCGCGGAGAGGCCGACGCGCTCGGCGCGGTCGACGACGTCGAGGAGCGCGGTGCGCTGGGTGGGCGTGACCTGGTCGACGACGGCCCCGCGGACGCCGTTGAAGTCGATGAACCGGGCCTCACCCTGGGCGCGCGCGGCGGAGGGCGTGACGAGGAACGCGAGCGCGACGGCGATCGACGCCCATCCCGCCCAGACCTTCCGGCTGTCGTACCTCGAACGCGTCGTCATCACCCTTACCCTGACCGGGGGGTGAGACGAGCGGCGTGTGGAAACGTTACCGGACACGGGGAACCTCCCCCGTCACCGGAATCTTACCCCCGAGGGGCTCCGACGTTGTGGTGAAGCTCACCGGCTCGGTGATCGGCTTTTGATCGGGCAAACGCGCCGTCGTGTCGGTCGGCGTCGATGCCTCGTCGCCAACCGGAGCGTCCGCTGGCGTCGGCTCGGGCGTCTCGACCGGATGCTCGGCGGGTGCGGCCGACTCCTCGGGCGCGTCGGTCGGGGCGACCTCGGTCTCGTCGGCGGTCGGATCGACCCCGGCGTCGCTCGCCTCGGACGGATCGACCTCGGGCTCGGCGGTCGGCGCGCCGGTCTCGTCGTCGGATCGCGGCCGATCCTCGGGCCGCTCGGCGGCCATCGCCTCGCCGTCGTCGATCGCGGACGGCGTCGTGTCGGCGGCCACCTCGGCGGCGCCAGGCGTGAGCCCGGGCATGAGGTCGCGGTCGCCCGACGGCCCCTCGACGATTCCGTTCTCGATCGACACGCCCGCGGGATCGCTCCACCCCGAGGGGACGTAGCGGACGGCGTTCGGCGGGCGGAGCCACGCCTGGCTGTGGTCGGACGCGCGGGCGACGAGGTAGCCGAACTCGTGCTCGCCCGGGGGGAGCTGGAGGGTGATCTCCCAGTAGCCGCTCACGCCCGCGACCGGACGCAGGGCGAGGGAGGCGGGATCCCAGTCGTTGAACGTCCCCATGATGTGCACGGAGACGGCGTCGTCCGCGTGGACGCGGAAGCGGTGGCTGACCTCGCGCTCGTTCGGCCCGTAGGTGCGGTAGCCTTCCCACCGGTCGCGCTGGCCCATGCTGGCGCAACCCGAGCCGAGGGTCGCGGCGAGCAACACGACGAGCGTGGCGCACGCGACCTGGAAGCCGATTCCTCGACCGCTGGGATGGGGCTCGGGGCGCACTCGGCGACCGCCTGTTCCGTTCCTGGACCGTGACCCCGCACGGTCCTCGACCTTTCCCGCGACTCGATCATAGGCGCTCGAGCACCCGATCACAAGGTTGGCCTTCCTTCGGGCGCACGGCCGCCTCCTCGAGGTTCGCCCCGGTTTGCAGCCCCTCATCGGCGCTGCTACAGTACGAGCGGTACCATCCTCTCCGCGCGGCCCTTTCGGGCCACGCCCGGGGGCGAACGAGGAACGGAACTCTCCTGGTGGATGAGCTCTCGATCGCGCGCCTCGCCGTCGAGCGAGGGGCGTTGGCTTCGGGCCATCTCGACGAGTGCCTGCGCTGGCAGCAGTCGCTCGCCGCTCAGGGTTCGCCCCCATCGCTCCTCGCCCTGCTCCAGCAGCGCGGCCTCCTGAGCCCCGATGCGATCGCGGCGTTCGCGCGCGAGGCGGGCGCGGGGTACGGCCGTCCCGGCAACGGGCATCCCGGCCGAGGGAACGGCAACGGCAACGGGGGCGGCCCGCCGCCCGCGTTCCCGCCACCGGTGGGGTATCCGCCTCGTCCATCGGGCTCGACGCCGCCTCACCTGTTCCCGACCGGCGGGACGCCGCCGGGGCTCCACCAGCCGCCGAGCGCGCCGACGGCCGCCTTCAGCCCGCACGCGCCGGCGAGCCAGATGCGCGGGTCCGCCGTTCCCGGGGCCATGCCCGGGATGGCGCCGTCCTCCTCGCGCAACCCGGCCGTCCCCGGCTTCGACAGCTCGGGTCAACACCGGGGGATCGGCTCGGGCCGCCACGGCTCCCCGGGCATGACGCCGGGGTCGGGCGGCGCGCCGACGACGAGCTCGGCCCTTCGGCTCGCCCTGCAGCCGGGACAGCGCCTCGACCGCTACGAGATCCAGCGGATCCTCGGCCGGGGCGGCATGGGCATCGTCTACCTCGCCCGCGACGTCGCGATCGACCGGCTCGTCGCCCTCAAGACGCTGCTGGTCACCGACCAGGGCGACCAGCGCCGGACCGAGCGCTTCATCAAGGAGGCCAAGGCGGCCGCGCGCCTCCACCATCCCAACCTGGTCGCGATCCACGACGTCGGCGATCACGAGGGCTGCCCCTACTTCACGATGGACTACATCGACGGGCAGAGCCTGACCGAGCTGATCCACAAGACAGACAGCACGCGCCCCGCCGACCCGACCGTCGCCGATGGCCCCGGAGGTCCCGGCGCGAGCCGGCGGGTCGTGGCGCCGCGGAGGAAGGGCAAGGGCGGCATCCCGGGCGAACGCGCTGCGGCGATCCTGCGCGACGTGAGCCGCGGGATCCAGCACGCCCACAAGGCGGGGATCATCCACCGCGACATCAAGCCGCAGAACGTGCTCCTCGACACGGCCGGCAAGCCCTACATCATGGACTTCGGCCTCGCGAAGGAGCTCGGCGAGAGCAAGGGGATGACGCAGCCCGGTCAGGTCATGGGCACCCCCGCCTACATGGCGCCCGAGCAGGCGCGGAACAGCCACAAGGCGAACGAGCAGTCCGACGTCTACAGCCTCGGCGCGATCCTCTACGAGTGCCTCTGCGGCGCGCCCCCGTTCGAGGGCAGCACCCCCTACAACGTCCTCTCCAAGGTGATGCAGGAGGACCCCATCCCGCCGACCGAGCGCAACTCGAACGTGCCCGAGGAGCTCGAGCGGGTCTGCCTCAAGGCGCTCGAGAAGGACCCGGCCGCCCGCTACGCGTCGGCCGACGCGCTCGCCGACGACCTCGACCGATTCCTCCGCGGGGACGAGGTGGCCGCCAAGGCGCAGCGCCGCGGCTCGATCGGCAAGGGCGCGCGGCGCGTCCTCTCCAGCCGGCTCGGCGCGATCGCGGCGCTCCTGCTCCTCGCCGCCGCGTCGGTCCTCGGCGGCTGGGGCGTGATCCGCTGGCAGCGCTGGTCGGCGAAGCGCGCGGAGGAGGCGGCCGCCCGGCTCGCCGCGGAGGAGGCGGCCGCGGCCGAGCGCGAGCGTCAGGCGGCCGAGGAGCGCGCGAAGCAGGTCCTCGCCGACCAGAAGAAGGCGCTCGAGGAGAAGCTCGCCGGCCTGCGCGCCGACGCGCTCGGCACCAAGGATAGCGAGCGGCGCCTCGAGCTGCAGGAGGAGATCGTCGCGACCGCGCCGACCGCGGTCAGTCACCTCGACCGCGCCCGCGCCTACATCCAGCGCGCGCGCGAGCTGCCGCGGCGCGACGCGCGGTCGAACTGGGAGGCGGCCCTCGAGGATCTCCAGCTCGTCCTCGACAAGGCGAGCCCGCCGCCCGACGAGGTGGACGCCGACGGCGCCGCGGCGGCGGCCCTGCGCGCGCGCGTCATTCGCGCCTACGTCCTGAGCCAGGAGCTCGAGCGGGCCGACCAGGCGCGGGCCGACCTCGTCCAGGTCCGTCGCGACGCCAAGGAGCGGTCCTGGGAGGCGGACGTCGCCGGCGCCCTCGAGCGGCTCGACGCCAAGGACCGCACGGGCGCGCTCGGCTTCCTCGACCGGATCCTGCCGAAGAGCCCGGACCAGGCGATCGTCCTCTGGCTCCGGAGCGCGCTCCGGATCACCGACGGCAACATCGGCGGGGCGCTCCGCGACCTCGACAAGGCGATCGAGCTCGCGCCGCGCTGGGCGGCCGCGTGGGCGCGCCGGGCGAGCTGCCGCGCGGCGACCAACGACGCGGCGAGCTTCGAGAGCGACGTCAACCGGGCGCTACAGATCGATCCGCAGAACCTCGAGGCGCTCCTCGTCCGCGGCAGCTTCTACGTCAACAACAAGGACTACCAGCGGGCGCTGCCGGACCTCGACGCGGTCCTCGCGATCAAGCCGAACGAGCTCGTCGCCCTCCGACAGCGGGCGGCCGCCCGCCTCTACGCCGGCGACGCCGCCGGGTCGGCCGAGGACGCCGACCGCCTCTGCCAGCTTCGACCGAGCGACCCGACCCTCCAGCAGAACCGCGGCCTGACCCACCTCGTCCTGGGTCGATCGCCGCAGACCGCCAAGGCGGCGCTCGACGTCGTCTGCCGCCTCAAGCCCGCCCGGGACCCGTTCCTCCTCCGCGTCCTCGCGAACGAGCTCCTCGGCGACATCGCCGCGGCCCGCAAGGACCTCCAGGTCATCGAGCAGAACGAGCGTCAGCCGGCGGGGCCGATGCTCCAGGGGATCTGGCAGCAGATCAACCAGCTCCGCGCGCTCAGTCGGATCGGGCCGCTCCCGACGCCGCGCTCGATCCAGCAGGGGCCGCCGCCCGACCCGATCAAGACGGACGATCCGCCCGTCGACCCCCCGAAGACCGACGACCCGCCGACGACGGTCCAGATCAGGACCACCGTCACCCAGGCCGACATGCAGGCGGCGCAAGCCGCCGAACAGCGTCGCGACGTCCAGGGCGCCCTCCGGGTCTGGGACACGATCCTCGCGCGCGAGCCCAACGACCCCATAGCGCGCCTGCACAGGGCGCGGATGCGCTTCATGACCCGTCAGCTCCCCGGGTGCATCGAGGACGCCGACGTCGCCGCGAAGAACCTCCCGGCGCCGTTCAACGCCGAGGCGATCCTCTGGAAGTCGCGGTCGCTCACGGTCATGAACCGCTTTCCCGAGGCGCACGCGATCCTCGCCGAGCTCCTCAAGGACAAGCCCGGCGACCCGAACCTGATCGGAGAGCGCGCGCAGATCTACACCATGGCCAAGGAGTGGGAGAAGGCGCTCGCGGACTGGAACGTCGTCATCTCGGCGGCGACGCAGCCGAGCCCGGCGCTCATCGAGCGCGGCCGCTGCTACCGGTTCCTCGGGAAGAAGCAGGAGGCGATCACCGACCTCGAAGCCTTCCTGGCGACCAACCCGCCCGAGCCGTTCCGGTCGATGGCGACGCAGGTGCTGACCGAGGCGCGGCAGCTCCCTTAGCCCGGTCGCCCGGCGTTCCTGGAACACGCGAACGGCATCTCACGCAAAGGCGCAAAGGCGCCAAGGATCGTTGCTCTGTTCCGAGACCTCGACCTGGCAAAGCCCCTTTGCGCCTTTGCGCCTTTGCGTGAGGTTTCGTCGTTCCTGGAACGGCCCGCGCAACGGCAATGAACCGGACGCTGGCAACTCGCATTCCGCGTAATCCGCGTAATCCGCGGTTCCCACTGATTCAACCGACAGAAGACTGAACCGCGGATTTCGCGGATTGCACGGATTGATTTCGGGCGGCGCCGAGCCATTGCCGACGCGTCGCGGTCAGTCGTCGGAGCCGAGGCGGATCGAGGAGGGCGGCCAGATCACGCCCACCACCTTCCCCACGATCCAGTGGCGCGGGATCGGTCCGAACTGGCGCGAGTCCCGCGAGTTCGCCCGGTCGTCGCCGAGCACCCAGTAGAACCCCGCGCCGAGCTTCTTCCGGCCCTCGCGGCCGAGGCCGACGTGCGATGGGCCGACGTCCTTCCCGTTCACGAAGACGCGGTCGTCGCGCATCTCGACGGTGTCGCCGGGCACGGCCACGACGCGCTTCACGAGATGGCGCGCCGGGCGAGGGCGCAGGAAGACGACGACGTCGCCGCGCCCGAGGTCGAACAGGCGCGGGGTGAGCCGGCTCACGATCACGCGCTCGCCGTCGGCGAAGGTCGGCGTCATCGAGCCTCCGCGCACGAGGTACACGTCGATGAGGAGGCTCTTCACCGTGACGAAGGTGATCACGAGGATGAGCACGGTCGTGATCGCCTCGCGTCCCGCGCGCTTGAGCTTCTCCGCGCGCGTGACCGGGGGAGGCGCCGGGGCGACGGAGGCCGCCACGGGCGACGTCGCCGACGAGGACGGCGACGGCGGCGCGGCGTCCCCGGCGGCCGGGCCGTCGGGACGCGCCTCGCCGTCGCCTTCACCCGCGCGCTCGGGGGGCACGTCGTTCACCGCGCTAGCCTCCCTCGGACCGGCGGGCGCCGAGCAGATCGGGCAGGATGGCGCCGGCCGTCCCGCGCAGCGAGATGTCGACGTCCTCGCTGATCGGCGTCGATTCGGGGTTGACCTCGATCACGGTCGTCCCGCGAGCGCGGGCCACCCGGTAGATCGAGGCGGCCGGCTGCACGACCGCGCTCGTGCCGACGACGAGGACGACGTTCGCCCGCTTCGTCGCCGCCCAGGCGTCCTCGAGGACGCGGTTCCCGAGCGACTCGCCGAACCAGACGACGCCCGGTCGCTCGAGCGCGTCACACCGCTCGCACCGGGGCAGGATGACGCTGCCCTCCGGATCGTCGGGGTCGGCGGAGGCGCGGCCCTCGAGCGGCGGCCAGTCCGGATCGGGGTCGTGGCGCTCGCGCCCGCAGCCGCTGCACCGGATCACGAACAGGTCGCCGTGGAGCGCGACGATCCATCGGCTCCCGGCGCGGTGATGCAGGCCATCGACGTTCTGGGTGATCACGGTGACCTCGCAGCGCCCCGCGTCCTCGGCCTCGGCGAGGGCGAGGTGCGCCGCGTTCGGCTCGCACCGCGCGACCACGCGACGGCGCCACCGGTAGAACGACCAGACGAGGCCGGGGTCCTCCGCGAACGCCTCGGGCGTCGCGAGCTCCCGGCCGTCGCGGCCGCGGAAGAGACCGCCCTCGCCCCGGAACGTCGGGACGCCGCTCTCGGCGCTGATCCCGGCGCCGGTGATGGCGACGATCGCGCGACTCTGCTGGACGAGCGCCCGGGCCCGCTCGATCATCCGGCGTCGGGCTTCGTGTCGGCCGGCGCGTCGGCCGGCGCGTCGGGCGCTGCCTCCGTCGCCGCGTCGCTCGCCCCATCGGGCGCGGCGCCCTCGGCGCTCGAGGGCTTCTCCTTTGCCGGCGGCGCCCGCGGGCGCCCCGTCTTCGGCGGCGCGCCCCAGAGGCGCGCCACGATCACGCCGTTCCACAGGGCCAGCGCGATGGCCAGGAGGGCGTAGACGAGGGTCGAGACGGCGTGCACCGGGACGCCCGACCGGGCGAGCTGCAGCGCTCGCGCCTCGGCCGTCCTTGTCCGGGGGTCGTCCTGGTAGCGATAGGTCGGCGACGGGCGACGACCCGGGGCGCCGACGCCCTCCTCGGGGACGAGGAGGCGGTCGCGCTCGATCCGGATCTCCTCGCCCGTCGGCCCCGTCATGTAGAGGCTGCGTTGATTCCAGCTCTGGGGCTCGCTCCACGCGGAGTAGTCGACCAGAGCAGGGCTCAGGTAGTAGGCGTGGTAGATCCGGCTCGGGACGTCGTGGCTGCCGATCATGAACCAGAAGACGGGGTAGATCGTCGCGGCGACGAGCGGAAACACGATCCAGAGCCGGGTGTAGACGCCGTGACGGATCACCGGCGAGAGGAAGTGGCCGAGCTGCGCGACGAAGAGGACGAACGCGATCAGCCAGAGGCACGACCACGCGACGGCCTCGCCGCCCGGCCGCCACCCGCTCGCGGCGTCGTCGATGAGCCCGATCCGGTAGAGAGAGTAGAGGGTGACCGCCGGGACGACGAGCAGGGTGATCCAAGTGATGAAGCGCAGACCGTTGCGGTCGCCCGGGTAGAAGATCGAGAGCACCCTCCACGGCCCGCGGAGCCGTCCGAGACGCTCCGCGATCCGCCGCGGGAGCTCCCCCTCCTCGCCGGTGAAGACGATCGCGCCGGCGACCAGGACGAGCGCCACGATCCGGAAGAGCGACCGGATGAGGTCGGACCGGGAGCGCTCGGCGGCCTTGATCTTCTCCAGCCACTCGTGGGTCGGCTTGGTCGGCGCGAGCTCCTCGATCCCGACCGTCTCGTGGTTGAGCTCGGCGAAGGCGACGCCCATCGCGAGGCCGAAGATCACGAAGAGGACGAAGAGGATCCGCAGCGCGGTCGACTTGTTCCCCGAGAGCGGCTTCAGCCGGTTCACCGCCAGGCAGAACAGGAGCACGAACACGAAGACGAGGAAGCCGACCGGACCGACCACCAGGAGCGTCTTGTTCGCGGTCGAGTAGCTGTCGAGCAGCTCGACCGACGCCTGATCGCCGGCGAGCGGCGCGATCACGAGGTAGTGGATCATCGCGCCGAGCGGCCCGAAGATCACCAGATAGAAGGGCCACATCCCGAGGTAGGTCAGGACGATCGCGCGCGCGGTCGTCCCGCACGCGCTCGATGCGAAGATCGCGAACGCCGTCACGAGCGCGGCGCTCACCCCCTGGGCGAGGTAGGTGAGGGCAATGTCGCTCGGTGTGACGCCTCCGAAGAGGAACGCCAGCGAGACGAGCGGCAGGGTCGCGGCCATGAACGTGAAGCAGTAGACGAACGAGGCGAGGAACTTCCCGCGAACGATCCGGTGGGCCGGCAGGCACGTCGTGATGAGGAGGTCGAAGCTCTTGTTGCTCCGCTCCTCGGTGATCGACATGCAGGAGAACGCGGGGAACACGAGGAAGGTGACGATCGCCTGGATCACCGAGAACGCGAAGAAGACGGTCCGCCCGATCTTCGTCGGGTCGGGTCGATTGTTCGACCCGCCCTGCTCGGTCCACATGAAGATCGCGATGAGCAGGACGAGCGCGGTCAGCGAGAGGAGCGAGGTCATCGCGACGAGGAAGCGGCGCCGCCGGAACGCGGCGCGGAGCTCCTTGAGGAGGATCGGATCGTCGAGGATCCAGCCGAACGGGACCGAGAGGAGCGTCCGGAGCTGGCCTCCCTCGCCTCCGATCGCGCTCGGCGCGGGCGCCGTGACGGCCCCTCCGTCGGCCGTCGTCGACTCGGCCGGCGGGGCGGGCGTCTCGGCCGTCGCGGTCGCCGCGCTCGTCGTCGCGCCGTCGCCGGACCCGGGCGGGGTCGCCGCCGTCGTGTCGTCGCGTTCGCTCATCGGCTCAGGCGACCTGCCCCGTCGTGACCTTCATGAAGATCGTCTCCAGATCCTCGCGCTCCTCGGTCACGCCGCACACGTCGATCTCGCCCATCACGAGCCGCCGGACGAGGCGGGGAACGGTCTTGTCGTCTCCCTGGTAGGCGACGTGGAGCTCGCGACCCTCCCGGTGCACCGCGACGACCTCCCCCTCGCCGGTGAGGATGGCCTCGGCCTCGGCGGCGTTCGCGAGGACGACGATCTTGACGCCGCGGGTCTCGCTCCGCTCCGAGAGCTTGTTGCTGATCTCGGTGACGAGGCCGGTCGCGAGGATCTCGCCCCGCTCGATGATCCCGACGGTGTTACAGATGTCGGAGAGCTCGGTCAGGATGTGGCTCGAGATGAGGATCGTCTTGCCCATCGACGAGAGCTCCTTCAGGAGCGCCCGGAGCTCGATCCGCGCCCGCGGGTCGAGCCCGGCGGCCGGCTCGTCGAGGATCAGCACCTTGGGGTCGTGGACGAGCGTCTTGGCGAGGCAGAGGCGCTGCTTCATGCCCTTGCTGAGCCCCTCGACCAGCTTGTGGCGGAGGTTGCCGAGATCGCAGAGGTCCATCACGTCGCCGATCGTCGGGCGACGCTGCCGGCGCGGGATGTCGTAGGCGGCGGCGAAGAAGTCGAGGTACTCCTCGACCGTGATCCCGTCGTAGACGCCGTAGTAGTCCGGCATGTAGCCGATCGTCCGGCGCACGGCGTCGGGGTCGTCGATGACCGAGAGCCCGCCGATCGTGGCCGCCCCGTCGGTCGGCTCGATCAGGGTCGCCAGCATGCGGATCGTCGTCGTCTTCCCGGCGCCGTTCGGACCGATGAACCCGAAGATGTCGCCCTCGGAGACGTCGAAGGTGACGTCCCGCACGGCGATGAAGCCTTCGTAGTCCTTCGTGAGGTGCTGGACGTGGATCACGCCGATCCCTCCCGACCCGCCTCCGCCGTCAGTTCGCGTGGAGGATGGTCAACTCCCAGCTCGCCCAGTCCTCGCCGTCGACGGTCACCCGCCGCTGCTCCGGCCGAAGCCGCAGCCACAGCCCCCGGCTCCCGGAGCTCGCCCGCCGGCTGACGCCGAACGCCCGGAGGACGTCGGCGACGCGCCTCCGCTCCGCCTCGTCCGCGTCCGCCTCGCACAGCGCCCGCTCGAGCGGCTGAGGCTGGCCGCTGCGTCCCCCGGCCCCGTCGACCGCCTCGAGCGTCACCCGCCGCCCCGCCGAGACGGGCGGGACGCGGAACGCGCCGGCGGGGGTCAGGTACAGCCCCCCCTCGACGTCGAAGCCAGTGTCGTTGCGGAACTCGGGCAGATCGCCCGCTCCGTCGCCCTCGTCGACCTGCAGCGGCCCGGGGAGCTGCCGGACGCCGACCGCCTCGAACGTGCCGAGCTCCCAGAGACGGAGCGGGAAGCCCGGGACGCCGAACCCCGCCTCGCCCTCGATCAGCCGGACGTTCGTGCCGGTCGCCGACTCCTCGTTGCGGAAGATCGGTCCGCCGACGAGGTCGCCCTCGAACGCGACGTCGAAGGAGCTCGGCGCCGCGGCGTAGATCCCGAGGGCGACCGACTCGCGCGCCGTCGTGTCGCCGAGCCGCCCGTGCAGCACGGTCACGCGGTTCACGACGGTCGAGACGCCCTTGGTCACGTAGCCGCTGAAGAACGTGATCAGGGTGAAGGCGACCGCGAGGACCGGAACCGTTCCGACGACCCACATCTGCGCGTTCTGGCGCTTGAGGACGAAGTAGTTCACCGGTCCGACGACGACGATGTAGGCGAGGACGAGCGGCACGATCAGGAACAGGCTCGGGAGGCTGCTCGCGTCGAGCACCCGGACGACGCCCTCGCGGACGCGCTCGTCGTCGGTGTAGGCGTCCTGCTTGTGGAAGGCCGAGAGCCCGCCCGGCAGGCGGCGCTGTCGGTAGCGGTTGCCGTCGAAGCCGCGCACGTGCTGGAGGATCTCGTCGAAGAACGGCTTCATCCCGTCCCAGTTGCGGTACTTCTTCGCGCCGAGGTCGAAGGCGCAGGTGTAGACCCACCCCCAGCCGAGCTCGTTCTCGGTCACGATCGGGACCGACCGGCGGGTTCCCTCGGCCGCCTCGGAGATCACCGGCGTGGCGTCCGCAATGTCGAGCGCGACGAGGGGGAAGCCGCGCTCGTCGGCGTCGAACTGGCTGCTGTACTTCTTCTCCATCTGGGGGAGGCGGGGCAGCTCCACGACCGAGGCCTGCCGGAGCCCCGGGATGAGCTCGCGGACGAGCGAGCCGTTGAACCAGCCGGCGGCCCCCTCGTTCGACGGCGCGATGAGCGTGACGCCGCCCGCCCGCGTCCAGTCGCCGATCGCCTGCCGCTGGGCGGCCGGCACCTTCTCGAGGTCGACGCCGGCGATGACGAGCAGGTCGACCGGGTCGAAGCCGACCCAGCGGTCGGGCAGCTCGTCGGGCGAGATCGTGGTGACGGTGAGCGTGATGTTGCTGTCGAGGCGCTGGTCGGTGAGGCTCTTGAGCGTCCGGCTCTCGTCGCTGACGACGAGGAGGTGCCCGACCGCCTCGCCGTAGTTCCAGCTGAAGCCCCGGGTGTGGCTGTCGACGTCGATCGGCGCCTCGACGACGCGCGCGACCTCCTCGAGCACGCGGCCGTCCCGCTCGAGGAAGACCCGCGCGGAGTAGGCGCGCGAGGAGCCGAAGAGGTAGAGCCAGTGCCGGCGCGGCGGCCCGCCCGCGGGCAGGTCGATCTCGCGAGCCGCCTCGAAGAGGACGGTCTCGCGGCCGCTGTCGAGGAGCTGCGCGACCAGCCGGACGCCCTCGAGCGGGGCCTGGCGGTTGTCGAGCTCGACCCCGACCGGGATCCACCCGGGGTAGACCTTGCCGCCGAACCCGACGGTCGCCTCGAGCCCGACGGGGAGCTTGGCCTTGTCGCGACGGCCGCCGCCCGGCCCGCCCGGGCCGCCTCCCGTCTGCGCGAAGGCCGGGCTCGCCGAGAGCGCCGCGGCGAGGCCGACCGTCAGCGCGGCCAGCGGTGCGAGCCGGAGCGTGCGCATCATCTCTCCCCTCCCGGCTCGCCGACCTGCCGGAGCAGACGCGCGACCAGCTCGTCGCCCGTCAGGCCCTCGGCCTCGGCCTCGAACGTGAGGACGAGGCGATGGCGGAGGGCCGGCGCCGCGAGGGCGCGCACGTCCTCGACCGAGGCGCACGGCCGTCCGTGAGCGAGCGCGCGGACCTTCGCGCCCAGGATCATCGACTGCGCCGCGCGCGGGCTCGCCCCGAGGCGCAGCCAGCGCCCGACGCCGGCGTCGGATCGGTCGCCGGCGCCATCGGCGGGCGGCGTCGTCGCGACGACGAGCGACGCGGCGTCTCGGAGGACGTGCGGCGCCGCCGGGACGGAACGGGCGAGGCGGTGGAGCTCGAGGACGTCGGCCCCCGTCGCGACCGGCGTCGCCTCGGGTCCCGCGCCCGTCGTCGTCCGCTCGAGGATCCGGACGACGTCGGCGACCCCGGGCGCGGGGACGGCCACCTTGAAGAGGAACCGGTCGAGCTGCGCCTCCGGGAGCGGGAAGGTGCCCTCGAGCTCGATCGGGTTCTGGGTGGCGACGACGCAGAAGGGGGGCGCGATCGCGCGCGTCTGCCCGCCGGCGGTGACGCCGCCCTCGGCCATCGCCTCGAGCAGAGCCGACTGGGTCTTGGGCGTCGCCCGGTTGATCTCGTCCGCGAGGAGGACGTTCGCGAAGATCGGGCCGGGGCGGAACTCGAACCGTTTCCGGCCATCATCGCCCTCGACCACGATCGTCGTGCCCGTGACGTCGGCCGGGACGAGGTCGGGCGTGAACTGGATCCGGCCGAAGTCGAGGTCGAGGGCGCCGGCGATCGTGCGGCAGAGCCGCGTCTTGCCGACGCCCGGGGCGCCCTCGAGGAGGACGTGCCCGCCGGCAACGAGGGCGATCAGGGTCTGCTCGACGACCTCGTCGAGCCCGACGATCACCCGGGCCACCTCGGCCCGCAGCTTCGCGAAGAGATCCTGGAAGCGCTCGGCCGCCCGGGCGATCTCCTCGGGGGAGGAGGAATCGACGGCGGTCGCCGCCGCCGCCGTCTCCATGCCGCCGGGCTTCGCCTCGAGCTCGTTCAAAGATCCTCCGCCCCTTCCGAACCCGCCTCTCGCCCGAGAGTTCCGGGTGAAAGGCGGTGAGGCTGGGGGCGCGCTGAGGAGGACCATCCTCTATTGGAGGCGGGTCTCCCGTCAGCGTCACCGGGAAGTGGGAGATTCTACCATCATTGGCCAGCCCGCGGTCCCCATCGGGCCCCGGGCCTCGTCCATCATCGGACGACTCTGGCGGCCCCGAGGTTCCGTCGAGAATCGAGCCACGGGGGTGTTCGTTCCCCGGAACATCGGATCAATCTCACGCAGAGACGCAGAGACGCAGAGCATCTCCCGAGAACGCCCCGCCGACAATCGGTTCGAGACCTCAGGTGGGGTCGGACCCCACCAAGTTTGGGACCCAGCTCGAGCCGCGCGCCCAACCGGGGCTGGCCTGGAACACGTGCGTGGGCAATGAGCTCGCGAGCCTGCAGCTCGCACTCCGCGTAATCCGCGTAATCCGCGGTTCCACTCGTTGTTCTCCGCCGAAAGAACGAAACCGCGGACTACGCGGATTGCGCGGACTGTTCCGGTCGGCGCCGAGTCGATGCCACACCGGCGACTCCGTCGTTCCTGGAACGGAGACGAGGCGCGAAGCCAACGGCTCCGCGCCTCGCAGGAGGACGCCCGGCTGCTCGCGCCTCGGCCGAGATCTAGTACTCCCGGCGCTGCCGCGAGCTCGGGATCTTGAGCTGCTTGCGGTACTTCGTCACCGTCCGGCGCGCGATGTCGAGCCCCGCCTCCTTGAGCTTGGCGGCGATCTCCTCATCCGAGAGCGGGCAGCGCTTGTCCTCGGCGCCGACGATCTCGCGGACGCGCTTCTTGATCGCGACGATCGACTCGCTCTCGCCGTCGGCCCGGGCCGTCCCCGCCGTGAAGAAGAACTTGAGCGGCTTGATCCCGCGCGGCGTCTGGATGTGCTTGCTGGCGATCGCGCGGCTGACGGTCGAGACGTGGACGCCGACCCGGTCGGCGATCTGCTGCATCTTGAGCGGCCGGAGCGCCTCGACGCCGGCCTCGAGGAAGCCCTCCTGGTACTTGACGATCTCGCGCGCGATCTTGCTCAGGGTGTCCTGGCGCTGCGCGATCGCGGAGATGAGCCAGTTCGCGTCGTCGATCTTCTTCTTGATCCAGTCGCGGACCTTCGGGTCGTCCTTCTTCTCGATGAGCATCCGCCGGTAGTGCTCGGAGACGTTGATCCGCGGAATGAAGCTGTCCTCGAGCCGCACCTCCCAGCGCCCCTCGACCTTGTCGACGAGCACGTCGGGCGTGATGTACTGGGTCTGCTCGGCGTCCGAGCTGAAGACGCGCCCCGGGAACGGAGTGAGCCCCCGGATCAGCTCGAGCGCCTCCTTGATCTCGTCGATCGTGCTTCCGGTCTCCTTCGCGATCTTCGGGAGCCGGTTGTTCTTGATGTCCTCGAGGTGCTTCGAGATCAGCACCCACTCGAGGTCGTCGTCGCCGAAGCCCTGGAGCTGGAGGAGGAGGCACTCCTGGAGGTCGCGCGCGGCGACGCCGGGCGGGTCGAGCGCCTTCACGAGCGCGAGCGCCTCGTTCGCCTCCGCGACGGTGATCCGGCCGCTGCCGAGCGGCTCGAGGTCGTCGTCGAGGTCGTCGTCCGAGGTCATGTCGCCCTCGGCCCGCGCGGGGGCCGCCTCGGCGGTCGCGACTTCGGCCGGCGCGTGATCGAAGGCCGCCGCAGCCGCCGGCGGATCGAACGGCGCGGCCGCCGGCGTGGGCGCGGCCGCGGCGGGGGCGCCGAACGGCGAGGGCGCCGGGCTCGCGTCGGTTCCGGCCGCGAACGCCTCGATCCCGGTCGTTCCGAGCGGCGCCGACGGGATCCGTCGGAACGCCTCGGGAACATCGGGCTTGCGGTCGAGGCCGGGGAGCGGCGGCGGAGCATCATCCTCGACGAGGGCGTCGGGATCGATCGGGCCGAGCCCTCCGCCGACCGGGTCATCGGAGACCGGGATCAGCTCGTCGGCGCTCTCGACGGCGTCCTCACCCTCCTCGATCTCGCGAATCTCGTGATCGAAGCTCCGGATGAGGTCCTCGAGGGTGTAGGGGAGGTAGCCGTCCTCGTTGATGTTGTAGATCACGAACTCGGCGAACTCGCGGACGATCTCTCCGATGCCGTCCTGGAGGCGAAGCTGACTCGCGAGGTGCTCCTGGAGGGTGCCACCGCGGGCCGCGGTGTTGTTCATCGCCTCCATCTTCTTGTCCTTGCCGTCGTCCCCCATCCCGCCGCCGCCGCGGTAGCCGGAGCTGAACTCGCGGAAGGAGGATTCGTACTCCTCGAGGCGCCCGAAGCCGTCGTCGAGCTTCTGCTGCTCCGCGGCCGCCTCCGCCGCCTCGGCCGCCTCCGCCGCGCTCTGCACGACCGGCGTCTCGGGATCCTGCCCCGCGGCGGTCTCGGTGTTCCGGCGCTCCTCGGGCTCCTCTAGCTCGATGGTCGGGTTCTTCTCCATCTCCTGATGGATGAGCTCCTCGAGCTTCGTCGCCGGAATCTGGAGGATCTCGATCGAGGCAATGATCTGAGGAGCGAGCCGCAGCTGCAGCTCGGGCCTCTGAACCAGCGTCGTCCTTAGCTCCACGAGGAGGACTCCTTGGGGCTCCCATCTTCGGGACGCCCGTCGTCGTTCGGGGCTCTCCCGCCGCGCCGTCTCGGCGGCTCGGCGGCTCCCACCTCCCGGCGCCCGTCGAGGGCGTCGGCGAGGCTCGCCCGATTGGCGAACTCGAGTTGTGTTCCGACCGGGATCCCTCGGGCGATCCGGCTCAGGCGGACGCCCATCGGTCCGAGGACCTCGGCGAGATACAGAGCGGTCTGCTCACCCTCGAAGCTCGGCGTCGTGGCGAGGATCACCTCGGCGACGCCACCGCGGCGCACCCGGGAGAGGAGCTGCTCGACCGTCAGGTCTCGCGGCTCGATCCCGTCCAGCGGAGCCAGCGCCCCCGAGAGGACGTGGTAGACCCCTCGGTAGCCGGACTCCTCGATCGCGTGCAAGTCCCGCGTTCGCTCGACGACGCAGATCAACGCGCGATCACGCGACGAGTCGGCGCAGATTTTGCACGGGTCCAACTCGGTGATGTTAGCACATTCCGAACATGGCCGCACGGAGCGGGTCACGTCGCGGATCGCGTCGGCGAGGCGGAGGGCGCGATCCTTCGGAAGTCCTGCCACGTGCGACGCCAAGCGCTCCGCCGTCCGCGGGCCGATGCCCGGGAGGCGCTTGAGCTCGTCGATCAGCGAGGCGACGGATTCGGTGTAGACGCCACTGCCCACGTGGTGCTCTCCCCGGCATCATCCTGGCCCGATCGGGAGCCCGGCGCCACCAGCCAGGGACCCGCTCGAGCCCGGTTCCAGGAAGCGTCGCGGTGCTCCGGGAGAGACGTCTGTGCCTGGAACGGGAGCGCGCAACGGCAATGAACCTGGACCCCGGCAACTCGCATTCCGCGTAATCCGCGTAATCCGCGGTTCCACTCGTTGTTCTCCGCCGAAAGAACGAAACCGCGGATTACGCGGATTGCGCGGACTGTTCCGGTCGGCGCCGAGTCGATGCCGCACCGGAGATTCCGTCGTTCCTGGCACGGACCGCTCGTTCTCTGCGAGAGGACTCCCGGAACCTACCTAGGAGGTGATCCCGGGGATGTCGAGCCCCATCCCGGCGAGGCCGCCGGCCAGGCCGCCGGTCGCCTTCTGGATCTCGGACTTCTCGAGCTCCTCGGCCTTCTTGATCGCGATGTTCGCGGCCGCGACCAGGAGATCCTCGATCATCTCGAGCCCCTCGTTGTCGAGGGCCGACTTGTCGATCTTCACCGCGACGACCTCGCGCCGGCCGTTGACGGTCACCTTGACCATCCCGCCGCCGGCCTCGCCGTCGACCGTCTGCGCCTTGAGCTCCTCCATCCGGCGCGCCATCTGCGCCTGGACGTCCTGCGCCTGCTTGAGGATCTCGCCGAACATCCCCGCGCCGAGCCCGCCGAGCCCGCCGAGCCCGCCGCCGCCGCCGCCGATACCACCCGGTCCGTCCGTCATGACTGCTCCTTCTGCTCCTGGTCGTCGCCGCCCTCGCCGGGCGCGGGCTCGACCCACTCCTGCTCGGCGAGCGGCACGAGCCGGAGCTCGCGCACGGCCGCCTGGATGTTTCGCTCCTCGAGGATCCGACCCGTGCCGCCGCCGGCCGGCGGAGGCGCGTCGCCCGGCTCCTCGCGCGGCGCCGACGGCGTCGTGGGAGGGTTCGGGCCGGCGTCCGCGCGTCCCGGCGCGCCCGACGCTCCCGACGGCGCGGCCTTCGGGGCCGCGCGACGAACGCCGGGCTTGCCCCGTCCGCGGATGTCGGCGCTCACCGACAGACCGCTCACGCCGAGCAGACCGCCGAGCACCTCGGCGAACGCCCGGCGCTCCTCGCCCGCTCGCACGACGGGCTCGTACATCGGAATCAACCCCTCGAACGTGACGGTGACCGTCCGACCCGCCACGCCCGTCGGCGTCCCGGCCCGCCAGGCGCGCGCCGCCTGGACGCCGCGGCCCTGCTGAAGGTCGGCGACCGCGTCGTGGTAGACCGCCTCGACCCGTTCGAGGTCGACCGCGGCCGGACCGGTCTCGGGCGCCGACTCGTCCGCGGCCGGCTCGCCCCGCGGTTCGCGCGGCGCGGGGGCAGCCGAGGCGTCGGCGCGCGGCGGTCCGCCGGGTGACGGGCGGCGCTCCGAGGCCGCGGGCGCCTCACGCGAGGCGGGCGATGGCGGCGGCGCCTCCCGTCCCGCCGGAGCCGCGCGCGGCGCCGGGGCGGTCGCAGCGTAAGGAGCGGCGCGACTCGGCCCCCCGCTCCAGGTGCCGCCGCCACCACCCCCCGACGAGGGCCCGGCGCCGCGGCCGGGCGGCGGACCCGAGGCGGCTCCGCCGAGCCGCGACTCGAGGCGCTCGAGGCGGGCGACGAGCTCGGAGATGCTCGCGAGGTCGGCCGTCCGGCACAGGCGCACGAGCGCGGTCTCGAGGATCACGCGCTCGTCGCGGGCCGTGCGCATCCGCGCCCGGGTCTCGGCGAGGATGCTCAGCATGATGAGGACCGACTCGCGTCCGAGCGGGCGGCGGTCCTCGGTCCCCTCGATCCAGCGCCGGAGCGAGGCCGGCGGGAGGAGGAGCTCATCGGTGACGTCGGCGTCCGCGCCGCACTCGCGCACGAAGATGACGCCGCGGAGCGCCTCCATCAGCTCGCCGACGAACGCCTGCGGCTCGGCGCCCGCGGCGTAGACGTCGCGAACCGCCTCGAGGCACGGGCGCGGCTCGCCCGCCGCGAGGCCGTCGAGCGTCTGCCCGACGATCTCGGCGGCCGGGAGGCCGAGGGCGAGGCGGACCGCCTCGTCATCGAGCGCGTCGGCCGTCTTGAGCGCGATCGCCTGGTCGAGCGTCTTCTGGCTGTCGCGAACCGAGCCGCGGGTGCGGCGCGCGATCAACTCGAGGACGCCATCGTCGACGGCGACGCCCTCCTTCTCGCAGATGACCGCGAGGCTCGCCCTGACCGCCTCGGGGCCGACGCGCCGGAACTCGAAGACCTGGCCGCGGCTGCGGATCGTCGCGGGGACCTTCGCGAGCTCGGTCGTCGCGAGGACGAAGCGGGCGTGCTCGGGAGGCTCCTCGAACGTCTTCAGGAGCGCGTTGAACGCCGCCTTCGAGAGCTGATGCGCCTCGTCGAGGATGTAGACCTTGAAGCCGCCCTGGGCGGGCCGGTAGCGGATGTTGTCGCGGATCGGGCGGATCTCGTCGACGCCGTTGTGGCTCGCGGCGTCGATCTCGATCACGTCGGGGCTGGCGCCCTTGCCGATCGACTCGCAGGTGGGGCAGGCGTTGCAGGGGTTGCCGTCGCCCTCCTTCCCGCCGGTGCAGTTGAGCGCCTTGGCGAGGATCCGGGCGGTGGAGGTCTTCCCGACGCCGTGGGGGCCGGCGAAGATGGAGACGTTCGCGACGCGGCCGCGCGCGACGGCGTTGCGGACGGTCTGGGCGATCGCCTCCTGCCCGACGAGGTCGTCGAACGTCCGGGGACGATACTTGAGAGCGATCGCTTCGTAGCTCACGGGCGCTCCAGGGTCGGGGATGACTCTTCTACCCGAGAGGACCGACGCGGCGGTCGTGGAAGCCGAGAGATCGCCCCGGACCGACTGCTCCGGCCAGGCGACCCTCCGGCACATAGGGAGGTGCGCTTATGGCTGCTGGCTTCCGCCCCTGACCAGGTTCACGACCCCCTATTGCAGAGGACCCGACCATCACCACAGCCTGCCCGGGACGATCACTCGGCCCCACGACCGCGTCTCTGTTTGTGACGGAGAGGGGGGGATTCGAACCCCCGAGGCAGTTTCCCACCCACACGCTTTCCAAGCGTGCTCCTTAAGCCACTCGGACACCTCTCCGGGTTGTTCCTTCGCTCCGTTCGCGCGCTAGTCTCCCTCGACTCCGGCCCGAGGAATCGTTCCGTCGCGGCGCCCCCGAAAGAAGCGCCGCAACAGCTCGCCCGACTCGTCCGCCAGAACCCCCTCGATCACCTCGACCCGGTGGTTCAGCCGGTCGTCGCGCGGGATGTCGTAGAGACTGCCGACGGCTCCCGCCTTGGGGTCGGCCGCCCCGAACACGAGGCGGTCGATCCGAGCCAGGACGATCGCCCCGGCGCACATTGCACATGGCTCGAGGGTGACGTACAGGGTCGTGCCGTCGAGCCGCCAGCCTTCCGTCGTGGCCGCGGCCTCGGCGATCGCCACCATTTCCGCGTGGAGGGTCGGGTCGCCGTCGATCTCGCGCCGGTTGAAACCGCGCCCGATGACGTCGTCGCCGCGCACGATCACGCAGCCGACGGGCACCTCCGACCGAGCGAAGGCCGCCTCCGCCTCGCGGAGGGCGAGCCTCATGAGCTCGAGGTCGCGCTCCGTGATCCCCGACGGAGGGGAGCCGCTACTGGAAGACATCCATACGCCCTGGAGGACTCGAACCCCCAACCTTCTGGTCCGTAGCCAGACGCTCTATCCAATTGAGCTAAGGGCGCTCAACCCAAGGGTTGCGCGCAGAATCCTACTGCCCCCTCGGTGGGTTGTCAAGACGGCGAGGAGAGAGCCCACGGGATCTCCCCGATCATCGAGACGGGTGGGGGTGGGGGGTGGTGTCGCGGCGTTCCTGGAGCTGAGCGAAGCCTCGGGCGACGGCAGTGACATGGACGTCGGCAACGGGCAATCCGCGTAATCCGCGTAATCCGCGGTTCCCGTTCGTCGTTGGCCGCCGAGAGGGACCGAACCGCGGATTTCGCGGATTACGCGGATTGGTTCGGACGTCGCGCAGCCGATACCGATTCCTCGCAATGTCGGCCTGAAGCTCCCGTTCCGGGAAGGCCTCAGTGCGCATCCAACCACGTCGGCCCCCACCCCACATCCACCTTCAACGGCACCTTCAGCTCGATCGCCCCCTCCATCTCGACCCGGACGACCTCGGCGAGCGCCTCCTCGCGGCCCTCGGGCACCGAGAAGACGAGCTCATCGTGGACGCTGAGCAGCATCCACGCGTCGAGGGCATCGGCGTCGCCGCCGGCGAGGCGCGCCTCGATCCGGATCATGGCGACCTTGATGAGATCGGCCGCGCTCCCCTGGAGCGGCGTGTTCACCGCGACGCGCTCGGCGTTGCTCCGCACCATCGGGTTGCTCGCGTAGATCTCGGGGAGGAGCCGCTTGCGGCCGAGGATCGTCTCGACGAACCCGTCCTCGCGCGCCTCCTCGACCTGATCGTCCAGCCATCTCTTCACCGCCGGGAACTTCTCGAAGTAGCTCGCGATGAAGTCGCGCGCCTCGTTCATCGACAGCCCGGTGCTCGCGGCGAGGGCGGTCGGGCCCATCCCGTAGGGGACGCCGTAGTTGATCGCCTTCGCCCGGCTCCGGAGCTCGAGGCCGACGTCCTTCGGCTCCTTGTCGAACACCCGCGCAGCCGTCGTCCGATGGATGTCCTCGCCCTTCGCGAACGCATCGATGAGCGCGGCGTCTCCCGTGAAGTGGGCCATCAGCCGGAGCTCGATCTGGCTGTAGTCGGCCGAGAGGAGCGCGCGGCCGGGGTCGGCGATGAACGCCTCGCGGATCCGGCGCCCCTCGGCGGTGCGGATCGGGATGTTCTGGAGATTGGGGTTCGTCGAGGCGAGGCGCCCCGTCGCCGCGCCCGCCTGGTTGTAGGAGGTGTGGAGTCGGCCGGTGATCGGATGGACGATCGCGGGCAGGGCGTCGACGTAGGTGCTCTTCAGCTTCAGGATCGCCCGGTGGTCGAAGATCTTCGCGACGATCGGGTGGTCGGCGTAGTTGCGCAGCGTCGCCTCGTCGGTCGAGAAGGCGCCCGTCTTCGTCTTGCGAGGCTTCTTCTTGTAGCCCGCCTGGATCTCCATCCGCTCGAAGAGCACCTCGCTGAGCTGCTTCGGGCTGTTCACCTTGAACGGCTCGCCCCCGGCGAGCTCCAGGATCTCGCGCTCGGTCTCGGCGGCCCGCTCGGCGAACTCGACCGAGAGGGAGCCGAGGAGCTCGGTGTCGATCGCGATCCCGCGCCGCTCCATGGCGACGAGGACCGAGAGGAGCGGGATGTCGACGTCTCGGTAGGTCTCGGTCAGCCCCTCCTCGTCGAGCTTCTCGGCGAAGTGCTCGTGCAGCCGCGCGCCGATGATCGCGTCCTCGCAGACCGCCTCGGCCCACCCGGCGACGTCGCGCTCCTCGCCGCGCTTGAGGGCGCGGCTCGTCCGCTTCTTGTAGGCGAGGAAGCGAGACGCGTGGTCGTCGGTGTTGTTCTGCCGGAGCGAGGGGTCGAGGAGATGCGCCTCGATGAGGGTGTCGAACGCGGCGCCGCCCAGGGTCACCCCCGACCGGGCGAGGGCGTGGACCACGCGCTTGAGGTCGTGCCCGCCCTTGGGCACCGCGGCGTCCTCGAGGAGGGGGGCGAGCGACGCCATCGCGTCGGCGAAGCGACCCGAGAAGCGGGGCTCGGCGCGGACCGACCCGAACGCGGCCTCGTCGGGGTAGGCCGGGACGTAGAACGCCCGCGACGCCGACGCGCACAGCGCGATCCCGGCGAGCTCCCCGCGGTGGGGGTCGGGGTCGGTCAGCTCGACGTCGAGCACGAGCCACGGGCCGGCGCGGAGCTCTTCCAGCATCGCGGCGACGGCCGCCGCGTCGTCGGGCTCGACGAGGGTGTGCTCGAGCGGCTCGGCGCTCTCGGTGATCATGAAGCGCTTCTGGAGGTCGAGGAACTCGAGCTCCGCGAAGATCTCGACGAGGTCCGCGCGGTTCGGCTCGGCGACGCGAAGCTCGGAGACCTCGAGGTCGACCGGGGCGTCGAGCGCGATCGTGACGAGCTCCTTGCTCAGGATCGCGTCGTCGCGGTGGGTCTTCAGGTTCTCCCGCGCCCGCTTCGCCTTGACCTCGTCGGCGCCGTCGAGGGCCGCCTCGAGCGAGCCGAACTGCTCGAGGAGCTTGAGGGCCGTCTTCGGTCCGACGCCGGGCACGCCGGGGATGTTGTCGGAGGAGTCGCCCATGAGCCCGAGGAGATCGCGGACCCGCTCGGGCGGAACGCCGAGCTTCTGCTCGACCTCCTTGGCGCCGTAGAGGCGGCTCGGGTCGCCGCCCCAGGGGTTACGGATCTTGACCCGGTCGGTGACGAGCTGCATGAAGTCCTTGTCGCCGGTCACGATCACGACGTCGAGATCGGCCGCCGCGCCCTTCACGGCGAGCGTGCCGATGACGTCGTCGGCCTCGAAGCCCGCGATCTGGAGGCGCTTGATCCCGAGCCCGGTGACGATCCGATCGATGTAGGGGAGCTGCCAGCCCATCTCGTCGGGCATCTTCTCGCGGGTCGCCTTGTAGTCCTGGAACTGCTCGTGGCGGAAGGTCGGCCCGGGCGGGTCGAAGACGACGGCGAGGTAGTCGGGCTTGTCCTTCTCGAGGCTCCGGAGGAGCTCGTTCACGAAGCCGAACGCGGCCGAGGTGTTGAGCCCCTTGCTGTTCATGAGCGGCGTGCGGATCAGCGCGAAGAACGAGCGGTAGGCGAGGGCGGTTCCGTCGATCAGGTAGAGCCGTTCCTTCGATGCCATGGCGTGGGGGCTCCCTTGGGTGGGCGGCGCGGCGGGCCGAGCGGCGCGAGAGGTCGCCCGCGGAGGCGGACCTTAGCAGGTGGCGCCGCGCCCGATCAACGCGCGGTCAGCTCCCGCCGAGGACGTCGATCGTCCCGACGACGGGGCGGAGCTCGACCTGCAGGGCCGGGGAGAGCTCGATCGGCCCGCCGCGCTCGTCGAGGAGCTCGATGCGCGCCCGCACCTCGAAGGCGCCCGTCCGGAGGAAGACGCCCGAGGAGGAGATCCGCTCGGCAATGTGACACAGCGGCAGATCGCCCGAGGGATCGAAGGGCTCGACGAGCTGCTGCGTGAGCGGCTGTCCCGAGCCGCCCGCGGGGAGGAGGATCGTGAAGCCGCCGCCGAGGTCACCGCCCTCGATCGTCGTCTCGAGCTCGACGGTGATCGGATCCTGCGGCAGAAGCCCCGGACAGCCCTCGGTGTCGAGCCAGATCCTCGCCGCGGCGACCGGAGCGGGCGGCGCGATCGAGCGCCCCTCGAGCCGGAAATCCACCGGACCGAAGATGCCCGGCACGGTCGGTCGACCGATCGAGAGCTCGTTTCCCAGCACCGTGGCGAAGAGCTCGAGCCGCTCGGCCGGATCGAGGAGTTGCCCGAGGCGCGACGCGATCGCGATGTCGCCGGTCTCCCGATACGCGTCCTCGAGCAGGGTGCGGGCGAGCGAGGAGCCGCTCCCGCGCCGCGCGATCGCCTCGGCGGCGACGGCTCTTCGCGCGGGATCGGGGTCGTCGAGGCGCCGCGCGTGGAAGACGAGGACGGCGGGGCGCCAGCCGAAGAAGGCGACGGTCGCGAGCAACGCCACCACGACGAGGATCGTGACGGCGCGCCGACGTCGGGCTGATCGAGAGGATCCCATCGCGACGGCGTGTCTCCCTGCGGGACATCCCTGAGACGTCGCGCGACCCTCCCGTGTTGCGCGCGCGCCCCACCGGTGCGACCGACGGGGCATCGGGACCCATCTCGACTGGCCGGCACGACTTTCGACGCAGCGAGTCAAGTCGCTGAATCATAAAAAGTAATGCCCACTCTTGACGCGGCGAGTCATATGGCGTATCTCTTGCGTAGGGACTGGTTCACCCAGCAAGCCCAGGGTCGCCGGGAGAGAGACATGGCATCGGTGCGATGCGGAAGCTGCCGGAAGAGCCACGACGCCGGGATCGGCCTCGTCGGACGATGCCCGCATTGCGGCGCGCGCCCGCGGGTCCACGTCGAGATCGGGTCGACGAGCGAGGCGAGCACCGCGCCCCAGCGGGCGAGCGACCGGCTCCGACCCGACCCCGGGCCGCGTCCGAGCCGTCGTCTCCGCACGAGCGGGCGAGCGCGCCCCGTCGGGCGTGTCCAGCCCGTCGACCGTGACGATCGCCCCGCCGCGGCGCCCGCACCGACGACCGAGCGCGCCCCGACCTCGAGCAGCCGCCGGCGTCGCCGCGCGAGTCTGCTGAGCAGCCACAGCCTCCGCGGCGGGGTCGGCTCCAGCTCCACCCACACGAGCCCGCGCATCGGATCGACCTCGGGGACCGCGTTCGACGACGGGCCCGACCCCGAGCGGGTCCGCGCCGTCAGCACGCCGCTCCTCTTCGGCGCCGCGCTCTCGAGCGTAGGTCTGATCCTCATGCTCGTCGGGCTCGGCCGCGACCTCGCCGGGAACGACGAGCTGCTCACCGGCATCATCGCCCTGGTGCACTTCACCGTCACCTCGTCGCTCTGGCTGCTGGTCTCGTGGGCCCGCGGCGCACCCGACGAGGCGCAGGTCCCCTGCGGGCTCGCCCTCGTCGTGACGCTCGGCCTGGCCGCCTGGCAGACCGCGACGGCCGAGAGCGCCGGGGTTCCGCCGGCGGCGATCGCGAGCGGCGGAGCGGCCCTCGCGCTCGCGATCGGCCTGGCCCTCGCTCGGCCGCCGCGGGGCGACTAGCCAGAGATGTTCCTGGGACTGACCGCTCGGTCTCTGTGAGAGACTCGCGGTGCATACGATCCGCGGTTCCCACCTTGGTTCAACGCCGAGAGAGACCGAACCGCGGATTTCGCGGATTGCATGGATTGCTCTCGGGCGTCGCCGAGCCATTGCCGACGGGTCGCGGTGCTCCGCCCGGGACTCCTGTTCCTGGAACGGGAGCGCAGGCGTCGGCAATGAACTGCGCGCCGGCAACTCGCAATCCGCGTAGTCCGCGTAATCCGCGGTTCCCACTGGTTCAACGCCGAGAGAGACCGAACCGCGGATTTCGCGGATTACTCG
>JAJDCQ010000026.1 GCA_029260755.1 Planctomycetota bacterium | reverse complement strand
CTGCCAGGGCGAGCCTGCCCAGCGCGAGCGGTGAATCTGATCGACACGCTTGTAGAGGGGCTCAACTCGAGCAGACGAGCTCAGGAGGGAGGGAAAGCTGCTTCGCGGCAGGGAGTTGGAGCTTAACCTCCAGGCATTATGGCTAGCTAGGGCTGCTCGATCTCGACGAGCCGGTCGACGCCGTCGACCTCGACGACCTGCGCCGTGCCGTCCGGCCAGGTCACCTCGAGCCGCTCGACCGCGCGCGCGAGGCCGAGGCCGAAGCCGAGCGTCAGCTCGCTCTGGCTCAGGTAGGACGATCCGGTCCGCACCGTCCGATCCTGGGTCCGGCCGCCGGCCGTTACCGCCACGCGCGCGCCGATCGCGTCGGTGTTCGGCACCCGCCCGCGGAGGCGAACCCGGAGCCAGCGGCGTCCGTCCGGGGCGTCGTTGCGGAGCAGCCGCGGGGGGCCGCCGCATGCGGTGATGAGGACGTCGGCGTCGCCGTCGCCGTCCACGTCCGCGACGGCGAGGCCGCGGCCGACCATCGGGACGCCGAGGTCCGCGCCGGTGCGGCTCGTCGCGTCGACGAACGAGGTCCCTTCCCGGCCGAGGAACAGCTGGGGGCTCTGGGCGTAGGTGACCTCGTTCTCGACCTCGGCGATCTGCGGCTCGATGTGGCCGTTCGCGCAGAGGACGTCGAGGCGGCCGTCGAGGTCGACGTCGCAGAACGCGACGCCGAAGGTCACGGGCCGCAGCGTCGGCTCCGAGAGCCCGGCGCGCTGCGCCGCCTCGACGAAGAAGAGCTCCCGGTCGGCGAGCTCGCCTGCGAGCTCGTAGAGCGACATGGGCTCGTGGCTGAAGTTCCCGATGAGGATCCCCGGCCGGCCGTCCTCGTTCGCGGCGCCCACGTCGATGCCCATCGCCCCGCGGGTCCGCCCGTCGGCGTCGTAGGCGATCCCCGCCTCGAGGGCGACGTCGATGAAGCGGCCCTCGCCCTCGTTCCGGTAGAGGTAGTTGGGCTGGGTGTCGTTCGCGACGACGATGTCGGGGCGGCCGTCTCGGTCGAGGTCGGCGATCGCCACGCCGAGGCTCTTCCCCGATGGCTGCAGGACGCCCGCCGCCTCGGTGACGTCCTCGAAGCGGCCGTCGCCGCAGTTCCGGTAGAGGCGGCAGGTCTGGCCGACGTAGAGCTCGGGCGTCGTGAAGCTCTTGCCGATCCCGGTGCGCGAGGTGAAGACGTCGTTCTCCGGCGACCACTGGACGTAGTTGCAGACGAAGAGGTCGAGCCAGCCGTCGCCGTCGGCGTCGAGCCACGCGGCCGAGGTCGACCACTCGCGGTGCTGCCGGCCGGCGTCGTCGGTCCAGCTCGGCGACACGAGGCCCGCCCGGTCGGTCACGTCGCGAAACGTCCCGTCGCCCGCGTTCTCGAAGAAGCGGTTGCCGTCGCTGACGGCCGTCACGAGCACGTCGACGTCGCCATCGCCGTCCGCGTCGGCGCAGGCGGCGCCCATGCCGTAGATCGTCACGGCCAGCCCGGCCGCCTCGGTCACGTCGGTGAAGTGCCCGCGCCCGTCGTTCTCGTAGAGGGCGAGGGTCGGAGCGTCGCTCCCCGCGGCTCGCGGACCGGGCGCGTCGTCCCACCGCCGGCCGTTCACGAGAAGGAGGTCGGCGTCGCCGTCGCCGTCCTTGTCGAAGAAGGCGGCGCCCGGCCCCATCGTCTCGGGCAGCAGCTTGGCGCCGGCCGAGCCGTTGGTGTGGTGGAAGTCGATCCCGGCCTCCGCGGTGACGTCGACGAGGCGGACGCTCGTCCGCGCGATGGCGCCCCCGGCCGCGCCGCCGGCGGTGTCGTCATCATCGTCGGCGTCATCGTCGCCGCCGGTCGTGTAGGTCGTCGCCGCCGGGGCGTCGGGCTCGATCGGGGGCGGCGGGCCGCCGTCCCGGAGCAGCCACGCCCCCAGCCCGGCCGCCGCCACGAGGACGAGCGCTCCGGCGATCGGGAGGGCGGGCCGGCTCACGGTCGGGTCACCCAGGCCGAGGCCTCGCCGACGAGCGCGTGGGCGGTCGGCTTCCGGAGCCACTCGGCGATCCCGACCCAGTCCTCCTCGTCGAGGCAGTCCGGAGCGCGCAGGATGTCGAGGATGTGCCAGAACCCCCGATCGAAGTCGTTGAAGTCGCGGCGGACCTCGATCTTGAGGCGGTCGGTCCGGAGCACCGTCCCGGTGGCGACCTCGATGAGGAACGCGTCCGCGTTGACGATCGCCGCGTAGGTCTCGTCCCGGATCATCCATCCAGGGAAGATGAACAGGTACCAGGTGATGAACGACCAGATGAACAGGTCGTTCCGCTCCTCGAACGTGACCCGCGCGTTGTTGATCCGGAGCCACAGGAGGTGGTCCGCGCCCGCCTCGGCGGCCTCGGCGAGGAGCGCCCGGCGGGCGAGGATCTCGGGCGAGACGTCGTCGCCCTCGTCGCCGCGCCAGCGCGGATCGGACAGGGAGAGGCCAGGCGCCTCGCCGACGGCCGCGACCGACGCGAAGTGCTCGCTCCCGGCGAGGCGCTGCACGAGGAGCTCGCGGACGAGCGCCGCGTCGAGCTCGTTCCGGAACCCGTTGGGGCACGGCGGCTCGGGGCTCGCCGGCCGGTAGCCCAGCGCGAGCGGGCCGACCGCGAGGGCGACCCGCTCGGCGCTCGCCGGGGGCGGCGGGAGCGGTTCCCAGTCGGTGATGTGGTCGGGCGACGCGCGGCACCCCGAGGCGCCGATCAGGCCCGCCGCGAGGAGCGCGGCCACGGCTGCAGCGCGCATGGCGGGCTTTGTAGCAGGTGGCGGGGGTGGGCGCAAGAAACCACCCATCATGAGAGCGTTTGACGTCGGCCCCGGTCGGGGCCACCCTGAAGGCTCGTGAGTCCGTCCTACGGCGACGTTTGTCTCGAGCACGGCGAGCCGCGTCCCGGCGTCGCGTGCGCCCGATGCATGCGGATCCTTCAGCGTCATGCGGAGGAGCAGGCCCGGGGTCTACGCGCGCAGGCGGCGGCCGCCGCCTCGGCGCCGCCGTCGGCCTCCGACCGCGACCCCGCGGGCACGTCCGACCGCCTCCGCGAGGCGCGGGCGACGTCGCAGTCGCAGCGTAGGCGCCTGCGCGATCCCGAGTTCCGCGCGCGCCCCCGCGCTCACGTCCGCTGCCGGGCGTGCCAGAAGCGGGTCCGCACCCGGATCGCTCCCGGCGAGGAGTTCACCTGTCCGGGGTGCCAGGCGACCTACGTCCTCGGGTCGGATCAGGTCGTGAAGGTCGAGGACGAGGCCGCCCGGTCGCCTCGATCCTCGGACCGGGCGCCCCGGTCGGAGCCGCCGCGACCGCCGGTCGCCCGCGACGATCCCTACGGCGGCGTCGCTCCGCTCTCGGTCATGGTCGAGACGATGCCCGATCCCGGCGCCCGCGGCCCGGTCTCGCCGATCGGGCGCGACGACCGGACCCGACCGCTCGATCGCGTGGGCGGGCGAACGCGGACGCCGCCGGGCGTCCCCGTGCCGCCGGGCGCCGGGCATCGGGCGCACGATGCGACCCGTCCCCTCGAGCCCGCGCGTCCCGAGTCCCGGCGGACGCCGCCGGCCGGCGTCCCGACGCGACCCGAAGCGGTCGCGCCGATCTCGGCGGGCACGCTCGAGCGCCCCGACGTGCCGCGCCCGCCGTCGGGCCATCGGGCGGCCGCGGCGGAGCCCGACATCCCGCGCCCGCCGACGGGCAGGGACTTCCCCTCGGTCGAGCCCGACATCCCACGTCCGCCGACGGGGCGGGACTTCCCCTCGGTGGAGCCCGACATCCCGCGTCCGCCGACGGGGAAGGACTTCCCGGCGATCGAGCCCGACATCCCGAGGCCGCCGACCGATCGCAGCGCCCGGACGGCCGAGCCCGACATCCCGCGGCCCCCGCCGGCCAAGCGCCGGGACGACGTCGATGAGGAGCCGCCGACGCCGCGCGGGCCGATCCGCCGGGTCGATCGCGACGGCGACGAGCCCGAGACACCGCGGCGAGAGAAGCGGACGAGCGATCGCTCGCCGCGGCGCGGCGACAGCGAGCGCGCGCGCCGCGGCGAGAGCGATCGTCGCAAGTCGGAGTCGAGCGGGCGGAGCGAGCGTCGGAGGACCTCGAGCGAGCGGCGCAAGTCGGACTCGAGCGGGCGGAGCGAGCGGCGGAGGAAGTCGAGCGAGCGGCGCAAGTCGGAGTCGAGCGGTCGGCTCGGCCGAAAGGACAAGGACGAGGACAGGGACCGCCGGCCCGCCGCGAGCGACTCGGGGGAGGACGTCCTCATCCCGACCGAGCGGACCGCCGAGGGCGTTCCCAAGTGCCCCACGCACGGCTCGAAGGTCGCGCCGTGGAAGTGCAAGACGTGCGCGCGGATCTGCGACGCGAACCCCGACGGCTGCCCGGTGCACGACCCGCCCGACCCGAAGCGATGCGAGTCGTGCCAGATGTTCGCGGCCGTGATGCGGAAGAGCGCCGTGAACAACGAGAGCCGGCGCGGCGTCCTCGCGCGGGTGATGGACGATGACGAGCAGTTCAAGGCGTACGACCCGGCCGTCTCGATCATGAGCCTCCCCCCGGCGGGCGCGGCGGACTTCCGCGCGGCGCTCGTCCTCGCGATCGCCGGCCTCTTCCTCCTCTGGCCGCTCGGGATCATCGCCGTCGCGATGACCTGGGGGCGGACCGGCGACGCCAGTCAGGCGAAGATCGCGGCCGTGATCGGCTGGATCGACATCATGGTCGGCCCGTTCATCACCCTCGCCCTCCTCAACGCCGGCGGGGTCATCTGATTGACCGGCAGCGCCGACCGTCCGCGCGACGACACCCGGGATCTCTGGCGGCTCCGGAGCGCCGTCACCCCGTCCCAGGGGCCGGATCCGATCGTCGGCGACGTCTTCGGCGGCGCGTGGCGCGTCGCCGAGATCCTGGGCGAGGGCGGGATCGGGCGGGTCTTCCGGACGGAGCACGCGCGGTCGGGCCTGCTCGGAGCGCTGAAGGTCGTCTCGCTGCGCGTCGACGACACGATGCGCGAGCGCTTTCTCCGGAGCGTCCGCCTCGGCGGGACCCTCTCGCACCCGAACCTCGTCCGCGTCCTCGACGGCGGCATCGACGACGACCGCCCGTTCATCGTCATGGCGCTCGTCGAGGGGGGCTCGCTCTCGGACCGGCTCGCGTCGGCCGGCGGACGCCTCGGGCCCGATGAGGCGCGCGGAGCCATCCTCGGGCTCGCGCGGGGTCTCGCCCATCTCCACGAGCGCGGCCTGATTCATCGCGACCTCAAGCCGAGCAACGTCCTCATCGAGGCGGCGAGCGGTCGCGTCGTCCTCACCGACTACGACCTCGTCCGGATGGCCGAGGACGACTCGGGCGCCCTCACCCGACCGGGCACGACGGTCGGGACGGCGGGCTACATGGCGCCCGAGACGGTCCGAGGCGAGGTCGACGCCCGGAGCGACCTCTGGAGCCTCGGCGCGGTCTGGTTCGAGCTCCTCGTCGGCGAGCCGCCGTTCGGGAAGGGCGCCGCGATGGACGTCGCCGCGCGCGTCCTGCGCGAGGATGCCCCATCGCTCGGCGCGCGCGCACCGACCGCGCCGCCCGGCGACGTCGCCCTCGTCGACGCTCTCCTCGCGCGCGATCCGGCGGCGCGGCCGGGCGGGATGCCCGAGGTCGTCGCCATGCTCGAGGGGCGCGCTCCGGTCCGGGCGCGTCGAACCGGCGTCAGCTCGCGCCGGATCCGGCCGACGACTCGACCACGGGTCGAGGCTCCCGCCGATGCGTCCCGCGGCGGCGCGGGGATGCTCGCGGCCGCCGCCGCGATCGCGGTGCTCGTGGCGGTCGTCGGATTCGTCGCCGGTCGGGGCGGGGGCTCGGGTGCGGACGAGATCGCGTCGCCGGGGGGCGCGGGGTTCAGCCCGCCCAGGGTCGCGCTCGGCGACGACGGCGCGGACGACGTGCCGCCCGGCGGCCCGAGCGGAGCGTCCGATCTTCGACCCGTCGACGACGCGTCCCGGGACGATGGAGCCGACGCCGCCCCGACCCTCGAGCTCGACGGGCCGAGCGTCACCGCGGAGAGCTCGACGCTCGTGCGCGGGCGGGTCGCCGATGATGGAGACGGGGCGGTGTCGGTGACCGTCGCCGGCCGCCCGGCGACGGTCGATGCCGACGGCGCCTTCGTCGTCGAGGTGGCCCTCCCCGAGGCGGACGGCTCCGTCGAGCTCGAGGTGCTCGCGCGTGACGCGGCCGGCAACGAGGCGAGGCGCCGGCTCGAGGTCGTCGTCGATCGAGCTCCGCCGCGCGTCGAGCTCGAGCGACCCGCGTCGGGCCGCGTCGTCGGCGCTCGCGTCGTCATCTCGGGGCGGGTCGACGATGCGCATCCGAACGAGGTCGTCGTCCGGGGCAGTCGCGGTGAGACGCGCGGGCGGGTCGGCGCCGACGGCGCGTTCTCGGTCGAGCTCATCGACGCGGCGGCGGTCGACGGCCCCGAGCGGCTCGAGGTGCTCGCTCGCGATGCGGCCGGGAACGAGGGCGCCGCGCTCGCCGTCGACGTCGTCCGCGACGTCACCGCGCCGGCGATCCGCATCGAACGGCCCGAGCCGGGCGCGGTCGTCGCCGAGGCCGACGTTCTCGTGTCGGGTTCGGTCGCAGACGCCAACCTCGCCGAGGTGACCGTCGGCGGTCGGGTCGTCGCCGTCGACGCCGCCGGGCTGTTCCAGGCGCGCGTCGCCCTCGCCGGCGAGGACGGGCCGCAGGCGATCGAGGTGCGCGCCCTCGATGTCGCCGGGAGCTCGGCGTCGGCGAACGTCGAGATCATCCGCGACGTCTCGGCGCCGAGGATCGTCCTCGACCCGGAGCCGGCGGCCGTCCTGCACGCGAAGGAGCGGAGCCTCCGCCTCGAGCTCGTGGGACGCCTGAGCGAACCCTGCCCGGAGCTGCGGGTGCGGGTCAATCGACGGCGCGTGCCCTCCAAGCTCGAAGGCGAACGCTTCACCGCGTCGCTCCGGCTCAAGATCGGCGAGAACGCCGTCGAGGTGACCGCCACCGATCGGGCGGGGCGGACCGCGTCGCTCGAGCGGGTGATCACGTTCACCGGGAGGGAGCGGCCGCCGGTCGGAGCGTCGGGACCGCCCGACGCGCTCGCGGCCGAGGTCGTGGCCGAGCCCGGCGACGTGTACGCTTCGGCCTTCGCCCCGGATGGCACTCGGCTCGCCGTCGGAGGCTGGGGCAAGCAGGTTCTGATCCTCGATCCTCGCGACGGGAGCCAGATCGCGAGTATCCGGCGGGGCGAGGTCGCCATCGCCTCGCTCGTGTGGAACCCGGACGGAAGGTTCCTGGCGGCTGGATCGACGAGCGGGGGTGTCGAGGTGTGGGCAGCGGACGGCGGCTCGGGCGAGCCGGTCCGGAGCTTCGACCTTCCCGACCGAGGCCGGTGCTCCGCGCTCGCCTGGGCGCCCGACGGAGAGCGAATCATCGCGGCGTTCTCCGAGGGAGAGCCGGCCGTTCTCGACGTGAAGGGCGGGAGCAGCGGGCCGTTCGCCCTCGAAGGGGCGAGCGGCGCCGTCGCGTTCTCGCGCGACGGACGCTTCGTGGCCGCCGCGGCGGCGGGCAAGGTGCATCTCCTTCGGTGGCCCGACCTCCGGCCCGTTCGGATCTTCGATGCGGGCGGCGCGGCCGCGGGCGTCGCCCTCGTCGGGAA
>JAJDCQ010000250.1 GCA_029260755.1 Planctomycetota bacterium | reverse complement strand
GGGGGGGGTAATTTCGACGGTCCTATGGGGTCAGGCCCGGTATGTTCGCATACGCCGGTTAATGGCGACACCCCGAGACCTGACCCCTTCGGCCGCGGCGCGCCGCGTTGACCCTCAGGAGATCGAGCATGGCCAGCTCTGGCGTGAGCTCTCGCCAGCCCGCGCGCATCCGCGTCCGCTGCGCGTGCGGCAAGTCGATGAAGGCCCCGGCGACCAAGGTCGGGCGGAAGGTTCGCTGCAAGGCGTGCGGCGAGCCCGTGCGGGTTCCCGACCCTCGCGACGACGCGGAGGCTCCGAAGAACAAGAAGGCGCGGACGCCGAAGAGGGCCGCGACGCCGAAGGCGCCCGACGAGCGGCTCGCCAAGCGTAAGCGCGTCGCGCCCAGGGCGAAGCGACGGCGCGATGCCGCGGACGGCGAGGGCTCCGAGGTCGTCGCGCCGCCCGCGCCAGCGGGGCTCCCGCTCGTTCCGATCGCGATCATCGGCGGCGCCGTCGCGCTGCTCGTCCTCGGCACCGTCGCGTTCTTCGTCCTGGGCTCGGACGCGCCGAGCGCGCCCGCCGTCGCGACCGCCGATGCGCCCGAGCCGACGCCCGCGGCCCCCGAGACCGAGGCGCCTGCCGACGTCGCCGACGAGCCGACCCCGTCGGGCAAGTCGATGGCCGAGCGCCTCGCCGAGGCCGAGAAGGCGGCGGAGGCTCCGCTCGACCGCCCGCCCGTTCTTCCGAAGAGCGATCCCGGCGCGGCGCTGAAGCTCATCGACCGCTACGAGCAGAGCAAGCCCGACGACGTCGTCGGCCTCCTCGGCCTCTACGAGGAGCTGCACGGGATGGTGCGCCAGCCCGGCGCCCGCGCGCAGATCGAGCGTCGGCTCGACGACCTCCGCGGCCGCGCCGCCGAGCAGGTCGGCGAGCTCTTCGACCGGTTCGTCGAGCGCGCCCGCGCGGCGGCCGAGGCGGAGGACTTCGCCGCCGCTCGCGCCGTCTGGGACGAGGCGCGCCGCGCCCTGCCGTCGGAGACGACTGACGCGATCAGCGACGAGCTCGCGCTCCTCGAGGAGCAGGAGCGGCTGACCGCGCAGCTGAGCGCCGCCTTCGACGAGGCGCAGCAGGCCGATGGCGCGACCCGGGTCGAGGCGCTCCTCGCGAAGCTCGGCGGCGCGCTGCACGGCGCCGACGCGGTCCGCGGCCGCCCGACCTACGAGAAGGTCGCCGCCGCCGTCCGGCGGATGCGGTCGGTCGTCCGCGGCGCCGCCGCGGCGAAGGCGCGGGCGCGCGTCGATGCCGTCCGCGACTCGCTCCGGGCCGCCGCGACCGATCGCGCCGCCGCGTTCCGCGAGCGCGAGGCCGTCGCGAAGGCGGCGAGCGAGAAGAAGCCGATCGGCCTGGTCGGCGGCGCCGTCGTCACGGCCCTCGATGAGACCGGGTTCTCGCTCCGCACCAACGACGGCAAGGTCGCGCAGACGCTCCGGTGGGGCCAGCGCCCCGTGATCTCGATGCAGGTGCTCGAGCGCGCCTGTCGCGAGGGCAACAGCCAGGACCGGGCCGAGCTCGTCGAGTACTGCCTCGAGCATCGCCTCTTCAAGGACGCGCGGCGGGCGGCGAAGCGGCTCCGCAAGCGCGACGCGGCGGCCGCCGACCTTCTGCCCGACATCGACGCCCTCGAGGCGGCGAGCCGGCCGCTCGCGGGCGATCGGCCGAGGGATCGGAAGAAGGACGGCGCCGCCTACGACTTCTCCTCCGACGCCCAGATCGCCGACTGGGAGCCGCTCGATCCCGAGCGGACGAAGATCCGGCAAGCCGGCGGCCTGAACGTCGAGGGCAGCCGCCTCGAGGTGGCCCTCACCGAGATCGGGTTCGAGGACGGCTTCGACCTCGAGGTGCAGCGGTGGCCGGCCTCGAGCGGCGCCGACCCGATTCTGGAGGTGCGCCTCGATCCCGACGCGCGCGGCGGTGGGCTCGCCTTCATCGTCTACTTCTCGTCCGACGGCGGCGCGGTGAAGCTGCTCCGGGCCGAGGGCGAGGCGAAGGCGAAGGAGATCGGCGACTGGGTCGACGCCCGCGCCTACCCGATCCGCTTCTCGGTGCGCGATGGCAAGGCGCGCCTCGTCGTCGGCTCGGAGAGGAGTGGGACGACGGTCGAGAGCCCCGCGTTCGCGTTCACCCGGGCACGGATCATCCTCGGCGGCGTGATCCGATCCGAGTCGCCGCCGACGCTCGGCGTGCCGGGCCGGCCGGCGCCGCCGGCTCCGACCGGCTGGGTGACGTGGCGCGACTTCGCCATCACCGGTCAGTTCCGCGACGACTGGCTCCGCAAGAGCCTCGCCGAGTACGGCGCCGTCCTGCGCGCCGAGCTCGAGAGGGCGACGGCGCGTCGCCTCGCCACCTCGGGCGCCGCGGCGCCCGACGTCGCCGCCGCCCCCGAGCGGCTGCTCCCGTCGGCCGACGACGCCCTCGCCCTCGCCGGCATGGACGAGCCGACCCTCGAACGCTACCGCGGCGCGTGGCGCGATCTCGCCGAGGCCGAGGCGCTCGTCGCGGCCGATCCGAGCCCGAAGGCGATCGCCGCGGCCGCGCCGAAGCTGGTCGCCGCCTACCGCGTCTTCGAGGAGCTCGTCCTCTCCCGCGGCCGCCAGGCCGGCGTCTACTACGGTCGCGGGCGCTGCCGCCTCCTGGCCGAGGAGCTCGAGGGCGCCTGGGCCGACCTCGACCTCGCGATCGACCTCGACCCCGACTTCGCCGAGGCGCTCCTGACCCGCGCCGAGCTCCGGCGGATGTTCGGCGAGATCGAGGAGGCCGAGGCGGACCTCGCCCGCGCGGCCGAGCTTCGACCCGACGACGCCGAGCTCTACCGCCGCCGCGGCATGGTCGCCCTCTCACGCGAGGACTACGCGACCGCCCACGAGGAGATCGCGATCGCGTGCGGCCTCGATCCGAGCGACGCCGAGAGCCGCCAGCTCGAGCGCTCGGTCCGGCAGGTGATCGACGGCCCCGCCTGGGAGCAGGAGTTCACCCACGAAACGGCCCACTTCATCGTGCGGACCGACATCTCGGCCGAGCGGGCGCGCGAGGTGGGCGCCCATCTGGAACGGGCGCGCACGGCGTACGAGACGCTCATCGGACCGCCCGCGCCGGGCGCCGCGGCGAAGGCGAAGAAGGCCACCTGCCTCGTCTTCGACACCGACGTCGCCTTCTACCACTACGCCGGGAAGCTGCTGTTCGGCCACGACGACCAGCGCACGACGGGCCTGTACACGCCGCTCTACAAGCAGCTCCTCTTCTACGAGGACAAGAACGACGCCGACGGGAAGGCCTTCCGCGAGGTGGTCTTCCACGAGGGCTTCCACCGCTACGCCGACGAGGTGATGCCCGGCTGCCCGATCTGGCTGAACGAGGGACTCGCCGAGGTCGTCGCCGGCGAGCTGACCGAGAACGACGGGATCCTCCAGGGGCGGCTGCGCGATGCGAAGGAGGCGTTCGCGCGCGGGGCGGCCCCGAGCGTGCGCGAGCTGATCCGGCTGACGCCGCCGCAGTTCATGAACGAGAACGCGGCGTTCCACTATGCGCTCAGCTGGACGCTCTGCCGCTTCATCCTGCGGGCGTCCGACGCCCCGGCCGACGCGAAGAAGGCGCTGCAGACCTACCTCGCGAAGCTCCGCGAGCGCGTCCGCCCCGACCTCGCCCTGACCGAGAGCTTCGCCGGCGTCGACCTCTCGCGGCTCGACGCGGCGTGGCGGCGCTGGGTTGAGCGGACCGGATAGCCCAGCTTGCCCAACGAGGTCGCCTCCCGATGGATGCCGAACGCCGAATCAGGATCCTCGCCGCGGCTGCGGCGGCCGACGGCGCGATCACCGAGGACGAGCGCGCGCTGCTGCTCGCATTCGGTCGCCGGCTCGAAGTGCCCGACGGGGTGGTCGAAGCGATCCTCGAGGGCTCTCGCCCGGGACGGCGCCCCGACGTGCCCGAGATCGACGACGACGACGAGCGAGACGCGTTCTTCCGCGAGCTCGTCGAGGTGGTGCTCGCCGACGCGGAGCTCAAGCCCTCCGAGCGCCTGTTCGTCGACAAGATCGGCCGCGCCCTCGGGATCGATCACGCCCGGCAGAAGCGGGCGCTCGCCGAGCTGTCCCCCCGGGCGGCCGCCGGCCGCCGCGCGCCACGCGACCAGCGACCCGGCCGACGCCCGGCGCCGCCCGCGCGGTCTTCAGCGACGATGCTCAAGCTCGTCATCGGGGCGGTGCTCCTTTGCGGGCTCGGATGCGTCGGGTTCGTGGGCATCCGCAGCCTCCTGATCCTGCGGGCCGTCTCCGAACGCGCGAGCAGCGGAGGGGAGAGCGTCGAGGCCTCCGCCGAGCGGTGCGCGGCCGCGATCGAGGAAGGCCGGGTGGAGGACGCGATCGAGAGCTACGAGCGGCTCGTCGTCGGTCGCGACGGCGAGGACGACCCTTCGCTCCTCGAGCGCATCGCGGTCCTGATCGTCGCCGAGAAGCTGACGAACGAGCCGACCCGCTCGGTGGCCATCGCGGCCATCGTCTCGGAGGACCCGAGGCTCGCCGAACGGGTCGAGCGTGCGCGGAGGGACTTCAAGAAGCCCGTCCTGGGAGCCCTCGTCCGCGAGCGCGCCGACGAGGAGGCGCTCGCGTCGCTCCGGGAGGCGTCCGAGGCAACCATCGCGAAGTTCCGCACCGCCGCGATCGCCGAGCTCCGGGAGCTCGACCCGAAGCACACGCTCGCCTGGGCACGCTCCGTCGAGCGTCGGCTGCAGAAACGGCGGTTCGACTACGAGAGGTTCGAGATCCGGAACGTCGCGATCATCCTCGGCGAGCTCGGCGACGAGGAGGCCGATCTCGCGCGGCTCCGCCGCCTCGCGGCCAGCTCGCGAGACGACGACGAGCTGCCCGTCGTGGCCGTGCGCGCGATCGCCGAGCTGGGGGCGCGCCAGCCGGCGATCGCCGCCGACGCCCTCGTCACGGTCCGGGAGCTCGCCGCCGACCCCGACCTCGCCGAGGTCGAGCTCACCACCCTCGCCCTCGCCGCCGCGGGCGACCCCGCCGCCGCCGAGACTCTGCGGAGGTGGATGGCGGCGGCCGACCCGTCCGACGGCGAGGTCACCCTCGCCGATCTGCGTGGGGCCCGCGCCGCGATGGAGCTGCATCGGCTCGGCGAGGCCGCCGCCGGGACGCACCTCGAGGCGGTCGTCGCCCGGCCTGACGAGGACATCCCGTTCGTCCTGGCCGCGCTCTTCCTCCTCGACGAGCGCCCCCGCGAGGGCAACCGCCGCGACCTCGCCCTGCCCGCCCTCCGGACCGCCCTCGACGAGGGAGGTGAGCGGCACCCCGCCGTCGCCGTCGGGCTCGTCGCGCTCGGCGAGGCGGGGGACCTCGGCGACATCCGGCGGATCGCCGTGCGCCTTGCGGCGAACGACCGGGACGTGAGGTGCGAGGCGGCCGCGGCGATCCTCCGCATCCTCGCCCGCGACCGCGCGGACTGATGGCCACGGCGATGGGTGGAGCGGGCGAGGGAGCACGACCGTGAGCAGCGGCTTCGGAACGAGCGTCCTCCTCGGCGACGCCCTCGTCGGCTGGTCGACGAACTGTCTCAAGCGGTTCGTCTCCGACGAGCAGCGGGCGGGGTGGATGGCGGACCGCCGCGCCGAGCTCTTCGGGCGCCTCGCGATCCTCGGTCCTCGCCTCGACGCGCTGATCGGCGACGCGCGCGCCGGTGGCGTCGCCCTGATTCCGGCCGACCTCGAGCTGCCGACGGTTCGCCTCGAGGACGGGCTCGACCTCCGCGACGTCGATCCGCGGGCGTTCCCGCTCTCGATCGAGCGGCGCGATCGCGACCGGTGGGACGGGACGCTGCAGCTCGCCGTCGGCCTCGCCGTCCCGGCGGCGCCCGAGGCGATCGCCGGCTGGGTCCGGCGGGTCGACGAGATGCTCGAGACGATCGACGACTCGCCGGTCGACGCGAAGCCCGTCGATGCCGAGCCGGTCGCCCTGGGCCGGGTCGCGGAGCGATTCGGCCTCTACGTCGGGACCAGCGTCGAGCTCGTCCCCTCGCTTCGCGACGGCGCCGCGCGCCGGTTCGCCCAGCTCGCCGACGAGCTCGGGCCCCGGCTCGAGGCGTGGGTCGCGAGCGGCGAGGCCGCCGAGGTCCTCGGCGGTCCGCTCCTGCGGCTCGAGGAGGTCGACGCGGTCGCGGCTCGCGGCGGTGACCCGCGCGATCTGTTCAACCCGTTCGGGCCGCTCGTCGACGGCGAGGAGAGCGGAAACCCCTTGCTGAGAACGAGCTTCCGGCGCGGCGCCGTCGACGTGATCGTCCTGATCGCCCAGGGCGCCGCCTACGACTGGGGCAAGGTCAACCTCGGCCTTCGCGCGTGGCTGGAGGCGGCCCTCGAGGACGACCACGCCCGCGCGGCCGCCCCGCTCGCGCCCGAGCGCTGAGCGCGTCCGGTCCGGTGAAGATCGGCGCCGCGGCCGCGTCGGACCTCCGGGCCACGCCCGGCCCGGACCGGTCTGGATTCGGAAGCCTCGATCCGGTAAGGTTCTCCGCCCTGGAACTCTGCACCAATTCGGAGGGTTTTCCGTGAGCTCCGTCGCCCGTTTCGTGACCGTACCCGCTGCCATCATCATTGCGGCGATCCTCAGCGTCTCGAGCCCGGCCCTCGCCCAGGAGGCGGAGCCCGATCTCGGCGCGAAGCTCACCCTGGCGGTGAGCGCCCACAAGACGACGGCCGCCCTCGGCGACACCGTCGAGCTGACCGTCACCCTCGGGACGACCTCCGACACGGCCGTCGACGTCGTCGAGGCCGTCTTCGACAGCAAGAGCATCTCGCTCGAGCTCGCGCCCGAGGGCCTGAAGGACGAGCGCGGCCAGGCCCGCAAGTTCTACTACCTCAGGTTCCACCGCGGTTTCTTCGACCAGAAGCGGTGGGCGACGATCAAGCTCGAGAAGGGCAGCCCCAAGACGGTCAAGATCCCGATCGTCATGACGCGGGTCGGCAAGGTGGACGTGAGCGCCCTCTTCGCCGGCTATCCGCGGGGCCGCGGCTCCGAGCCGAAGAAGAGCGAGGCCGTCACGATCGACGTCACCCCGCGCGAGGGCAAGAGCGACCTCTGCGTCCGGATCGAGACGAGCCACGGGACGATCGTCGGCAAGCTCAACCCCGAGGTGGCGATGGGCACGGTGATGAACTTCACCCGCCTCGTCAGCGACGGCTTCTACGACGGCCTCGGCTTCCACCGGATCATCGGCCCGACGAAGATGCCGCCCGACGGCTTCATGATCCAGGGCGGTTGCCCCAAGGGCGACGGCACCGGCGGCCCCGGCTACACGATCCCCGCCGAGTTCTCCAAGGAGAAGCACGTCCCCGGCGTCTTCTCGATGGCCCGCACCGGCCGCGGCCCGCACACCGCCGGGTGCCAGTTCTTCGTCTGCGTCGGCAGCCCGGGCCACCTCGACGGTCAGTACACCGTCTTCGGCGCGACGATCGAGGGGCTCGACGTCGTCAAGAAGATCGGCGACCTGCCCACCGGCGCCCGCGACAAGCCGAACGAGGCGGTGAAGATCGTGAAGGCGACGCTCGAGTATCGCTGACCGCCGCCGCCCCGACCACGCCCGACCACTCGATCAACCTCTCGCCGAACGGAGCCGAGACCAAGACATGTCCGAGGAGACCAGTGCCCCCCGCGCCCGCATCCAGACCAAGCTCGGCCCGATCGAGGTCGAGCTCTTCGCCGAGGATGCCCCGGGCCACGTCGAGAACTTCCTCAAGCTCGCGCGCGAGGGCTTCTACAAGGGGTCGATCTTCCATCGGGTGATCGACGGCTTCGTGATCCCGGGCGGCTGCCCCGAGGGGACCGGCCGCGGCGGGCCCGGCTACACGATCAAGGGCGAGTTCAACGACCGGATCCACGACGCCGGGATCCTCTCGATGGCCCGGAAGAAGGACCCCGACAGCGCCGGGAGCCAGTTCTTCATCTGCCTCGGGCGGCTGCCGAACCTCGACAACAACTACACGGTGTTCGGCCACGTGGTGGACGGGATGGACGTGGTGAAGCGCATAGGAAAGATGCCGACCGGCCCCGGCGACCGCCCCCTCGACCCGATCGCGATGGAAGGGGTCGAGGTGCTCGGCGAGGGCGACGACGAGGAGGCCGGTTCGTGAGCGAGTCCGAGACCCACACGCCGGAGTTCGAGAGCGTCCTCTACGAGGTCCGGGACGGCGTCGCGGTCATCACCGTGAACCGCCCGAAGAAGCTGAACGCCCTCAACGCGCCGACGATCAGCGAGCTCATGGAGGCATTCTTCATCGCCCGCGACGACGACGCGGTCGGGGCGGTCGTCCTCACCGGGGCCGGCGAGAAGGCCTTCGTCGCCGGCGCCGACATCGGCGAGCTCGCCGGGCAGACCCCGATCGACGGACGTCGGGTGGCCCGCCGTGGGCAGATGGTCTTCGAGCTGATCGAGAACCTCGGCAAGGCGACCGTCGCCGCGATCAACGGCTACGCCCTCGGCGGCGGCCTCGAGCTCGCGATGGCCGCGACCATGCGCGTCGCCGCGAAGGGCGCTCGCGTCGGGCTGCCGGAGTCGACCCTCGGCCTGATCCCGGGCTACGGCGGGACGCAGCGGCTGCCCCGTCTCGTCGGCCGAGGCCGGGCGCTCCAGATGATCCTGACCGGCGAGCCGATCGACGCCGACGAGGCCTACCGGATCGGGCTCGTCAACGAGGTGTTCGCGCCGGCCGAGCTGCTCGACGGCGCGATCGCGCTGGCGAAGAAGACGACCAGGGTCGGCCCGCTCGCGGTTCGCTACGGGATCGAGGCGGTCAGCCGCGGCAGCGAGACGAGCCTCGAGGAAGGGCTCCGGATCGAGGCCGACCTGTTCGCGATCCTGTGCGCCAGCGAGGACATGCGCGAGGGGACGACCGCGTTCCTCGAGAAGCGGAAGGCGGAGTTCAAGGGCAAGTAGCCGCTCGCGACGCCCGCGAACGAACGACCTCCTGACGAAAGCGAATCAGCATCATGGCAACCGTCGACCCCAAGACCGAGCTCGTGATCGCCGCCGGCGCGCGGACCGCGATGGCCGAGTACAGCGGCTCGCCTCACGGCGGCGCGTTCGCGACCGTCTCGGCGATCGAGCTCGCCGCCCACGCCAGCCGGGCGGCGATCGAGCGAAGCAAGATCCCGGCCAAGCGGATCGACCACGTCGTGATCGGCAACGCGCTCCAGACGAGCGCCGACGCGATCTACGGGGCGCGCCACGTCGGCCTCAAGGCCGGCGTTCCGATCGAGACGCCCGCCCTCACCGTGAACCGGCTGTGCGGCTCGGGGCTCGAGGCCGTCGCCATGGCCGGGCGCCTGATCAAGCTCGGCGAGGCCGAGTGCGTCCTGGCCGGCGGCATGGAGAACATGAGCCAGGCGCCGCACGTCGTCCGCGGCGCGCGCACCGGGCTTCGGTTCGGCAAGCCGGTCGTCTTCGAGGATCTGCTCTTCGAGGCGCTCGTCGACACCCACTGCGGCTCGGCGATGGGGCAGACGGCCGAGCGCCTCGGGAAGAAGTACGAGGTGAGCCGGGCCGATCAGGACGAGTTCGCCCTCCGCAGCATCAACGAGGCGAAGCGCGCGATCGAGGCCGGCATCCTCGGCGAGGAGATCGTCCCGGTCGAGGTGAAGCGCGGCCGGAAGAAGGTGACCGTCGACACCGACGACCACCTCCGCCCTGGCACCACCCTCGAGGCGCTCGCGGGCCTCTCGCCCGCCTTCGGGCCCGAGGGGACGGTCACCGGCGGCAACGCGAGCGGGATCGTCGACGGCGCCGCCGCGATGATCGTGACGAACGCCGCGCTCGCGGCCGGAGAGGGCCTCCCGGTCCTGGCGCGCGTGATCGGCTGGGCGACCGAAGGCGTCGACCCGAGCATCATGGGGATCGGGCCGGCGCCGGCGATCCGGAGCGCGCTCAAGGGCGCGGGGATCCCGATCGGCGAGGTCGACCTGTTCGAGATCAACGAGGCGTTCGCCGCGCAGTACCTGGCGGTCGAGCGCGAGCTCGACCTCGACCGGTCGAAGGTCAACGTCAACGGCGGCGCGATCGCGCTCGGGCATCCGCTCGGGGCGACCGGGTCGCGGATCATCCTCACCCTCGCGATGGAGATGAAGCGACGCGGCGCCGGCACCGGCGTGGCGAGCGCGTGCATCGGCGGGGGTCAGGGGATCGCGGTCGTCCTCGGGGCGCCGTGATCTTTTCGTAACTCGTGACCTGGAGATGGAAGCGTGCACAAGCGTCGTCGGATGCGGATCAAGCGAATCAAGCAGCGGATCAAGGACAAGGCGAAGAGGAAGAACAACCCGCGGACGCCGGGCGGGTCCGGCCCGACGGGTGGTGCGGCGGCGGCGAGCTGACTCGTCGACCGGAGCTCTCATGAGCGAGATGGCCGAGGCGGTGAAGCGCGGAGAGCGGCTCGCCACCGCGCGCGCCATCTCGCTCGTCGAGGACGACGCGCCGGCCGCGACGGCGCTCCTCGAGGAGCTCCACGCCGACAGCACCGGGGCGTGGCGTATCGGCATCACCGGCCCTCCCGGGGCGGGGAAGTCGACGCTCACCGGCGCGCTCGTCGGTGCGTGGCGGAACCCGCCCGATGACGCCGCAGAGGCCGGCGGCGACGGTGATGCCAGGGCGGAGCCGCCGCGCGTCGCCGTGGTCGCCGTCGACCCGACCTCACCGTTCACCGGCGGGGCGCTCCTCGGCGACCGGGTCCGGATGAGCAAGCTCGCGACGGACCCCGGCGTCTTCATCCGGAGCATGGCGAGCCGCGGCAGCCTCGGCGGCCTCGCCCGCCGGACCGAGGAGGTCGTCGGCGTCCTCGCCGCGGGCGGCTTCGACCCCGTCCTGATCGAGACGGTCGGGGTCGGTCAGACCGAGGTGGCGATCGCGGGGCTGGCCGACACGACCGTCGTCGTCCTCTCGCCCGAGTCGGGCGACGGGGTGCAGGCGATGAAGGCCGGCCTCATGGAGATCGCCGACATCTACGTGATCAACAAGGCCGATCGCGACGGCGCGGCGAGGCTCCAGCGCGACGTCGAGATGACCCTCGACCTCGCCGGCCACGTCGCCTGGCGGCCGCCGGTGGTGAAGACGGTCGCGACGGCGAAGAAGGGAATCGACGAGCTCCAGGCGGAGCTCGCGCGCCACCGCGAGTCGCTCGCGTCGAGCGGGGGTCTCGAGGAGCGCCGCCGAAGACGGGTCGCGGCGAAGATTCGGAGCCTGGTCGAGGAGAAGGTCCTCGCCGAGCTCTGGGAGACCGGCGGGCGGAGCGAGCGGCTGGACGCGCTCGTGGCACGCGTCGCCGCCGGAGAGATCAGCCCCTACGCGGCCGTCCGGAGCCTCCTCGACGACGAGGATGCGCCGGGCGTCGCGACCACGGGAGGCAGCCATGCCTGAGTCTCCGTCCCTCGGCAAGATCCTCGTCGCCGACGACCAGCCCGAGGTCCGTGACTACGTCACGAAGATCCTCGAGAAGAACGGCTTCGAGGTCGCCCACACCCAGACCGCGGAGGAGACGATCGAGCGGGTGCGGCGCGACCGCGACTCGATCCGCATGGTCATCCTCGACCTCGACTTCGGGCCCGACAAGATGGACGGGATGGCGGCGCTCGAGCGGATCAAGAGCCTCCTGCCGGACCTGCCGGTGGTGATGCTCTCGGGCAAGGGGACGATCCAGATCGCGGTGAAGGCGATCAAGGACCACAAGGCGTTCGACTTCATCGAGAAGGACACCGCGACCGAGGAGCGCCTCGATGCGTGCCTCGAGCGGGCCCGCCACGACTGGGAGGTGATGGCGGAGAACCGGCGCCTCAAGGTCGAGAACGCGACCCTCAAGCACAAGGCCGACTACTTCGAGAGCCGGATCCGCAACCGCTACCGGATGGTCGGCAAGGCCGACGCGCTCCGCATCGTGATCGAGAAGGCGGAGAAGCTCGCGAGCGTCCCGCGGAGCGTCCTCATCCGGGGGGAGCGAGGCGTCGGCAAGGAGATCGTGGCCGCCACGATCCACTACGCCGGCAACCGGGCGAAGAAGCCGTTCGTGACCGTCAACTGCGCCGCCGTGACCGGGACGCTCATCGAGAGCGAGCTCTTCGGCCACGAGAAGGGCGCCTTCACCGGCGCCGAGAGCCGGCGGGTCGGCCGATTCGAGATGGCCGATGGCGGGACGCTGTTCCTCGACGAGATCGGGAACATGGCGTCCGAGTTCCAGGACAAGATCCTCCGGGTGATCGAGTATCAGGAGTTCGAGCGGATCGGCGGGACCGAGACGATCAAGGTCGACGTCCGGGTGATCGGCGCGACGAACGCGAACATCGAGGAGATGATCGAGAAGGGGCAGTTCCGGGCCGACCTCTTCGACCGGCTCACGTTCGACACCGTCGTCGTGCCCCCGATCCGCGAGCGGCGCGAGGACATCCCCGTCCTGATCGACCACTTCACCCGGAACCTCGAAGAGAAGTGCCCGGGCATTCCGACGGCGACGTTCGACAAGAAGGTGATCGACGCCCTCGTCGACTACACCTGGCCCGGCAACGTCCGGCAGCTCAAGAACACCGTCGAGCGCCTCATCTTCGCCGCCGACGGAGGCGAGATCGGCCTCGACGACCTCCCGCCCGAGGTGGTGGACGGCGAGAAGGAGCCGGTCGGCTTCCACGAGAAGGTCGAGCGCCTCGAACGAGACCTGATCTCCAAGGGTCTCCGCGACAGCAACGGAAACCAGAAGAAGGCGAGCGAGATCCTCGGCCTCACCTACGACCAGTTCCGCCACTACTACCGCAAGTTCGGGTTGTCGAAGAAGAAGGACTAGGCGAGGACGCCGCGGCACTCGTCGACGCGGAGCGACCGCAGGGCGGACGCCGGCCCTCGCGGACGCGGATGACGATGGACGATCGAAGGGCGATCCTCGACTTCCAGCGGCGGGTCCGGTGCCAGGCCGACCTCTACTTCGACGAGGAAGTCCTACCCGCCTGACCCCTTCGATGGGCGTCCCTCGAATCGCGGGAGAGTCGTTGGAGGCCCGACGGGGTAGCCAGCTAGGATCGCGAAGGGAGGAGCGCCCGCGTCGTGCGACCGGTCGAGAAGTGTCCCACCTGCAATGACCCCGTGATCCGGGAGGAGCTCCCGGATGGCAGCTCGTTCCCCTTCTGCGGCGGGTGCGGCTGGGGAGCCGACCGCCTCGAGGCGGCCCGGGCCGGCGAGCTCGAGACCGAGACCGAGGGCGGTCCGCCGTCGGTCGCGTTCGTCGTCGCGATGTGGGTCGTCACCCTGCTGGTCGTGGTCGCGCCGCTCGTCGCGCTCCTCGTCGCGAGCGGGACGAAGCTCCTCCTCCACTACTCGGTGGCCATGTTCTGCTACCTCGTCCTGGCGAACACGGTGAGCCCCGCCTGGGACGACACGAACATGGGGCTCTGGGGAACCCGGATCAACAACCCGTTCAGCCTCGAGGACGATCGGAACCGCGCTCTCGCGAACCTCGCCCTCTTCCTGCTCCCGGGCAAGGCGGTCGGCGAGGCGGTCACCGGAACCTACCGCCTCATCCGCGGCTCGTAGCTCGCTGCATCCCCGTCCTGATCGACCACTTCACCCGAGACCTCGAGGAGAGATGCCCGGGCCTCCCGACGGCCACGTTCGGCGAGAGGTGAACGACGCCCTCGTCGACGACCACCTGGCCCGGCACGGTCCGGCAGCTCGAGAACACGACGTGCGGCCCGCGGGGAGCCGCCGAGGCCACGACTCCTACCACTCGGTCCGCGCGCCGTAGGCGCCGATGCGCGCGTCGTTCGACACGATCGTGGCGTCCTCGATGCGTGCCTGGGCGACGAGCATGCGGTCGAACGGGTCGCGGTGGAGGGGTGGCAGGGCGCCCGCCTCGAAGGCGTGCTCGTCGCGGACCGGGAGGCGGACGAGCCCCAGCGCCCGGACGTGTCGGGCGACGAAGTCCTCGGGTGCACCGCGAAGGCGGAGCTCGCCGAGGGCGTGCTTGATCGCGATCTCCCACGATCCGGCCGCGCTCCACAGGACATCGTTCTTCGGCGACTCGATCGCCTTTCGCGCGCGCGCGGAGAGCTTGGCCAGTCGGTGACCCCTAGATGAACGCGTGAGTGTCGAGGAGGATCTTCACTCCTCCGACCCGTCCTCGAACGCGCGGAGAAGATCCTCGGGGAGCTCGTCGAAGAAGTCCTCGCCGAGCACGGCCTCGCCGGCGCCCTGACCGAGGACGCGAGGCGTACGCCGCGCGACGCCGACCAGGCGCGCGACCGGGATGCCGTTCCGCGAGATCGTGAACTCCTCGCCGGCCTCGACCAGGCGAAGGATGTGGGGGAGCTGGCTCTTCGCCTCGCGAACGCTGATCGTCGTCTTTGCTGCCATGGAGCCAGATTGACCTCGATTCACTGATGGATCAACGGTCGGCTCGTGTTCTTGGGTGCCAGCTCAGGGCCGGGACCGACGCCGGCGCGCCGTGGCGATCCGGTCGAGATGCTGAGTCGCGGCCACGCAAGCGAAGCCGGAGGAGACGCACCAGGCGCACCAGAGCCCCGCGGCGGTCGCCTCGGAGACGACTCCGATGGACGCGGCGACCATGGCGAGGACCACGTTTCCCGCCATCCCGGCCGCGAAGCTCGTGAACACGAGGACCGTGGCGAGGTCGGTCGGCCGATCGGAGGGCCGCGGGGTGGGGCTCTCGATGGGCCGCGGGGTGGGGATACCGCGCCGTGCCTGGACGAATCGCGAGACCCTGGGGCACGGCGGGTCGGCCGGTCGGGGGCTCGGCCACTCACGACGGGGGAGGTCGCTCGGGTCGCGGCGACCGCGCGCGAGGACGGCTCGACGCGCCCAGGCGCGGAGCCAGTCGAGGTACTCCCTCCCGTCGGTCCCGGACATCGCTGGACCTCGGTTCCCGTTCCCTTCGCGCTCCACCCCTCCAGGGTATCAGTCGGCCCGGAGGATCTCCGCGGCGCCGGCGAGGGCGCGGAGCTTCTCGAAGGCGATCTCGGGGGTGTTCACCGGTCGGTCGGCGAACGTTCCGAAGCCGCAGTCGGGGTTCAGCCAGATCCGGTCGCGTCCGATGACGGCGATCGTCTCGCGCACCCGCGCGGCGATCGCCTCGGGCGCCTCGACCTCGCCGGTCCGGGGGTTCACCGCGCCGAGGCCGACCGTCATCCGCTCGGGGAGCTGCGCGAGCGGCGCGGGGGAGCCGGCGCGCGGCGTGGCGTACTCGAGGACGAGCTGGTCGACCTCGAGCCTGGCGAGGTGGGGGATCAGCGGGTCGTAGGAGCCGTCGAGGAGGACGTCCTCCTTCTGGCTCCAGTTGCCGCGGCAGATGTGGAGCGCGACGGTGGTCCCGTGGACGTCGTGCACGACGCGGTTGATCAGCTCGACGGCGAAGTCGAGCTCCGCCTCGGGGTCGGCGGTGGCGGCGAGCGCGGCGCACATGAACGTGCGCGTCGCCGACTTGCCCGCGAGGGTCACCTCGGTGAGGACCGGCTCGTCGAGCTGCACGACGGCGACGCCCTCGGCGGCGAGGGCGAGGAGCTCGTCACGGAGCAGCTTCACGATCGCGTCGGCGAGGCTCTCGCGCGTCGGGTAGGCCTCCTCGGAGAGCGCCTTCACCCACGCGCTCCGCGAGAGGAGGTAGGGGCCGGGCAGCGTCATCTTCACCGGCGCCCGGGTGTGGCGGCGGAGGAACTCGTAGTCCCCGCGCACGAGCGGCTCCCTCGCCGAGAGCGGCCCGACGATCGTCGGGTTCTTGATCGCGTAGGCGGGGACGTCGAGCGTCTGCAGCAGGGCCTCGAAGCCGGCCTTGTCCTCGACGTAGTCGAGGAGGTCGGCCATCGTCATGAGCTTCATCCCGTCGAGCCGGCCGCAGAGGAACGAGTAGAAGTTGTCGCGGCGCTGCTCGCCGTCGCTCACCACGTCGACGCCGGCGTCCTCCTGGTACTTGATCGCCAGGAGGGTCGCCTCGTCCTCGAGGTGGGCCAGCTCCGGGCTGCCCTTCTTGGTGGCATCGAGGAGCCAGCGCGGCCGCGGCCAGCTCCCGACCGTGCTGACGGGGAAGAGGGGAAGGTCGGTCATGATCGTTTGAGCTCCACCTCCATCGGGATCTCCCGAAGGAGCGACTGGGCGAGGGGTGAGCGCGCGATCGTCTCGGTCCACAGCGCGGCGAGCTCCTCGTCCTCGCCGTCGGCGTCGACGAAGAGCCGGCCCGTGATCGCGGCGAGGCCGGGGTGACCCGTCTCCTCGATGCCGAGGAAGACGAGGATGTTGTCGGCCCGCGCCCGGAGCGAGACCTCGAGGTTGCGGACCTCGATGCCCGCCCGGCGCGCGCGCCACTGGAAGCCGACGGCGAGGCAGCCGCCGACCGACGCGAGGAGGTGCTCGACGGCGCTCGGCGCGGGGTCCTCGGTGTCGAAGCTCGCCGGCTGTCCGATGGCGATCGTGTGGTTGCGGACGAACGCCTTCGCCGCCATGCCGTCGGTCCACCGCACGCGCACCGTCCACGAAAACGCGCGCGCCGTCTCGAGGTCCGTCGCGAGCTCGCCGTCGGCGGCGACGCCGCCCTTCTTCCGGACGAGGAAGCTCGTGTAGCCGCCGTCCTCGTCGACCGAGCCGAGCATCGCGTGGCCGACCATCCGGCACCACGCGGGCAGGTCCTCGCGGACGCTGCTCTCGCGGCTCCGGACGCGCAGGACGCCGCCGCCGTCGAGCGGCGCCATCGCGTCGCGGATGATCAGGAGCAGGCCGCTGCCGCAGTCGAGGTCGCCGCCGTCGCAGGTGGCGTCCGGCTCGGGGAGGGTGTCCATCGCTTCGACTGCTAGTAGGTGATCGAGGGGCTGCCGTCGCTCAGGAACTCGACCAGCTTCGCCCCCCCGACGATCGTCGCTCCGTCGACGAGGTTGCCCTCGTCGAGACCGCGCTTCTTGAAGCACGGCGAGCAGACCCAGATCGTGCCGCCGGCCTTCACGAAGCTCGCCATCAGCTCGCCCAGCGCCGCGAACCCCTCCTCGTGGACGTCGTCGGCGTAGCCCTTCTGGCTGAGGCGAACGCCCTCGGTGCTGAGGAAAACGAGCGTCTCCTTCTCGGAGGCGGCCGCCGCGTTCGCGACGACGAACGCGACCGTCGCGCGGTCGCAGTCGTCCTTGGCGTGGGTGAGGCTGACGCAGAACTTGTTCGACATGGTGTTCGCTCCATCTCTTTCGTTGTCTAGTCTTGCCTTCGTTCGATCAGGTAGACCGGCGGGACCGCCGAGACGAGCCGATGGCGCGTCAGCCGGCACCACGCCGGGATGTCCTCGGGCGCCGCCGGGTCGGTCGCCGTCACGGCGATGACCGCGCCCGGCTCCATCGGGAGGAGCCGGTTGCGGAGCTCGAGGACGAGGTCCCCGCAGCTCATGTCGCCCGCATCCCAGCGGGCGTCGGGGGTGGTGTGTTCGGGCGAAGGGCTCGTCGTCGCGGGCGCGTCGTCGACCGTCGCGGCGAGCGCCTCGCCCTCATCGACGGGCGCGCCGTCCGGCCAGAGGCAGGCGGGCCGCTCGCCTGCGGTCAGCCCCTCGAGCTCGCTCGCCCGCTCCCAGCCCGTCCGGAAGCAGTCGCGGTGCTGGATGTGGACGAAGACGTGCTCCCGGAACGCCGCGCGCGGCCGCCCGAGGGCGGTCGCGGTACATCCGAGGCAGCACGGCGCGTCCTTGAACCCCATCGCGATGGCCACGACGAGCTCGTGGCCACACGGGGTCGCGCCGCAGCGAGCGCAGCGCGACCCCGCGAGCCGCTCGAGGTCTGCCAGGACCGCGATCGTGAGGGCCGGGTCTTCGGTCTCTTCGGGATCGGTCACGACGGCTCTCTCGGGCTCCAGCTCGCGATCGCCTCGGGTCCCCGGGCGACTCGGGCGCCACCCGCGGGTCGCCGAATCGTATCCGATCCCGGCCGCTACTTCCGCTCGGTGAAGGTGAGCTTGCGCGTCCACCCCGCCTTCTCGGCGAGCGGCTCGCCGTCGACCTCGATGTAGGCCTTCGGCAGCGCGTTCAGCTTGCCCTTGGCCGGCTTCGGGTCGAGGACGAGGTCGCGCCCGCGGCTCCACGTCACGCGCCGCGCGTCGAGCCCGCCGAAGTAGAAGTCGACGCGGGCGTCGTCCTTGCCCTCGTACCCGTCGGCGGTCGTAAGGCGGACGAGCTTGCCGTTCTCGTCGGTGACCTCGAAGTCCCCGACGAAGATGTCGGCGACCGCGACGTCGAGCGGCACCCAGCCGAGCTCGGGGGCGAAGACCTCGATCCAGCAGTGATAGCTCTGGTCCGCGTCCTTGCCGTCGAGCTCCGCCTTGAAGAGCGAGCCGTAGACGATCCGGGTGGGGATCCCCGCCGCCCGCGAGAGGGAGGCGTAGAGGGAGTGGAAGTCGGTGCAGTTGCCGGTCTTCGTCGTGAGGCAGTGCTCGGTGCTGCCGACCTTGCTCGCCTTCTTGTTGGCCGGGTCCTTCACCCAGTAGTCGATGTTCTCGAGGACCCAGTCGTAGATCTTGCGGGCGGCGATGATCGGGTTCTCCTCGCCGCCGGTCGCCTCGGCCGCCGTCTTCTCGATCTGCGCGTCGATGACGACGTGCTCGTTCGCGGCGAGCCATCGCTCCTTGCCGGCGCGGTCCTCGGCGGTGATCGGCCGGGTCTTGCCGGGGTCGACGTCCGCCCGGACCTCGGCGCGGGTAATCGTGAAGGTCGTCACGATCGAGAAGTCGCGACCCTTCGAGCCGTCCGCCGCGATGTAGTAGAGGTCGTTGCCCTCATCGTCGGTCGCCGCGCTCGGCGGGTAGGGCGACTCGACCTTCAGGTCGGCGATTCTCTGGGCCGGATCCTCCTGAGGCTTCACGAGCCAGATCCGCGCCTCCTTCTTGCCGTCTGGCAGGCTCACCGTGATCTCGTGACGCACGTCGAACGTCCGCTCGACGCCGGGTGAGCCCGCGCCGGGGTCGTCGGTCGCGCCCTGGGTGCTGGTGCAGCCCGCGAGGACGGCCACGGGCAGCAGGCCCGCGGCGATCCGAGGCGCGAGCCGGTTTCTGTTCTCGCTTCTCATCGGTCTTTCTTCCTTCCTCGCTCGGTTAGAACTTGTACGCGATCCAGATCTTCGCCCGGTTCGCGCGCCCCGGCCCGAAGCCCTCGAAGTCCGTCTCCCAGTAGAGATACTCGGTCCCGATCGAGAGCGGGCCGAAGCTCGTCACGATCGCGCCCCAGATGACCTCGTTGTTCGAACGGTCGCCGACGTTGAGGTCGCTGTCGTCGGGGTCGTCGCGCGAGTAGCCGGCGTAGATCTTCAACCAGCTCGCCGGCTTCACGCCGAGCTCGACGAAGCCGCCGCGGCTGCGGATCTCGTCGCCGGTGACGAGGTTCGCGCCCTGGAGGATGCCGCCGCGCACGTCGTCCAGGTTCTCGCCGGCGAAGAGCTCGCCCTTCACCCAGACGACGTCCTCGTAGATCGGGATCGTCACGTCGATGCCGTAGGCGATGGAGTTGAAGTCGCGCTCGGTCGCGAAGAAGTCCTCGGTCTGCTCGCGCCCGAAGTGACCCCACGCCCCGACCACGATGTGCTGGCCGTCGAAGATCGGGAACGCGTAGGCCGCGCGTCCCTCGACGCTCGGCACGCCCGACTGCTCGCCGTCGCGGAAGCCGTCGCCGTCCTGGTCCTCGTTGTCGACCGCGCTCGTGAGGACGATGCCGGTCGTCAGGGTGAGCTTTCCGGAGCCGACCTTCGGGGTGTACTCGAACCGGAGCTGCGGAGCGCGGTCGCCGAGGTTGCCCGCGCCCCACTGCGGCAGCTCGCTGTTCACCGACGGGTAGAGCGGCGCGATGATCTGGTAGGTCTGACCGGCGAGCACGCCGAAGTCGCCCCACTGCAGCCGCAGGTAGCCGTGACGGATCCGGACGCCCGCCCGCGACTCGGCCGCGCCGAAGGCGTTGTTCTTGTTGAAGAAGTCGATCTCGATCTTCCCGGTGAGGTCCGGGCTGCCGAGCATCTCGATCTCGGGGCCGGTGAAGTCGAGGCCGAGGCGCGTCAGGCGGACGTGCATCGTGAAGTCCGCGTCGTCCTTCTTCGCCCCCCCGGCGTTGTTCTGATCCTCGCTCTTGACGAAGAACGGGACGAGGGTGTCGTTGAACTGCGAGTCGCTCCAGGCCATGTCGAGCCGGATCATCCCGTAGATCTTGAAGCGTGACTCACCCGCGGTCAGCTCGTTCCACGAGACGTAGGTCCCCAGGTCGAGCCAGTCGCCGACGCGGTCGGCGAAGGACCCTTCCTCGGGCTCCGCGTCGGGGTCGAGGTCGCCGGTGAGGCGACGCCGATCGGGCGACGCCTCGGCGTCGGGCGCCGTACCGGCCGCCTCACCGTCGGCGCCGGTCGGGTCCCGGTCGTCGCGCGGGCCGCTCGGGTCGGGCGAGTCGGCGCCGCGGTCGGCCTCGAGCTCGTCGATGCGCCGCTGCTGGGCCTCCAGCACCTGCATCAGCTCCTCGTGCTTGCGCTCGAGGTCGCGGATCCGCGCGTCCGAGTCGGCGTCCTGCGCGCGAGCCGGCGTCGCCGCGCCGGCGATCACCGCCAGAGCGACGATGATGCAGCTCGCGACGCGCGTTCGGGCGCGCCACCAGGTCGTGTCCATGAGATTCTCCGATCGAGAGCGCCGCCGCCCGGAGACGGGGCGTACCGGGGCCGCCGCGGGCGCGTCCGGGAGCGTCGGCGTCCCGGTCGGCGCGACCGCGGGAGGACTCGGGATGGCGATGGCTCGATGGAGAGACCCCGCGCGAGCGCATCACGCGCTCACGGAAGGGTCGCCGATCGACGACGGCACGAGGAACGACCGCTCCTCATCCGGTCGTGGGGGGAGCCGAGCTCCGCCACCCCGAGGCTAGGATCAGCCGAAGGGAGGCTCGAGCTGGTGGGGAGCGAGCCGGTGGCCCCGGGAGGGAGCGACGGAACGACGCCGTGAGTCGGGGCCAGCTCGGGTCATGACGGCTCGCGCAGTCGAGTGGGCCGGCGAGCATAGGCGGGGCGATCGAGCCCGTCAACCGATCGCGTCGGTGTCCAGGGCCGAACGTGATATCCGGGGTCGTGGGCGAGCTTCCTCAGCTTTCGGCGCTACGACCGCAAGTTCACCCTGCCGAACGGAAGGGAGTCGGCGGCGACCCTCGGTTGGTACTGCCGCAGGGCGTCGAGGAGCGTCTGGAGCCGCTTCACCCGCGCGCTTGCCTCGTCTGTTGGGTCCGCCCAGCGGGAGTGGTAGACGACCGCCCCCGCGGCGTCACGGACCTGGACCTCCCGGAGGAACGCGGGGGAGAAGAGGTCGTCGAGGCCGGCTCTTGCGCCCTCGCGCTTGAGCGTCTCGAGGTGGCCGAGCCGCTGGAGGGCGAGGGTCGCCCGCCGGGCGATCGCGTCTTCGAGCTTCTCGCGCGAATCGGCCACGGCTCGGTCGAGGGACGGAAGCTCGTCGCGAAGGACCGGGAGGAGCTCGGCACGCACCCGCGAGAGGTTGCTGCGGGCCCGCGCGAGGCCGCGCGCGTCGATGGAGCTCGGTGCTTGCTCCTCCAGGCGGCGGACGCGGTCCTCCTTGGCCGAGATGATGCGTTCGTACGCGCGTCGTTCGGTCTCACGTAGCTTGCCCCCGGCGCGAGTCCGCCGCGCGTGCTCGAGGGCGCGCCGCGTCTTCTCGGCGTCTGCCTTCGCGGCCGCGATCCTGAGCTGGAGTGCCTTTGCTCCCGCCTCGTCGGACCGCCCCGCCAGCGCGTCGACGTCGGCGGTGCCGGCGGCGAACTGGCTCTCGAGCGCCGCGACGCGCTTCTCGGCCGTGCGCCGGGCGGTGAGCGCTTTGTGGTAGCCGGAGCGGAGCCTGTTGATGCTCGAGTAGACCCCGTCGAGCTCGCTGGAGAGGCGGGCGACCTCGGCCCGGATGTGAGCGATCCGGTCGATCGCTTCGGCGCCGACCTGCGCATGCGCCGCGTTCGCGAGCGTGACGACCAGGATGGGAGCGATCAGGAGGGCGAGGGCGAGAGAGCGCGTCCGGCTCCTCGCTGGGATGGTGTGCCTGCTCATACCGGTGCCTGCTTCTCGCGCGGGCCATCCCGAAGCGGGATCTTGGTGGGGCCGGATTCTACTCGTTAGGGGTTCGCGACGACACCGCGAGAGCGTCGGGAGCGACGGCTGGGGTGTCCTTTCAGCGGACGCCCTTCGGGACCTCCGCGCCGTTCGCGATGGAGAGGACGAAGGCGGTCGTCGGGTGGGCCCACCCCGAGACGAGATGCCGCCCGTCGGGGAGCAGCTTCACGGCGTGCCCTCGCCCCAGATGAAGGCGCGTCCCCAGCTCTCGTGGGCGAGGGACTCGATCTCGGCGACGACGCCGTCGGGCACGGCGAACGCGTCGCCTTCCTCGTAGGGGTTGTAGTGGAAGGCGTAGAGACGGGAGACGAACTGATGGAACGGGAGCGAGGACTCCCCCTCCTCCTCGCCGTGGTCGCGGATGGAGGGCCGAACCCCCAGACCCCAGTTCTGGCGTCCCTCGTTGTTGGGGTTGAAGAAGTAGGCGCGGAGCGTCCCGTGCGGGTCCTCGGCGATCCGCTGGAGCGCGACCGCGTGCGCGCCGAGGTGGTCGCCGTGCGCGTTGGTGACGCAGATGCCGACGGGGTTCGGATAGACGAGCTCGTGCCCGTCGTTGTAGGCGGGGTGATGCGTGGCGAAGAAGCGGCGAACGAACGCCTCGTAGTCCACGACCCGGGTGTGGGTGAGGTCGAGCGCGCTCTCGAACCCGGTCGGGACGAAGCGGCCATAGAGGGCCGGGTTCGCCCACTTGTGACCGTCCTCGGGGCGCAGGGCCACGCGCCGCATGATCTCGTCGTAGACGCGGTCGAGCTGCGGGACGAGCGCGACCGAGATCGGGTCGAGGTCGAGGTCGAGGTTCGGGGCGAGGCCGCCCGTGAGGGTCTGGGAGTTGATCTGCGCGCCGTCGAAGGGCACCTCGATGAGCCCGTCGCGCGCGGCCGTGGCGACGAGGTCGAGCAGACGGGCGGGCGCGTGCTGGCTGAAGAGGCTGATCCCGCGCGCGGCCTGGCAGGTCGGGTTGTTGCCCTGCCCGATCCCGAGCGGCTGACCGAGGACGGACAGCGCGCCGGCGACGAGCACCGAGTTCGCCGTCACGCCGTCCCGCGGCTTGCGACGCGCGAGCAGATTGCGCCGGACCTCGGAGGTGAGGTCGAGCTCGACCAGGCGGCGCAGCCCGGCGGCGACGGGCGCCCGCGAGAGCAGCCCGCGCTCGAGCAGGCGCGCGAATCCGTAGATCGACTGCGCGGTCGCGGGCAGGATCGCGACCTGGATGAGCTGATGGGCGAGCTCGCGGTTCTGGTCGAGCTCGGCGAGCCCGAGCGGGTTGAGGCCGAGGGCGGGCCCGATCAGCGCGGGTTCGCGCCGCTTCAGGGTCCGGAGCAGAACCGCGTGGTGGGGACACGCGAGCCCGGTCGCGTGGAGCGAGCTCGCGAACGCGTCGGCCTCGGCGCTCAGCGGGGTCGCGGCGAGGTCGATGAGGACGGCGCGGTAGTCCGCCAGCTCCGGATGCTCGACGCTCATCGGGCTCGGGCCGCTGATCGCCCGGTGGAAGAGGTCGAGCCGCTCTTGCACCCCGCCCTCGTCACCGGCGGCGGGTGGGATCCGGCGCGCGAGCTCGACCAGCTCGACGACGCGCCTGGTCATGATCGGCCGCTGGATCGAGATCTGCTCGATCTCGGAGACGACGTCCGCGCGAACCCCGGCGAGCGTCAGCTCATCGGCGAGGAGCCGGAACAGACGCTCCGCCGTGTCGCCATGCGGGCCGCGCGACACCCGGTCCTCCTCGGTTCCGCTTCCGAAGAGGTAGCGGAGGTTGAGGGCGAGGGTCTTCTCGAGGAACTCGGCCGCGTCGCCGGGCGGGACGAGCGGCTCCGGCACGCGCCCCTTCGCGATGGCGAGCATCCGGAGCTCGCTGAGAATCTCGATGACCGGATAGACACCCGCCGCCTCGAGGCTCCCGGCGACGAGCGTCGGCTGGAGCTTCGCCGGGTCCTCCCAGGGGCCGGCCGTGAAGACGCCGGCCGCATCGAACCGGTCGGCCAGCCCGTAGACCCGCCGCATCCCCTCGTCGGTCGCCATGAGCGCTTCGGCCGCCTGGAAGACCTCGTTCTGGTGGGGCGCTCGGGCGAAGGGCTTCGCGTCCGCGAGACCGCCGAGGGCCCGGTCGAGGTTCTCGATGAGCCGTTCGACGCGCTCGGGCGCGGCCTGGCTCGGAGCGGACTCGCTCATTGTTCACTCGATCCGGGCTCGGGTGCGGGGAGAGCCTGAGTTGGGGAGCTCGATGGAGTCGCCCGCCGAACGTTGCGCCCGGCGCCGGGGGGGGGAGGGTAACCCGGTCAGACGTAGTAGTCCATGTCCTCGAAGCGCTGGAGCGCCTCTCCCATCCGGATGGGGTCGTCGCCGAAGAAGAAGATCGTCCCGTAGTGATCGCCGTAGGCGACCCGCTCGGCCACCTTCGGGGTGACCGGCACGAAGAGGTTGTGCTTCTCGTAGAAGGGGTGCTCGACGAGCTCGTCGGGCACGCTGACCTTCGTGACGACCTTCTGGCGCGGGTAGACCATGAGCGAGCCGGCGTAGCCCTCGTGGGCGTTCGTCGCGGGGAAGAACTCCTCGAGGACGCTCTCGGGCGTCTCGGGGTCCGAGCAGAGAGCGAAGGCCGCGTAGGGGTCGAACCCGTAGGCGCGCTCGATCAGATTGAAGATGTGACCGCCCGGGATGCGCGCGGCGACCTCGCCGAAGTTCAGCTTGTCCTGCGACACGAACCACTCGGGGTGGATCATCCCGTACTCGATCCCGAAGGCCTCGATCAGCTGCTCGCAGGCTTCCTGGATCCGGGGGCGCATCGCCTCGAGCACCGGTCCGCAGGGGATGAAGTTGCTGTGCCCGAGGTGCACGTACTCGGTGATGTTGAGGAAGCGGATCTTCTTGTCGTGGATGAAGACCTCACACGAGAACTCCTGCCCGTCGAGGTGGCTCTCGAGCAGGCACGGGAACTGGTCATCCGTGAGCTTCGCGGCGTCCTCCTCGCTGCGGATCACCCGGTGACCGAGGCAGCCGGCGGCGCTGAACGGCTTGAGGTGGACCGGGTCGTCGGTCTCGCCATCGAGCTTGAGGAGCGCCTTGTTGACGCGCTTGAAGAACCGGCTGACGTCCTCGCGGTTCTCCGCCTCCTCGAACACGCCGACGCGCAGCCCGCTCATCTGCGCCTTGCGCTTCATCATCGACTTGTCGCGGAACAGGAGCGACCGGTTGAAGAGGCGCGGGTCGTCGCGGAAGAGCGCATTGAGGCCGCCCGACCACTGGACCGTCTCCTCGTAGAGCGGCACCGCGACCGTGACGCCCCGCTCCTTCAGCGTTACGGCGAGCTCCCCCGACTGCTCGTTACGCTTCTCGAAGTCCCAGGGCACGGCCGGCATGTCGTGCTCGTTCATGTAGGCCTCGAACTCGGGCGGGACGACGGCCACGAAGGGCACGCCGGCGCGATCGAGCGCCTCGAAGACCTCGATGCTGAATCCGAGGACCGCGATCCGGGGGGCGGCGAGGCCCGCGAGGTGGGGCATCGGCTGGGACCTCTGCCGGGTCTCGGGGGAGGCGGTCGAGCTGGTCGGCGGCGAGGTCTGCACGGCATCGGACATGGAGGTGTCGTCTCTTTTCGATGGTCTCTCGGTGGGAGGGCTCGTCGTTCGCTCGCTGCGGTCGCGTCACGACCGAAGACTCACTTCTACTCGAATGGATAGAGGTAGAGCTCGAAGCCCTCTTCGTAGTACGGCTGAAGGCAGCGATCGTTCCAGGCGAGGACGTCGTCCTTCGAGCTCTCCGCGATCTCGAACCCGAACTTCAGGTAGGCCCTCTTCGCCCAGGTCGCCTCGGGGTGCGCGATCAGCGACAGGCCACGCAGGCCGCGGCCGCTCGCGCGCTCGGCGGCGAACTCGAGGAGCTTCCCGCCGAAGCCGCGCCCGACGTGCTCGACGTCGAGGTAGACGTAGCCGACGTAGGCCCACTCGCCGAACGTCTGGAGGGAGATCGTCCCGACGGGCTCGTCGTCCGCGATCCCGAGGTAGAACTCCCGTCGCCGGAAGTTCGTCTCGGCCCACTCGTCGGGCACCTCGTGCTCGTCCATGTCATCGGGATCGACGATCGGGCGGTACCACTCGGCCGAGGAGCGGACGAGGTCGGCGATCCGGTTCATGTCCTCGCGCGCGGCGGGGCGGATGCGGAGGTCGCCAATGTGGGCGATGGTTGCGGGCGCCATTTCGGGTCCCTTTCGTCTGGGGGTGGTCGTCTTCGGGAGTCCGGGGGTGGGCGAGGACCGGCCCGTTACTTCGGGCTCCGATGTCTGTCGGCTCAGTCAGATGTCGGGAAGGTGTCCGTGCCCGGTCTGCGACGCGCGAGGTGCAAGGGCGTCGCCGGCGAGCCACGACTTGCTCTCGAGCTCGCTCGACGTCACAATACGCAACCTGCGAGCCAAACATGGGAAAAGGAGTTACGTTCGTGATGCGACGCAGCTGTCTCATCTACAGGAGTCAAGAGTGTCCCAGATGGGAGCCTTGAGACACGACGGTCCCATCCCGCCCGACGACTCCGGAGGGTCACGCGTCGCGGCCGACGGGCTCGCCGATGTGCTCGTGGTGGGCTCGGACGCGGCGGGCGATGCCCTCGAGCGGGTCGGCGCGCGGCCGCGGCGCGCTCCGACGATGCCCGCGTTGCTCGACGAGCCGAATCTTCGTCGTGCGCGGGCGATCGTCGTGCACCACCGCGCGCTCGGCGACGCCCCGCTGGCGACGACGCTGCGCCAGGTGTCACGCCGCTGCCCGCTCGGCGAGATCCTCATCTGGGCCCCCGCGGCGACGCCCGAGTTCGTGCGCGACGCGCTCCGGGCGGGCGCGCGGGACGTGATCCTCTCCCCGACCGCGACCGTTCTCGCCTCGGCCGTCGAGGAGGCGCTCGATCAGGGCGCGCGCACCTCGCGGACGCGCCCGACGGGGACGCGCTTCGAGGGGCTCGTGAGCCGAAGCACGCGCATGTGGGACATCTTCGACCTGTGCGACCGGGTCGCGCGCACCGACGCGACCGTGCTGATCCTCGGGGAGACGGGCACGGGCAAGGAGCTGATCGCGCGCGCGGTCCACCGCCGCAGCAACCGCGCCGGACGCTTCGTCGCCGTCAACTGCGGCGCGGTGCCCGAAGGGCTGCTCGACTCGGAGCTGTTCGGCCACGTGAAGGGCACCTTCACCGGAGCGACGCGCGACAAGGGGGGCCTGTTCACGCACGCGCACGGGGGAACGCTCTTCCTCGACGAGATCGGGAACATCCCGCTCGCCGCGCAGTCCCGGCTCCTTCGTGCCCTGCAGGAGGGTGCGATCCGTCCGGTCGGCGGCGCCGACGAGGTCGCGGTCGACGTGCGGGTGATCGCCGCGACGAGCTCGTCGCTCGAGGCGAACGTCGCGTCGGGTCAGTTCCGCGAGGATCTGTTCTATCGGCTCGACGTCTTCCGCCTCATCGTCCCGCCGCTGCGCGAGCGCCCCGAGGATCTCCTCTTCCTCTTCGCCTACTTCGCCAAGAAGGTCGCCCTGCGCCACAAGCTCGCGCGACCCGAGGTGAGCGACGACTTCCTCGAGGCGCTCGTCGCCTACGACTGGCCGGGAAACGTCCGGCAGCTCGAGAACTTCACCGAGCGCCTCGTCCTCTCGCACGCGAGCGAGCGCGTCACGGGCCGCACGTTCCGGCGCCTCCAGCGCCCGTTCCTCCGCCAGCGGCGTTCGGGCCGACTCGCCGGCCGGACCGTCTCCGCGGCGACGGTCCCCCCGCCATCCGCGGCGCCGGCGACGCCGACCGAGCGGACCGATCCGGCCGATCCGACCATCGGCGCGACGCTCGCCGACTCACTCGACCGGGCCGAGCGCGCGTACCTCACCGCTTGCCTGCGCCGCCACGGCGGGCGAGTCGACAAGACGGCCGAGCAGGCCGGGATCAACCGGCGCACGCTGCTGCGCAAGATGCGGAAGCACGGCCTCGAGAAGCGACGCTTTCGACCGGGCGCCGCGAGCGCGGATCCGGACGCGCGCGACGCGACGCCGGATGGCCCCGCGGGCTAGTAGTCGAACGTCCGTCCCGCCGGGCGGTCCTCGAACCCGACCGGCTCGCTCGCGGCCACCCGCTCGAGCCCCTCGAGGAAGCCCGGCGTGCCGAGCACCGCGCGGTAGTCGTGGCCAGGGCCGGGGAAGGTCGTCGGCGGCCAGAGACGACCGTGACTGGCGCGGTCGCTCTCGCGGATGAAGACGACGACCTTGCCGCCGAAGTCGCGACCGGTCCCGGACGCGGGGCCCGGCTTGAAGACTCCGGATCGCCCGTAGGTCGCGTCCTCGTCCGGGATCGCCGCGCAGAACCACGGGATCCCGAAGACGAAGCCGGCCGCGATGCGCGGCTCGTCGGCGCGGAGCCAGCAGATCTCCTGAACGACGTCGCCGCCCTTGCTGTGACCGTAGAGGCGCACCGCTCCGGCGCCGGCGGCGAGCGCCTTGTCGACCATCGCGTTCGCGCGGAGGACGCCCTCGGGGAGCGACCCGGCGTAGGTCGCGAGCGACGCGGGCCCGGAGATGGCGGCCCAGTTGTGGTAGTCGATCTGGATGCTCGGCAGCCCGAGGCGGAGATGGACCTCGCGGGCGGCCGGCTCGATCCAGCCGCTCTGCCGGCCCGGCGGCGTGTCGCGCTCGTGGTTCGTCCCGCCGACGAAGATCGCGAGGTCGCCGCCCGCGATCAGCCAGTCGCGGACGAAGGTCGCATCGAGGCCGTTGCCGAGGGCGGCGATCGCGTCGCCGATCTCGCGCGCCGCCTCGTTCTCGGGCGTCGCCGGATCGTCACCCCGGAAGTACCAGGGCTTGTCCTCGGGCGCGCTCGGGACGAGCGCCGGGTCGACGATGCGGGCCGCGACTCCGGCCGCCGCCGGCGCGCTCGGCGCGCTCGCCGGCGCGGCCGACGCGGTCGTCCCTCCGGCCCGTGCGCCGGACGGGCCGCCCGAGCTCCCGCCGCCGCACCCCGCGACGACGCCGACGAGGCCCGCGCCGATGACGCAGGCGGTCACAATGAGTCCACGCATGGAGACTCCCCCCCTCTCCATGCGTTGATAGCCACGCCGCCGCGGCGTCCGTGCCGAAAAAGAAAGCCGGGCGTCCCGTGGGGGACGCCCGGCTCGTGGCTTCTCGTCGCTGGCGCGGGCGAGCGCCGGGGCGCGGCGTTATGACTTGCGCCGCTCCGCCCGCTCCTTGCGCCGCGCCTCCATCACCTCCTCGGCGATCGATGCGGGGACCAGGGCGTAGTCGGACGGCTCCATGCTGTAGGCGCCGCGACCGCTCGTGATGCTTCGGAGCGTGTCGACGTAACGGAACATCTCGGCGATCGGGACGATGCCCCGGATCACCTTGACGCCGCCCTCGTCGGCGAGCTCGTGGATCTCGCAGCGGCGGCTGTTGAGGTCGCCGTTCACCGGACCGACGTCGCCATCGGCCACCGTCACCTCGAGCCGCATCCGCGGCTCGAGCAGTCGGACGCCGACCTTCGCGACCGCGTTCCGGATCGCCATCCGCGACGCCGCCGCGAACGCGTGCTCCGAGCTGTCGACCTCGTGATGCTTCCCGTCGAAGAGCGTCGCGCGGACGTTCACGAGCGGGAAGCCGAGGTCGAGGCCCTCGACGCACGACTCGCGGAACGCCTTCTCGACCGACGGGATGTACTCCCGGGGGACGACGCCGCCGACGACCTCGTTCACGAACTCGATCCCGCCATCGAGCTCGGGCGCCGGCTCGAAGCGCATCTTGACGACCGCGAACTGGCCGCGACCGCCGGTCTGCTTGACGTGGCGCGCCTCGATCTCGACGGGCGCCGCGAGGGTCTGCTTGTAGGCGACCTGCGGCTTGCCGGTGTCGATCGAGACCCGCCAGTCGCGTCGGATCTTGTTGACGACGACCTCGAGGTGGAGCTCGCCCATTCCGGCGATCACCAGCTCGTCGGTCGCCTGGTCGGTCCGGAACTGGAACGAGGGGTCCTCGCGACCGATCTTCGCGAGCACCTCGTGCAGGCGATCGCGGTCGGAGGTCCGCTGCGGCCCGACGGCCATCCAGGTGACCGGCTCGGGGAGATCGAGGCTCTCGAGGACGATCGGCGAGGTCTCGACGCAGAGCGTGTCGCCGGTGCGAACGCTCTTGAGGCCGACGACCGCGACGATGTCGCCGGGGACGGCCTCGTCGACCGACTCGCGGCTCGCCGCGTGCATCCGATAGAGGCGGCCGACGCGCTCGATCCGGCTGAGGGCCGGGTTGAGGAGATGGTCGCCCACCCGCAGCCGGCCGCTGTAAACCCGCAGGAACGTCAGCTCACCGTTCTTGTCGGCCAGCGTCTTGAAGGCGAGCGCGCACGTCGGCTCGTCCGTGCTCGGCAGCCGTTCGATCTCCTCGCCGGTCTCGGGGACGGTGCCCTTGGCGATGGCGACGTCGTGCGGCGCCGGCAGGTAGTCGACGATCGCGTCGAGCGCCGACGGGATGCCGCGGTTCTTCAAGGCCGAGCCGCAGACGACCGGCGTCGCCCGGTTGGCGAGCGTCGCGCGACGGATCGCCTCGCGGACGGTCTTGGTCTCGGGCGAGCCGCCGTTGAGGACGGTCTCGCCGAGCTCCTCGTCGACATCGGCGAGCGCCCAGAGCATCGCCTCGCGCCGCTCGGCGAAGAGCTCGGCGAGCTCCTCGGGGACGGGCTCCTCGCGGGTCGCGAACGGGTCCTTCTCGGTCGGATCGAAGATGATCGCCTTGCCCTCGACGAGGTCGAGGATCCCGCGGAACTCCTTCGCCTGACCGATCGGCCACTGGATCGCGATCGGGTTCGCCCCGAGGCGACGATCCATGCTCTCGATCGCCTTGGCGAAGTCGGCCCCCTCGCGGTCCATCTTGTTGATGAGCGCGATGCAGGGGACGGCGTGCCGCCGGGCCTGACGCCAGACGGTCTCGCTCTGCGCCTCGACGCCGGCGACCGCGCAGAAGACGGCCATGGCGCCGTCGAGGACGCGGAGGCTCCGCGCCACCTCGATCGTGAAGTCGACGTGGCCCGGGGTGTCGATGACGGTGATGCGATGATCTCGCCAGGAGCAGGTGGTCGCCGCCGAGGTGATCGTGATGCCGCGCGCTCGCTCCTCCTCGAGGTAGTCCATCGTCGCGCCGCCGTCGTGAACCTCGGCAGTGCGGTGGATCCGACCCGTCAGGAAGAGGATACGCTCGGTAACAGTCGTCTTTCCGGCATCGATGTGCGCCATGATGCCGATGTTGCGAACGCGGGCGAGGGCCCGTCCGTTCACGCTCGGCGTCTTGGCGGCTCCGGCTCTCCGGACTTCCGGGGAGAGCGTCATGGTCATGGCTCCTGGACTCCGTCCTGCTTCAAATCAAAGACGTCAGTTATGACGTGCCGCGTCAAGAATGCAAAAGAGTCGGAGTTATACAGACTTCCGAAGGACGTTGCCATCGGATTCTCGGAATTTATCGGGAGAGCCCCGATTCGGGACCGGGGATGACCCGATGGCCCAACCCTCCTAGACGCGACCGACGTGGGGCCCTGTCGGACGGACCTCTCCGACGAGACCCCCCATCACCTTCGTAACCACCTTCGGATTCCGAGCACTCACGACCCGAGCGCGGATCCTCGTGATGGACGCGGAAGGCCGCGGCAAACGAATGGGAAGGCGCCCGAATTCGTCTTCTTGCTTGATCCGCGACGGCGGGAGCCTAGGATAACCGCCGCTGCCTCCCCAACGCCTTGCTGAGAGAGACCTTGTTTCGATGAATCGCCCGATCTCGACGGCCCTCCTCCCCCTCGCCATCGCCCTGGCGCTGCTCCCTTGCGGTTGCGCCACCCAGGGCCACCTCGACGACCTCGGTCGCCACGAGGTGGCCGTCCGCGTCACCGACGCCGACGAGGATGCCCTCGTCGCGTCGGTCGAGGCGACCTATGGCGACCCCGAGGACGAGGAGGCGCCGCGCACCCGGGCGACCTACGACTTCGAGGGCCGGGTCCGGGTGCCGCTCGGCGTCCCGCAGGGCCCCGACACGCAGCGCCTCTGCCGCCTCGTCGTGAAGGACCCGGCCGGGACGACGCTGGCGGACCTGCACCACGACGCGATCCGCGAGCTGGTCGTCGCGTCGCGGCACGGCGTCGGCCTCGAGGTGCAGACGGGCGCCGAGCCTGGCGACGAGCCGTCGGTGAGAATCGTCGGCAACGCGCCGGACCGCCTCGGCGCGCCACCCGAGACGCGGTTCGTCTCGATCGAGACCCTCTACGCCGATGGCTCCGACATCCTCATCCAGGAGGATCGCAAGCGGACGCTGCTCCTGCTTCGCGGCATCGCGAGCGCGACGCCCGAGTATCACGAGGAGCTCCTCGAGGTGGCCGAGGATGCGGAGACGCTGTCGGTCGCCGACGTCGACCTCCTCATCGACGCGTGCTACTACCCGATCGAGACGCTCGACGAGATCAACGCCGCCCTCGAGGGGAGCTGGAACGTCGAGCGCGGCGAGACGTTCCGCGTCCTCTCCGAGAATCAGGCGCACGCCTGGGAGCTCGGCGAGTATCCGAACGGCATCATCGCCGCGTCGCTCGGCAAGGTCGACCCGCTCGGCTTCGACGACGCGGTCCGGCTCCTCGGCCGGCTCTACCCCCGCCGCGCCGGCATCGCGGAGGCGTTCGGCGCGGTCGCGCAGCGCTTCCCCTCGCTCGACGCCGCCCAGCGGGGGACGCTCCTCGACGTGGCGCTCGCGAAGGACGCGACCGAGGTCGCGCGCGACCTCGCCCTCGCCGCGTTCCTCGGCGGGTCGAGCCGCGACCCCGCCGCCCTGATCCGGATCGCCGCCTCGCTGCCCGAGTGGAGCCGCGACGAGCTCTTCGTCGCCGCGCTCCCGCACATCCAGGGGCTCGACGCGGCGAGCCTCGTCGAGCTCTGCGAGGAGGCCGACGACGACGGCGACCTCTGCCTCGCGGCCGCGCCGCGGATCGCCGCGGTGTCGGCGACCCAGGCCGCGACCCTGGTCCGCGGCTGCGACGACGACGCCGACGACGTCGCCATGCTCTACCTCGACAAGCTGCCGTCGCCGGGCGTCGACGACGTGATCGCGCTCGCGAACGAGCTCGAGTACTCGGCCAAGGACCGCCTCATCGCGAAGGCGCTCCCGGCGCTCCTGCCGATCGCGACGGCCGACCTCATCCGGATCGCCCGGACGAGCTACGACGACGGCGGCGACCTGATCCTCGAGCACGCCGACGCGGTGGCGGACCTCACGACCGCGAACGCCCTCCTGCTCGCGGGGGAGCTCGAGTACTCGGCCAAGGACCGGCTCCTCGCGACCTACCTGGCCGGGTCACCGACCCTCGACACCGACGCGCTGATCGCGATCGGCCGCGCCTCCTATGGCGACGCCGACGAGATCCTCCCGGCGTGGGTGACGCGGGTGAGCGACCTGAGCGTGAAGAACGCGATCCGGCTCGCCGGCGAGCTCGACTACTCGGCGAAGAACGCGCTCCTCGACGCGTTCCTCGGCCACTGGGAGAAGCCGCTCTCGGTCGACCAGCTCATCGACGTCGCCGAGGCCTCCTACGCCCGGAGCGACGAGATCCTGAAGGACCACCTCTTCACGACGACGCGGACGACCGCGCAGGTGCTCCGGATCGTCGAGGAGCTCGACTACTCGGACAAGAACGTGGTGCTCGACGCCTACCTCGAGCGGCGCGACGCCCTCTCCCTCGCCGAGCTCCGCGCGATCGCCGAGGCGAGCTACGCCCGGCAGGACAAGATCCTGGTCGACGAGGCGCATCGGGTGGAGACGCTGAGCGTCGCGGAGGTCGTCGACCTCGCCGACGACCTCGACTACTCCGACAAGGACGAGCTCCTCGAGAACGAGATCGGCCGGTTCGAGACGCTGAGCTCGAGCCAGCTCGTCGCCCTCGCGAGCGCGGCCTACGGCGACGGCGTCCGCTTCTCGCTGATCGAGAAGAGCCTGCCGATCGTGACCGACCTCTCCGCGAAGAACGGCGTCACGATCGCGGAGACGCTCGACTACTCGAAGAAGGACGAGGTGCTCGCCGACGTCCTCGAGCTGCTCGCCCAGCCGACCGCCGGCGACGTGAAGCGCCTCGCCGGCGCCGCCTACCAGAGCCAGAAGGCGCTCCTGCTCCGCGGGCTCACCCGGATGAGGACCGTCACGACCGACGAGCTCGTCACCCTCGCCGAGGTGGTCGACTACTCGGCGAAGGACGCGGTCCTCCTCGAGGGCCTGGTCCTGGTGAGCGACCTCAGCGCGCGCGGGCTGCTCCGCCTCCGCGAGACGAGCTACCAGTCCGGCGACCAGATCCTCGACGAAGGTCAGAAGATCATCGACGCCCGCTGAGATTCGTCGTTCCTGCAACATGCGGGTCGGCAATGAACCCGGCGCCGGCAGCTCGCATTCCGCGTAATCCGCGTAATCCGCGTAATCCGCTTAATCCGCGGTTCCCACTCGTTGGGACGTTCGAGAGAACGAAACCGCGGATTGCGCGGATTGCGCGGACTGTTCCGGTCGGCGCCGAGTCGATGCCGCACCGGAGATTCCGTCGTTCCTTGACGAACCGGTCGCTGACGAGTCGAGCTACTTGGCGCCGCACCTCGTGCAGCCGGGCCGGCGGCAGACGGTCCAGATCGTCTCGCTCTTGGGCTTGGCGGTGTTGCCCGCTCCGAGCGAGACGGTTGGGGACGCCGCCGGGTCTTCGGCCGCCGGGGCAGCGGGGGCCGACGCGGCCGCCATGCCCATGTCGGCGCTCTCGCTGGCCGCCTCGCGGGCCTGACCGAGCTCCTTCGGCTTCTCGGCGGCGACCGCGATGCTGACCGTCTCGACCATCGCTCCGGTCCGCGCCTCGAGGGCGACCCGTACCTTCTCCTCGAGCTCGGCGAGCGCCTCGGCGTCGCCGAGCACCTCCGGTCCGACCGCGGCCATCGCGTCCTGCACGATCTTCGCGTCCCCCTCGGCCTTCTCGGCGCAGCTCGTGATGACGTACTCCTCGGCGACGAGGACAGCCGCGACGACCAGCTTCGCCGACGTGCCGTCGGAGAACGTGACCGAGACCGGCCCGCCGCCGACCACGACCGAGACCGGCCGCCCCATCGGCATCGGCATCGCGCCGGCGATCATGTCGTCGTCGTCGAACTCGTCGTTCCACGGCATCCAGTCCCAGATGTCCTCGACCATCTTGCCGCCGCCGCCGCCTCCGCCCGGGCAGCCGGTGAGGTTGAGCCCGAGCATCGCCGCGGCCGCCGACAGGCCGAGCAGCTTGAGGAGCCGCCGCCGCGCCTGGTCGACGCCGGGGTCGGTCGCGGGCAGCTCCGCGTCGCGCGGATAGCCCGGCGCCGGGTAGTCGGACACGGGCTGGAGCCCACGGCGCGTCCCGGGTCGATCGGTCATGGCAGCCTCACCTTCTCGCGGGGTGGAGTCGCGCGCGTCATCGCCGCCGCGACGGAGTAGAATCGTCCGACGAAGCTCGGCGCGCGCTCCTCGAAGAGGCGCGCCGCCGCGGCGTCGGCGATCGGGATGCTCATCCGTTCGTGCCAGCAGAGGAGCGCCCCGGGGCTCGCCGCGCAGCCGCTCGTCTCGAGGTTCCCGCACCCGCAGCGCGACGCGCAGCGGGCGAGGTGGGCGCAGCCGGCGCACGCGTCGGGGCGGCAGGCCGCGTCTCCGGGAACCGGCAGCTCGACCCGCGCGTCGATGCCGCGCTCGAGGTCGCCGATCTGATTGCGGCGGGCCGGCGCGGCGGCGTCGGCCGGATCCTCGCCGATCAACCGCCCGCACGGGTAGATGCGCCCGCTCGGCGCGACGGCGAGCTCGGCGCGCCCGAACCCGCACGCCCGCTCGGGCTCGCCCCGGACGCGGAGCTCGACCTTGCGGTCGATCGTGCTGATCGAAAACGGCCGCCCGGCGCGGTGGCGCGCCACCCACAGCTCCGCGATCGCCCGGTAGGCCTCCTCCCAGACGGCGAGGTCGGCGTCGTCCCACGCGGCGAGCCAGCTCGGGTTGAGGATCAGGTTCCGGACGCCGCGGCCGACGAGGTGCTCGACCCCTTCGACGAGGAAGGCGACGTTGCGCGGATCGACGACCGAGACGACGGTCACCCGGCGCACCGTCTCGAGCGCGATCGTCAGCGCCCGCTCGACCCGCTCGGCGCTCGAGCCGCCGCCCCGGTCGCGTCGCGTCGCGTCCTGCGACGCGCGGGCGCCGTCGATGCTGAGGGCCACCCGGAAGCGGCGCTCGGCGAGCGCGGCCGCCCGCTCCGGCGTCAGGAGCGTTCCGTTGGTCGTCACCGAGAGCGAACATCGCAGCCCACGCGCGCGCGCGACGGCGCGCGCCTCGTCGGCGAGCTGCAGGAGCAGCTCCCAGCGCAGGAGCGGCTCGCCGCCGAAGAACGCGACACCGAGACGACCATCGGTGCAGCGCTCGGCCGCGAGCCGGATCGCCGCCCGCCCGGTCTCGGCGTCCATCGGGCGGTCGGCCTTCTCGCCCGCGAAGCAGTAGTCGCAGGCGAGGTTGCAGGCGTGGGTCAGGGCAAGGGTCAGGTCCACGGAGCCGCCTAGTCCTTCGCCGGGGCGTCGGGCGCCGGGGCCTCGGGCGACGGCGCCTCGGCGGCGTCGCCGTTCTCGGTCGACCCCTTCTCGCCGTCCCGGACGCCCACGTCCGAGGCGGCGGCGGCGGCCACGTCGACCGGGTCGGTCGGAGGCTCGACCGCCTCGGCCTTCTCCACGGAGCCGGCCGGGGCGCCCCACTCGCTCTCCGGGATGGCCGCCCCGTAGGTCGTGCCCTTCACCGTGACCGTCCCCTCCTCGTTCGGCTTCTCGACGAAGCCCTTCGAGATCGCCACGAACTTCCCGACGTGGGCGCCGTCCATGACCCGGTGGTCGATCGTGATGCTGACCGGCAGGAACTCCCGGATGACGACCTCGCCGTCGCGGACGCAGGGCGACTGCTTCGCGGCCCCGACGAGGACGACGAACGGCACCTTCGTCCACGGGACGAGCGGCGCGTAGGCGACGTCGATCCCGAACTGGCCGACGTTGGTGACCATGATCGAGCCGAACGGGTCGGGGTCGCTTGCGCCGAGCCAGGCGGCCGGCATCCCGATCTTGAACATGAGGAAGCTGAAGAGGCGCAGGATCAGCCGGAGCATCCAGATCGGCGAGCTCCCGATGAGCCCCTTCTTCTGCGCCTTCTCGTACTGCTCATCCTTCCCCGCCCGGATCTTCCGCGCCCGCCCCGCGAGCTCGGCCGAGATCGCCGGCATCGACTTGCGGTCCGCGTTCCGGACGACGGCGCCGGCGAGGTCGGCGCCCTTGCCGACGTCGACCTGGAAGTAGATGTCGACGTCATCCTTCACCCAGATCTTGCGCCCGATCACGCGCGCATTGATCTCGGGCATCGCGTTCAGGGCGACCGCGAGCGCCTTCCCGACGAGGACGCCGTAGGAGACCGACTGACCGTGCTTCTCCTTGAGCTCCTTCAGGAAGGGGCCCGCATCGGTGACGTCGATGTCCATTCCCCCGTAGATCAGCCCGTGCTCGGGCGGCTCCCACTGGGCGAGGGCGATCCGACGGAACGAGGAGTAGTGGTCGAGCTTTCTGAAGAGTCCCATGGGGCTGATCTTACTCCGCTCCCACCGAGCGCGTCGAAGGACCGGACCGCGGCGCCGAACCGCGTCCGCTCAGCGCCTCCGGATGGCGGCGATCCGGCGCTCCGCCTCCGCGCGCAGCACGGGGTCGCGCTCCCTGACCTGGTCGTAGAACAGAACCGCCTCCTCGAAGAGCTCGAGCCGCTCGTGCGCCTCGGCGGCGAGGAGGGTGTCGGCGAACGAGGGCCGCTCACGCTCGCGCTGGGCGCGATGGAGCTCGAAGCTCTGCGCCCGGAGGGCGTGGAGCGCGGCCGCCGCCCAGCGCCCCTGCCGCATCCGCAGGCCGGCGAAGACCCGGACCAGCGCCGGGTCCTTGACGAATGGCGGGAAGAGCCCTCCCGACTTCTTCGCGTGGTCGCGGATGCCGATCCAGACGTCGTGGAGCGACCGGGCGAGCGCCTCGCGGGCCGCCTCGATCCCGCGCTCCCACGCGGCCGGGTCGTCCTCGCGCGCGGCGAGGCACTCGGCGAGCCGCCGCCACGGGAGCGGGTCGAGCTGGCTGCGCGCGCCCCGCTCGAGGCGATCGACGACGGCGTCGTCGGTCCGCCCGCCGCGGCGGAGCGCCTCGCCGAGAGCCCCGTTGAGCCGTCCGTCGTCGGGGTAGAGGGCGAGCCCGCGCCGGGCGACCGCCTCCGCCTGCTCGAGGCGACCGAGCTCCCCGAGCGCCGCCGCGTGGATCCCGAGGGCGATGCGGTCCTCGGCATCGAGGGCGAGCGCCTCTCCGGCGAGGCGCGCGGCGTCCTCCCACCGGTGGGCGATCGCCGACGCCCGCGCCAGAAGCTGCTTCTCGTGCAGCGGCGAGAGTCGTCCCCGCTCGACGTCGACCGCGACGCCCTTCCGCAACCTGTCGAGCTGCTCCTGGCCGTGGCTCCAGACCTGGAAGAGCCGCTCGTACGGGCCGACGCTCCCCGGGAAGCGCGCGGCGAGCTTGCGGATGAGCTTCCGCTCGTTCGCCAGCGTCTGCTGGTGAGCGTCGGCGATGGGGATCAGGTTCTCCCACCGCGAGAAGTAGGTCCACGCGTCGGTCGGCGCGAGGCGCAACGCGCGGGCGTATTCCTCGCGAGCGTCGGCGATCCGGCCCTCGCGGATGAGCCGCTCGGCATTCACGAGTCGCAGCCAGGCGTGGCTCGGCCGGCGGGCGACCGCCTCGACGATCCGGGGCCGCGACTCCTCGAGAGGAGCCCAGGCCATGTGGGCGCGGAAGGCGGCGGCAACGGCGCGGACCTCCTCGTCCTTCACCGAGGCGAGCGCGTCGTCGAGGACGGCGACGGCGGCGCGGTCGCGGAACTGCCGGTGGAGGCGGCGCGCCCGGAGGAGGTGGACCTCGTCGCCGAGCGCGAACATCTCGAGCCACTCGTCCACCTCGGGGAGGAACCGGGTCAGCCCGAGCTCGACCAGGGCGACGTTCGCGCGGAGGTACGCCTGCGAGAGCGCCCCGTCCCACGCCTCGCCCCGGAGCTCGCCGTCCTCGCCGAGGTAGCTCGCCCGCGCGGCCCGCTCCTCCGGGTCGTCCGGGTCGAGCCCCTCCCGGATCGTCGCGGCCGCCGATTCGATCCCGTCAAGCACCGTCCGGTGGCGCTCCGGGAGCAGCTCGAGCGAGCGCCCCGAGCGGACGTCGGCCTCGAAGTCCGCGACGAGGCGGAGCGCCTCGGCCGCCTCCGCCGCGGCGGCGCCGAGCCGATCGGCGCGGACGCGCTGGCGCTCGTTCTCCTCCCGCGCGCTCTCGGCGCTCGCCTCCGCCGCGGCCGCGGTCCGCTCGACCTCGGCGAGGCGCCCCTCCTCGCGCCAGAGCCAGAGGGTCGCGGCGACGACCGCGACCGCGACCAGCCCGGCGGCGAACGAGGCGACCCGCAGGACGGTGCGATGGGTCCGCCGTAGCCGCGCGAACGCCTCGCCGAACGACTCGCGGTAGGCCGAGACGGCGCGTCCGTCGAGGTGGGCGCGGACGTCGGCGGCGAGGGCGGAGGCGTCGGCGTAGCGGTCCGCCGGCGACTGCTCCATCGCCCGGAGGCAGACCCCCTCGAGGGCGATCGGGACCTGGCGCCGCGGCGCGCGCTTCCGCGGCGGCGGCGGCCCGCCGCGGGCGAGGGCGGCCATCACCTGGATGAACCCGCCCTCGTAGGGCGGACGCAGGGTCAGGATCTCGTAGAGGATCGCCCCGAGCGAGTACACGTCGGCGCGCGCGTCGAGCTTCGCATCGGGCTCGGCCTGCTCGGGCGGCATGTAGGCGGGCGTGCCGACGACCGCGCCCTTCGCCGTCAGCTCGGCGGCCGACGCGGCCCGTGCGTCGGAGAGGACCGGCGCCGACGACGCCGCGAGCGGGCTCGCCGCCGCCGCGTCCCCCGGCGCGGAGCCGGCGCCGAGCGAGCCGAGCGGCTTCGCGAGGCCCCAGTCCATCACGAGCACCTCGTCGTCGCGGCCGATCATCACGTTCGCGGGTTTGAGGTCGCGGTGGATCACGCCGCGGTCGTGGGCGAAGGCGACCGCCTCGCATACCCGGAGGAAGAGCCGCAGCAGCCGCCGCAGCCCGTAGCTCGGCTTCGCGGCGCGGCGCTCGCCGGCGGTCGCCGGGTGGTCGTCGCTCGAGCCGTCGACGGTGTCCTCGTCGGGCTCGCGCATCGCGCGCAGGAGCGCCTTGAGGTCGCGCCCCTCGACGAACTTCATCGCGAGGAACAGCTCCTCGCCCTCGCGGCCGAGCTCGTGCACGGGGACGATGCTCGGGTGGTCGAGCTGCCCGGTGATCTGCGCCTCCTCGACGAAGCGGAGCCGGTCGGCGTCGTCGGCGTTGCCTGGGATGAGCGTCTTGATGGCGACGCGCCGGCCGAGGAAGCGGTCGCGGGCGAGGAGCACCCGCCCCATCCCGCCGCGGGCGAGCTCCTCGATGATCTCGTAGCGCCCGGCGAAGATCGTCGGCCTCGGCCCGCTCACGGGAACGACCTCACCGAGCCGTCCGGGCGGCGGTGCGCGTCGAGGTAGGGGTGCGCCCAGAACCGCCGCACCCACAGCTCGTCGACGGCGGCGACGTCCGCGAACGCGTCGGCGGCCTCGGCGCGCTCGAGGCGCCGCAGCCGGTCGACGACCAGGCTCTGCGCCTCGTAGGCGAACCGCTCGTTCGGAAACGACCCTCCGTTCACGTGCGCCCAGGTCTCGAGCGCCGCGACGTGCGCCCGCGCGTCGCGGACGTCGCGACGGAGCAACGTCGCCGCCTGGCCGAGCTGGACGAGCCCCTCCTCCCAGCTCCCGATCGTGACCCGCAGCCCCGCGCTCGGCGCCCGGAACGACCGGCCGAGCCGACCCGACCACCACATCCCGGCGACCGCGGCGAGCGGGCCGAGGCCGCGGCCCTCGCGACCGAGCCAGGCGAGGACGGCGTCGCCGTCGGCGCGCGGATCGCAGAGCATGCGGCGGAGGTCGATCCGAAACACGTGCCGGAGGCGGAGCTCGGGCTCGAGGATCTCGCCGGTCTCCTTGCGCGCCACGGAAGAGTGGGCCTGGAACGCCGGGGCGAGCCGGGCAAACGCCTCGTCGCTTCGGCTGGAGACGAGGTCGTGGTGGGCGAGCAGAATCGCCTGCTCGCCGGCGAGAGTCGGGATCGCGAGCCGCTGCAGCCGCTCGAGCCGCCTGAGGTCCTCCTCCGTCCCGTCGAGCGGGCGGCGTGCGGCCAGCCACGCCCGCGCCCAGGCGAGCAGCGCCACGTTGCGCGGATCGTAGGCTCCCTCGACCGGGTCGGTCTCCCCCTCCTCGTCGACGCCCTCGAGCCCGAGGAGCACCTCGACGACCGGGGCGCTCGCCTCCGCTCGACCGGCCCGGTGGAGATACTCGATGGCCAGGAGCAAGGTCGAGGCCCGCCGGATCCCCGCGCGACCGGCGACCGGTGGGCGGACCGCCTCGAGGACCGGCGTGAGGAGCGCGCCCATCTCCTGGCGGAAACAGGCGTGGAGCCCGAAGATCTCGTTGAAGTAGTGGACCCGCCGCATCCGGGCCTCGTAGCTCGTCGGGTCGAGCGTGACGACGCCCTCGAACGCGTCGATCACCGAGCGCTGCTCGTGGGACGGCTCGTGGCCGGTGCCGACGACGCGCGCCGAGCCCGCCCCGCTGATGCAGCGCAGGAGGCGTCCGCTGAGCTCGGTCAGGTATGCGCCGAGCACCGCCGGCTGCCGGAGGCGGTTGTCCTCGCCGAAGAGCCCGGCGCGACGCGAGACGCGCCGGACCTTCTTCAGCGTCTCGCGGGCGAGCTCCCTCGCCTCTTCGCCGTCCCCAAGCCGGCGAAGCCGCTCCGCGTCCTGGACGATCGGCTCGAGGTCGACGGTCGCGAGGATCACGCCCTCGAGGGAGTCCTCGTCGGCGGCGGCGTCGCGCTCGTCGCCGCGGGCGAGGTCCTGGAGGTCTTCGGCCGCCTCCTGCGCGTGCTCGTCCGAGGTTCGCCGGCGGGCGGCGACGAGGTAGAGGAAGCGCGTGTAGGCATCGGTCCGGCGGTGCTTCTCGTGGAGCATCGTGCCGGACGCGTCGACCCGCTCGAGCCCCAGCACGATCCGTAGGTCGCGCCAGGCGGTGTCGGGGTCGCCGCCGGCGAGGGCGAGCTCGGCGCGCACCCGGTGCACCCGTGCGACGACCGCCGCCCGGAGCGTCGGCGGGGCGTCGCGCCACTTCGGCCGGCGCAGGAGCGCGTCGAACGGGTCCTCGTCGGCGCCGTCGACGCCGCGGGCGACCGCCTCGGCGAGCTCGGTCTCGAAGCTCGGCAGCAGTGTCGAGCGCTCGGCCGCCGCGACGGCGACGGCGGCGTGTGCGCTCGCCTCCTCGCTCTCCACCTTCGCCGCGGCGCTCCGCTCGCGCGCGAGCTCGGCCTGGCGGGCGCGCTCGCGCCAGGACCGCGCCGTCCGCGCGACGGCGAACGTCGCGAGGCCCGCGACGATCACGACGGCGGCCGCGGCGAGCCCGAACGGACCGGGGTGGCGGCGGGCGAGCCGGACCGTCGCCCGGAGCAAGCCGCCCCGCGCGACGCTGACCGCCCGCCCGTCGAGGAAGCGGCGAACGTCCTCGGCGAGGTCGCCGACCCGCCCGTAGCGGTCGCGCGGCTCGGCGGCGAGCGCCTTCACGGCGATGGCGGCGAGCTCGCTCGGCGCGCGGGCCGAGAGCCGCCGCCGCGCGCGCCCGGCGAGGCCGCGCTCGACGGCGTCGTCGGGCGGCTCGCCGGCGAGGATCGTGTGGAGGATCACGCCGAGGCCGAAGACGTCGCTCCGCGGGTCGGCGCCGCCGCCCATCGCGACCTCGGGCGCGACGATCGCGTCGCTCGAGGCGAGCTCGCCGAGCGCGACGATGCCGGTCGTCTGGAGCGTGCCGGCCGCCTCGCTCGTCGGGTCGGCGTCGGCCCACCCGGCGATCCAGGTGCGGCCGAACGAGCCGAGGACGATCGCGTCGGGCGCGATCCCGCGGTGGACGATCCCGACGGCGTGGGCATGCGCGACGCCGGCGGCGATGTCGAGGAACGCGCGGAGGAGGTCGGGGAGCGGCGGGCGATCGCCCCTCGGCGCGTCGACGAGCTCGGCGATCGTGAGCCCCTCGAGCCGGTCGGTCGTGAAGTAGAGCCGCCCGTCGCGCTCGCCGACGTCGTGGACCTTCGGGACGGCCGGGTGATCGAGCTGACCGAGGATCCGCGCCTCGCGGAGGAAGCGCTCTCGGTCGTCGTCGGAGGCGTCCGCCGCCGGGCCGAGGACGGCGAGCACCGGCCGCTTGATCCGGAGGTCGGTGAGCCGGCTCAGCCCATCGCCGTCGGCCGCGGCGTCGGAGGCGCGTTCGTATCGAGCCGCGTCGAAGAGCCGCTCCACCTCCGCGGGCAGCCGCCCGACGGGGCCCGACGATGCCGGCGCCGGGACCGCCGACCGCGGAGGCGAGGCCGAGCCGGGCATCGCCGAGGCGAGCATCGCCGGCCCGGGCACCGGCGCGCTCGGCGCCGTCCCCGGAACGGCCGACGGGCGGATCAGCGTCGCCTGGTCGTCCTCGACCGACGACGGGGCCGAGGTCGGCGGCGGCGGCGGCGGCGCGCCCCCGCGAGCGGCGGTGGCCACGGCGGGCGGCGCCCCTCCGACGAGGCGCCACAGCTCGGCCGGGTGGCGCCGCTGGAGGTATCCGGCGAGCTGGCCGGCGAGCTCGGGAGCGCTTCCGAACCGCCGCGCCGGGTCCTTCTCGAGACATCGAAGCACGATCGCATCGAGCTCGGCGTCGCACCCCGGCGCGTGCCGCGACGGCGGCGTCGGCGGCGCCTCCTGCGCGGCGAGGATGAGCTGCGGGATGCTGTCGCCGAGAAACGGCGGGCGCCCCGTGAGGGCGGCGAAGAGCGTCGCCCCGAGGGCGTAGATGTCGGACCCCGGACCGAGCCGGTCGAGGTCGCCCGATGCCTGCTCGGGCGGCCAGTAGCCCGCCGTCCCGAGGAAGCGCCCCGGCGTGGTCAGCGCGGCGCTCGCCTCTCCGCCGACGTCCTTCGCGAGGCCGAAGTCGGTCAGGAGCGCCTGCCCGTTCGTCTCGAGGAGCACGTTCTCGGGCTTCACGTCGCGGTGGAGGATCCCCTGCGCGTGGGCGACGCCGAGCGCTCCCGCGATCTGGCTGACGATCGCGACCGCCTCGGGCGGCGCGAGGCGCCCGACCCGCGAGAGCCGCGCCTGGAGCGACTCGCCCGAGACGAGGTCGAGGACGAGGAACGGGCGCCCGCTCGCCGCGTCCTCGCCGACCTCGTGGATCGCGACGAGGGCCGGGTGGCGCAGGCGCGCGAGGGCGCGCGCCTCGCGCGCGAATCGACGGCGCTGGGTCGGGCTCCGGGCGGCGTGCGGGTGGAGGACCTTGATCGCGACCTCGCGCCCGAGCGTCGGATCCTTCGCGCGGTAGACCGCGCCGGAGGCGCCCTCCGCGATCGGCGCGAGCAGCTGGAATCGTCCGAGCGCGTGCATCGCGGCCGCCCGGCGCTAGTCGGCCCGCAGCGGCATGAGGTCGCGCTTGCGATGCTCGATCATGGCGTAGAAGCTCCCCGGCCAGATCCACTGCTCCATCAGCGGACCGTGAATCTGGATCCCGGTGACGACGGCGTAGCTGCTCGCGGTTCGGTCGACCGTCAGCTCGATCAGGTGCTCGAGCTTCTCGAGGATCGCGTCGTGGCAGTGCCGGGTGAGGCCGGCGAGCTCGGGGACCTCGCCGTAGGTGATGCGCCTGATCAGGATCTGCTTGAGGAGGCTCTGCTCGACATCGTCCATGTCGAGGCCGAAGCTCGGCTTTCCGGACGCGAGCTCGTCACGGAACGCGATCAGCGCCCCGCACGCGGAGCTCGCATCGCGCTGCCCCGCGCGCCAGCACCGCCCGACCGTTCCGTCCTCGTCGATCGCGATGTGGGGGAGGGCGAAGTAGACGTAGCGGACGTGCTCCTCGCTCATCGGGGCGTGCTGGAGCGCGGCCTCGAAGCCCGTCTTGCCGAGGAAGAGCATTCCGGCGAGACTGCTGAAGTTGAACGCCTCGCCCCACATGTCGCAGACGCCGTCGACGAGCGATCGGGTGATCTCGTCGCGACAGCACCCGACGCAGGCGAAGGTGTTCTCGGCCTCGAAGCCGAGGCCCGACAGGGCGTCGTGGGTGCGCGAGAGGAACTCGGCCTCCGGCATCGCGCCGGGGAAGTGCTCGCCGAGGGACTGGCGGAACTTGCTGAGGCTCACGGGGAGCCCTCCGAGAACGTCGGTCGGTCGACCGAGACCCGCAAAATACTAACAGCACCCCGCAATCGAGGACACCGCACCATGGACCTCGCCGGCAAGGCCGCCATCGTGACCGGAGCGAGCAGCGGCATCGGCGCCGCGTGCGCGCGGGCCCTCGCCCGCCGCGGCTGCCGGGTCAGCCTCCTCGCCCGACGGGAGGACCGCCTTCGGGCCGTCGCCGACGAGATCGCCGCGGGCGACGGCGAGGGCGCAGCCCTCCCGATCCGCTGCGACCTCCGGGACGAGGCGGCCATCGCCGCCGCCCTCGAGACGAGCCACGCCCACTGGGGGCGGACCGACGTCCTCGTGAACAACGCCGGCCTCGGCCGATCCGCCCCGCTCCACGGCGGCGACTCCGCGGAGTGGCGCGCCATGTGGGAGGTGAACGTCCACGCCCTGTGTGTGGCGACCCGCGAGGCGCTCGCCCTGTTCTCTCCCGATGATGGTGGCCACATCATCAACATCTCGAGCCTGTCGGGTCACCGCGTCCCGCCCGGCGGCGGCTTCTACGCGGCGACCAAGCATGCCGTGAAGGCGGTCACCGAGATGTTGCGCCTCGAGCTGCGCGCCCGCGAGAGCCGAAGCCGGGTGACGGCGATCTCGCCGGGCTTCGTCGAGACCGAGTTCTTCGAGGTGCTCCACGACGGCGACCGGGCGCGCGCGGCCGAGGTGCTGGGGCGGTTCGAGAAGGTCCTCTCGGCCGACGACGTCGCCGCGACGATGCTCCACGTCCTCGAGGCGCCCGACCACGTCTCGATCTCGGACGTCCTCATGCGGCCCACCGAGCAGCAGAGCTAGGGAGGCTGTTGCAGAATGACGCGAGCGGCTCGTCGAGACAGCGTCGTGCAGGCCGAGGCGCGCGGCCGAGGGAACCCGTCTGGCGTTCGCGAGGCCGCGGAACGAAGGC
>JAJDCQ010000249.1 GCA_029260755.1 Planctomycetota bacterium | reverse complement strand
GGGTCAGCGGGTATTCCAACCGCCCGAGATCGTTATCGGTCGCGAGCGCTCCTGCGAGCTGCGGGTCGACAACATCGCGGTCAGCCGCCGTCACTGCCGGATCTACTGGGGGCGCGGCAGGTTCTTCGTCGAGGACCTGGGCAGCGCCAACGGCACCTTCGTCAACGGGTGTCGCCTCGAGAAGACGCCCGCCGCGCTCGGCTCGGGCGACCGGCTCGCGCTCGGCGCGGTGAATCTCTCGGTCGTCAGCCTGGCCGAGACCGGCGACCCCGACGCCGCGCCGACCGTCATCCGACCGGCCGCCCGGCTCGAGGATCTCTCGGGCGCGCCGACCGAGGAGCACCTCCCCGCGCCCGCCTCCCCGCCCGCCCCCGGCGCGAGCGAGCCGCCGCGATGCCAGCGGTGCGACCGCAAGATCTCGATGGCCACGTTCGCGAGCGGCGACGTCCTCGAGATCCGGGGACGCTTCATCTGTCCCCAGTGCCGCCAGGCGAGCGCCCCCGCGCCGAGCCGGATCAAGGTGCCCGGCTACGAAATCACCGGCAGCCTGGGCAGCGGCGGCATGGGCGCGGTCTACGAGGCGGTCCACTCGGGCCTGGCGCGGCCGTGCGCGATCAAGATCCTCGCGCTCCACCGGGCGAGCGTGAAGCGCCACGTCGACCGGTTCCTCCGCGAGGGGCGCGTCCTCGCCGGCCTCGACCATCCCAACATCGTCCGGGTCTACGACCTCGGCGAGAGCGAGGACTCGCTCTACATCGCGATGGAGCTCGTCCGCGGCAAGAGCCTCGACGTCGAGATCATCGAAGGCGGCCCGGTCCCGGTGAAGCGGGGGTGCGCCCTGGGTCAGGCGATCCTCAAGGCGCTCGAGTACGCCCACGAGCGAAAGATCGTCCACCGCGACATCAAGCCGCAGAACGTGCTCCTGAGCGACGCGGACGGGGCGATCAAGCTCGCCGACTTCGGCTTCGCGAAGAACTTCGAGGAGGCCGGCCTCTCGGGGATCACCCGGGCGGGCGCGAGCGTCGGCACCCTCGCCTACATGGCGCCCGAGCAGGTCCGCGACAGCCTCAGCGTCGATCATCGGGCCGACCTCTACTCGGTCGGCGCGACCCTCTTCGTCGCCCTCACCGGCCTCCACTTCCTGCCGGCGGCGGAGACCCAGACCGATCTCCAGCGGCTGATCCTCAACGTGGAGGCGGCCACGATCCGGAGCGTCCGTCCCGAGGTGCCCGTGCCGCTCTCGGACGCGATAGCGCGGTCCCTCGCGAAGCGGCCCGAGGATCGCTTCCCCTCGGCGAAGGCGTTCCTCTCGGTGATCGAGGCCTACCTGTGAGCGACGCCCCCGAGCGCGACGGCCTCGACGACCGCGACGGCGACGCCCGCGGCGCGGACGCCGCCGTCCCGTCGGACAGCCAGGAGGAGATCGACACCGTCCTGACGCGGGCGAAGGGGACCGACGCCGGGGCGTCCGGCTCCCCCTCGGGCGCGCCGGACGCGCCGAGCGACGGCGCCTCGCCGCCGCCGGGCCGCCCCGACCTCCCGGCGGCGCCGCTCGGCGATCGCCGCGGCTCGGGGTCGGCGTCGATCCGTCGACGCAGCGGCGGGAGCGGAAGCTCGGGCGCGCCCACCCTGCCCGGCGACCTCGCGAACAAGTACGACGACATCACCGAGATCGACCGCGGCGGCATGGGCGCGGTCTTCCGGGCGCTCGACCGCGACCTCGAGCGGCCGGTCGCGATCAAGGTGCTCCACGAGTCGTTCGTCCGCGACCGACGCCTCGTCGACCGCTTCTTCGAGGAGGCGCGCCTCACCGCGCCGCTCGAGCACCCCGGCGTGACGCCGCTCCACGACATCGGCATCGACGAGGTCGGCCGGGTCTACTTCGTGATGAAGCTCGTCCGCGGCGAGAACCTCTCGCTCGTGCTGCGGCGGCTGCGCGAGGAGGAGTGGATCGCCCGGAGCCGCTTCCCGCGGACGCGGCTCCTGAACGCCTTCCTGCGGGTGTGCGAGACGGTCGGCTTCGCCCACAGCCGCAACGTGATCCACCGCGACCTCAAGCCGCAGAACATCATGCTCGGCGACTACGGTGAGGTGCTCGTCCTCGACTGGGGCCTCGCCAAGCGCCTCGACCTGCCCGCCTCGGGCGAGGTCGGCAGCATCGCCCAGCTCGCCGCCGCGACGGGCAAGGACCCGACCAAGCGGGCCGAGCCCAAACCGGCCGAGCCCGAGCGCGACGAACCGAAGATCGCCGAGGACTCGGGCGAGGCCGGCACCGAGAGCCACGCCAGCCCGACATCGGGCGGGATCCGGAGCGCCGACTCGCCCGGCACCCTCGACACCGGCCCGGGCCTGACGACCACCGGCGACGTCATCGGCACGCCCGCCTACATGGCGCCCGAGCAGGCCCGCGGCGTCGGGCGGGGGGTCGACGTCGGCAAGCGGACCGACGTCTACGCCCTCGGCGCCGTCCTCTACGAGATCCTCACCCTGCGCCCGCCCTACCGCGGCCGGGACGCGGCGAGCGTGATCGCGAAGGTGCTCGAGGGCGCGCCGCAGGACCCCGCCGAGGCGGCGCCCGAGCGGACGATCCCGGCCGAGCTCGTCGCGATCGTCAACAAGGCGATGGCGCGCGAGAAGGACGACCGCTACCCGAGCGTCGACGAGCTCGGCGCCGACGTCCGGCGCTTCCTCGAGGGGCACACCGTCACCGCGAAGCGCGACACCCTCCTCGAGAAGGGCGTGAAGTGGGTCCGCCGCAACCAGCGGCTCGCCCTCGTCGTCGGCCTCGCCCTCCTCGTCGTGATCGTGATGACGGCCGGGACGCGGCTCGTCGATCGCCAGCGCACCGCGATCACCGTCGAGCGACTCCTCGACGAGGCGGAGGAGGCGCTCCGCCTGGCCGGCGCGGCGAACGAGCGGGCCGGCGAGGCGGAGGAGCGGGCGAGCCGGGTGACCGAGGCGATCCGCGGCCCCGAGCCCGCCGACGGCCCCCAGAAGCGCGAGCTGTTCGCCCGGGAGAAGGAGGCGGCCGAGGCGCGCCGCGAGGTGGCGATGCAGCGGAGCGCCGCGATCGCGCGCCTCCACGAGGCGCTCGGCCTGACGCCCGGCGAGCCCCGCGCCCGTCGGCTGCTCGCCGAGATCTACCTCGAGGTGTGGGAGCGGGCCGACCGCGAGGGGCGCGAGACCGACCGCGACGCCGCCCGACGCCTGGTCGAGGCGTTCGATCCCGACGGAGACCTCTCCGACCGCCTCGACGATCGCGGGACGATCAGCGTCACCCTCGAAGGCGCGGCGTGCCGGATCGAGCTCGCCCGCTACGTCGCCGGCGTCGGCCTGGTGCTCGAGGCGAAGCCGTTCGGCGAGCCGACCGACGAGATCGCGGCGGGGACGACCTGGCGGTCCGAGGCGCTGGCGAGCGGCAGCCTCCTCCTCGTCGCGACGCCGACCGACGAGGCGTTCCACGCCGCGCGCGTGCCGGTCCTCCTGCGCCGGGGCGCGGTCGCGGAGGTGACGATCCGGTTGCGGCCGCGCGCCGCGGTGACCGAGCGCGACCTCCCGCCGATGGAGTACGTCGCCGCGGGCGAGTTCCGGATGAGCCCCGACCCGCGCGCCCCCTACTTCGTCGGACCGACCGGCCGGCCCGAGGTGGCCGGCGCCCAGCTCCGCCCGGTCTGGGTCGGCGACTTCTACATGTCGCGGCACGAGGTGACCCAGGGCGAGTACAAGCTCTTCCTCGACGAGATCAACGCCGGGCGCCGGACCGAGACCTACCTCGAGCACGTGCCGGCGGCGGTGCTCTCGGACGACGACCGCGACCGGTGGGTCCAGCTCCCCTCGACCGTGTTCCGTCACCCGCGCGCCGACGACGAGACGACGCCCGACGCCGACCGCTGGCCGGTGTTCGGCGTGAGCTACTTCGACGCCCTCGCCTACTGCGCGTGGCTCACCGGAAAGGCGCGGAGCGCCGGACTGGCCGTGCGCTTCACCCTCCCGACCTGGGCCGAGTGGGAGAAGGCCGCCCGCGGCACCGACGGCCGGCGCTTCCCGTGGGGTCACCGGCACGACGCGAGCTTCGCCAAGGGCGGGTGGAGTCGCCCCGGCCCGAGCGAGCCCGAGGCGGTCGGGAGCTACCCCCGCGACCGCAGCCCCTACGGCGTGTTCGATCTGGGCGGGAGCGTCTGCGAGTGGGTGCTCGACGGCCCCGACGACCGGGTCAGCAGCCCGCCGCGGCCCGCGACGGACCCGACCGAGCTGCGCTGGGTGAAGGGCGGGAGCTGGTCGGACGCGCTGCCGCGCGACTACGCCTGCGACGCGGGCTGGTCCGAGGCGGCCCAGACGACGGCCAGCTACCTCGGCTTCCGGGTCGTTCACCACGGCCCCGAGCGCTAGCAACCGGAGCCGGCGCGGACGATTGCGGCAAAACGCCGCCAGGGCCACAATGCCCTGGACCCTCCCGGAGGACGGGGGATCCCAGAATCGCCCATCATCGGATGGTGGGCACGATCGTCTCCCCGAGGCTTCGCCCCGCATGGCCGACGACGCCCCGAGCAACGCCCCGACGCCCGAGGACGAGGCGAGCGCGGCCGTGAAGAGCGGCTCGGGCGGGGACAGCGCCTCGGCGAGCAGCAGCGCGTCGGGGAGCCAGTCCAGCCAGTCGCGCTCGGCGAGCCAGTCCAGCCAGTCGCGCTCGGCCAGCCAGTCCAAGAGCGCGGCGGGTCGAGCCGAGAGCGATCGCTTCAGCCCGCCCGAGGAGCGTCAGCCGCCGCCCGTCCGGAGCGGCAGCACCTCGGCCGGCGACCGCTCGGCCTCCGGCGCGTTCCCGCCGATGCCGCCGAGCAGCGAGAGCGGCGGCGGCTTCAAGCCGAGCAGCGCCGGCGATCCGTTCACCGACAGCAAGGCGCAGAGCCAGAGCAAGAGCGCCTCGGGCCGGGTCCGGCGCCCGAGCGCGCGGCACAAGCGACGGATGTCGGACAGCGAGATCGCCGACCTGCCGGCCGACGTCGCCGAGGCGGCCCGGAACCCCAAGCGCTGGCTCGGGCGCTACGTCGTGGTGAAGGAGCTCGGCCGCGGCGGCATGGGCGTCGTCTACCGCGCGTACGACACGTCGTTGCGGCGCTCGGTCGCGATCAAGCTGCTCCACGACAGGCGGAGCAAGAACCCCAAGGCGGTCGAGCGGTTCCTCCGCGAGGCGCGCGCCGTCGCGAAGCTGCGCCACCAGAACATCGTGGCGATCCACGAGCTCGGGCAGGTCAAGGACATGCCCTTCTTCGTGATGGAGTTCGTCGAGGGCACCACCCTCGAGGACATCTTCGACGCGAAGGTTCCGCCGATGGAGGCGGCCCGCCTCGTCCTCGCCGTCGCGCGCGCCCTCGAGTACGCGCACGAAGAGGGGATCATCCACCGCGACGTGAAGCCCGCGAACGTCATCGTCGACGGCAAGCAGCGCCCCCTCTTGATGGACTTCGGCCTCGCGAGCGACCGCAGCTCCGAGATGCGGCTCACCCAGGCCGGCGCGATGCTCGGGACGATCCTCTACATGGCGCCCGAGCAGGTGAAGGCGACGCCAGAGGCCGTCGGCGCGCCCGCCGATCTCTTCGCCCTCGGCGCGCTCCTCTACGAGGGGATCTGCGGGACGCAGCCGTTCCGTCGCAGCAACCCCGGCCAGACGATCGCAGCGTTGCTCGGCTCGGACCCGACGCCGCCGCGCGAGATCAACGGCGACTGCTCGACCGGTCTCGAGCAGGTGGTGCTGAAGTGCCTCGAGAAGGAGGTCCCGCACCGCTACCAGACCGCGAAGGACGTCGCCGATGACCTCGAGCGGGTCATCCGCGGCGAGGCGCCGCACCTCGGCGCCAGCCAGGGCGGCGAGGGCCAGTTCCACGACCTCGACCTCCGCCACTCGGTCTCGATCAGCGATGTGCGGAACATCCCCGGGATCGGAGACGTCGCGCGCCGGCCGATGGTCCGGCCGATCGACCCGAAGAAGGGCGTCGAGCTCGGGAGCCGGAGCGGCACGGGCAGCACGAGCGGGTCGGGCAGCACGAGCGGCAGCCAGGCGGTCGAGGGGTCGCGGTCGGGGTTCGAGGCGTGGCAGGGCGAGCTCGACCTGGCCGACGATGTCGGCGCGACGGCGACCGAGAAGCCGAAGCCCGCGTCGGCCGCAACCGAGGGCCACGTCGAGCCCGCGGATGACCCCGGCCCGGATCCCGAGATCGCGGAGAGCGACGGCGACGAGGGCGAGCGCGCCCGGCCGCTCAAGGGCGCGGTCGCGAGCCGGTCGGCGGCGATCAAGACCGACGAGGTCACCCGCACCGAGGAGCAGCTCTTTCCGACCATCGAGGCCGAGCGATGGGCGAGCACCGACGCCGCGCCCGCCCGGAGCGAGCTGCTCCGCGCGAAGGCTCCCGGCGACGGCCTCGACCCGCTCCGGAGCGCCCTCGGAAAGCTCGATCGCTTCGTCGCGCTCGGCGACGACGCCGCCCTCGACGCCGCGGCGGTCGAGGCGACCGCCGTCCTCGAGGGCGAGCCGGCGCCGGTCGCCGCCGCCCTCGCTCACGTGATTCGCGGCCAGGTCGCCCTCGAGCGCGGCGACGGCCCGAGCGCCGAGGGCGAGCTCGACGAGGCGCAGGCGTGGGCGCCCGAGCTCGACGAGGCGGCCGACCTCGCGGCCCGCCTCAAGCGCGGCGACGCCGACCACGCGCCGGCCCGCGCCAGGCTGCGAGCGATGCTCGCGAACGCGCGCGGCGAGCTCCGGAAGGGCGCCCCGGCGGCCGCCGTCGGTCACCTCGACGTCGCAGCGGCCTCGGCCGACGACGACCCGTGGCCGCTGCTCCTCGCCGCCTACGTCTCGCTCCACCTCCTCGGGGACCGCGACGCGGGCGAGCTCTTCATCGGGCGCGCCTGGGCGGCCATTCCCTCGAAGGACGCGCCCGACCTCGGCCTCGGCGGATCCATCGAGGCGCTCGTGGCGCGGTCGCTGATCGATCACGGCGCGATCCTCGTCCGGTCCGGCGGGAGCAAGGCGCGCCTCGACCTCGTCCGGCGCGGCGAGACGCGCGAGCACATGGCCGGCGGCGCCATCCACACCGGCCTCGGCCTGGCGCGGATCGCCCTCTTCATTCACGAGGACCTCGCGGGCGAGCAGCGGGCCTGCCTGCGCCTCCTCGTCGCGGAGGCGCTGTTCCTGCTCCAGTACTACGACGCCGCGATCGACGAGTACCGCCGGGCGAAGCGCGAGATCAACGCCGGGTTCCACAAGAAGGCCGACATAGGCATCGACCACTGCGAGCGGATGAAGCTGCGCAGCGTCGACAGCGACGAGGTCGTCGCGCGGAGCGGCAACTGCGACGACCCGCTCACCGCGGCGGCGCGCGACCGGATGAAGCTCGAGAGCAAGCTCCTCCGGGAGGCGGCCCACCGGACCGAGCAGAGCGAGCGCGAGCTCGCGACGGCGCTCGCCGACGGAATCGTCGCGGGAGGACGCGTCGAGGACGGGCACCCGCTCTTCGGCAGCAAGAGCGCGACCAACGTCGGCGCCATCGTCGACGTCGTCGAGGAGATCGGCGCCCTCGAGGAGGAGAAGGCGAAGCTCGACGCGGCCGCGGCCGCCCCGAAGGAGGAGGCGAAGCCGGCCAGCCTCTGGGGCAGCCTCAAGGCGGGCATCGGAGCCGCCGCCGACAAGGCGAAGCACGTCGCGCAGTCCGCGCAGCTCACCGTGAGGATCAACACGGCGACGGCCAAGCGCGACCGCCTCGTCGCGGAGCTCGGCCGGACCTTCGTCGACGAGGTCCTCGCCGGGGCGATCGACCCCGAGATCCTGCCAGAGGGCGTGAGGAACGCCCTCGCCCAGGTCCGAGGCCTGCGCGCCCAGCGACAGCGGTTCGCCGAGACCCAGAACGAGATCGAGCCCCGCCTCGAGCGGCTGGCGGAGTCGACCGGCCGCGGGTGATCAGCGGCGCGCGACCGACACGTTCGTTCCAGGAACCCGTGTCTCGGGCGGAGCACCGTGACGCGTCGGCAACGGCTCGGCGACGCCCGAACCAATCCGTGCAATCCGCGAAATCCGCGGTTCGGTCTCTGTCGGCGTTGAATCAGTGGGAACCGCGGATTACGCGGATTACGCGGAACGCGAGTTGCCAGCGTCCGATTCGTTGCCGTTGCGCGGGCTGTTCCAGGAACAGGAATCTCGCGCCCGCCGCAGAGACGCGTCGACAACGGCTTGGCGTCGTCCGGTCCAATCCGCGCGATCCGCGTCATCCGCGGTTCGGTCTCTCTCGGCGTCGACCGAGTGGGAACCGCGGAGGACGCGGATTGCGCGGATTGAGAGTTGCCGATCCCGGGGTCATGTTGCCGTCGCGCGGGATCTGTTCCAGGGCCTGACCCGTCTGCACCGCCAGCCTCTCGCGGGAGCAACGAGGCGTGTCAGCGGAGCGATGAGGAGCCGGTCAGCGCAAAGCCTCGGCCACCTTCGCCAGCACCCCCGGCAACCGCTCCGCCGCTACCTCCGGGTCGTTCAGGGCCGCATCATCCTCGCGGGTCACGACGGGCCGTCCGGCGTGGGCGGCGACCGCGGCGATCGCTCGCATCCGCGCTCCGTCCCTCCCCATCCCCTCGCGGTTGCTCCGGATCCAGAACGCGGCGAAGCGTTCGTCGAGGAGCAGCTCGCGCAGGGCGCGGCGCTTGGCGGGCGTCCGCGGCTCCGCTCCGAGCGCCTCGATCACCGAGCTCGGCACGTCGGGCACGTGCGATGTCGGTCCCTCGCTGAACACTTGTTCGCGAAGAAACGGCCAGCTCGGCTCGAGGGCCACCTGGACGAGCTCGCGGGCGATGTAGCCGCGCACGAACGGGTCGCTCCCCTCGCGGACGCCTCGTCGCAGGACTCCGTCCCGGGTCGCCGGGTCGTCGAGCGCTTCGGGTCCGGCCGCGGGGAGGACGCGGGACGCTCCGATCACGACCGCCGCCCGGCCGGACCACCAGAGGGTGCGGCCGCTCGTCTCGGCGCATCGGAGGATCCGCTCGGCGTCCTCGGCCTGGAGGTGCCGCTCCGCCGCGAGGGCGATCCGTTCGACCAGGCGGACGTAGTGCGCTCCGTCGCCGTCCCAGTCGACGTCGGGCCAGAGGTCCTTGCCTTCAATGAGCTCGAGGAGCCGCTCCCTCGGGAGCCGCGTCGTCTCGAACCGGCGCCAGAACCGGCGCGCGGGGTCGGTCATCGGCGCTCCGCCGGCGCCTGGATGCTCGGCGAGGAGCATCACCTTCGCCTCGACCTCGGCCGGCAGCTCGGCGAGCTCGGCCGCGATGACGGCGACGGCCTCCTCCGCGCGCCGCGCCGCCTCGGCGCGGCGCTCGGCGAACGGGCGGACGTTCTCGACGCCGAGCGCCGCGGGCATCCGTTCGGCGGCGATCACGTCTCGCTCGAGGCGACGCTGCCAGTACCACAGGGTGTGCCGTGGGTCGCCGGTCCGCTCCCACCACGCCGCGAACGTCTCGGCCGTGAGGCGCTTCCCCGTCATGAGGTGGAGCGCCGTCCGGGCGTAGGCGGCGACGGTGCGCCGGTGCCAGCTCCTCGAGAGGACGGGCGCGTCCGGGCCTCCCTCGAGGCTCTCGCCGAGGCGGAACGGCATGGCCGTCATCCGTCGGTTGTGGCCGAGCGCCGGCACGCTCTCGGCCGCGTCGCCGAGGAGCTCGGCGATCCGGGGGATGTCCTCGGGGGCGTGGAGGGTCGCGAGCGCCTCCACCGCCAGGCCGCGGACGCCCGCGTCGGCGTGCTCGAGGAGCGCCCGGAGGGCCGCCCCGTCGGCGGGCTGCGGCCAGGCGTCGTCGGCGCGTCCCTGCTCGGGGCGATAGCGGGCGAGCCACGGCCGCGCCCGGTCGTGGGCGGCGGCGTCCGCGAAGAGGGGGAAGCGCTCGGGGTCTCCGTCCTCGGGGCTCTCGGGCCGGGGCACGAAGTGGCCGCGCGCCTCGTCGGTCGCGGGCCGGGCCTCGGCCTCGGCGGCACGGGTCGTCTCGATCGCGCGGCGAAGACGCGTCTCGGCCATCGGCTCCTCGTCCTGCGCTCGGGCGGGCGCCGCGGCCGCGGCCACGAGCGCGATCGCGAGGGTGACGACGATCGGGGCACGACTCATGCTTCGAGGATAGCCGCGTCGAGGCGGCGATCGCGTAACGCCGCCGTAACGCCGGGACCATCCTAGCGTCCTCGCCCGAAATCGGTCGCCCCGAACGGCTTGAGTTGCCCTCACGGCCCGCCTAGAATCCGCCCTCCCTCTGTGCGGAGCCCCCGTTGAGCGCCTCCACCGTTCCCCTCCCGCCCCTCGCGGCCCCCGAGCCCGTCGGGCCTGCCGAGCCGCGGTCGATCGCCATCGCGGTCGCGCGCGGCCTCGTGGCGTTCGGCCTGGTCGCGGCGGCCGGCCTCTTCGCGGCGAGCCATCCGGCCTCGGGCGGCTGGACGGTCGGGGTCTGCGCGGTCACCGCGGGGGCGCTCCTCGGCTCGCTCGTCGTCCGCCCGAGCCTCGCGCCGCTCCGCCTCGTCGCGGTCGTGCTCGCGGTCGGCCTGACGGTCGCGACGGCCCACGCCTACCAGCGCGCCATCGGCGTCCGCGCCCACCGGGTCTCCGAACAGGGCGGGCACCTCCTCTGGCTCCGGTCCGAGGAGCTCGCCTGGCTTCAGGATCGACAGCGCGTGATCGACTCGGCCGACGCGACCGAGGAGGCGCGCTACGCGGCGATGACGGAGATCGTCGAGCGGATCCGCGCCCGAGGGCCCGGCTGGCCCCACGCGGTCGACGTCGTCGCGATGGTCGGACCGCCCGAGCTCGGCGTCATCCCGCACGCCCAGGCGGCGTTCACCTGCGGACAGCAGTTTCTCATCGCGGACCCCGACGACCCGCGCCGGCGGATCGCCCGGCTCGAGCGGCGCCTCCTCCGGGCCGACGCCGAGGCAACCGCCCCCGACTTCGATGAGCTCGGTTACGTCGCCTTCTGGGAGGCCGAGCTCGATCGCCTCGTGGAGGCCGCCGGCGCCGACGCCGACCGCATCGTCGCCTGGTGGGCCGAGGTGACGAGCGACGCGGGCGCGCCGGGGGCCGACGAGTGAGCGGCCCGCGCGTCGTGATCGTCCCCGATGGCTTCAAGGGGTCGCTGGGCGCCGCCGGCGTCGCGGCGGCCCTCGCGGCCGGAATTCGCGAGGCGCGCCCCGAGGTGGTCGTCGACGAGGTGCCGATGGCCGACGGGGGCGACGGCACCCTCGAGGCGTTCGCCGCCGCCGGCGACGCGACCGGCCTCGGGACGCCGACGCGCAACAACGATCGGGTGACCGGCCCGCTCGGCGATCCGGTCGACGCGGACTGGCTCCTCTTCCCCGAGGCGGGCGTCGCCCTGATCGAGATGGCCTCGGCGAGCGGCCTCGTCCTCGTCCCCGAGGACCGGCGCGACCCGCTCGTGACGACGACCCGCGGGACGGGCGAGCTCGCCCGGCTCGCCCTCGAGGCGGGCGCGCGGCGCGTCCTCGTCACGGTCGGCGGGAGCGCCACGAACGACGGCGGGACGGGCTTCGCCCGCGCCCTCGGCTGGCGCTTCCTCGACGCCGACGGAGCCGTCGTCGAGGACGGCGGCGCCGGCCTCGAGCGGATCGCGTCCATCGATGCGACCGCGCTCACCGGACCGGCGAAGGCGATCGCGACCGGCGCCCGCGACGCGCCGCGGATCGTCTGCCTCGCCGACGTCGACAACCCGCTCTGCGGCCCCGAGGGCGCGGCGGCCACCTACGGTCCGCAGAAGGGCGCCGACGAGGCGACCGTCGCGCGGCTCGACGCCGGCCTCGGCAACCTCGCCGCGGTCGCGTCGCACGACCTCGCCGGCCTCTCCGCCACGCCGCGCACCCCGCCCGGGGATGTCGCGACCCTGCCGGGCGCGGGCGCCGCCGGCGGGCTCGCGGCCGGGCTCGTCTGGTTCGCCGACGCCGAGATCCGCCCGGGCGCGGTCGAGCTCATCGCCGCCCTCGGGCTCGCCGACCGGCTCCGCGGCGCCTCGCTCGTGATCACCGGCGAGGGCCGGATCGACTTCCAGACGCCGCGCGGCAAGGTCGTCGCGGCCGTCGCCCGGACGGCGCGCGAGGCGGACGTCCCCGTCTGGGTCGTCGCCGGGACGAGCGGCCGCGGCTGGGAGGAGGTCCGGACGGCCTGCGGCGTCTCGCGGATCGAGACGATCGCCCGGCCCGGCGACGCCGACGACGAGCGGGCGGCCGTCGCCGACCCCGCGCCCCGGCTCCGCGCGCTCGGCGCGCGGCTCGCCCCCGACGTCCCGACCAGCGATGAGACAACGTAGCAGCGAACCCGAGGAGCGCGCGTCCCCGCGCGCCGAACCAAGGAGAAGAGAACACCGATGAGCGGCAAGAACGTCTACGTCACCCGGCGGATCCCCGACCGGGGCATCAAGATGCTCGAGGACGCCCCCGAGATCGGCACCCTCGAGATCAACCCCGACGACCGGGTCCTGACCCGCGCCGAGCTCCTCGAGAAGATCAAGGGCCGCGACGCGGTCCTCTGTCTCCTCACCGACGGGATCGACGGCGAGGTGCTCGACACCGCGTCGGACGCGGTCGTCTTCGCGAACTACGCCGTCGGGTTCAACAACATCGACATCCCGGCGGCGACCGAGCGCGGCGTCCCCATCACCAACACGCCCGGCGTCCTGACCGACGCGACCGCGACCCACACCTGGGCGCTCATGCTCGCGGTCACCCGCCGCGTCGTCGAGGGCGACAAGTACAGCCGCGCCGGCAAGTACAAGGGCTGGGGCCCGCTCCTGCTCCTCGGCGGCGACATCACCGGCGCGACCCTCGGCCTCGTCGGCGCCGGCCGGATCGGCTACGAGGTCGCGAAGCGCGCGATGGGCTTCCGGATGAAGGTGATCTACGCCGACCCGTTCAAGAACGAGAAGCTCGAGAAGGACTGCGGCGCGAAGCAGGTCAGCCTGGACGAGCTCATGAAGACGGCCGACTTCGTCTCGATCCACGCCCTCCTCAACGATGACACCCACCACCTCGTCGGCGAGAAGGAGCTCGCGCTGATGAAGCCGAGCGCCTACATCGTCAACTGCGCCCGTGGCCCGATCCTCGACGAGGCCGCCCTCGCCGCGACCCTCAAGGCGGGCAAGATCGCCGGCGCCGCCCTCGACGTCTACGAGAAGGAGCCCGAGATGCACGCCGACCTGATCGGGCTCGACAACGTCGTCCTCGCCCCGCACACCGCGAGCGCGACCCTCGAGACGCGCAGCCGGATGGCCGAGATCGCCGCGACGAACCTCATCGCGGTCCTCCGCGGCGAGCAGCCGCCGAACCTCGTCAACCCCGACGTCTGGTCGAAGCGGCGCGGCGGGTAACCCGCGCCCCTGACGGCGCGAGGAGGAGAGCGACGGACATGCCGAAGGCCACCTGGAAGGGCGTCGTGATCGCCGAGAGCGACGACACGGTCGTCGTCGAGGGCAACCACTACTTCCCGGCCGACTCGGTCGCGATCGAGCACCTGGAGAAGAGCGACACGACGACCGTCTGCGGCTGGAAGGGGACGGCCCGCTACTACCACCTGAAGGTCGACGGAGAGGTGAACCGCGACGCCGCGTGGTACTACCCCGAGCCGAAGGAGCAGGCGGTGGCGATCACGGGTCGGGTGGCGTTCTGGAAGGGTGTGGAGGTGGTGTGAGAGCTGCGGGTCGTTCGCGGCTCGGGAGGTCGCGGATGCGATCGCCGTCCCGGTAACGATCCACAGATTTCACAGATTACACAGACAGCCGCGGACGGTTTCGGAGATCGCTGCCGAGCGCGGAACGCATCTCCGCCGCCGTCGACGCCTTCCGCAATCCGTGATCTGTGTAATCTGTGAAATCTGTGGATCGTCACCGTTCGGAGCGGCGATCACCGATACCGACGGTCGAGCTCAGACGCCGTCCGAACGAACCCGGGCCAGCGAAGCACGGGCGAGGGCCGCGACCGCGTCATTGCGGTCGCCGGTCGCCTTCTCGAGCGCCGCCGCGACGCGGTCGCCGTCGTCACCGAGCTCGCCGAGCGCTCGCGCCGCCTCGGAGCGGACGCCGGGGTCGTCGCTCGCGACCGCCTCGAGGAGCGCATCGAGGCCGGCGTCGTCGCCGGCGCGGTGGAGCGCCGCGGCGAGGCGGACCCGCTCGGGGCCCTCGGCGTCGGCGAGGCGCTTCCGCAGCGTCTCGTGGACGGCGGCGCCGAGGCGGCCGATCGCCGCGGCCACCTTGGGGAACGCGTCGCGCCGGACGACCGCATCGAGGAGCGCCGCCATCGCGTCGTCGCCGCCCTGCTCGGCGAGGGTCCAGGCCGCCGCGTCGACGACGCGCTCATCGACGTCGTCGAGCGCCGCGGTGAGCTGCTCGAGGGCGTCGGCGCCGGCGAGCTGGCCGAGCGCGCGGAGGGCCGGCGCCCGGACGAGCGGGCTCGCGTCCCCCGCGAGACCGACGAGCGGCTCGCGGGCGCGCGGGTCGCCGATGAGCCCGAGCGACTCGGCGGCCCGCCATCGGACGTAGGCGTCGGTGTCCCAGAGCGTCTCGACGAGCGGCTCGACGGCGCGCGGATCGGCGAGCCGGCCGAGCGCCTCGGCGGCGGCGCAGCGGACGTCGGCATCGTCGTCGCGGATCGCGCCGAGGAGCCACGGGAACGCGGTCTCCCCGCCGGTGAGGCCGAGCGCCTCGGCGGCGCTCCGTCGGACGTCCTCGTCCTCATCGATGAGCGCCCGCACGAGCGGCTCGGTGATCGCGTGGTCGGCCGTGCCGGCGCCGCCGCCGTCGGTCGCGCGCGCGCCGAGCGTCCCGACGCTCGCCGCGGCCGCCGCCCGGACGTCGCTCTCCGGATCCTCGAGGGCGGCGAGCAGCCCGTCGAGCGCGCGCCGGTCGCCGATGCGGCCGAGCGCCGTCGCCGCGGCCGTGCGAACGTCGACGTCGATGTCACGGAGCGCGGCGACGAGGCAGCCGAATCCCCGCTCGTCGGCGAGCTCGCCGATCGCGGCGGCCGCGGCCGTCCGGACGACGTCGTCCTCGCTCGTCATCGCGGCGCGGAGCGCCTCGAACGCGGCGTCCTCCCCGCTCGCCCCGAGCGCCGTCGCCGCCGCCGCGGCAACCCGTCCCTTGCCCTGGGCGAGGGCCGCCTCGAGCGGCGCGCGCGCGCCGGCCGGATCGATCTTCCCGATCGCGCGGGCGGCCGTGACGCGGACGCCGCCGTCGTCGTCGGCCTCGAGGCGCTCGACGAGCGGCCCGAGCGCGTCGGCGTGGCCGAGCTTTCCGAGGGCCGTCGCCGCCTCGATCCGGACGACCTCGCTGTCGTCGCCGAGCGCCGTCAGGAGCGGCGCCAGCGCGTCGGCGTCGCCGAGCTCGCCGAGCGCGGTCGCGGACGCGGCGCGCACCTGCGGGTCGACGTCGCGCGCGGTCCGGCTGAGCAGCTCGACCGCCCGACGATCGCCGAGCCGCGCGAGGGAGCGGGCCGCCACCCGTCGGATGTCGGCGTTCGCGTCGCTGAGGGCGCCCGAGAGGGGCACGAACGCGCGCGGGTCGCCGAGGTCGCCGAGCGCCTCGAGCGCCGTCCGCCGGACGGGGTCGGCCGGGTTCCAGACGACCGTCATGAGCGGATCGCTCGCCTTGCGATCGCGGAGCCGGCCAAGCGCTTCCGTGACCGCGCCGCGCACGCCGGGCTCGACGTCGCGGACGGCGCCGATGAGCGCCTCGACCGCGCGCGGATCGCCGAGATCGCCGAGCGCCCGCGCGGCCGCCTCGCGGACCTCGTCGCTCTCGTCGCCGACCGCGCCGATCAGCGGCTCGACGGCCCGCTCATCGCCGAGCTCGGCGAGGGCGAGGCAGGCGGTCGCCCGGACGGGCGCCTCGGAGTGACTGAGCTTCGCGATCCACGGCCCCGGATCGAGGATGTCGTCGAGGACCCGGAGCCCCTCGTACTGACTCTCGGCCAGCCGCCGGGCCGTGATGGCGAGGTCCATCTCCGCCGCCTCGACCACGCGCGGACCGAACGCCGCGACGAAGCAGATGAGGAGGAACGCCTCGGCTGCCGCCATGATCGCGATGCCGAGCTCGCCCGGGCCCGCGCCGCCGGCGACGACGGCGTAGAGGATGTGGCCGCACGCGGCCAGACAGAGGAGCGAGGCGGGGAGGAGGAACCGGACGTAGAGGGCCGGCCGCCGGTTCAGACCGAGCGTGATCAGCAGCGGCAGCCAGACGGCGCTCACGACGATGAGCTCGGTGCCCAGGGTCAAGGGCGGCGTCCTCCGAGGGCGCGATGGGATGCTACTCCGTACCCGTACTAGAACCGATGCGGGGCGATCGCCGCAACCGACCGGCCGTCAGGACGAGGCGAGCACCCGGTCGAGGATCGGGGCGAGCGCCTCGCGCTTCGCCGCGGGGATGACGGCCGGGTCGGTCATGATGGCGAAGTCGAGGGCCGTGGCACACTTGCACGCTCGGGGCGCCGTCGGGATGGTCGGGATCGCCTGGCGGATGATGCCGCGGGCGTTCGCGATGTTCGACTTGATCACCGCGAGGACGGCCTCGACGCTGACCTCCTCCTCGTGCCAGCAGTCGTAGTCGGTCGCCAGCGCGATCGTCGCGTAACAGATCTCGGCCTCGCGGGCGAGGCGCGCCTCGGGCAGGTTCGTCATGCCGACGACGGTCACTCCCCAGCTCCGGTAGGTGAGGCTCTCGGCCAGGGTCGAGAACTGCGGCCCGTCGATGCAGACGTACGCCCCGCCGCGGTGGTGCTTCACCGAGATCGCCTCGGCGGCGGCGGCGAGCTGCCCGGCGAGGTCGCCGCAGACCGGCTTCGCGAACTGGACGTGCGCGGCGATCCCCTCGCCGAAGAACGTCGAGGGGCGCGCGCGGGTGCGGTCGATGAACTGGTCGGGGAAGACGATGTGGCCCGGCTCGACCTCTTCCTTCATGGAGCCGACCGCCGAGACCGAGATGATCCGGCCGACGCCGAGCTTCTTGAAGCCCCAGATGTTCGCCCGGGCGGGCACCTCGTTCGGCAGGAGGCGGTGACCCCGGCCGTGCCGCGGGAGGAAGACGACCTCGCGGCCCTCGAGCGTGCCGACGACGTACTCGTCGCTCGGCGCGCCGAACGGCGTCTCGATGGCGACCCGCTCGGTCTCCTCGAACCCCTCGAAGTCGTAGATCCCGCTGCCGCCCAGGACGCCGATCCGCTCGCTCATCGACCGCTCACCTCCGCTCGGGGCCAGGCCGCGCGCCGGCGGCGCGCGGGGGGGCCCATTAGGGGAGATGCCCGCGGGGGGCGCAAGGCGCTCAGAGCAGCTCGGCGATCCGCCGACGGGCCGTCGCCTCGTCGATCCCGGGGAGGAGGATGACCTTGCTCCGACTGCCCGCGCCGGCGCGCAGCTCGGGCGCCGATGCGAGCGGGCCGAGCGCCTTCCGCGCCCACGCCAGGAGCTCCCGGTTCGCCTTGCCCTTCTCGGGCGGCGCCGCGACGTCGATGAGGAGGGCGTCGGCGCGCACGCCGGCCGGGGCGGTCCGGCGCGCCCCGGGGCGGACCTTGACCGCGACCGTCACCCCGCCGGCGACCGGACGGACGGTGACCTCGTCGGACGAGGCGATGGCGTCACCGCTCCTTCAGGGCGAGCTCGGCGGCGAGCTCGTCGAGCCAGCCGGGCAGCTCGGCGTCGCCCGGCGGATCGCCCCGGGCGATCGCCGCGCGGATCGCGTCGAGCTCGCGCTGCGAGTCCGCGAACCACCCCCGGGCGAAGAGGGTCGCGGCGAGCTCGTAGTGGGCGACGAGGTCGAGCTCGGGGAGGGCCTTGACGTACTCGGTCATCCGCCCGGCGTCGACCTTCTCCCACGGAATCGTCCACTCGGCGCCCATCTCATCGTGCTCGAAGTGGATCCCGCCGGCCCGGGACGCCTTGACCGCGATGAGGGTGCCGGTCGACTTCTGCACGTAGGTGAGCTTCGCCTCGAACTTCGCAGCGCCGGTGACGTGCGCGATGAGCCGGTCGCGGGCACGGGCGGCCGCCTGGTGGAGCCGGATCCTCCGGTCACACGAACGGAGTCCCTCCTCGGTGTCGAGGAAGCCGCGCTTCTCCTCGTCGAGCTCCGTGACGAACGACTCGAAGTCGAACGCCCGGAGCTTGTTCTCGTCGGCCGCGTTCGGCTCGAGCGCGCGGAGGTCTCGGTCGATCTGCTCCTGGCGCTGCCCCTGGACGATCTCGCGGGCGATCGCTCCGGCCTTCTTCGCGGTGTCGTCGAGGCGCTTGATCCGCATCGGCATGATCGTTCCACGGATCTTGGGGAGGAACGCCTCGAGGCGCTCCTTCACCTGACGGGCTCGGAGCTCGTCGTTGTCGTCCTTCGCCCTCTTCAGATCCCGGTCGGCGTCCCACTGGAGCTCGTCGACGTGCTTCCCGGCCTCGTCCCGGATCTCCCTCACGAGGGCGTCGTAGCCGGCGATGACCGTGGGGAGGTCCTTCGGCGCCGCGACCCGCGCGCGGCTCGCCTCGCTGAACGCCTTCGCGAAGTCGTCGTCGATCGAGAGGTCGTCGAGCACCTGCCGGCGCACCCGCGCGAAGCGCTGCTCCTCGAGCTCGAGCCGCTCCTTCATCTCGGTCTCGGCGGCCCGGAGGCCGGCGATCGCCTGTCGCCACTCGCCGATCCGTGTGGCCGCCTTCGCCGCCGCGTCGGTGCCGCCGAGCTCGTCGACGAGCGCCTCGAGGTCGGCCACGCCCTTCACGAGGGAGGCGAGGTCGGATGCGTCGACCGCCCCGGTGATCTGCTCGAGCCGGGTCGTCGCGGCGGCGTCGCGCTGGGCCGCCGTCGCGTCCGAGCGCTTCGTCCGCGCCTCCTCGGCGTACTCGCGCGCCTTCGCCCGCCACGCCTCGTCGACGGTCTCGTCGGCGGCGAACGCATCGGCGGTCGTGATCGCCTCGTCGTACTCGCCGCCGTCGATCAGGGTGGTGATCGCCTGGAGCCGACCGTCCCACGCCTCCGCCTGCTCGATCTGCTGCTTCCGATGGTTCTTCGCGAGGCGATAGGCGCCGATCGAGCTGATCGCCGCGACCGCGAGGACGAGGATGACGAGGCAGCCGAGGATGACCGGCCGGTAGCCGGAGTCCTCGGCCGGCGCCGCGGCGTCGCCGGTGAACGATGATGGCGGCGCGTCGGGGTCGTCTTCGTCGAGCGGCTCGTCGTCGTGCGTCGACGCGGGGGCGCCGGGCCCCTCGCGGCTTCCGGGCGTCGCGACCGAGGCGGGCCCGGCCACGCTCACCCGGTCGGTCGACGAGCTGCCGGGCATCTCGCCCGGCGCGATCGCGACGGTCGCCGCCGATCGGAGATCGATCGGCGCGCGCACCCGCTGGCTCTCGCGCAGCGGGTAGACGTTCGCGAGGGCGGCGAGCTCGCTCACGAGCTGCTCGGCCCGGAGGTAGCGCTGCTCGGGATCGCGCTGGGTCATCCGGGTGATGACGGCGGCCACCTCGGGCGCGACGTCGGCGTTGAGCTTGCGGATGTCGGGGACGTCCTCGCGCACGTGCTTGAGGACGATCTCGCGCATCGTGTTCCCGGTGAAGGGCGGCTCGCCGCTGAGCATCTCGAAGAAGGTGACGCCGAGGGCGTAGATGTCGGCGCGGGTGTCGATCGGGCGACCCATCGCCTGCTCGGGGGCGATGTAGTACGGCGACCCGCTGATTCCCTCCTCCTGGTTCGCGCTCCCGTCCGGCGTCGTCTTCTGGGCGATTCCGAGGTCGCCGATCTTCACGACCCAGTCCTCGGAGATCATCAGGTTGTCGGGCTTGATGTCGCGGTGGACGACGCCCTTGCGCTCGGCGTACTCGAGCCCGCGGGCGGCGTCGAGGACGAGGGCCAGGCTGCGCTCGACCGTGAGCATCCGGTCCTTGCGGAGGAGGTCGGTGACGCTGCCCTGGGAGACGTACTCCATCGAGTAGAAGTAGACGTCGTCGACGTTGCCGACGTCGTAGACCTGCACGATGTTGGGGTGGTTGAGCTGGCCGGCGCGGCGCGCCTCGGAGATGAAGCGCTCGATGAACGCCTTGTCCCGGACGAGCTCGGGGGCGAGCACCTTGAGGGCGACGTTGCGCTCGAGCGACACCTGGACGGCCCCGTAGACGCTCCCCATCCCGCCGCGCCCGAGGATCTCGCCGACGCGGTAGCCGGCGATGTCGCGGCCGCTCAGCGGGCCCCGCTTGTCGTGCTGCTCGTCCTCGAGGAAGAAGACGAGGGTCTGGCCGACCTGGACCTTGTCGTCGAAGGCGAGGGAGACCTCGCCCTCGACCGGCTGGCCGTTGAGGAGCGTCCCGTTGCTGCTGTCGAGGTCGCGCAGCGTCCAGCGGCCGAGGCGACCCTGGATCTGGCAGTGCTTGCGGCTCGCCATCACGTCGGCGATCCGCAGGGTCGACTTGGCGTCCCGGCCCAGGGTGGCGGGCGCGTTCTCGCGGACGCGGACGCGCTTACCCTTCTCCTTTCCCTTCTCGATGACGAGCAGCGGCATGGGGCGGAGGCATGATCCGGGCGCGCCGGCCGAGGTCGGCGCCGGGTGGGAGCTCTTCGTCTTCTACACGTCCCGAGGCCGAAGGGGTTTCGGACGGCGCCGGCCCGGACGCGACCTCTGCGATTATAGCCGGCCGGGCGGAGTTGTCGCGCGGCCGTCGGGAGCGGAGCGGGTCGGGTTGAAGCCGCTCCCGAGGTTCGGGTTACGGCGGCCCCGCCCCGACCGGACGCGGGGACCGTTGACGCGATCGCGGCCGGGACGCGATCCTCGATCCGGAGCGCTCGATCGATGATCCCCTCCCCCACGCCGCCGCCGCCTCCCCGGCCGCCCGCCGCGATCGGCGGGTTCGAGCTGGTCGGTCTGCTCGGCGAGGGGGGGATGGGGCGGGTCTATCGCGCGCGGCAGCCCGGCCTCGACCGGGTCGTCGCCCTCAAGGTGCTGATCCCGGGCGCCCTCGGCGACGACGCCGAGAGCGTGGCGCGGTTCGAGCGTGAGGCCCGGGCGGCCGGGGCGATCCGCCATCCGAACGTCGTCGGGGTGATCGCGGCGGGCCGGTGCGACCGGACGGGCGAGGCCTTCATCGCGTTCCCGCTCGTGGAGGGCGAGGATCTCCACACCCGGCTCGCGCGGCAGGCGCGGCTGCCCGAGGCGGCCGCCCTCGCGATCGCCCGCGACGTCGCCGCCGGCCTCGACGCGATCCACGGCGCGCGCCTGCTCCACCGCGACCTCAAGCCGGCGAACATCCTCATCGACCCCGAGGGGACGGCGCACGTCGCCGACCTCGGCCTCTGTCAGTGGTCGGAGCGGAGCGCACGCCTCACCGCGACGGGCGAGGTCGTCGGGTCGCCCCACTACATGGCGCCCGAGCAGGCGGCGGGTCGGCGCCGCCTCGACGCGCGATGCGACGTCTACTCGCTCGGGATGGTCCTCTTCCGGGCGTCGACCGGGCACGACGCGTTTCCCGCCGACGCCGTCGTCGTCGCCCTCACCCGACGGCTCCGCGAGGACTGCCCCGATCCGCGCGCGGCCGTCCCCGAGCTCTCCGAGGGCTTCGCCCGGCTGGTCGCCTGGCTCACCGCGCGCGATCCCCGCGACCGATGCCCGAGCGCGGCGGCGGCCCGGGACGAGATCGAGCGCGTCATCGCCGGCCGGCCCTCGCCTCGCCTTCCGCCGCCTGGGCTCGGCACGCGCGCTCGGCCGCCGGGATCCGCCGGGCCGGGACCGCTCGCCGCGGTCGTCGTCACCGCGGCGGTCGCGCTCGTGGGGGCGGCGCTCGTCTGGGGGCTCGGGACGCGAGACGCCCCGACGGGCGCGAGCGCCGCCGGGGCCGCGGCGACCCCGCCGAACGGGAACGACGATCCGCCCGAGCCGATCGCCGACGAGCCTCCCGTCGAGCCGGTCGAGCCCGTCGAGACGGCGCCGAACGAGCCTTCGCCGCCGAGCGTCCTCACCGCGATCGAGCCGGGCGCGAGCATCCAGCTCCAGGCGGCGATCGCCCGGGTCGCGGTCGTGGCCGCCTCCTCCGATGGGCAGGCCGAGCGCGTCATCACCCTGTGTCTCGACGGCGGGCTCGTCGTGTGGGACCGGGGCTCGCCCGCGACGCGGCGTCGGTTCGTCGTCGACACGCCGCCCTCGCCGACCGGGGGACCGAAGGGTCTCGCGACGATTCCCGGAACAGGCCGCGTCGTCGTCGGCAACGACTCGGGGTGGCTGCGCCTGGTCGACGTCGGCGACGGCACGATCGAGGACGCCCTCGACGTCGAGGCGACGCTGCGCGCGCGCGGCGTCCTCCCGGACGGAGTCGCGGCGGGGCCCGCCGCGATCGTCGGGCTCTCGTGCGATGCGAGCAGAGGGCGCCTCCTCGTCGGCCTCGGTCGGACCCTCAGCCTCTGGGACCTCGCCCCGGGCGAGGTCCCCTTCGCGACACCGACGCGGCTGGTCGGCCTCCATCCCGACGAGCAGACGGTCATCACCTCGACGGCGCTCTCCGCCGACGGCCGCTGGGCGATCTCGGGCGACTGGTCGGGCGACGTGTTCGTCTGGGACCTCGCCGATCCCGACGCCGGTCCCCACGACCCCGTCCTGGCCCACGATCCGCCGGGCGGCGGCGACCCGACCTCGGTCGGCATCTGCGCGGACGGGTCCGCCGCGATCGCCGTCTTCAGCAAGAGCCGGGGGGTGCGGTTCGACCTCGCGGCGAGCCCTCCGCGCATCGAGCCGCTCGCCTGGGTCGGCCCCGCCCGCGGGATCGCGGTCGCGCCGCGGGGCGACGTCGCGCTCGTCGGGTACGGACAGCCGATCGGTCGGCCGGCGACCCCGGAGGATCTCCTGTTCTCCTGGCTGGCGCTCGACGTCGTGACGAGCGCCGCGGCGACATCGCCGCAGCCTCCCGAGGGGCTCGGCCACACCAAGCCGATCAACGATCTCGCCTGGAGCGCCGACGGGGAGCTCTTCGTGACCGGCGGCTTCGACGCCCGGGTGCGAACCTGGCGGGCGTTCTGGTCGCCCGCCGACGCGCCCGACGCGGAGCCCGACGACCGACGTTGACACCGTCCGGGCCCCGCCCGCATCCTCACCCTCGCGCGCGGGCGCCCCGAGGAGCGCGGACCGATGCTCGAGAACCGTCAGGTCGCGCCGTGGGGTAAGGTCCTCGCCGTCTCCGTCGCGGCCCTCGTCCTCGTCGCCGCCGCCGTCGCCGGCTGGCTGTCGATGCCCGCGCGGAGCCCCAGACGCCTCGCCCTCGGCTCGGGCGAGCCGGGCGGGTCCTACCACGCCCTCGGCGCGGCCGTCGCCGACGTCCTCGGTAAGGGCCTCGCCTCGCGCGGCATCACCGTCGAGGCCGTCCCGAGCCTGGGCAGCGCCGACAACATGGCGCGGCTCCAGCGCGGCGAGGTCGACCTCGCCCTCGTCCAGAACGACACCCCCGGCGCCGCGAGCGTCCGGACGATCGCGTCGCTCTACGATGAGCTCCTCCACATCGTCGTGCGCGACGACGCCGATCCGCCGATCGAGACGGTCTTCGACCTCCGCGATCACGTCGTCGCGGTCGGCGCCGAGGGGAGCGGGACGGCGACCCTGGCGACCCGCGTCCTCGATCACTTCGACCTCCACGACGGCTCGTTCGAGGACGTCCACGTTCCGATCGAGCAGGCCGTCCGGATGCTCGAGGAGGACGAGGTCGACGCGATCTGCGTCGTCGCCGGCCTCCGGAGCGCGGCGGTCGACCGCCTCGTCGACGGGGGCGGGGCGCGCCTGCTGAGCCTCGGCGACCCCGAGGCGATCGGCAGCAGCCTGGACGGGCTCCGCCTCGGGATCCCGTTCCTGTCTCGGTCGACGATCCCCGCGCGCACCTACGGCCGCCACCCGACCGCGCCGATCGGGACGGTGAGCGTGCGCGCCCTCCTCGTCTGCCGCGAGAGCCTCGCCGACGACGACGTCGCCGAGATGACGCGGCAGCTCTTCCGGAACAAGGCGAGGCTGGCCGAGGGCGACCCGGTCGCCGCGCGGTTGCGGGAGAGTCACGAGGCGGCGGACGTCCGCTTCCCGTATCACGACGGCGCCATCGCCTACTACACCCGGCATCGGCCGAGCTTCCTCGTCACCTACGCCGAGTCGATCAGCCTGATCCTGAGCGTGCTCCTCGCCGGGGGCAGCGGCGCGTTCGCGCTGCGCGAGTGGCTCCGCCGGAAGAAGAAGAACCGGATCGATGTCTACTACCTCGCGATCGACCGGATCGCTCAGTCGCTCGAGGCGGGAGCGGCCACGCGCGAGCAGCTCCTCGCGAAGCGCCGCGAGCTCGACGAGCTCCGCCGCGACGCGTTCCGCGAGCTGATCGCCGAGCGCCTCGAGGCGGACGAGTCGTTCACGATCTTCCAGGACTTCCTCCAGAGCGAGGTGGCCGAGATCGACCGCCTCCTCGCGCGGCTGCCGCCGGAGCCCGCGGCGTGAGCGACGCGTCCGGGGCGACCGACGATCGGGCGGTCGCGCCCGCCGAGCTCGCCGCGCGCATCGCCGAGCGCGCCGGCGACGACGCCGTCCGCGCCGTGGCGGGGCCGGGCGGCCGCGGCGAGCCGTCCGCGTTCGCCATCGACGGACGGACGCCGTCGGTCGTCGCCGCGCCGGCCGATGCGGATGCCGTCGCCGCGACGCTGCGCGCGGCGGCGGAGCTCGGCGCAGCGCTGATCGTCCGCGGGGGCGGCACGGCGATGGGCGTCGGGAACCGGCCCGAGCGCCTCGACCTCGTCCTCGCCACCGACCGCCTGACCGGCGTCGTCTACCACGAGCCGGCCGACCTCGTCGTCTCGCTCGCCGCCGGAACGCCGCTGACCGATGCGGCGCGCGCGCTCGAGCCCGCCGGTCAGCTCCTCCCCCTCGACCCGCCCGGCGCCGACCACGGCGCGAGCGTCGGCGGCGCCGTCGCGAGCGGCCTCGCCGGGCCGCGGCGCCTTCTCCTCGGCGGGCCGCGCGAGCGGATCCTCGGGGTCGCCGCCGTGACGGCCGCGGGCGTGGCGACCCGCGCCGGCGGCCGGGTGACGAAGAACGTCGCCGGCTTCGACCTGCCGCGCCTCTACGCCGGCAGCCTCGGCGGGCTGGCCGTCATCACCGAGGCGAGCTTCAAGGTGCTGCCGCGGCCGGTCCGGCGGGCGCTCATCGTCGCGACCTCGGCGGACGTCGGCCGGCTCGATCGACTGCGGCGAGGCGTCCTCGACGCGGGGCTGCCGCTCGCCGCCCTCGAAGTGGTGAGCCCGGCCGCGTGGGTCAGCCTCGGCGACGCGCTCGGGCCGCCGCCCGGAGATGGGTGGGCGCTCGGGATGCTGGTCGAGGGGCCGCCCAGTCGGGTGCGCCGCGTGATCGAGGAGGTCGGTCGACTCGCGGGCGCGAGCGGCGTCGAGATCGAGGCGGTCGAGGAGGACGGCGACGCCGCCCCGAGCCCGATCGGCGTCGCCGTCGGCGCGCTCCGCGACCTGCCGCTCCGGGCGAGCCCCGGAGGCGGACGGGCGTGGCTGCGGCTGTCGGTCGGACCGGCCGCCGCGCTCGAGGCGGCCCGCGAGGCGCTCGCGGCGGGCGATCGCGTCGGCGTCGGCCCGCTCGCCGTGGGCGGTCGGGCCGGCGACGGCGTCCTCGACCTCGTCCCGACGAAGGAGGCGACGCCCGAGGCGGTCCTCGCCCTCTTCGACGCCGCGCTCGCGATCGCCGGCCGCCGGCGGGGGTCGGCCGCGATCCTCGACGCCGAGCCGGCCGTGAAGGAGCGGGTCGCCGATGTCTTCGGCCCGCCCGGCCCCGCGGTCGCGCTGCTCCGGCGGGTGAAGGCGGCCTTCGATCCGGACCGGCGCCTCGCGCCCGGGCGGAGCTGGGGGCGCATCTGATGGCACCGCCGCTGCCGGGGTTCGATCAGGCGGTCCTCGACCAGTGCGTCGGCTGCGGGCTCTGTCTGCCCGCGTGCCCGACCTATCAGGTGCTCGGGCAGGAGATGGACAGCCCGCGCGGCCGGATCGATTTCGTCCGCAACGTCGCCGAGGGTCGGCTCGAGCCGACCGACGGCATCGTCGGCCACCTCGACCGGTGCCTCGACTGCCGGGCGTGCGAGAGCGCCTGCCCCTCGGGCGTCCAGTACGGCCGGATCATCGAGGACGCCCGCGCCCTCCTGCCGCGGCCGAGCACCGAGAGCCGGGTCGGACGCCTCCTCCGGACGATCGCGCTGCGAGCCCTCCTGCCGAGTCGCGGCGCCCTCGGAGCGCTCGGTCGGCTCCTCGGACTCGTCCGGGCGACCGGCCTGGACCGCCTCGCCCAGACGGTGCTCGCGGCGCCGTGGGCGCGCCGCCTCGCGCCGCGTCTCGCCTGGGCGGTGCAGCTCTTCCCGCGCGCGCGCGGTCGCCCGTTCCGCCCCACCGCGACCGTCTTCCCACCCGCGGCTGGCGCGCCCCCGCCGTCCCGCGGCGCCGCGGGCCCGGCGCGCCACCCGCCTCGGGTCGCGATGTTTCGGGGCTGCGTCCAGGACGTCCTGTTCGGCGACGTGCAGCGGGCGACGATCACCGCCCTCACCGCGGCGGGCTGCGAGGTCGTCATTCCGCCGGGGCAGACCTGCTGCGGGGCGCTCCTGCTCCACGGCGGCGACCGACGCGCGGCGGAGCGGCTCCTCGCGCGGAACGTGAGCGCGTTCGCCGGGACGACCGGGCGCGCGGGCGGTCCCTTCGACGCGATCGTGGTCAACGCGGCCGGCTGCGGCTCGGTCCTGGCCGAGGCGGGCGAGCTCCTCGGAACCCCCGCAGCCCACCGGTTCGCCGGCGCGATCCGCGACGTCACCGAGGTGCTCGCCGACCTCGACGCCGCCGATGACGCCGATGTCGCCGGACGCGACACCCTCTCCGACGAAGAACCGCCGCCGGAGCGGCGCCGCGTCGCCTACCAGGACCCCTGTCACCTCCGGCACGCCCGCGGCGTCCGGACCGCGCCGCGGTCGGTCCTCGGCCGGCTCCCCGGCGTCGATCTGTGCGAGCCGGCCGGCGTCGACACCTGCTGCGGGAGCGCGGGGATCTACAACCTGCTCCAGCCGGAGATCAGCCGCGCGCTGACCGAGCGCAAGGTCGACGCCATCCTCGCGACCGGCGCGTCGGTCGTCGTGAGCGGCAACCCGGGCTGTCTCCTCCAGCTCGAGGCCGGTCTGAACGCGCGCGCGGGCGCCGCCGCGCCGTCGGTCCTGCACCCGGTCGAGCTCATCGCCGCCGGCGCCCGCGCCCGCGCCGCCGGAACGGCCTCGGGCCGCCCGTCGTAACGCACGAGAATTGGGGCCTTTGACCCTGACCGCGGCGGTCTGCTAGCATCGATGCTGGTCCGTTAGGAGCGCCCCGAGCGCATGCTCTCCGAAGGCGACGTCGTCCTCGGCCGGCTCGTGATCGAGCGCGGTCTCGCCACGCCCCAGCAGGTCAAGCAGGCGGCGGGCGACATCGCGCGCGCTCTCGAGAAGCGCAAGACCCCCCGCGGTCTCGGCGAGATCCTCGTCGAGAAGGGGTTCCTCGAGCACGAGCATCTCTTCACCCTCGCTGACCTCGTCGGCCAGAGCGAGGGGAACGCGCTCGTCCTCTCGCGGATGGCGCTCGAGGACAGCCTGCTCTCGCGCCTCGTCGCCGCGCGCAACCTGGTCGACGTCGAGCTCCTCCGCACCGCCTTCAACGAGCGCAACGTCGCCGAGCGCGAGGGCGACTTCATCACCCTCGGCAACCTCCTCCTCAAGAAGAGGGCGATCAACCCGAAGCAGTACTCCGAGCTCCGGACCCACGTCCGGAGCTGGGTCCGGGCGTGCAAGAGCTGCGGGATGCTCAGCGCGGTCGACCCGAAGAAGGGCATCGCCTCCTGCCCCCAGTGCGACCAGGTCCTGCCGCGGTCGGTGACGGTCGGCGGCTCGCTCCGGCTCCCGTCGGGGAAGGATCGGCGCGCCGCCGCCGGCACGCCCGACAGCGGTCGGGTCGACGCGCAGGTCATGCTCCGCGGCCTGACGATCGACGAGGGCGCCAAGGACACCGAGACGATCGGGCCGTACGAGATCATCGGGTGCGTCGGCAAGGGCAACATGGGGATCGTCTACCACGCCCGGCACACCGACACCGGCCAGGAGGTCGCCCTCAAGGTGCTGACCGACGCGACCGACGCGACCGCGGCGCAGCGGTTCGAGTGGGAGGCGAAGAGCGTCGGCAAGCTCGAGCACCCCAACATAATTCAGGTCTACGGAACCGGCGTTCATCAGCAGACCGGCCGGCCCTACATCGCCATGGAGCTGATCGACGGCCAGAGCCTCGAGGCCGCCATCCGCGCCGAGGACGTCGACCTCGTCACCGCCGTCCGGGTCATGGCGCAGAGCGCGCGAGCGGTGCAGGCGGCCCACGAGGCCGGGATCGTCCACCGCGACCTCAAGCCGGCGAACATCCTGCTCACCACGAGCAACGACGCCAAGCTCGGCGACTTCGGGATCGCCCGCGACGAGGAGCGAGACGTCCAGCTCACGATCGACGGGACGGCGATGGGCACGCCCCACTACATGTCGCCCGAGCAGCTCGGCGGCAAGAAGGAGCAGATCGGGAAGCACAGCGACGTCTACAGCCTCGGCGCGATGCTCTACGAGGCGGTCGTCGGCCACGTCCCGTTCAACGGGGCGACCAGCCCGGCCGACCTCTTCCACCGGATCATCACCGAGGCGCCCCTGCCGCCCTCGCGCAAGAACAAGGACGTCCCGCCCGAGATCGACGAGCTCTGCATGAAGTCGCTCTCGAAGCTGGCCGACGAGCGCCCGCCGAGCGCCGCGTTCGTCGCGGAGACCCTCGAGACGGTCCTCGAGCGGCTCGGCGGGGGCGGCAACGGGCAGGGCAAGGCGGCCGGCTTCAAGGACGCCGCCGAGGACGACGACGGCGCGCGCTCCTCACGCCGGCGCAACGTCCCGACCGATCTCCGTCGCTACGCCGCCGACCCCGACGAGCTCGACTCCGGCGAGCTCAAGAAACGGGTCGGCCCGATCAAGGACGACGACACCCACAAGGACCTCCAGGTCATCGACACCGAGCGTTCGGCGGACGCGACGGCGAAGGAGCCGGCTCAGTCCGAGAGCGGCGGCCGTCCCCGGCCGGCGATCGGCGGCGAGTCGGGCTCGCTCAAGGACACCGAGCCGAACCGCCCGATCGCGAGCGCGGCCGCCTTCGAGGCGACCCAGGAGATGGACTTCTCCGAGGCGCGCCGCCAGGGCAAGGTGCCCGCGCGGCCGGGCGGCGATGGCGGCGGGGGCGACGGCGAGGACGGCGGCCTGCCGATGGGCGTCCTGATCGGCGTCGGGGCGGTCGTGGCGTTGCTGGTGATCGGGGGGATCATCCTGATCGCGATCGGGTTGGCCTCGGGGTAGGTCGCGGGCAGCGATGATGATCGGCTTCGCCGATCGATTCCTCACGCAAAGGCGCAAAGGCGCAAAGGGGCTCTGCCAGGTCGAGATCTCGGATCAGAGTAACGACCCTTGGCGCCTTTGCGCCTTTGCGTGAGCTGCCGTTCGCATGTTCCAGGAACTAGATAGATGACCCGCCTGGAACGACCAACGGGCGCCCCCCGAAGGAGACGCCCGCTGAGCTACGTCCACGATTCGACGCTGTGATCTAGATCGAGATCAAACCGGCGAGCGCTGCCGCCCCGAGGCCGACCGGCTCCGCTGGCGTCCGCTCGGCGTCGTCGGGTGACGACCGGACGACTTGCTCCGGGGCTGGACGGTGGTGGCCGTCGCCGCGCCCGGCTTGGGCGTCGCCTTCGCGCCCGCGCCGGCGGTCGCGATCTCGCCGTGCTCGGCCGCCCACTTCTGGAGCTCGAGGCGGAGGAGCGGGAAGTCCTGCTCGCCGCCGACCGCCTCGAAGCCGGCGGAGACGTAGAGCTGGAGCGGACCGCTCGGGTTGTTCGCGCTGCTGCGACGGGCGTAGGTCTCGACCGTCGGCCAGCCGCGGACGGCGAGCTCGGAGAGCACCACCCGGAGGAACCGGGCGCCGGTGCCGCGGCCGCGCTCGGACGGGCTCACCGCGAAGCAGGCGAGGAAGATCGCCTCGGGGCTCGGGCGGATGCCCGAGTAGGCCGAGAGGCCCGGGAGCTTGCCGACGGGCGCGAACCGCGCCCACGCGACGGTGCGGTGCCCGCGGAGGGCGACCATGCCGCAGATGTCGACGTCCGCGAGCACGTCCTTGAACCACTCCGTCTTGATCTTCTCGGCCGGCTCGCCCTCGACCTGACCGAACAGGTCGGGACGCTCCCAGTAGAGGCAGCGCGTGCAATCACTCATCGCGCCCCCCTCGGGGAAGAAATGCTTGGGCACGAGATCGAGAGTGTCCTCACGAAGCTCGACGAAACGAAGTCCAGACACGGTTGCCTCCCTGGCGCGCCGCATGGACGTGCCCAGGCTTTCGAAAGGAACAGGTCGCCTAAGCTCGCTCCAGAGCGACCAAATCCTCGTAGCTCTCCCGCCTCCGGATGACCGTGAACCCGTCTCGGTCCACGAGCACCTCGGGCGGGCGTCCGCGCGAGTTGTAGTTCGACGCCATGGTGAACCCGTACGCTCCGGCGCAGAACACGGCGACGAGGTCGCCACGATCCACATCCGGGAACGGCCGGTCCTGTGCGAGGAAATCGCCGGTCTCGCAGATCGGGCCGACGACATCCGCGCTGGAGAGTTGGACTGCGACGCTCTCGGTCTTGTTCCCGGGGCCGTCGAGGTCGGGCGGACCCGCCTCGGCCGACACCGGCCAGACCGCGTGATAGGAGCCGTAGAGCGAGGGGCGGACGAGATCGTTCATCGCCGCGTCGACGATCACGAATCGCTTCTCGCCGCCGCGCTTCACCTCGACCACCCGGGTGAGGAGCACGCCCGAGGGGCCGGCGATCCAGCGGCCGGGCTCGATCTCGAGCTCGATCCCCTTGCCCTCGAGGAGCGGGGCGATCGCCGCGGCGTAGTCCCCGGCGGGGCGACCCTCGCTCCCCTCGTAGCTGATCTTGTAGCCGCCGCCCAGGTTGAGCGATCGGATCGCCACGCCGTAACCCGCGAGCTCATCGCGCAGGGCGAGGAGCTTCTGGAGCGAGGCGACGTAGTGGGCGGGGTCGCCGACCTGACTGCCGATGTGGGCATGGAGCCCGACGAGCTCGATGCCGGCGAGGTCGCCGGAGCCGCGGGCGAGCTCGGCCGCCGCCTGGAGGTCGATCCCGAACTTGTTCTCGGCCTTGCCGGTCGTGATGTATCGGTGCGTCTGGGGGTCGACGTCGGGGTTGACGCGTAGCGCCACGCGCGCCTTCTCGCCGCGGTCGCGCGCGATCCGGTCGATCCGCTCGAGCTCGCCGGGGCTCTCGACGTTGAGGTGACGGATCCCGGCGGTGAGCGCTTGACGGATCTCGTCGTCGGTCTTGCCGACGCCGGCGAAGGTCGTCTTCTTCGGGTCGCCGCCGGCGTCGAGGACGCGGGCGAGCTCGCCGCCGCTCACGACGTCGAAGCCGCTTCCTTCGTCCGCGAGCAGCCGGAGGAGGTTCAGGTTGCTGTTGGCCTTGACGGCGTAGGCGATCAGGGCGTCGAGCGGCCCGAACGCGTCGCGGATCGTCCGGAAGCGGCCGAGGAAGCTCGCCCTGCTGTAGACGTAGCACGGCGTCCCGGTCTGCTCCGCGATCGCGGGAGCAGCCAGGTCCTCGCAGTGGAGGGTGCCTCGTTCGTAGCGGAACGCCTCGGTCATGCCGTCCTCGCCGCGTCGCGTCGGGCTCGCGCCCGTACATCGACCACGGCGTCCGGCCGGGGAGGTGAGCGTCAGCCGTAGCGTCGGCTCACCTGGCCCGGCGGAGGATGAGTCTGCTCGATCTATCGAGTCACGTCTTCGATGAACGCCTCGGCGAGGCGGAGACGAGCCCGGGCGCCTGATGCGACGACGCGCGCGGCGAGGCGATTCGTGTCGAGCCCGTCCCGTGAACGAAACCCCGGTGTGGGGCCTGCCCTAGGACTCGGCGACGAACGATCTCGACGACTCGGGAGCGACTCCCCTCGGTGGATCCGCGGTCTGCTTCGCTCCCGCTGCCGCGCTACGCCAGAAGATCGAGCTTCGAACCTTCGAACTGCTTCTTGAGGCGCAGGATGATGCGAGAGTGGAGCTGACAGACACGCGACTCCGAAAGGTCCAAAATGAGCCCGATCTCCCGCATCGTAAGCTCTTCACAGTAGTATAGCAAGACTATGAGGCGCTCCTTGAGGTTGAGATCGCGCGTCATGTAGTCGAGGACGTCGTCCTTCAGGAGGCGGTCGACCGGATCGGAGCCTCGGCTATCCTCAACCATGTCAATCGTTCGCGTCGAGCGGCTGTCATCGCGGTCGTCCGAGAAGCTGAACATGGCGACGGCGCTGGCCTCGCGGAGAAACTCGTCGAGCTCCGCCATGGTCAGGTTGAGCTTGGAGGCGAGCTCCTCGTCGGTCGGAGCCCGCCCCATGGCGGTCTCCAGCTCCCGGCTGGCCGACTCGAGCTGGTTCGCCTTGCTCCGCACCAGACGAGGGACCCAGTCGAAGCTCCGGAGCTCGTCGAGGATCGCGCCGCGGATCCGCATCGTGCAGAAGGTCTTGAACTTGACGTTCCGCGTCAGGTCGAAGCCCTCGATCGCATCGATGAGCCCGAAGATCCCGGCGCTCATCAGGTCATCGAGCTCGACGTGGTTCGGAAGCTTCACCCGGATCCGTTCGGCGGTGTAGCGCACGAGCGGTAGGTGCTTCTCGATCAGGTCGTTACGAAGTTCCTTCCGGCGCGCCGGGTCCTTGCACTTCTTGAACGCCCGCCAAACATCCGGGGACACTTCCTGCAGCTTGCCCACGCGAGTCTCCTCTCCCATGTGACCGCGGAGACGGGGACTGAGCCCTGACGAGACGCGTCACACCCTCCGCATGACACGCACCGTCTCCGCGGACGGCGTGCCCGGAAACCGGGTCACGCGTCTCGACCGAATCTAGCGCAAGAGGCTTTTTGCCAGGTAGTTGAGGCTATCCGAGATTATAGCGTGTCGACGCCCGCCCTGCCACGACATGTGGTAGTCGGCATCGCTAAGATCGGCTCGAGCCCCCGACCCATGGGGCCTCGGAGCGATCCGTGCGCAATACGCGCGGGGTGCGGCCGCTCATCGCGCTCGACGAGATTCCGGACGAAGCCGACCGGACCGGCCGGAGCTACTGGACCGTCTTGGGGTCGAAGCGATAGCCGGCGTCGGCGCCGGCCTGCTTGATCCGGGTCAGCAGCCGGGCGGAGCCGACCTGGCTCGGGCGGTGCTCGATCACGAAGACGTCGCGGCCCGGGTCGTAGCGGGCGCCGAGGACGCCCTGCGTCCGCTTCAGGCAGTCCATGACGACCGTGTCGCCGAAGTCGTCGTCGCTGCCGATGACCTCGATCACCGAGACCTTCACGCCGGGCTTCGCCGGGCGCGTCTGCGGGCGGTGGTGGTCGCCGTGGCCCCGGTAGGGCTCGGGATCGGGCGACATGCAGGCGGGCAGCAACAGGGTCGCCGCGAGCAGCGCGGCGAGCGCGCCCCAACGGGTCAGGAGGGTGAGCATCGGTCCGTCGTCTCCGTCAATCGTCCCGGAACCGCGGGACGCGCTCGACCAGACCCGGATCGCCGACGCGAGCGCACAGCTCGGCGAGCGGGGCGCGGCGCGCTCCGCGCCACGCCATCCCATCGAGGTTTTCGTCGAGGGGGACGTCGGTCCGCAAGGTCGCGAGTTGTCGATAGAGCAGAGCATCGTCGCGGCGCTCGTTCAGAACGGCCGCCAGACCCTTGGCCCCGCGGACCTTCACGTCCCAGGCTTCGGGATCCTCGGGGATCGCATCGATGTGCCCCCATCGCGCGAGGACCGTCGACGAGCCCTTCGCGCCCCACTTGGGCAGCCCCGGGATCCCGTCCGCCGTGTCGCCGACCAGCGCCAACCAGTCGGGGATCGAGGCGGGGGCGACGCCCCACTTCGCGAGGACGCCCGCCTCATCGATGATGTGGTTGTCCCGCCGGCGGTCGAGGAGAACCACCCGCTCACCCCGGACGCACTGGGCGAGGTCCTTGTCCGGAGTGCCGATCACCACCTGATCGACGCCGGCGGCATCCGCGAATCGAGCCGCCGCCGCCGCGAGGGCATCGTCCGCCTCGAACTCGACCATCGGCCAGACGACGACGCCCAGCGCATGAGCGGCCGCCTCGGCGAGCTCGAACTGGTTGCGCAGCTCGGCCTCGATCCCCTCGCCGGTCTTGTAGCCATCGAAGAGGTCGTTCCGGAACGACTCGATCACGTGATCGAAGGCGACGCCGACATGCGTCACATCCTGCTGGCGGAGGAGAGACGTGAGCGTCCGGAGCACCCCGAGGGTGGCCCCGATCTCGACCCCATCCCCGTCCTGGCGGCTCGGAACACCGAAGTGCTGCCGGAACAGCTCGTAGGTCCCGTCGATCAGATGGATCTTCATCGCGAGCGCATGATGCCGGCTCGACCGCCCCCCGGCAATGCGTCAGGGTGAGGCCGACGCGGCGCTCGCGGAAGCCTCAGCGCTTCCGGAGCTCCGCGATCACCGCGCGGGCCCGTTCTGCCGTCGGCCCGGTCGGCTCGAGGGCGAGCACGCGCTCGAGGTCGTCGATCGCCTCCGGGACCGCCTCGAGCTTGGTGTGGACGCGCGCTCGGTTGAACCACGCGCTGACGTGGCGCGGGTCGAGCTCGATCGCCTGGTCGAGGTCCGCGAGCGCGTCCTCCTGGTCTCCCTGGCGGTACTTCGCTGCGCCGCGACTGTTGTAGGCCTCGACGAGTCCGGGATCGAGCTCCAGGGCGCGGTCGTAGTCCGAGATCGCCCCGGAGAGGTCCCCGTTCATCTGCTTCGTGTTTCCGCGGTTCACCCAGATCCCGGGCTGGCGCGGATCGAGCTCGAGGGCGCGATCGTAGTCGGCGATGGCTCCCGCGAGATCGCCGCGGACCTGCTTCAGGTCCCCACGGTTGGCCAAGGAGTCGACATTCCGCGGCGCGAGCTCGAGGGAACGGTCGAGGTCGACCATGGCTCCGTCGAGATCGCCGTGCATCCGACGAATGAGAGCCCGGTCGGTCAGCGCGGTGGCTGCGCGTGGATCGAGCTCGAGGGCGCGGTCGAGGTCGGCGATCGCTCCCTCGAGGTCACCCCGTTTCAGCTTGACGCTCCCCCGCCGCGACCAGGCGCCCGCGAAACGGGGCGCGACCGCGACCGCGCGATCGAGGTCCTCGAGCGCCCCGCTCCGGTCTCCCCCGTCATGTCGGGCGCCCGCGCGGTTGAGCAGAGCGTCGATGTTCCCCGGGCTGATCTCGAGGGCGCGGTCGAAGTCGTGCGTCGCGCCTGGAAGGTCGCCCCGCGCCCGACGCACTTTCCCGCGGCGGATCCAGGCGCGCTCGCCGCCAGGGTCGAGCTCCAGGGCGCGATCGAGGTCGGTCATCGCCCCGTCGAGGTCACCCCTGCCGGCGCGAGCCTCGCCTCGGTTGCTCCAGATGCGAGCGTTTCGGGGTGCGAGCCCGACCGCTCGGTCGTAGTCGGCGATGGCGCCGACGAGGTCGTTCCGAGACGCCCTGGCCAGCCCCCGGTTGTTCAGAGCCCCGACGTGGTCAGGAGCCAGCTCCAGGGCGCGGTCGTAGTCCGAGATCGCCCCGGCCGCGTCTTGCCGGGCGAACTTGATGAGCCCGCGGCGGTTACAGATGTCGGCGTCGCCGGGGACGAGGACGAGGACGCGGTCGTAGTCGGCGATCGCGCCGCCGAGGTCGCCCTGGGCCGCCTTCGCGGCCCCGCGGTTCGACAACGCGTTGACGCAGCGGGGGTCGAGCGCCAGGGCGTGGTCGTAGTCGGCGATCGCTCCTTCGAGGTCGCCCCGCTCTTGCCTCATTCTTCCGCGACCGCTCCAGGCAGCCACGAGCGTCGGATCGAGCTCCAGGGCCCGCTCGAAGTCGCTGACCGCGCCCGCGAGGTCCCCGCGCATGGCCCTGACGCCCGCGCGGTTGCCCCAGGCCGTGGCGAATCCGGGTGCGAGCGCGACGACCCGGTCGAAGTCCGCGTTTGCCCCTTCGAGATCGCCGAGGGACACCCTCGCTTTCCCTCGCCGAATCCAGGCGATCAGGTCGCACGGATCGAGATCGAGCGCCCGGCCGTAGGCGGCGATCGCCTCGTCGTTCTTCCCGGCCTCCTTGAAGGCATCGCCCGCATCGCGGTGTCGGCGGGAGGAGTCGGTCTCCGCGTCCCCGTCCGTCTCGTTCCACCCGACCGGCAAGCGCCCCCCGATCGCTCGCCACAGCGGCCCGCCGGTTCCGTGGCAGTTCCTCGCGACCCGGAGCCACGCAATCGCTCGCGGCCCACCGATCCTGCAGAGGGCGAGCGCCGCCGGAGCGGCCTCCAGCTCGTCGGTCTGGACCGCGAGATGCCGCCCGAGGGTCTCGATACGAGCCTGCGCCGACGCTTCTTCCCCAGCGCGGGCTCCTGGCTGGATCGACTCGCCCTCGAGGCGGCCGAGCGCGTCAGCGCAGAGGGCGGCCGTCCTTCGCCGATCGAGCGCGACGGCGCTTGCCTGCGCGGTCGAGAGGATGGTCGAGAGCTTCAACGGCTGGCCAGACGTGCGCGACCGCGCCGACCGGTCCCCGAGGCGGCGCCGCGCCGCTTCGAACGCGGGGGGACAGTGCAACCAGACACGTCCCAGCTCCTGAGTGCCGAGCCCGTCGATGTCCAGCAACGCGCCGACGGCCTCGCGCAGCCCGGCGATCGACTGCGCGCCGGCGCGCGCCTCGTCGGGTGTCGGCTCGGCGGCGGCGAGCAGCGCGGCTCGAGTCGCCTCGCGAAGCGCGTCGGTCACCGCATCGAGCTCGGCGCACAGCGGCGCGATCGCGTGCGCTCCGTGGCGGACGAGCTCGAACAGCGCGGTCTCTCGGGCGTCCCCGTCCGCGAACGCCTCGCCCGTTCGGGCGCGGTCGAGCACACCCTCGACCGCTCGTCGGTGCTCTTCAGCCGCGCGGCCTCGCGCCTCCTCGACCCGGCCCAACGACTCCTCAGCCGTCTTGCGATCCAGGCCGAGCTCGCGCGCGCGCCGGAAGGCCGCCGTCGCGACGCTCCACTGCTCCGCGGCGAGGGCGACCTCTCCGGTCGCGATCGCCAGGCGCGAGGTGTGCCGTCGGGCCATCTCGTCCCCGGGCGTGGCGGCGAGCCACGCCCTCGCGTCGCCGAGCGCGTCGAGGGCGATCACCAACGCGTCCGCGTCTCCGACCTCGCCGCGCTTTGCATCGAGCGCCTCGGCGGACGTCCGGGCGCGGGCGGCCAGGTCGGCGACGAACCGGCCACGTTCCTCCATGCCCGCGTGTAGCCGCGACCCGATGCCCCCCGCGACCGCCGCCACGAACAGGACGAGCAACATCGTCGCCAGGCGATTCCGTCGAGCCCACCGGCGGCACCGCGACAGCGGGCCGTCCGGCCTCGCGCGGATCGCCTGCCCGTCGAGGAACCGCTCGAGCTCGTCGGCGACGTCGTCGCCGGTCGCGTATCGACGCGCCGCGTCCTTCTCGAGACACTTGAGGGCGATCGTCTCGAGATCGACGTTCACCGTGGGAACGAGCGTTCGCGGTCGCTGCGGCTCGTCGAAGAGGACCCTCTTGATGATCTGGAACGGCGAGTCGCCTTCGAATGGCGGCTTGCCGACCAGCCCCCAGTAGAGCACCGCGCCGAGCGACCAGACGTCGGTCGGGGGGCCGTGCTCGTTCTCGCCGTCGGCTTGCTCGGGAGCCATGAACGACGGCGTGCCGACGATCTGGCCCGTCAACGTGAGCTGGTCCTTCGCGGAGACCTCGCGCGCGAGGCCGAAGTCGGTGATCCTCGTGCGGCCGTCCTCGTCGATCAGGACGTTTCCCGGCTTGACGTCGCGGTGGAGGATGCCCCGCCGGTGAGCATGGCCGAGCGCGCGGGCGACGTCGCGCACGATCTCGGAGACACGCCGAGGCGAGAGCTCCTCCTCGCGGGCGACGGCGTCGAGCGCGCGCCCCCGGACGAGGTCCATCACCAGGTAGGGGACGCCGCTCTGCTCGCCGACCTGGTGGACGGCGACGATTCCCGGGTGCTGCAGCCTCGCGCTCAGCTGCGCCTCGCGCTGGAAGCGAGCCCGCTCCTCGGGCCCGATGCGCGTCGGGTCACCGATCACCTTGATCGCGACCTGTCGTCCGAGCTGCGGATCGAGCGCCCGGTAGACGATCCCCATTCCGCCCCGACCGAGCTCGTCGATCACGACGTGGCGTCCGATCTTCCGGGCGAGGTCAGGGACGGACAAGGCGAGCCTCCAGCGTGATCGTGGCACCGGGACCGCCCGCGGGCAAACGCGGCGACTCACCCGTGCTCGCGGGCATCGCGGGCTCCCGAGAGCCGTCCCCCTCCCGGAGCCAGGTCGGTCGAGGGCCACGACGACCTCGAGCAACGCACGCCCGAACCACCGAGGAGCCCCGCCCTGAGACGCCGCCCTCCGATGTTGACCCCACCCCGGCCCGAAGTATAATCCCCCCGATGTCCCGGGCGATTAGCTCAGCTGGCTAGAGTGCCTGCTTGACATGCAGGAGGTCACTGGTTCAAGTCCAGTATCGCCCATGGGCCTTTCGAGGCCTCGTCACAGAAGACGGTCAAGAAGCGCGCGTCCCCCCGGATGCGCGCTTCTTCGCGTTTCGAAGACCGACTCGCTGACCCGCGCCCCACCTCGAGCGGCGCGCGAATGAGTGGATCGCCGTCCCCTCCTCAGGACACGAACGCGTACTGCGAGCGGCTCGGGATTGCCGTCCCGTCCGTCGATGACGCCATCGACCGCGCCGACGCGGTCTACGGCACGCCTCCGAAGCTTCTGCACCTCATGGTGGTCGCCCTGCTGGAGCACGGCGGCCCGATGGCGGTCGAGGACATCGCGACCCGGGTCGAGGACGCCGGCGCGGTCGCGCCGACCGGCGACATGGAGCTCTCGCTCAAGAAGGCGTGGCACGGGCTGGCCCCGGTGATCCGCGACGCCGACGGCCGCTTCGCGCTCGACCTGGGCTCGTCGGAGCTCGACCTCCTCGCGTTCCGGCTGGGGCTTCGCCCGCCCAGGTACGTCACCTCGCCCGGACCCGAGCCGGAGCCCGAGCTGGTGCCGCCGCCGGATGACGTGCCCCTCACGATCGCGGAGCTGGATGGCGCCCTGCGGGCGCGGTCGGTGTGGTCGCTCTCCGTGGTCCGACAGGCCGCGGCCGTGCTCGATGGGAACGGAGGCCGGCTGACGATCGAGGAGGTGGAGTCCGTCCTCGCGGACCTCACGGAGCACCGGAGCAAGCTGCCGACCGACCCGAAGCGGTGGGCGCGGGGTCTCGTCGTGCTGGACGACGACGGTCGCTTGCGGCTCGAGAGTGACCCACCGGCCCGCGAGGCGATGCGCCGCGCGATCCGCAAGCTCGCCTACCCCGAGCTCAACCGCCGACGCCGCTCGCTGCACACGGGTCGGGTGATCGAGCTCCGGAGAAGGGAGCGCGAGGAGCAGCGCCGGCGGGACGAGGAGAGTTCCGCGTCCAGGCGCCGGGCGGTCATCCGGGTGCTCCCGACGAAGGGGAAGCCCCACGCTCTCGCCGTGCTCGATGTCGGCGCGCGCTCCATCCGAACGATGACCGGCGGTGAGCTCGACGAGGCCGAGGCCGTCCTCGGCGACTTCGATGTGGTCGCCGGCCTGCACGTACGCGATGAGCTCCGTCGGCTCGAGCTCGAGCCCGACCGATGGCGACTGGCGGATCTCAAGCCGCCGAAGAAGACGAAGACGCTCAACAAGGCCGGGCGCAAGCTCACCATCACGCCCGAGCTGCTCATCTCGAACACGACCGGGATCAGCCGCCCGCTCGGCGACCCGAAGAAGATCGGGCAGTACATCGAGACGGGCGACGAGGGCAAGCTCCGCCGCCGGATCGAGAGCGACGTGAAGGCGCTCTTCGCCTTCTACAGCTACGGCGTCCTGCACAACTACGTCCGGCTCCGCTGGGGGTTCCTCGACGAGAGGCTCGGCGTCCAGTGGGCGCTGCCCGGCGACCCGAGCCTCCACCGGATCCTCGAGCGGGCTCAGAAAGACGGCCGCGCCGTCGAGCTCGTCACCCGCACCGCGCCGGGCTGGTCCGACCCGTGGTCTCGCGGCTGGCGGGTCGAGGTGCATGAACTCGACCCTTGGACGGTGTGGGTCGATGACGGCTCGGAGGTCATCCCGATCGAGAAGTGCGAGATCCAGACCGCGCGCGTCGTCGGCATCCTCGATCCCGGCATGCGCACCGAGGACGACTGACGAGGTACGTCATCCGCTCGGGTGGGTGGGCACGTCATCACTCCAGCGCGCGGGGGTCTCGAGCTCCTCGCCGCCTTCGCCTTCGCCCGATAGGCTGGCGGCGAGGGCCGGCCGGCCCGGGAGGACTCGACGCCATGAAGCTCCGTTTCGCGTTCCTGATCGGGCTCTTCGCCGTCCCGCTCCTCGCTTCCCCGGTCCTTGCCGAGGAGCCGGTGCCGACGCCGGCGGGCGACGGGCTCGACGACGTCGCCGGGATCGAGCGCTTTCGCGGCGACGCGGGCGCGCGGGCGCTCCTCGCGAAGAACGGGTTCGTCGTCCTCCCTCGCTACCACGAGCAGATCTTTCAGCCTTACATCGGCGGCGGGCTTCCACCGTACGTGACGGTCGACTCGATCCACTCGACCTACCACGTCCTCTACGAGACGGCCCTCGGCGAGCTCGACGACGCCCTCGCCGCGGCGCTGCGCGACGATGCGGCCGCCCTCGCGACCCGCCTCGCCGCCGACCTCGCGGCCGGCGGTCCGAAGGAGCTCGAGGCGGCCCGACGCCTCGCCGCCGGCTGGGCCGCGGTGGGCGCGCGCCTGGCCGGCGCCGCTTCGCCCGAGCTGCCCGCCGACCTCTCCGCCCTCGTCGAGCGCGACGTCGCCGCCGTGCAGGCCGCGCAGGGCCGCGGCGACTCGGCCCTGTTCGGCGTCGCCGAGGACTGGGGCGCCTTCCGACCGCGCGGCACGTACGCGGGCAGACCCGAGCGCGAGGCCTACTTCCGCGCCGTCACCTGGTTCGGCCGGCGCGGCTTCCGCGTCGTCAGCGAGACCGAGACGGCGGCCGCGATCCTGGTCGTCCGCGCCGTCGACGCCGACGCCGCGTTCGCGAAGCGCCACACGGCGAACGCCGAGCTCCTCTCGTGGCTCGTCGGCCCGCCCGATGACCTCACGGTGGACGAGTACCGCGCCGCCGCGCGGGCCGTCCTCGGCGACGGGCTCGCGCCGGACGCCCTGGTCGCCAGGATGGCCGCCCTCCGCGCGCGCCTCGCCGCCCTGCGCGCGCCCGAGATCAACGCGTCGATGCTCCCGCCGGCGAAGTGGCAGGCGTTCCGCGAGGAGACCAAGGGCATGCGCCTGCTCCCGTCGCGACGGACGGCCGACGCGTGGCTCTTCCAGCAGCTCACCGAGACCTTCCCCGGCCGCGGGCTGCCGAGCGGGCTCGACGTCGCCCTCGCCCTCGGCGGCGACCGCGCCGGCGCCCACCTCGCCGCGGACGGGGCGGACGGGGCGGCGGTCGCCGAGCGCGTCCGCGAGCTCGCGCCCGGGTTCCGCGAGCGCCTCGAGGGGACGCACTACGGCGCGACCCTCTCCGCTCTGGGTGGTCTGTTCGATCGCTCCGGCCCACTTCGCGGCGCCGGCGCGAAGGCGCCGCCGGCGGGTGGCGCGCCGACCGACGGCGACCTGCCGCTGCTGCCCGCGTCCCTGTTCTCGGGCGACGCCTGGGGGGACCGGCTCCTCGTCTCCGGGCTCGGCGGCTGGGCCTCGCTCCGCCACGCCTGGCTCCTCCACGCCAAGACCGCGGCCAGCTACCTCGGCGCGACGACCGACCTGCCCGGCGTCGTCGAACCGGCGCCGCGCTTCTACGAGGCGCTCGCCCGTCTGTCGCGCGAGCTGCTCGACCGGGCCCGCGCCGCCGGCGTCTTCACCCGCGGCGACCCGAAGGAGACCGGGCGCGAGCTCCTCGCCGTCCTCCGGCTCGCCCAGGAGATGCGCTCGTCCGGCCGACGCCCGACCGCCGACGAGATGGAGCGCATGCGGGCGCACATGTCCGTGCTCGAGCGCCTCCTCGCGCGCGCGGGCGACCCCGAGAAGGCCATCGCCCGGCTCGAGAAGATGCTCGCCGCGTGGCTCGACGGCACGGGCGAGCTCGGCGAGGCGGAGCGGGAGGCGCTCGCGAAGGGCGGCGCGTCGAAGACCGAGGAGAACCTCGTCGAGGTCGCCGGGCTCTGCGACCGGCTCGCCGCGATCGCCCGGAAGGAGATCGCCGGCGACGACCTCGACCCGGCCGACCTGGCCCTCGTGACGGGCTACGGCAAGACCATCGCCCGGCTCGCCTTCTTCGAGGGCAACTCGTGGCTCCAGCCCGGCGTTCAGCGGGGGCTCGTCGCCGACGTCTTCTCGGCGCCCGCGTCGGGCGAGGTGCTCTCGGTCGGCGTCGGCGCGGCGGCCGAGCTCTACCTGGTCCTCCCGCTTCGCAAGGGCGGGCGCGCCCTCTACCGGGGCGGCGTGACGACCTACTACGAGACGGCGAGCCCCGAGCGCCTGACCGACGCCGAGTGGGTGCGGCGGATCGAGGCGCGGCGCACGCCGCCGATGCCTGCGTGGACCTCGTCCTTCGTGGCGAAGGTCGACGCGGCGCCGCTCGTCGCGCGCATCCGCGCCGGCGAGATCGTCCGCGACGTCGGACAGCTCCGCGACCCGCGGGTCGGCGCGGCGCTCCTCGCGGTCGTCACCGGCGAGGTCGCGGCGAAGGAGTCCGGGGCGTGGGCGGCCGACCGCCATCGCGCGTGGGCGGCCGAGGCGCTCGCCCTCTACGGCGACGGCGAGCTCCGGCCGCGCGTCTTCGACGCGCTCCTCGACGCGGCGATGCGCGCGCCGCTCCAGGTCGTCGAAGCGGGCTCGCGCGGGACCGCCACCTTCCACCGCTCGGCCGCCGGCGCGCTCCGCGGAGTCGTCGGCCCGCAGGACCGTGATCGTCTGAAGGCGCTCCTGACGGCGACGCCCGAGGGGGTCGAGCCGGCGCGCGCCCGCTCGCTCGCCGCCGGGCTCCTCGCCTGGTCGAGCGTGCCCGCCGAGATCGAGAGCGAGTTCACCGCCCTTCTCGAGAGCGACGACGCCGGGCTCCGAAAGGAGGCAATCTCGATCCTCGCCGGGTACTTCAGCGAGCAGGCGCGCCTCCAGATGGCGATGGTCGACTCGAGCCGCGAGACGCCGACCGAGGCGGCGTGCCGCCGCGTCCAGGCGCGCGTCCTCGTCCAGGCGCGCGACGACGCCGACGCCGGCAACCGCCTCCACGCCCTGCGCACCCTCGACCGCATGGGGACGGCGCTCGACCCCGCGCGCGACGGAGCCGTGCTCTGGGAGATCATCGACGCCGAGTCGACCGACGCGCCGACGCGCGCGCAGGCGGTCGCGCTGGCCGTCGGGCTCCGTCGCTCCGAGGACGCCCCGAAGCTGCTCGCCCTCGTCGACGGCGACGACGAGCGGACGCGCGCCGCGGCCGCGAAGGCCGTCGGAGTAGCGGCCGCCGCGGGCGACGACGCGCTCCGGGGCAAGGTCCGCGACCGCCTCGTCGCGCAGGTGCTCGAGGAGGGGCACCGGCAGTGGCCCGTGTCGGTGGGCGCGCTCGAGGGAATCGCCAGGCTCGGCGACGAGGCGTCCGCCGACGCGCTCCTGGAGCTCGCGTGGAGCGAGAAGGTCGAGGACCGCCTTCGCCACATCGCCCTCCGCCACATCCTCGACGGCGGCGAGGCGGCCCTGCCCGCCCTCTTCCGCCTCACGTTCGACGAGACGGAGACGAACACGAGCTACGGCAGGAAGCTCCGCCGCTGCGATCAGGCCGCCGCGCGGATCGACGTCGTCCTCGGCGACGAGTTCGGCTTCTCCGAGAGCCTCTCGCTCGAGGACGCCGACCGCATCCTCGTGAAGATCCGCGCCGAGGCGAAGCGCCGCGGCCACGAGCCGCTCCCGCCGCAGCCGCCGGGGCTCCCTCGCTGAGGCCTCAGTCGCGCGTCTCGGCGGCGTCCGCCGGCTTCGAGAGGTCGTCGAGTGCGTTGATGAATGGAACGAGCGAGGGTAGCTCGCTCAGGAGCTGCGCTCGGATCTTCCGTCCCTCGCCTTCGTAAGTCGCCCGTCGGATGATGTCGTCGCGGGCTTGCCGTTTCTTCTCGATGACGGCGCGCCTCTCGTCGGCTTCCGCGACGGCCACGCCCTGAGCGCGGCAGGCCGAGCTCAGAATCGCGAGCGCCTTCTCGAGGCTCTCGTACGGCAGGAACACCGAGACCTTGTCGGGCTGCCCGGCCTTCGCGGTGATCGCCGCGATGGAGTCAACGACGCTGGCGTCCGGCTCGAGGCCCGCCATGCTGCGCGTGTGCGCATCGTCGTCGAGGACTACAACGACCTGCTGCGCGGCGTCGTACATGGGATGCGTGGCGTCCTCGAGATCTCGTAGAACCTTGTTGGCTCCGCCTCGAGGGTTTCCCGCGATGATCTCGCCAAGCTGCTCGGCGACCGTGGGCGGCCAACCCTCCTCGCCGACCCGGCGGTCGGCGATGCAGGTGAGGAAGAGCATGTGAAGCGGGAATCTCGCGGCTCCGCGCTGGCTGTCCTCGTAGAGGACGACCGCCACGGCGGTCATCGAGGCGACTCTCTCGAGCCTCCGCCGGAAGCGCCTTCAGAGACTGGGGTCGCCTTGAAGGCGAGACCCTCGAACCCCTCGGCGCGAATCTCCCCGACTCCGCGGTATCGCTCCAGCCACCGTGCGAGGACCTCGGGATCAGGGCGGCGAAGGGTGGTCGTACGCGTCGAGCGATCGAGCGCGCAGAGGGCGACCTTCCGGCTCGGCTCGGGGATGAAGTCGAGAAGGCGGTCGTTGTGCGTCGTCAGGATCACGGGATGCGACTCGGCGATCTCGTCGAAGATGTCGACGGCGCGCATGAGAGTATTCGGATGAAGATGAACGTCGGGTTCGTCGAAGACGAGGAGGGTCCGGGCGTCGCGCGGAAGACGGGTGATCGCGACCAGCTCGAGGTAGGCGAGCTCGCCGTCCGCCAGCACGGCGGCAGGCACGACTCCCAGCTCCCCGCGCAGACGCATCGAGAGGCTGATCGTTCCGTTGACGTCGGCGCCGAGCACGACGTCGTCGATCTCCTCGCCGAGGCCGAGACGAATCAGCCCGAGGGTGCGATTCCAGTGATCCGAGCCGAGGTTCTTGAGCTCCTGGTAGACGTTCGGGAGGTTCGTTCCGAGGAGATCGAGCCCGTCGGTTGCCGGCTGCAGCGCGACGCCTGACCGCATCTCCGTTCGCGTTCCTCGCAACCGTGACGCCCAGAGCGCGAGCACCTCGGGCGGCAGGTGGACCTCGATCCCTCGCAGACCTTCGAGGCACCAGGCGATGCCGGGCTGCTCGGTTCCATGCTCGTCGGGGATCGGGCCTCGAGGACCGAACGCGCTGACCGCGGGCTGAGTCGGGGCGACCTTGACGTCGACGTTCCGGTGGAGGACCGTCACCTCACCGTTCGCATGGCGGAGGAGCGTGAGACCCTTCGGGGCGGTCTTCGGGTTCAGGCAGAAGAGGCGCTCGTCGAGGATCGTGCCGTCCGTCGCGATCGCAATGTCGTAGTCGAGGGTGACCTTGCCGTACTGGATACGTGCACCCAGCACGAGGTGGTCTTCGCCGTTTCGAACCAGCAGCTTGCCGCCGCCGTGGATCGCGGCGAAGACGTGTCCGAAGCGCGACTCGGCCGTTGCGATCGACGACAGGAGCTGACAGGCCTCGATGATCGTGCTCTTACCGGCGCCGTTCTCGCCGATCAGGACGGTGAGCCCATCGAGGTCCAGCGTCAGCTCCTTGAACGTCCGAACGTTCTTCAGTCGGAGCTGGGTGATGCGCACTGGGTCCGACATGGGTTGCAACTGCCTTCCGGTCGTGGAGCTACGCCATGATAGCAGCGACGCCGCGGTCGGTCACGAGTGCCGATTCGTCCGCCTCCACCTCACTCACCCTCGGGCGCGGTCCGGCGCCCGCGCATCGTCGAGCGCCGCGATGAACGCGTCGACGTCGCGGTAGTCGGGGAAGACGTGGCTCGCGCCGGCGGCCTGCAGCTCGGCGAGGCTTCCGTCGCCGGCGGCCACCCCGATGAAGGCGATCCCGAGGGTCCGGGCGGTCGTGACGTCCCAGGACCCGTCGCCGATCGAGACGATGCGCTCGAAGCTCGCGATCCCGTGGGCGGTCTGGGCCCGCTCGATCGCCGCGCCGAGGATGCCCTCGCGATCCGGCGCGTCGTCCGATGTCCCCCAGCTCGCCCACGAGAGGTCGAGGCCCGCGCCTCGGAGCTTCACCTCGGCCGAGCCGCGCCACGCGCCCGTGGCGACCGCGACCGCCCAGCCGGGCTCACGCCGGACGCGCTCGAGCGCGCTCGCCGCTCCCGGCACGGCGGCGAACGCGGCCGGCTCGCGGGCGAGCGTCGCGTCGAGCTCGGCGACGAGGCGCTCCCGCGCCCTGGCCAGCTCCTCCTCGGTCGCCTGGCGCCCGTCCCTCGCCAGGATCTCGGCCCCGATCGACCAGTCGGTGCACGAGGGGTAGGAGGACCAGTCGGTGTCGATGCCCTCGATGCCGAGGGCGGCGAACGCGCGGACGTAGCAGCCGCGGTCGACGCCCGTGGTGAGCGAGAGGGTGCCGTCGACGTCGAAGAGGACGAGCTTCACGGGCGCGCTCGCGGCCTCGCGAGGACGCGCGCCTCGAGGCGACCTCCGCGGCCAGGCTCGTCTCGAATGGGGTGGGGTCCGATGCTCTCCACGATCCGAGGATGACACCGGCCCGAGACGGGCGCGAGCGGGTGGCGCTCCGAGCCGCCCGAGGCCCCCTCCTTCGCGCGCCCGTTCGCCTGCCTCAGACGCGGCCGCCCGCCGGCTTCCAGTCCAGGATCTCGCGCGGGGTCACCAGGGGATGATCACCTTCACCCAGGCGACGCCGTCCTCGGCCTCGCGACGGATGCGGGGATCGAGCTCGGCAGCGGCGAGGCGCTCGAGCGCGTCGAGCGCCTCGAGGCACTCGATCCTGGCGATGGCGATGACGGCGTGGCGCCGGAGCGTCCGGATCGCGTCGGACCTGGCGATCGCGACGAGGCCGCCGATCGCGCGCCGGTCCTCGAGCTCGCCGAGCGCCGTGATGGCGTCAGCGCGGAGCGGAGGCGCCGGCCACTCGGACGCGATCCAGACCAGGAGCGACGTCGCGACGTCGTTCCGCAGCGCCGCGAGCTCGCGGACGAGGTTGCACTGCTGAGGATAGCTCGCGAGCTGCGGGTCGGTCTCGGTGTCGGCGTGCTTCCAGAGGAGCTCCGTGGCGACGAGCGACGAGAGATGCGCGTCGCCGCCGAACGACGCACCCTCGAGGCGAGGCTTGCCCTCGACGGTGCGGCGCTCGCGCGCGTTCCGCCACGAGCGAACCGTCCGGTGGATCGTCCGCATCGCCTCCGGCTCCCGGAACCACCCCCGGAGGACGCGCGCCTGGGTGGCCTCGCGCCAGTCATCGCTCTCGGCCCGCGCGGCGACGAGGCGGCGCGCGTCGTCGCCGAGGGCGAGGAACGCCTCCCGGTGCCGCTCGTAGCCGGCGCCCCGCGCGTCGAGGACCCGCTCGAACGCGTCTTCGACTCGGTCCGCCCCGCTCGCGGCGGCGAGGGTGGCGATCAGGAAGGCGGTCGCGATCATCTCTCGGTCTCTCCAGGGCCGCGTCTTCTCCCCCTACACGCGAGGGACGCCGGTCCTTCGAACGGCGTTCGCTGGGGTCGATCGCGCGGGGGGCGGAGAGGCCAAGCTCCGGGACCGGCTTCGCTTGGATGTGTTCGCGTCAGGAGGCGCGCCGGGCTCCCGGACGCGCGCCGGCGGCGAGCCGGAGGAGACCACGGACGCCGTCGGGCGGGAGGCGGACGAAGCGCACGCTGTAGCGGGAGGGCTGGCGGGCGGCCTCGCGGACGGTGATCACGCGGGCCTCGGCGATGATCGGCGCTCCGAGGGACGGAGCGTGCAGCTCGATGACGACGCGCTCGCCGGGGGCGAGCGGCATCGGCGCGGGGCTCTCGACCTCGACGTCGTGGATGCCGATCTCGCCGATCGTCACCGCGTGGCTCTGCTCCGATGATCCGTGGCGGATCCGACCGGTGACGTCGTCGCTTCGGAAGCGCCGGCCCGATCGGGGGCGGCGGGCGACCGGCATGGGGTGCTCTCGCTCGATCATGACTGGATCCGTTCTCTTCCTGCGTCGAGGGGCTCCGCCGGGCTCTATGGGTTCGTTCCCGGGGCCCACTGCATCTACCGTGATGGGGCTTCCCCGGTTTCTTGGACGCGTCGATGGGCGGGTTTGTTCTCCTCGCCTTTCGAAGTCCTCTCCCCGGCGGTGCTTTCGCCCACCCGTCCTCGGCTGGACGAGTTGACACGGAGGAGGTTACGCGCGAAGGTCAGCCTCGCCCCAGGAGAGGTCGACGACCGCCCGGAGCCCCATGGATCCCTGCCCGAGCTGCGGTCGCGTGGTGCCCGCCCCCGATGCGTGCACGCTCTGCGCGACGCTTCAGACCGACGACGATGCCCCGGCCTCGTCGACGGGAGCGGCGAGCGCGCCGTCGTCCTCGGCGCGGTCACGTCCGACGCTCACGATCGGCCGGTACGAGGTGGTCCGCGAGCTCGGCCGCGGCGGGATGGGCGTCGTCTACGAGGCGCGTGACACGCAGCTCGGCCGCACCGTCGCGCTGAAGCTGATCCTGCCGGGGCGACTCAGACTCGGTCGAGGCTCCCGCGTCCTCGCCCGGTTCCAGCGCGAGGCGCGAGCGCTCGCGCGGCTTCGCCACCCGGGCATCGTCGGGATCTTCGACGTCGCCGAGGAGGCGGGCCAGCCCTACCTCGTCGTCGAGTTCGTGTCCGGCGGCGGCTTCGACGCCGCCCTCGAGCGCGGGCTCCCCCTCTCGGAGTCGGTCCGCATCCTCCGCGACGTCGCCCGCGCCCTCGGCGCCGCCCATCGCGGCGGGATCGTCCATCGCGACGTGAAGCCGGCGAACGTCCTCCTCGAACCGGACGGAGCGGCGAGGCTCACCGACTTCGGCCTCGCCGTCGACAGCCAGGCCGGACGGATCACCGGGACCGGCGAGGTCCTCGGAACCCTCGCCTACATGGCGCCCGAGCAGGTCAAGGGCGAGCCCGGCGGGATCGGCCCGGCGACCGACGTCTGGGCGGTCGGCGCGATGCTCTACGAGATCCTGACCGGCGCCCCCCCGTTCGTCGGCGAGACGCCGATGAACACGCTCGCGGCGATCATGAAGGCCGACCTCCGGCGCCCGAGTCAGTCTACAGACGGAGTCCCCGTCGCGCTCGAGACGATCGTCCTCCGCTGCCTCGAGCGTGACCCCGCGCGCCGCTACCCGACGGCGAGCGCCCTCGCCGACGACCTCGACGCCTTCCTCGCGCGGACGCGCGCCCCGGGCGCCGACGGCCGCCGCGCCCTCGCGCCCGCCGTCCTCGCGGTCGGGCTCGGCGCGGCCGCGGTCGCGCTCGTCGGCCTCCTCGCCTGGGCGGCCGGAGGCCTTCCCGGCGGATCGCGGACTCGCCCCGCGTCCCGCGACGACGTCGTCGTGTCCGCTCCCGCCGACGACGTCGTCACACGCCGCGACCGCGTCGAGGTCGTCGGGCGCCTCGCCGACGGCGTCGCCGCGCCCGAGCTCTGGATTGCCGGTGAGCCCACCTCGGTCGGTGACGATGGTCGCTTCGCGCGCTCGGTCTCGCTCACCGAGGGCGCCAACGATGTCGTCGTCACCTTCCCGACGGCCGACGGCGACCTCACGCGCATCGTTCGCCGCGTGTTCCGCGACGTCGCCCCGCCCGGGCTGGAGCTGACGATCGAGCCGCGAATCGGCGCCGGGGGCCGCGCCTTCCTCGCCGGCCTCGTCTCCGAGGAGGCGGACGTCGTGCTCGTCCTCGACGAGGCCCGTCTCGCGGCCCGGCTCGAGCCTCCGGCGGACGGCTCGGGCGGTCACCGCTTTCGGGCGATCCTCGCCCTCCGCCCTGGCGCCAACCGGATCGAGGTCACGGCCGAGGATGGCGCCGGGAACGTCGCGCGGATCGTTCGCACCGTCGAGCACGTGCCCTGGAGCGCGACGCCCGAGCAGCGCGCGGCCGCCGAGGCGCTCGGGGGTCCGGTGACGTTCCGGACCTCCGTCGGCCTCGAGCTCGTCGCCGTCCCCGCGGGCGAGTTCGACCGCGGATCGGCCGAGATCCGACATCGCGTCCGCGTCACGCGGCCGTTCTATGTGGCGACGACCGAGGTGACGAACGCGCAGATGCGCGCCCTCGTTCCGGATCACACGAGCGGCGACGTCGATGGGCACCCCCTCGACCTCGACGAGCAGCCCGCCGTCCACGTCTCCTGGACCGCCGCGGTCGCCTACTGCCGGGCGCTCTCGGATCGGGAGGGTCGCTCCGGCGCCGCGGCGTTCCGACTCCCGACCGAGGCGGAGTGGGAGCTCGCCGCCCGCGCCCGCGCGGCGGGGCGCTGGCCCTGGGGCGACGACGCCGAGGCGGCGCCCCGCTCGGCCAACCTCCGCGACGAGGTGACCGCGACCCTCCTCGGCGAGCCCGTTCACGGCGCGTCGCCGGGCGACGACGGGCATCGCGTGACCGCGCCGGTCGGCAGCTTCCCCCCGAATCGATGGGGCCTCTTCGATGTGATCGGAAACGTGTGGGAGTGGTGCTCGGACTGGCACGCGCCCCTCGTCCGCGGGGCGCTCACCGATCCGGCGGGACCCGCGCGGGGGATCAACCGCGTCCTCCGCGGCGGCGGCTGGGACAACCAGCCCGGCGTGGCCGAGCTCGGCCGGCGTCACTCGCGCGAGCCGGAGTTCCGGGCCGACAGCTTCGGCTTCCGTCCCGTCACGAGCACGCCGCCTCCTCGCTGAGAGGCGGAGGGCTGACCCGACATCGCGACTCCTCTCGCTCGCACGATCCGACGCGGACGGCCGGCGGTCACGATCATGGGGGAGCGCTCGGGCGCGTCCGGAGGTCTCGTCCGGCCCTCGACTCGGAGCGGCTCCCGGGTCGTCCCCTCTCTACGAGTCCGGATCCTCCCGTTCGCCACGCGCGAGCATCTGCATGCTCGAGCCCTCGTACTCGCCGAGCCAGCCGTCCCAGCCGCCCTCGAGATCGGCGAACGTCCAGCAGATCACGACGCCGTCGCCGATCGGGTCGTCGTGGTCCTCCTCCCACTCATCGAGCTGATCCTCGGTCACGTCCTCCGCGAACGGGAGGGTGAAGAACGCCTCGACCTTGAGCTTCGGCGTGTTCGCGCCCGGCTCGAAGCGCACCGCGGCGACGCGGATCCGGTCGGCCGCGATCTCCTCGGGCGCGCCATCGAGGAGCTCCTCGAGCCCGTCGACGTTCTCGGCGAGGAACCTCGCCTCGAGGAACGGCGCGACGAGCGCGCACCGCTCCTCGTTCGCCGCCTCATCCCGACCGTCGACCCGCCCCGCGCTCGCGAGCGCCTCGGGCAGCCGCGCGTCGGGGCACGGCCCGGGCGCGCTCGCCCACTTGAGATACGCGACGAACCGCTTCGGATACGACATGGCCGCCCTCCCCGGGAGCCCGTGACCCCGATCGGTCCACCCTACCGCGAGACGATCGCCTCGTGGAACGACGCGCGGCCGCGCGTCACGGGGATGGGCGTCCCGCCCCGGGCTCGCGCGGTCGGCGAGCGCCGGGGCGGGACGGGGGATGGCTCAGTCGATGCCGGCGGCCGCTCCAGAGCGTTCGACGAGGGCCCGGATCCGGTCGACCGGGACGATCGCGACGAGCTCCATGCTCGCGGCGCTGACGAGCGGGAGCGGCACGGTGATGGTCCGGACGGCGAGCCCGATGGCGACGCCGTCCCTCACCGCGACCGATCCCAGCGGGAGCGGATCGCCCGGAGCGACCGTCGTCCAGGCGCCGAGCTCCGCCTCGGTGAGCGGCCCGAGATGACCGGTCACCCGTCGCTCGGGGCTCCGGAGCTCCGCCGCGCCCGCGTCGGTCTTCGCCTTCGCCAGCTCGGCGGGCTCGATCTCGAGATCGTCGGCGCGGAGGAGGGCGAGGTCGTTCTCGCCTCCCCTCGCGATCACCTCCGCCGGGAGACGGCGACCGTCGGCCGTCCGGACGAACACCCGGTCGGCCCCGGAGATGACCTCGCGCGCCGTCGCCACGAGCCCGCTGCGGCCGACGACCAGGCCGGCTCCCGTGCCGACCACCTCGGTCTCGAGCTCCAGCGACCACGGCGGGAGGACGCTCCCGCCGAAGAGGTCGAACCCGTTCGCCATCGCCGGGGTCCACACCGACGGCGGCTCCGGGAGGTCGGCCCGCGTGGCCCGGCATCGGTCGCGCTCGGCCTCGACGGTGACGATGGCGGCCGCGATCGTCTCCCCGGGCGCGTCGGGTGCCAGGTTGTCGTTCGCGGCGGCCGACGTCCGGACGGCGCCGAGCGCCGTCGCCAGGAGCAGGGTGCATCCGATCGTTCGCAGATGGGTCATCTTCATGGGTCGTTTCCTCCTCTCGGACTCGAGTCCTCTTCTCAGTCGAGGGCCGGGAGCTCCTCGTCGCTCTCGTAGATGAGGGCCGCCTCCTCGTCGTCGATCGCCTCGAGGAGCGCGATCAGCTCCTCGAGCTCCCGAACGAAGCGGGACGATCTCCGCGAGCGTCGCGAGGCGCGGCGCCGGAGGCGACCCGCGAGCCGCTCGGCCTCGTCGAAACTCTCGGAGAGCTCCCCGAGGCGCGGGCGGAGCCACGGGGCCTCCTCGACGACGTCGCGGAACGGCCCCCCCTCGCCGTCGAGCTCGCGCCGGCGCTCGCGCAACCGATCGACGACCTGCCGCAGGTGGTTGTCGACGATCAGTCGCACGAGCGACCGGTCGTTCACGGCTGCGTCGTGCGCGATGCGCGCGTGCACGATGGCGTTCCGGACCGGGTCGACGGCCGCGTCGGGGCCCCGACGCGTCGTCGTCGGATGATCGGTGATCGAGTGGTTCACTGGGTTTCCTCCTTTCATGACGGTCGGTCCGATGCGCGGCCGACCTTCGGTGCCTCTCCGCGGGTGAGGACCACCGCGGCCCTCTCGGCGGCGAGGCGTGGTCTCACGGCGAGCGCGCCGTGGGGGACCGGCGCCCCGGCGGGCGGTCTGCCCGCCGGGGCGCCCAGCGCGGGTCGAGTCAGCGCGTACCGTCCGCGTGAGGCGCGTCCGCGCGCTCGGGCGGTCGCGGGGTCTGGGCCCCGTCCCGAGCCGCCGAGCCGATCGCGATGCGGCGCGGCCGGGCGCTCTCGACCTTGGGAACGACGGCGTGGAGGACGCCGTCGACGAGATCGGCAGTCGCGGCGGCGGGATCGACGCAACGGTCGAGCCGGATGACGCGACGGAACGGGCCGGACCGGCTCTCGCTCCAGGCGCCAGCCTCGGACATCGCCGGATCGCGGTGCTTCTCCCCGCGAATCGTGAGGTCGCCGTCCTCGAGGTCGATCGTCACGTCGTCGGGGGCGACGCCGGGAAGCTCGACCCGCACCCGGAAGGCGTCGGGGACCTCCCAGACGTCGATGGGCGGCTCGAAACCGGCCGTCGAGGGCGCGCTCTCGCCGTTCTTTCGGGTCATCGGTTCGGCGACGACTCCGTGCAATGGATGGTCGAAGGGCAGCCGGTGGCTGCGATCGTGAAGACCCTTCATCGCGATCTCTCCTTGGAGAAGTCTCCTTCCTCTGGCCTTCGATGGTTCGGGAGGCCGGCGCCGTCCCGCCGGCTCGTTCCCATCAACGACCGTGCCAGTCGTCCCGGAACGGCCGCGCCTGGGCTTGCAGGATCCGGGCGGCCGAGGACCTGTCGATTTGACCGTCGCGGGCTCGGCGCCCTGTCAGATTGACGAGGGCGAGCCGAGGGGTATGCTCCCCTCATGCTCACCCCGCCCTCGGGTGGCGAGACACGCGTCGGCCCCTACCAGATCGAGGCCAAGCTCGGCCGCGGCGGCATGGGGACGGTCTTCCGCGCGCGTCACGTCGAGACCGGCATCGTTCACGCACTGAAGCTGCTCGACGGCGGAGCGAGTCCACGCACCGTCGCGCGGTTCCGCCGGGAGGCGGAGGTGCTCGCGCGCCTCGACCCGCACCCCGGCGTCGTGCGGGTGCACGCGGTCGGCGAGGACCGCGGCCGGCTCTGGTGCGCCCTCGATCTCATCGAAGGGCGCCCCCTCTCGACGAGGCTCCAGGAGCGCGGCGGACTCGAGCCCGACGAGGCGGCGCGCGTCGTCGCCGCGATCGCCCGGGCGCTCGACCACGTGCACGCCGCCGGCGTGCTCCACCGCGACCTCAAGCCGGCCAACGTCCTCCTCGACGAGGAGGGTCGACCGCATCTGGTCGACTTCGGGATCGCCTTCGACGCGACCGAGATGAACCGGCTGACGAACACGGGCGAGCTCGTCGGCACGCCCGCCTACATGGCGCCCGAGCAGGTGAGCCGGGCGGGCGACGCCGGGAACCTTCGCCCGACCACCGATGTCTACGGCGCCGGGGCGGTCCTCTACGCCGCCTTGACCGGGAGGCCCCCGTTCGAGGCGCCCTCGTCGATGCAGGTCGCCTTCCTCGTCACGAGGCGCCGGCCGGTCCCGCCGCACGAGGTCGACCCGGCGGTGCCCGAGGCCCTCTCCGCGATCTGCCTGAAGGCGCTGGAGAAACGCCCCGAGGATCGGTACCGGAACGCCGCCGCGCTCGCCGACGAGCTCGATCGCTTCCGGAGCGGCGGTCGAGTCGCCGCCCGCTCGTCGGGGCGGCTCGTCTCGCTCGCCGAGCGACTCGCCCCGAGCTCCCCGCGCGTTCGTCTCCTCTCGTTCGTCGCGCTGGCGGTCGTGCTCCTGGCGGTCGCGGGGCTCACCCTCCGCGTCACGACGACTCCCGCGGCCGCCGGGCTCCCGGAGCTCGAGTCGACGATCCTCGCGGGACGACCGCTCGAGGCCGCGCAGCTCGCGCGGCTCCGCCAGATCGCGGACGCGTCGTCCGAGCCGGGGGAGCGGGCGCGCGCCGATCTGCTCGGGCTCGTCTCCGAGGCGCTCGCCGGCGACGACGGAGGCGAGGCGCGGGCCGTCGATGCGCTCGCTCTGCGGATTCGCAGCCTCGACGAGCAAGAGGCCGCGGAGGTCCAGGCCATCCTCGCGCGCGGCGGGCGATGGCGGACCCTCGGGACGATCCTGTTCGGGCGCCGGCCGGTCGCGCTCCCGGCTCCCGAGGTGGCCGCGGATCTCCTCGCCGCGCTCGCGAAGGCCCTCGCGGTCGCTCCGATCGATGATGCGGTCGGACCCTTCTCCTTCCTCGCCGACGAGAGCACGTTCCTTCACCTGATCGAGCTCGAGGGCGTCGGCGCGGAGACCCGCGGGCGACTGCTGGCCGCGCGCGGCCAGATCCTCGCGACCGACGAGGCGCGCGCCGACGAGGCGCTCGACGCCTTCATCCGCGCGAAGCGCGAGCTCGGCATCGACGCCGACGTGCGCGTGTGGCCGGCGCCTCTCCGGGAGCGAGCGGCCGACCGTCTCGTCGAGCTGGTCGGCCCGGACCTCCCCGGCGCGTGCGCGCTCGCCGAGCTGCTCGCCGCCGGGGAGCCCGACGGCCTGCTGCCCGAGGAGCTGGCGGCGGCCCTGGCGCTCCTCTCGCGCGACATCTTCAGCCGGGTCTCCTCGCTCGGGCGAGCCGATCCCGCCCGGTGGGAGCTGGTCGAGCGCGGCGCGTGCCTCAAGTCGCTCATGACCCGGCACGGCGAGCTGCCGGTGAGCGAGGGCCAGCTCATCGTCGCGCGGAGCGCGCTCGGCGCCGAGTGGGTCGTGGACTACGGCGAGCGCATGATCGCGCGTGGCGAGACGGGCGGCGGCGAGTCCGGGGCGCTCGCGTTCGCGACGCGCGTCCTGATCGCTGGCCATAGGGCCAATACGGCCGGGGAACAGCTGCGCCGGATCGGCCGGCGCTGGACAGCCATCCTCGCGCGGCGCGGACCGGACGAACGCTGGCTCCACGCCATCCACGCGTGGCTCCTCGTCGACCTCGGCGAGCGCGAGATGGCTCTGGAGCCGGCCCGAGCCGCCCTCGCCGCCGACCGCGAGCTGCCCGACGTTCAGCGGTGGCCGATCATCCCGGAGCTCGTGGCGCACGTGGAGCTTCGAGGAAAGCCGACCGCCGAGGCGCGACGGCGCGCCGGCGCGCTCTACGCGGAGGCGGCCCGGATCGCCGATGCCGTCGCGCCCCGGATGAATCGGATCGCGGAGGCCGGGGACGGCAAGTCGTTCGTGTACGACCGGAGCAGGTCCATCCTCGCCGCGCTGATCCGGTCCGCGGACCGCCTGCTCGCGGACGGGCCCCCGGGCTGCTGCGGCGGACGTCCTGACGAGTCGATCGACGCCCTGACCGCCGCCGCGCGCCGGGTCGCGTCGAAGGGCGAGTCGATGGCGATGACCCACGAACGCGAGTCCCGCCATCACCTTGGCCACGACCGGGTCGAGGAGGCCATCGCCGCCCTCGGCCTCGCCCGCGACGCCGAGGAGGCGCGCTGGATCGAGAATCGTCGGCTCGACCACGAGCAGGGCAAGCGGCTCGTCGACTACTGCGAGCAACGCGCGCGCCTGCTGCGGCAGCTCGGCCGCGAGGACGATGCCGCCGCGGAGGACGAGCGGGCGGCCTCCTACCGCCCGGGGCAGCGATGAGGGAACTGCGAAGGGGTCAGGTCTCAGATCTTCGCAATAGCGCCGTTATTGCGAAGATCTGAGACCTGACCCCTTCCCTTGCGGGCCGAGGCGCGACGATCAGGGGTGCGACGATACCCGTCGCGCGGCCGGGCGATTTCGGAGATGCTGACGGGTTCACGAGGATCACCCGAAGCGAGGCTCTCCCATGACGCTCCCCCGCACCGACGGCGCGCCGATGACCCGGCGAAACCTCCTCCGCGGTCTGGTCGCCGGCTCCGCGCTGCTCGTCACCCGCGGCGCGTTCGCCGACGAGCTCGTCCGGACGCCGCGTCTGACCGAGGGGCCGTTCTATCCCGACCGGATGCCGCTCGACACCGACAACGACCTGCTCATCATCAACGACGGGATCACGCCCGCGGTCGGCGCGATCACCTTCCTCTCGGGGCACGTCCTGACCGCGGCGGGGTCGCCGGTGCGGAACGCGACGGTCGAGATCTGGCAGGTCGATGCCAGCGGGATCTACCTCAACTCGACCGATCGGCGGCGCCCGCGCTACGACGAGAACTTCCAGGGCTACGGGCGATTCCTGACCGATGCCGCCGGCCGCTACGGCTTCCGCACGATCAAGCCGGCGCCCTACCCGGGGCGGGCTCCCCACATCCACCTGGCCGTGAACCAGAACGGCCGACGCGTCCTGACGACCCAGGTGCTCGTCCGCGGCGATCGACGGAACGCGGGCGACGGGGTGCTCCGCCGCGTTCGCGACCGCGCCGCGCGGGAGTCGCTCGTCGTCGACTTCGCGCCGCTGCCCGACTCGCGGATCGGCGAGCTGGCGGCCGAGTTCGACGTCGTCCTCGGCGCGACGCCCTCGGCGCCCGACGAGCCGGTGAAGGGCGCGATCTCGCCCTCGGAGTTCAGCCAGCGCGGCGGGCGCCGGCACGCGACGCCGCGGCCGCCCGCAGCCCGGGCTCCGCGCGGACGCATCTACTAGCCCGGAAGGTATACCTTCCGGGCTAGCTAGACGACGCCATCGCCTCGAGGAACCGACGACCGATGACCGAGTGGAACAAGGTGAGCCTGCTCGAACGACAGGCCTTCGTCCGTCTGCTGACGTGCGTCGCGCGCGCCGAGGAGGAGATCTCCGACGATGAGGAGAAGGCGCTGCGGTCGACCGCGGGCGAGCTCGGCTACGAGCTGACCGACAAGGATTTCGAGCCCGCCGACCTCCAGGAGCTGCTCGGCCGGATCAGACGGAAGGAGCTCCGCGAGCGCCTCCTCCCCGACATGAAGCGGCTCGCCGAGGCCGACGGCACGTTCGGGGATCCCGAGCTCGCGAGGATCAAGTACGTCGCGGAGCGCTGGAGCGAGGAGCTCCCTGACGTCCCCGGCGTCGACTGGGAGGCGGTGAAGCTCCCGAACGGCCTCGCCGACGACCTCGCCGAGCGGGCCTCGCGCCGCCGGAAGCTGCGGGCCTCGGTCGGCGTGGCGACGGCGAGCCGTGCCGCTGCAGGCCTGGCGGGCGAGCAGCGCCTCGTCTCGATCAACGTCTTCGACGCCGCGAAGGCCGGCTTCGTCTTCGGGGCCGTCTTCGGGATGCTCGCCTTCTTCGAGGCGCTCCTCTCGTTCCGCGGCGCCTACGGCATGGGGCTCGTCCCGGTGGTGCTCGTCGTCGGCTACGGCCTCGCGTTCGGCGCCTTCGCGCTCCTGTTCAACCTCGCTGGCGCGGTCATGGGCGGCGTCCGCTACCGCACTCGAGGCTGAGCGCGGCTCAGAACTGGAAGTAGTAGAACGGCTTCACCTCGGGGCTCGCGAACGCGAAGGCGAGCGCCCAGAAGACGCCGTACCCGCCGGCGAAGACCGGGCCGGGGAGGGCGCGCCAGAGGCGCTCGGCCGATCCCGTTCGATACATGACGACGTGCACGACGGCGGCGACGACCCAGAGGCCGAAGAGCACGGTCGGGAGCGACCGGCTCCCCGGGGACGCGAACGTCAGGGCGGCCCCGAGGACGACGAACGCGTTCTGCAGCGACGGCGCGCGGAAGAACACGATCGCGAACACGGTCACCGCGTGGGTCACCGCGACCCACGCGAGCAGCCGGAGCCCCGTCGGCGGCGTGGCGTCGGGGCGCCGCTCCGCGAGCTCGCGCGCGATCACGAGCGCCACGCCGTGGAAGAGACCCCAGGCGACGAACGTCCACGCCGCGCCGTGCCAGAGGCCGGCCAGGACGAAGGTCAGGATCACGTTCCGGTGCTGCACGAGCCGGCTCCCCCGACTCCCTCCGAGCGGAAAGTAGACGTAGTCGCGCATCCAGGACGACAGGCTCATGTGCCACCGCCGCCAGACCTCGGCCCGGCTCGGAGCGAGGTAGGGGAAGTCGAAGTTCTGTCCGAGCCGGTAGCCGAGCAGCCCCGCGATCGCGATCGCCATGTCCGAGTAGCCCGAGAAGTCGCAGTAGATCTGCACGGCGAACAGGAGCGACGCGAGCCACGCCGATGCCGCGTCGAAGCTCGCCGGCGCGGCGAAGTAGAGGTCGATCTGCGTGACGATCGCATCGGAGAGGACGGCCTTCTTGAAGAACCCGATCGCGAGCAGGACGAGGCACGCCCGGACGTCGACCTGCGCGAAGCGTCGCGCCTCGCGGAGCTGAGGCAGGAAGCTCTGCGCCCGGACGATCGGCCCGGCCACGAGCTGCGGGAAGAACGCGACGAAGAGGGCGACGTCGGCGATGTCCCGGGTCGGCTCGAGGCGGCCCCGGTAGGCGTCGATCGTGTAGGAGAGGGTCTGGAAGGTGTAGAAGCTGATCCCGACCGGGAGGACGAGGCCGAGCGTCGACACGTCGGTCGGGATGCCGAGGTCGCCGAGGAGGGCCGCGGCGCTCTCGATGAAGAAGTCGAAGTACTTGAACGTGCCGAGCAGCCCCAGGTTCACCGTGATGCTGAGCCCGAGCGCCGCCTTCCGGCCGGCCGGCGTGGCGCTCCGGGCGATCAGGAGGGCGGCGACGTAGTCGACGAGGGTCGAGACGACGATCAGGGAGAGGAACCGGACGTCCCAGGCGGCGTAGAAGAGGTAGCTGCACCCGAGCAGCCAGAGCTTGCGCGGGCGGTTGCCGGGGAGCGCCCAGTGGACCGCGAGGACGAAGAGCAGGAACGGGATGAACGGGAGGTCGGTGAAGATCACCGCGGACGCTCCGCGTCGGCGACGATCAGGGCGAGGAAGCGCTCGGCGAGCACGCGGGTGAGCTCCCGCGCCCCCCGGTCGTTGGTGTGGCCCGGATCGAAGCGGCTCTCGATCGCGTAGACCTCGGGGTAGAGGTCGGGTCGGTCGAGCTCGATCAGGCGGATCGAGCCGGCCCGGGCGGCCGCCCGGAGATAGAGGCTCTCGCGCCGGGCGGGGTCGGACCGCGGCGTGGTCGTGAAGATCGGCTCCGCCCCGATCGCCCGGATCGAGCGCTCGAGGTCCGCGAGGTAGGCGGCCTCCGAGGCCCGGAGCGGCGGGAGGGACGGATCGGGGTCGGCGGCCATCGTCGCGACATCGGCGCGGTAGCCGTCGAGGTCGGCCAGAAACAGGCGCCGGCGCTCGCGCTGGCCGGGGGTCGTCCCGGGGATGGGTGCGTAGCCGTCGCCCCGCGCCCCCATGCCCTCGTGCCGCCGCCCGCGGCCGGGGGAGACGCGCTCCTCGATCGCCCGTGACCCGTCCCCGTGCCCGACCAGCCGGGCAGCGATCGGCTCGTAGTGCTTCGCGACGGCGCGTCGCCGCTCGTCGAGCTCCCGGCCCGGCTCGAGCATCATCGTGAAGAGGAACGCGCTCCGCCGCGCGTCGTGCCACCGTCGGACGCGACGCGTCCGATCCGGGTCGGCGAGGCGGAACGACAGCGCCTCGGGCGCGACGATCACCCAGCGCACGCCGGCGGGGCGAAGCTCGGCGACCTGGTCGAGGAACCAGGCGGTCTCGAGCCCGTGGAGCGCGCGCACGCCCACGTTGAGCGATCGGACCGGCCGCCCGCCGGCGGCGAGCTCGGCGTCGAAGACCTCGGGGACGAACCCCCGATGGATCGTGCTCGAGCCGACGACGAGGACGTCGGCCGGGCCCGCGTCCGCGGCGAGCCAGGCGAGCTTGGCCGCGACCTCGTCCCTCGGCGCGAGCTCCGGCGTGAGCGATCGGTCGAGGGCGACGCGCGCGAGCACGAACGCGAGCAGACCGACGAGGACGAGACCGAGCGGCCGCGCGCGGTGACCAGGCGTAGGCGATACCACCGACGATGGGTCGGGCGCCTCGCGAACCAGGATGTCGACGTCCATGCGTGCCCCGGTGTGCCGAAGGAGCGCAGCATGATCGCCGCTCGCCTCGTCGCGTCAACCGCGCCTCGGCCCCCTCGATCGGACGGTCCACCGGGGCGCGCACCCCTCGCGCGTCGTGGCGACCGCCCGGGCGCAGCGATAACGTCTCGGGCGTGCCCTCCGGACCTCACGAGCTCACGCCCGGCGCCCGCCTCGGGCCCGTCACGATCGTCGCGCGGCTCGGCGCCGGCGCGATGGGCGCCGTCTACCACGCGCGCCACGACGCCCACGGCGATGTCTGCGTCAAGGTGATCGCGTCGCGCCATCCCGACGCCGAGGCGCTCGTCCGGCGGTTCCGGCGCGAGGCCGAGGCAGCCCGCCGCATCGTGCACCCGAACGTCGTGCGCGGCTTCGGCCTCATCCGGGTCGAGGGGCGCGAGCTGCTCGTGCAGGAGCTCGTCCGGGGCGGCGACCTCGACGTGCTCCTGGCCCGCGCGGGCACCCTCGATCTCGCGACGTCTCTTCGGATCACCCGGCAGGTCGCCCTCGGCCTCGGCGCGGCCCACGCGGCCGGCCTCGTCCACCGCGACGTGAAGCCCGCGAACATCCTCCTCGACGCGGCGGGCACCGCGCGCCTCGCCGACCTCGGCTGCGTCCTCCAGAAGGACGGACGGCCGCTCGATGGTCCGACGATCCTGACGGCGCCGGGCACGCCGCTCGGAACGCCGCTCTACATGTCGCCGGAGCAGTGGGACGGCGCCCACGAGGTCGACTTCCGGAGCGACCTCTACGCGCTCGGCGTCCTGCTCCATCGCATGCTCGCCGGGCGGGTCCCGTTCGACGCGCCGGGGATGATCCAGCTCATGCGGGCGCACCAGGAGACGCCGCCGCCGCCGCTGCGGCACGCCGCGCCCGCGACGCCGCCGCCGGTCGAGGCGCTCGTCGCGCGCCTGCTCGCGAAGCGAGCCGACGAGCGCCCGCCGTCGGCCGGCGCGGTCGCCGTCGAGATCGACCGGATCGCCGCCGCGCTCGGGCTGGCCGCCGCGATGGGCGGAGCGACGACCGTTCCGCCCGCGACGCCCGCGGCGGCCGGGACGCCGGGCGCCACGTCGCCGCGCCCGATCCCGGGTCCGGTCGCGCCGGGCTCCGGCCCGGTCGGCGCGACGCCGACGCCGACGGCGCTCGGCCCCGGAGCCTTGATCGGGGGAACGCTGCGCCTCGCCGAGGTGCTCGGCGAGGGCGGCATGGGCGTCGTCCATCGGGCCCGCCACGAGCTCCTCGGTCGCGACCTCGCCGTGAAGCTCATCCGGGGCGACTTCGCGGCGCGGCCCGACCTGCGCGCCCGGTTCCTCCGCGAGGCGAACGCGCTGCTCGCCTTCTCCCACAAGAACGCGGTCACCCTCCGCGAGCTCGGCGAGCACGGCGGCGCCCTCTACATGGCCCTCGACCTCGCCCCGGGCGAGCCGCTCGACCGGGTGCTCGAGCGCGACGGGCCGTTCGACGAGGCGCGCGCCCTCGACATCGCCCGCTCGATCCTCCCGTGCCTCGCCGAGGCCCACGCGGCCGGGCTGATCCACCGCGACATCAAGCCGCCCAACCTGCTCCTCGAGGCCGGCCCCGAGGGCGACAGGACCCGCGTCCTCGACTTCGGGATCGCCAAGCTGAAGGACGCCCTCGACGACCGGACGGGCTCGCTCACCCAGACCGGCAGCCAGCTCGGAACGCCCTACTACATGGCGCCCGAGCAGGTGAACGGCGCGGCCGTCGACGGGCGGACCGACCTCTGGGCGGTCGCGTGCGTCCTCTACGAGGTGATCGCCGGCGCGCGCCCGTTCTCCGGCGACTCGTTCGCCCAGATCGCGATCCGGATCGTCCAGGAGCAGCCGCCCGACCTCGTCGCCGCGGCCGGCGGCCGGGTGAGCCGCGAGTTCGCCCGCGCGATCGGCGCCGGGCTGGCGAAGGATCCGGACGAGCGCCCGGCCGACGCGAGCGCGTTCCTCGCGAGGCTCGAGGCGGCCGCCCGAGCGCGGCCCGGTCGGCCCGGGCGGACACGAACCGGGACGATGGACCTCGGGCGGCGACCCGCCGGCCAGACGAGGCGAGCGCCGATGGCGGCGATCCTCGGGGGAGCGACGGTCCTGCTCGTCGGTGGGCTCGCAGCCTTCCTCGCCCTCGGCGGTGACGGCGACGGTCGCCCCGATCCCGGCTCGTCCGGCGCCGGTGGCCCGGCCGGCGGCGCGGCCGGCGTCACGCCGTCGGGCGGCCGCGTCCCCGTCGCGGCGACCCGCTTCACGCCGCCGCCGCCCCTGCCCGAGGACGCCTACGCCGAGCACGTCGTCCGCGACCTCATGGAGCGGCCCGAGACGGGCTTCGACCCCGCCCGCTGGCGAGCCGTCGGGGCGAGCGCGCCCCGCCCATCGACCGAACGGGTCTTCGAAGGGCGCCGGTCGCTCCGATGCGACCGCGACGCGGCGATCGAGCGAGCCGACGACGACCCCCTCACCGACGGCGCCCTCGAGGTGGCCTTCCGGGACGAGCCGGACACCCGCGGACACGCGCTGACCGTCGCCGGCGCGGGGCACGAGGTGAGCGTCGGCGCGCTCGACCACGCCGACGAGCTCGAGGTCCGCCATCGGGACGGCGAGCACGAGGTCGCCCGGCGGCCGACCGGCGTCGCCCGCGCCCGCTGCTGGCGTCGGCTGCGCGTCGCGGTGCACCCCGAGCGAGGCGCCCGCGTCGTCGTCGACGGGCACCTCGTCCTCGAGGTGCCGGGGCTGGCGCGGATCGAGACGATCCGCCTCGGCGCCGGTCCGGACGCCCGCGGCCGCAGCCACTGGGACGAGGTCCGCTTCGTCCGCGATCCCCGTCGAAGCTGGGTCTGGGAGCCGACGCCCGAGCAGGAGGAGGCGGCGCGCCGGACGGGGCGCCCGGTCCTCTTCGAGAACGAGCTCGGGATGCGGTTCGTCCTCATCCCGCGCGGCGAGCAGGACCTCCGCGACTCCCGGACCGGCGACCGGAGCCGCGTCACGCTCACCCGCGACGTCTACGTGAGCGACACCGAGGTCACCAACGAGCAGCTCCGTCACTTCCTCCCCGAGCACGACAGCGGCGAGGAGAGCCGGCCCGACGCGGTCGAGAGCGTCGACGGCGACGGCCAGCCGGCCGTCCGCGTCTCGTGGCACGTCGGCGCGGCGTTCGCCCGCTGGCTCGAGAGGCGGACGGGCGGAGGCTACCGCCTGCCGACCGAGGCCGAGTGGGTCCGCGCCGCGCGGGCCGGCGGGAAGGCGAGCGACCGCTGGTTCTGGGGCAACGACGAGCGCCCGGCCGGCAGCTACGCGAACCTCGCCGACCGGTCGCTCCTCGCGAGCGACCCGGGCAAGCTCGCCCTCGACACCGACGACGGTCGGTTCACGACGGCGCCGGCGGGCAGCTACGCCCCGAACCGCTTCGGCGTCCACGACATCGTCGGCAACGTCCACGAGTGGATCCGCGATCCGGGCGGCGCGCTGCCCGCGCCGCGCTCGCGCGATCCGGTCGGACCCCCGGCCGCGGGCGGACGCGTCCTGCGCGGCGGCGCGTGGACCGATCGGCCCGAGGTGAGCGTGATCGCCCACCGCCAGCTCGTCTACCCGGGCTACGACGACGACGCCAACATCGGCTTCCGCCTCGCCCTCGAGGTCGGCGATCCCGCGCCCGACGCGGCGATCGTTCCGCACGGGACCTGGTGGGAGCCGGCGCCCGAACAGCTCGAGGCGGCGCGACGGCACGGCGTGCCGGTGTGGTTCGAGAACGCGCTCGGGATGCGGTTCGTCCTCGTCCCGCGCGGACGGTTCGCGATGGGGAGCCCACCGGGCGAGCCGGATCGCGTCGAGGAGGAGACCCTCCACGATGTCACGATCAGCGAGGACTTCTACCTCGGCGCGACCGAGGTGGCGAACGCGTGGTTCCGGCTGGCGGCGCGCGAGCACACCAGTCGCGAAGCGAAGGGCCAGTCATTGAACGGCGAAGCCCAGCCGGCGGTCTACGTCGGCTGGGAGCACGCGAACGCGTTCTGTCAGTGGCTCGACAATGTCGAGCAGGCGGCGGGGCGGTACCGGCTGCCGACCGAGGCCGAGTGGGAGCGCGCCTGCCGGGCCGGCACGACCACCGCCCGGTTCTGGGGCGACGACGACGTGGGCGCGGTCGACCACGCCAACGGAAGCGATCGCCCCACCGAGGCGCTCTTCGGCTTCGGCCGGGAGTTCTTCGACCACGACGACGGGTGGCGCGTCACGGCGCCGGTCGGCTCGCTGAAGCCGAACGCGTGGGGTCTCCACGACACGCTCGGCAACGTCTGGGAGTGGTGCGCCGACTGGCACGGCCCCTACGCGGCCGGCCCGGTCACCGACCCGCGCGGCCCCGCGACGGGGCAGAAGCGCGTCCTCCGCGGCGGCTCGTGGGACCACTACCCCGCCCTCCACCGCTCGGCGGGGCGCCGGGCGATGGTCCCCGAGAACGGCGACTGGAACCGCGGGTTTCGGGTCGCTTGCTCGATCGAGGCCGGTCGGGGACGCTGAGTCGAGGCGTTCATCTTCCCCGAGTAGAGCTCGCCCCTCCGTTCGGGCGCGGCAGGCGGTCGGCAACGTCGAGGAGCAACCCTTCGCAGCCCGGCGGGCCGAGGAGCTGGATCGATCGGGGGAGCCCGCTCCCGAAGCGGCCGAACGGGATCGAGAGCCCGGTCGCGTCGGCGAGGTTGCCCGGCATCGTGTGGGCGAGGAGACGCGGGTTCCAGTTCGAGCGCCCGATCACCGGAGGCGGATACGCCGTCACCGGCGAGACGACGAGCCAGCCCTGGTCCCAGAGCGCCCGGAACGCGTCGCGGATCGCGTGAGCGCGGGCGAGGCACGCCGCCCGGTCGCGGAACAGGGTGAACCGCCCGATCGTGATCAGCAGCAGCAGCTCGGCCGACGTCGGGTGGAAGCGTCGGTCGCCGAGCAGGCCGCGAAAGACGAGCGAGGAGAAGACGCCGAGCAGCCCGCGGCCGAGGGTCATCGTGTCGTCCGCGTCGAGGAGCTCCTCGAAGTGGCTCGCCCAGACGCCGGAGTAGACGTCCTGGATCTTGCTCGGCGACGGCAGCTCGTCGCCGAGCACCGCCACCGGACCGTCGATCGCGGCGCGGAGCGCCGGCGTGAGCTCGGAAGTGAAGCTCGGCCAGCGACCGTGCGCGGGCGGGTAGATCAGCGCTCCGCGGAGGGTGAACGGGCGATCGGTGCCGGTGCGGAGGCGCGGGGCGACGGTGTCGAGGACGACGCGCATCTGCGCGGTCGTCCGGGTGAACGGACCCTGGCCGTTCATCCACGCGAGCCCCGGCGGCACCCGCGGGAAGAACCCCTCGCGGTCGGTCGGCCACGTCTGGCTCGCGAGGCGCATCCCGAGGACGCCGCAGAACGCGGCCGGCAGCCGGATGCTGCCGCCGATGTCCGCGCCCCAGTCGAACGCGCCCATCCCGTAGGCCACCGCCGCGGCGCTGCCGCCCGAGCTCCCGCCGGCCGTCCGCCGACGGTCGAACGGGTTCCGCGTCGCGCCGCCGATGTAGCTCGTCGCCTCGGGCGGCAACCCGAGATCGCTCAGGTTGGTCTTGCCGATCAGGATCGCGCCGGCCGCCTCGAACGCCTCGTAGACGGCCCCGTCGGCCTCGGGCACCCGTTCGCGGTGCCGGTACGAGCCCGCCGTCGTCGGGAGGCAGACCGTCTCGAACTCGTCCTTGAGCCCGTAGGGGAGCCCGTGGAGGCGAGAGCGGGGCGCCTCGGCGGCGCGGGTCTCGGCGTCGCGGAGCGCCTCGGGGAGGCGGGTGTTGATGTAGACGTTGACCCGCCGGTCGAGCTCGCGAACTCGCGCGACGGCCTCGGCGGTGGAGAGGGTGAACGGCACGTCAGCGCGGCGTCTTCACGGGGAAGATCTCCCGGTCGATGATGGCCCGAGCTCGAGAGGCTGTCAAAACTCGTCGAGCCATGGGCTATCAACTTCGCTCAGGTCCGATGGCTCGCCTTCGGCGAGCAGATGTCACCACGGAGGCACGGAGACACGGAGGAGCGACTGAGGGCGCCGTATCCCGGCTCGCACGAGCCGACCGGCTCCCGCGAGGCGACGGGAGCCAAGAGAAGGAGCGCCGGGATCGGTCCGCGACGGGGCATCATCCGAAGCTGCTCCGTGCCTCCGTGCCTCCGTGGTTCCATCTCTTCATCGAGCTGAGCGAAGTTGACATGCCCTAGAGGGCCTC
>JAJDCQ010000248.1 GCA_029260755.1 Planctomycetota bacterium | reverse complement strand
TGGCGAGACGTGGGACGTTCAGCAGTCGGCGCCGAACGCGCCGTGGAACTGCCCCCCTCCATGAGCGAACCGATGTCCGACTGGAGGGAACGAACCGAGTGACTCCGGAGGGGCCTCGGCACGGGAGCGTGCTTCCTGGCGGAGGGACCCTCCTCGCGATGGAAGCCCAGGTTTGCCAGGGCGCGCCTGCCCAGCGCGAGCGGTGAATCTGATCGACACGCTTGTCGAGGGGCTCAACTCGAGCAGACGAGCTCAGGAGGGAGGGAAAGCTGCTTCGCGGCAGGGAGTTGGAGCTTAACCTCCAGGCATTAGCTCTAGCAGGTTGCTGGAAAGACCCGAGCGCCTCGTCGAGATATCGTCGTGAGGGCGAGGCGCTCGCCCGAGGCAACCCTCGGGAGTTGGCGCAGGGCGAGGAACGAAGCCCATCGCGACGAGATCCGGCGAGGTGCCGCGAGTGAACGGGCGAGATCCGAGCTTGGGAGGATTCGCCCGTTCACGCTCTTTTTCAGCAGCCTGCTAGGCCGCCCAGCGCGCCGACGACGCTCTCCCGCGTGCTATACTCGAACGCATGTCCCCGATGAACGACGCGGCCCCCGGATCCGAGAGCGCCAGGCCGGTCGAGGCTCCGGACCAGCCGACCCATGCCGAAGACGGCGTCGACCTGACGTTGATTCGCTGGTCGCTCGGGCTCTCTCCGACCGAGCGCCTCGAGTGGTTGCACCGACAGATGACCGCCCTCGCGGAGCTCCAGCGTGCCGCCGGCGTCCGCTGACTTCCGCGGCATCCTCTCGACGCTCGTTGCGCACAAGGTCGACTTCATCGTCGTCGGCGGAGTCGCGGCGGTGATTCAAGGCGCCCCCCTGACGACCTGGGACCTGGACATCGTCCCCGTTCTGTCGCCCGGAAACGCCGAGGCTCTGGCGAACGCGCTGGCGACCCTCGACGCCGCCTATCGCGAGCGCCCCGAGCTCACCCCCGACGCCTCGGCGCTCGCCACCCGCGGCCATCATCTGCTCATGACGTCGGCCGGACCTCTCGACGTGCTCGGTGCGATCGGAGACGACGAGGGCTTCGACGAGCTCGTCACGAACGCGACGACGATCGACGTCTGGGGAGAGCGCATCCGCGTCCTCGACCTGCCATCGCTCATCCGGATCAAGCAGCTCGTCGATCGCGAGAAGGATCGGGCGGTCCTTCCGATCCTGAAGCGAACCCTGGAGGAGCGCTCGCGCCAATGACTCCGGACCGACCGTGTAGCGCCCACCGCATCATGGTAGTCTCCAACCAACACCGACAGGTGGCCGATCCGGGACGCGAGCTTCCATGAACGATCCGCTCTCCGCCGCCTTCTGGATCCCGATCGGCCTCGCCACCGCGTGCGGGGCGGTGATCGGCCTCGAGCGGCAGCTCCGAGGCAAGCCCTCGGGGATGCGGACCTCCATCCTGATCTGCCTCGGCACCTCGGTCTTCGTCACCCTGGGGCGGTCGGTCACCGATCCGGCGAGCGCCGACCCGACGCGCGTGCTCGGGCAGATCATCACCGGGGTCGGGTTCCTCGGCGCGGGCGTCATCTTCACCCGCGACGACGTCGTCACGGGGGTCACCACCGCGGCGGTCATCTGGGTGACGACCGCCATCGGCGCGGCGATCGGGCTGGGGCTCCACCGCCAGGCGGTGGCCCTCACCGGCACGGTCGTGCTGCTGCTCGTCGGCCTCGACCTGCTCGAGCGGGGGTTCATCGCCCTTCGCCGCGGGCAACACGACGACGCCGCGGTCACCGCGACCGCGAACGAGAGGGCACGGACCGACGCCGGATAGGGTCGCGATCGGCGGCCCATTCTGCGACTCTCTCTCCCTCTCGCTCACCCACCAGGAGCCCCCTCCGTGAAGCCCCTCGAGACGATCGCCCGCGCCTTCATGGAGCACGACCCGGGCAGCGCGGCGCGCGCCCTGGAGACGCTGCCGGTCGACGAGGTGGCCGCCCTCCTCCGCGACCTCCCCGCCAAGGTCGGCGGCGCGGTGATCGAGCACCTCCTCGCCCACTCGGCCGGCCCCATCCTGGCGGAGGTCGGACCGGAGCACACCGCCCGACTCCTCGCGTCCGTGCCGCTCAAGCGGGTGGCGGCGGCTCTGCGCCAGACGCCGACCGAGCAGCGCGAGCCGATGCTCGTGCAGATGGAGGAGAAGCGCGCGGACGCGGTCCGCCGCCTCCTCACCCACGAGGTCGGCACCGCGGGCGCGATGATGGACCCGCAGGTCACCACCATCCCCCTCGACGCGACCGCCCAGCGGGCGATCAGCGTGATCCGCAAGGCGAAGCCGCAGACGCTCCACTACCTCTACGTGACCGATCGCGAGGGCAGGCTCGTCGGCGTGCTCACCCTGAGGGCGCTCCTCCTCGCCTCGCCCCGCGATCCGGTCGAGCCGCTCGTCATCAAGCAGGTCAAGACGCTCCGGCCCGACGAGACCCGCGCCAAGGCGGTCGAGGCGCTCACCCAGGCCCGCCTCCTCGCCCTGCCGGTGGTCGACGCGGAGGAGCACCTCCTCGGCGTGGTCCGTCAGCGCGACGCGGCCGACGTCGCCCGCGAGCAGGCGTTCGGCGACCTCCAGAAGATGGCCGGAGCCGGCGCCGACGAGCACGCCCTCTCCCCGGTGAGCACCGTGGTCGCGCGCCGCCTCCCCTGGCTCCTCGTCAACCTGGCGACCGCCTTCGCCGCCGCCGCCGTCGTCGGCGTCTTCGAGGGAACGATCGAGCGGGTGACCGCCCTGGCCATCCTCCTCCCGGTCGTGGCCGGCCAGGGGGGGAACACGGGCGCCCAGGCGCTCGCCGTCGTCATGCGCGGGCTCGCCCTCAACGAGATCGCTCCGGGGAGCACGCCGCGCCTGATGCTCAAGGAGATGATGGGCGGGGCGATCAACGGCCTCGCGATCGCGCTGGTCACCGGCGTCGCCGTCTTCGTCTGGGACGGTCGCTGGGCGCTCAGCGCGGTGATCGCGGCCGCCATGGTCGTGAACATGGCGGCGGCCGGCCTCTCCGGAGCGATCATCCCGATCCTGCTGCGCGCCCTGGGACGCGATCCGGCCCAGTCCTCGTCGATCTTCCTCACGACGGTGACCGACTGCGTCGGCTTCGCCGCCTTCCTCGGCTTCGCCGTCGCGTTCATGCCGTGGCTCGACCCGGTGTGACCGGCGATCGGCGACGGGCCCACTTCCGCGCGGCGATGGCCGCGGATAGAATCACCTCGCATGTCCTGTCCGTGGACCGCTAGACACCGCGCCGAGCCCGTCCGCGCCGCCGCGCCGGCGCCGCCGGAACGGCGCGGCCGCGACAGGCGCCCGAGATGACCCCCGGCTCCTACCTCCTCGACATCCTCGACATCGCCCTCGTCGCCTGGGTGTTCTACCGCCTCCTCCTCGTCTTCCGGCAGACGCGGGCGATCCGCGTCCTCGTCGGGATGGGCGGCCTCGTCGTCCTCTACGGCGTCGCCCGGCTCCTCGAGTTCGAGGGAGTCCTGGGCATGGTCGACCACCTCCGGGGAAACCGGCTCGAGGTCGCCGTGGTCATCCTCGTCGTCATCTTCGCCGACGAGCTCAAGGACGCGTTCGGCGGGATGTTCTGGCGGCTCCCGGAGACCCGGGCGAGCGGCGACGCCGAGCGCGTGGTCGAGGAGGTGGGCGCGGCCTGCGCGAGCATGGCCTCCCGCAGCGTGGGGGCGCTCCTCGCGATCACCCGGACGAACCCGCTCGACCGGTGGATCCTCGCCGACAGCGTCCCGGTCGACGCGCCCGTGACGGCCCAGATGCTGGAGACGATCTTCACCGGCAAGACGCCGCTCCACGACGGCGCCGTGATCATCCGCGACGGCCGGATCGCCGCCGCGAAGTGCCAGTTCCCGCCTTCGGACGACCCGAAGATCACCAAGCTGGCGGTCGGGATGCGGCACCGAGCCGCCTTCGGCCTCTCCGAGATGAGCGACGCGGTCGTCGTCGTGGTGAGCGAGGAGCGGGGCAAGATCTCGGTCATGCACCGGGGAGAGCGGCACTCGCCCGTCGAGCCGAAGGACCTCGTCGGGCTCCTCCGCCAGCTCCTCGAGATCGAGGCCGCCGACGGCCAGCAGATCGCGTTCTGGCACCCGCGTCGCGCGCTCGCTCACGGACGGCTGAAGGCGCTCGCCGCCTGCCTCGCCGTCGTCCTCTGGGCCGATCAGGAGCCGCCGCTCCGCCTCCGCGACCGGATCGTCGTGTTCGAGCACGGCACGCGCGAGGTGCGCCGGGTCGCCCTCACGGCGGGACGCGACGTCATCGCCGACCCCGGCTTCACCCTCGAGGCGGCGCGCGACGGCACCTACATCCAGACCCGCCCCGACGTCGATCTCGTCGTGCGGGCGAGTAACTTCCAGCGAGTGCGCCTCCTCCCCACCCTCATGGGCCACTGGCTCCGGGGTCGGTCGGCGACGCCGGCCGAGGTGGTCGGCCAGTTCGGGATCGAGTTTCCCGTGCCGACGCAGGCCAACGGCGCACCCCACGGAGGACCGCTCGGCGGGGTCGTCCCGTGCCGCGTCGTCCTCGCAGGCGACGGGGTCTTCGCCCTCGACGAGCAGGTCATCGACGTGACCATCGATCGGCTCGCTCCGCTCGAGATCGACCCGGCCGCCGAGCGCGGCATCACGGTCGCCTGGAGCGGCACCCCCGCGAAGGGCTACTCGGTCCTCGACCCCAACCCGACCAGGGTGAGCCTCGCCGGCGAGAATCACCTGCGCGACCTCGTCGTTCCCTCGGCCCTTCGCCCGCGGGTCGTGGCGTTCCTCGATCCCTGCCCGACCGATCCGCCGATCTCGGTCGAAGGCGCCGGAGCGGACGCCTTCAGCCTGGAGGTCGCCCTGACCGTCCCCGCCGACCTCAGCCGCTGGAACCCCGGGCGGGAGTTCCGGGCGCGCGTCGTCCTCGAGCTGATCCGCGAGGAGGACCGCCTCGCCGCGCAGCAACAGCAGCTCTCCGAGGAGCAGCGGGCGATCCTCGAGGCGCTCCGGGCCGAGGCGAACGGACGGGCGACCGAGGCGCGCGACCGCTTCGCCCAGCTCGAGCGGAAGCTGCTCGACGGGAGCTGGGAGCTCGGCTACCGGCTGGCCTCGTTCGACACGCTGGTCGAGCAGACGATGCCCGACCTGAGAAGTCGGGTCGAGAAGGCGCGGGTCGAGCTCGAGGTGATCGGCCAGACGCTCGCCCGGCTGGAGGGGACGCGCCCCGGGTCACGGCGCGAGCGCGCGCTCCTGCGCATCCGTCAGACCGCCGGCCTCAAGGAGCAGGAGCTGCGGCGAGAGATCCACGACGCCCGGCGATCGCACCTGGCCCTCCTCGAGAAGGAGGCGAGCACGGTCGCCGAGCGGGTGCGTCCGCTCCTCGACGCGGTCGAGCGAGCCACCCGGGCCCGTGAGCAGGTCCGGGCCGCCCAGCTCCCGCTGCCGCCCGTCGAGACCGACGCGGACCTCGCCGCCCTGATCGAGCGCGACGGGCCGGTCGGAGCCGCCCGCACGGCGGGGATGACGCCGATCGCCCGGGCGGCCGGCGCGCAGGCGACGGTCCAGCTCTACGCCCGCGCGGCCGCCGTGTTCGAGCGCCGGGCGGACGCATCGCGCGAGACGCGCGCGCTCGACGCCGAGATCGTCGCGCTCCAGGCGCAGATCGACGGACGGCTCCCCGCCACGCTGACGCCGTTCCGGCTCGATCTCGTCCTCCGGGAGAAGGAGATCCTGCGCGAGATGTGGTTGGAGGTCACCGAGCAGCAGAAGCGCTCCTGGGCCGAGCTCCTGCCCCGGCTGCGGCAGGCGGCCGTCACCTTCGACCGCGAGACCGAGCTGCTCGCCCACGTCGCCGAGCGATGGCCCGCCGCCGCCGTCGGCCCGCTCGAGGTCGAGCCCGTCCTGGCGCTCCACCGCGAGGTCCACGACGCCGGAGCGGCGACCCTGCCAACCGAGCGGATCCTCGACGAGCAGGCCCGGCGCGCCGACCCGGCCCTCTCGACGGACGCCCGCGCGGCGCTCGTCGCCTGGCGAGAGCACCGCGCGGCGATGCGGCGCCGGCTCGCCATCCTGACCCGGATCGCCCGGCGGATCGTCGTCGGAGACGCGGTCCCCGCCGACCAGGCGTTCGACATCGCCGCGGCCGAGGCGGAGCTCGAGCGGATCGCCAGGGCGGTGGCCGAGGCCGACGCGCGCCTCGTCGCCTACGCGAGCGGCGAGCGGCCGATCGAGCTCGACGACCTCACGCTCCTCGAGCAGGAGCTCGCCGGCCCGTCGTCCGACCTCGAGCAAGCCCGCGCCAAGGGAGCCCGCCTCCGCGAGGCGCTCCAGCGGGCCGAGGAGCGCCTCGCCGCCGCCACGCCTGGCGCGCGCCTCCCGCCCGAGCTGCGACCGGTGGCGTTCGAGGTGGCCCGCCTCCGCGCCCAGCTCACCGACCACGGGGAGCGGGAACGCCGGCTCGAGACCCTGCTGGGACGGCTCCAGGAGCTGATCGCCTTCGTCCGCCCCGTCCTCGACCGGCTCCTGACCACCCTGCGCGCCCGCACGAGCGAGCTCGACCAGCAGGGCGCCGCGCCCCTGCCCGAGCACGACGCGGCGCTCGCCTTCCTCGGGGCGACCCGCCGGGAGCGGCAGGCGGCCCTCGTCGGGCTCGAGACCGCCCTCGCGTCGAGGCCGTCCCGGCTGACCGACGAGGTGGTCTCCGCCCACCTGCTCGCGGCCGTCGCCGCGCCGCCTCCGACGGACCCGGCCCTCGGACACCTGATCGGCATCCGGGCGCGGATCGAGTCGGTCACCGCGCAGATCGCCACGCTGGGCGAGGCGCCCTCGGGACCCGCCGCGACCGGCGACCGATCCGCCGCTGCCGAGGCGGAGCTCCGGCGGCGGCTCCGCGCCCACGAGCTGCGCATGCGGCAGGGCAGGCTCGAGCGCCTCCAGCTCGTCGAGACCGCCCTCCGGAGTCATCTCGACGACGACCAGGCGATCGGAGCCGTCAGCCGGGTCACGAGCAAGCTCGACGAGCCGGCCGCGGCAGCCCTCCCCCTCGAGGCTCTCCGCGGCGCGCAGGCGCGGTGGACGGCCGAGATCACGCGGAGCGAGACGGAGGTCGCCGCCCTCTCGGAGCCCGGCGGCGACGAGGCGGAGAGCGAACGGCGCGAGCGGCGCGCCTCGGCCATCCGCTCGCGCATCGCGACGGCCCGACAGCTGGTGGCGGCGCTCGACGCCCTCGTCGCTCGGATCGAGGAGCTCCGCGGCGGCGGGGGGTGATCCGCTCGCGAAGCTAGAACTTAAAAACGAGTCTGGGGCTAGTCTAGTCTAGTTCCCGTCCGGAAATGCGAAACACCCACGGGCGTCATCGGTTCCGCCGGTGATGCTCGCCTTCTTCTTGAACGCAGGGCGACGAGACGTTGGAGCGCCGACCCATGCGAGCGCCACCGACGTTCGCCGCTCCCCTCC
>JAJDCQ010000247.1 GCA_029260755.1 Planctomycetota bacterium | reverse complement strand
CAACCTCCGTTCTGGGCCTCGAGCCCGGCTGTTCCTGGGAGCCTTATCGGCATCCCGCGAACGGAGGTTGGCCTTCCCATCCCATTCTCCGTGGTGACATCCTGCTCGCCGAAGGCGAGCCCATCGGCACCTGAACGAGCTCGATAGCCCCTGTGCGGCCTAGTAGCGGCGGCGCGCGCGCGGGCTCGGGGTGGAGACCGCGCCGGCGAGGCCCTTGATGAAGCCGACCAGACCGATCACGAAGAGGATCGGCGGGTAGAAGAAGATGTAGCCCGCCGCCAGGCCGGCGATGAACCAGACGACCGCGCCGATCATGGCGAGCCCGCCGCCGATCATGCCGCCGCTGAGGACGCTCTTCTCGGCGCCGAACGCTTCTCCGCGGCGACCCTCGCGGTCGGCGGCCTCGTCGTAGTCGCGACGGATCGGGCTCTTCCGCTTCTTCGGCGCGATCGGGCCCTTGCGCCGGGGACGGCGGCGCTCGCCCTGGTCGTCGTCGTCGTCGTCGTCTCGTGGCCGGCGGCGCTTGCGGGACGGGCGGGCCTCGGCGGGCTCGAGGGCGAACTCGTCGCGGCCGCCGTCGTCGTCGTTCTGATCGAGATGGGGGACGCGGACGGGCGCGTCGCACTCCTTGCAGCGGATCTTCTTGCCGGCGCGCGACTCGGGGACGCGCATCTTCTTGCCGCAGTCGTCGCAGATGACCTTGATCGTGGTGCGAGTGGGCGTCGGGGTCATGTCTAGGTCCTCCTCCACTCCTCTACGCGGAAACCGACGCGAGTGGGGGTCAAGTTCGGGCCACCTCTTCGAGATCGCGTGATCACACGAGCGTGGGCGCGTCTCTCGGCGAGACGGCCCGGCGCCCGTTCGCGTCTCGCGGCTAGCCGCGGAGGCTGTACTTGTCGAGCTTCTTGAGGAATCCGAATCGGCTCAGACCGAGCGCCTTGGCGGTCTTGGTCTTGTTGCCGTTGTTGCGCTTCAGGGCGTCGACGAGGATGCGGCGCTCGATGATCTCGATTCGCTCCTTGAGGGTCTGACCGTCGACGTGACCGAAGTCGAAGCGCTCGACCTCGCGCTTGCGGATGTGCTGCGAGATGTCCTTCTCGCCGATCCGCGAGCCCGAGAGGGCCACCAGCCGCCGGAGCTCGTTCTCGAGCTCGCGGACGTTGCCGGGCCAGTGGTAGTTGAGGAAGTGGTCCATCACCTTGCGGTCGATCTGCTTGCCGGCGCCGCCGTCGATCCGCTGCCGGAAGTGGTCGACGAGCATCGGGATGTCGTCGCGCCGCTCGCGGAGCGGCGGCAGCCAGACGGTGACGACGTTGATCCGGTAGTAGAGATCGCTCCGGAACTGGCCGTCCTCGACGAGCTTCCGCAGGTCCTTGTTCGAGGCGCTGACGATCCTCACCGTGACCTGCTTGGTCGTCTTGCTCCCGACCGGGCGGACCTCGCCGTCCTGGAGGACGCGGAGCAGCTTGCTCTGGAGGCTGGGCGTCATGTCCCCGATCTCGTCGAGGAAGAGCGTCCCGCGGTCGGCGCACTCGAACAGGCCCGGCTTGTCGCGGTCGGCGCCGGTGAAGGCGCCCTTCACGTAGCCGAAGAGCTCCGCCTCGAGGAGGCTGTCCGACAGGGCCGCGCAGTTGATCGACAGGTACGGACGGTTCTTGCGCGGGCCGTTGTAGTGGATCGCCCGGGCGACCAGCTCCTTGCCGCAGCCGCTCTCGCCCTGGACGAGGACGGGCACGTCGCTGTCGGTGACCTTGTCGAGGAGCTGGAAGACCGCGCGCATCGGCGCCGATTGGCCGACGATGTTCGCGTAGTTGTACTTCAGCTCGAGCTGGTCCTTCTGCTCGTCGACCTCGGCCTGGAGCCGGGTGAGCTCGTTGCTCGCGCTCTCGAGCCGCGCCTCGAGCTGGCTGTTGAGGCGCTCGACCTCCTCGTTCGAGAGGCGCAGATCCTCGCGCTGACGGAGCGCCTCCTCGATGAGGCGCGTCTTCTCGACGACGACGGCCGCCATGTCCGCGAGGGCGCAGGAGAGCTCCAGGTCCTCCTGGCTGAAGCACGCCTCGGTGAAGCGGTGGTCGACGTAGAGGACGCCGCGGGTGACGCCCTTCACCTTGAGCGGGACGCACATGACGCTGCGGAGCTGCAGCTCGGCGACGCTCTGGCTCTCGTGGATCGCCAGGTCCTGGGCCGCGTCCATCGCGATCAGCGGCGCGCCGCGCAGCGCCACCTTGCGCGCGATCGTCCGGCTCACCTCGCGCTCGGGGTCGCCGACCGGCTCGCCCTCGAAGTTCCTCGCGCTCCGGATCTCGAACTTGCCGCGCTCGATCAGGATGACGAACCCGCGCTCGGCGCCGAACGCGTCGACGACGACGTCGAGCAGCCGCTCGAGCTGGCGATCGACGCTCCGCTCGCCGTTGAGCTCGCGCGCCGCGCGGAGGAGGAGCTGGAGCCGACGGCGCTCCGCCTCGAGGGCGAGCTCGCGGCTCTTCGCATCGGGCGTCGCCCGACGATCCTCGCCGCCGTGGCCGAAGCCGTCCTCGCCCTTGCGCTCGGCGACGAGCCGCTCGACCTCGACGAGGGCCGCCCGCGCCGCCCGGACGTCGGGCGCCGACAGACGGAGCCGCTGCTCGGGCTCGGGCAGCCCTTCGACGGCCCGATCGAGGAGCTCCACCGCCCGCTCGAGCGACGCGCGGGCGGCGATCGGATCGCCGCCCTCCTTCGCCGCGAGGCCGCTCACGAGCAGCCGCTCGGCCTCGAGCGCCGGGGCGCCCGTCCGGACCGTCTCCTTCTCGAGCGCCTCGGCCTCGGCCCGCGCCTCCTCGGGGCGGTCGAGGACGAGGGCGGCCTGCGCCGCCACGAGACCGGCCCGCACCCGGGCGTGGCCGTCGCGCTCCGTCCGCGGATCGTCGCGGAACGACAGGGCCAGGTTGCGCGCGCTCTCGGCCATGCCGGTCGCGACGTCGATCTCGGCGAGGACGAGGGTGGCGCGCCGGGCGGAGCCGCCGCGGCCCATGTCGAGCGCCTCGGCGCGGGCGGCCTCGGCCTCGGACCGGGCGCACGCGAGCTCCTCGGTCAGCGGGAGCCGCCGGCCCGGACGCCAGTCGGCCGCGTCGCGCTCGACGCCGAGCCGGCTCGCCGCGCAGAGCATCCGCGCGGTCGTCCGCACGCCGCGGAACTCGAGGCGCTCGGCCTCGGCCACGACGGCCCGGAGCGCCTCGCGGGCGCCGGTCGCGTCGCCGACGGCGAGGCGCAGGCGCGCCCACGCGAGCTCGGCGTCGAGCGAGACGGCCCGCTCCCGCACCTTCTCGAGCCACTCGGCCCGGTCGCGGAGGCATGCCTGCGCCGTGTGGAGATCGCGGGCCGCGAGCGCCACCTCGGCCGACCGCAGACGGGCCCGCGCCCGCACGTCGGGCTCGCCGGCCTCGACGGCCAGGCGCTCGGCCCGCTCGGCCATCTCGGCGGCGCGCTCGGTCTCGCCGAGGCGCGCGAGCGCGGCGGCGAGCGAGCTCAGCCCGAGCGGCTCGAGGCGCGCGTCGCCCTCCTCGCGGGCCAGGCGCACGACCCGGTCGAACGTCTCCCGCGCCACGGCCGGCTCGCCCCGCTCGAGGAGCAGCTCGCCCGCGACCCAGGTCGCCTCGGCCTCGAGCCGCCGCGCTCCGAGCTCGCTCGCCACGCGGACGGCGCCCTCGAGGCAGCCGCTCGCGCGCTTGAGGTCGCCGGCGCGGGTGTAGCACAGCCCGAGCGCGACGAGGCCCTGACCGTAGCTCTCGCGCTCGCCGCGCGTGTTGAAGAGCGTGGTCGCCTCGTTCAGCGCCGCCAGGGCGCGGCGCGTCTCGCCGCGGAGATAGAGGGTCCAGCCGAGGTTGTGGAGGGCCCGGGCGAGCTCGGTTTGGTTGCCGAGCTGACGCCAGAGGCGCGCGCTCTCGCGGAAGTTGTAGACGGCGTCGTCGCCGTCGCCGCGCTGGTCGAACAGGATCCCGAGGGTGTAGAGGGCGCACGCGACGCCGCTCTTGTTCCCCAGCTCGCGGTGGCACTCCACCGCCCGGTTCGTCGCATCAATGGATGCATCGTAGTCGCCGAGGAAGAAGTGGACGTCGCTCAGGACGTCGTACGCCTCTCCCATGCCGCGCTTGTCGTTGAGCCGCTCGGAGATCTCGAGGGCGTTGCTCGCGCACGCGAGCGCCTCGTCGAGCCGGCTCGCCTTCCGGAGCGCGATGGCGAGCGCCCGCTGCGTCCGCGCCGCCTCGCGCGTGTCGCTCCCGCGGCTCTGCTCGTGGGCCAGGCTCCGCTCGAGGTAGTCGAGCGCGCCCGCGAGGTCGCCCTCGGACTCGGTCAGCTCGGACAGCTCGCGCAGGCTCGACCCGATCCCGCGGTGGAACGCGAGGCCCTCGGCCTTCTCGAGGCTCTCGGTCAGGTAGGCCCGAGCCTCGCCGAAGTTCTGGAGTCGGGCGCTCGATCGACCGATCCGTCCGAGCGCCTCGACCTCGGCGACGGGGTCGTCGAGCTCGCGCGCGACCTTGAGCGCTTCGAGGTCGGCCCCCTGGGCTTCCTCGAGGCGTCCGAGCCGGAACAGCGCGCCCGAGAGGTCGGCGAGCGCCTCGAGGCGCCGCCGGTCGAGGGTCGCCTCGTCGGGGAGCGCCTCCTCCTCGCCGGAGCAGCCGCCGAGCACCTTCTTGCCGGGCTCGAGCTCGCGGAACGCGGCGAGCGCCTCGAGCGTCATCTGGAGGAGCTCGACGGTGCGCTCGCTCGCGCCGACGCGCCTCGCCTTGCGGGCCGCGCGGAGGCCGTACTCGACCGCGGTGAAGCCGGCCCGCGCCCGGAGCAGGTGGCGGGCGGTCTCCTCGGCGCAGATGTCGGCTCGCGCCTCGCCGCGCGCCTCGGTCAGCACCTCCTCGAGGGCGCACCCGATGCGGCGATGGAGCGCCTCCTGGTCGGAGACCGCGTCGTAGATGACGCTGCGGATCACCTGCTGCGCGATGTCGAACGTCTCCTCGAGCGGAGCGTCGTCGCTCGCGCCGAACGGCCGCTCGACGCGTCGGACGAGCAGGCCGCGTCGCTCGAGGTCGTCGAGCCGCGCGGCCACCTCGGTCCGGGGCTTGCCGAGCACCGTCGCGAGGACGCGCGTCTCGACCGGACGCTCGAACGCCGCGATCGCGCCGAGGGCGTCGCGATCGTCCTCGTCGAACCGCTCGAGGCGCCGGGCGACGGCGCCGCGGAGCCCGCCGGAGCCCAGGATGTTCGTCCGGTCGGCGATCGCGTCGAAGCGCGGTCCGGCCGGCCCCTTCTTGCCCGAGTCGTCGCCCCGCGCCCGCCTGGGCGGGTCGAGGAGGCCGTCGTCGGCCAGGGAGCGCATCGCCTCTTCGATGTAGAGCGGGTTGCCGTCGGTCTCGCGGTGGATCCGCTCGCTGAACTTGAGCGGCACCTCGGTGGCGCCGGTCATCGATCGGACGAGGCTCGTCGTGTCGTCGACGCGGAGGGCGCCGAGGCCGAGCTGCTCGAAGTGGCGGTCCTTGCGCAGCGTCCGGAGCCGCTCCTCGAGCGCGCTCCCCGCCGTCTCCTCCGGCCGGTAGGTCGCGAGGAGGAGGATCCGCGGGACCGCGCCGGTGCCGATGGCCTCGCCGCTCTCGGCCTCCGAGCTCGCTCCGCCGCCGCCGCCGCCGATCTCGGGGCCGGCGCCGGCCGGCACGACCGCCGCGCCCACCCGCGCGTTGATCACGCGATGGAGATGGACGAGCAGCTCGATCGTCTCGGTCGAGGCGCGGTGGAGATCCTCGATCGCGATCACGAGCGGCCGCTCGAGCGAGACCGAGATCAGGTACTCGGACACGGCGTCGAGCAAGCGGCGCCGCTCGTCGGCGCCCGGCTCGTTCCGGTCGATCACGCGGGTGTGCCCGCTGCGGCCGTTCTCGCTCAGGATCCGGCGGACGGCCCAGTCGAACTGGAGCAGGTCGGCCCGCTCGCCGTCGAGCAGGTTGCGCGCTCGGCCGATGATGTCGACGAACGGTCCGTACGCTCGGTCGGCGTGCTTGCGGCACGAGCCGGAGAGGTAGGTCACGTCGCGGAGCTGGACGGTGTGCTTGACCTCGGAGAGGAGGCGGGTCTTGCCGATCCCGCTCGCCCCGCGGATGAGGATCAGGTTGGCCGTCGGCAGCGTCGTCTCGAGGTCGGCGACGTCGTCGCTCGCCGGTCGGCTGCCGCCGCGCGCGTCGGCGTCGTCGTCGCGACGCAGGCGACGCTTGCCCGCCCCGGCGCGCTCGACGAGCGCGTCGAGGGCGGCCGCCTCCTCGTCGTCGCCGGCGAGGACGCCCTTCACCTCGGTCGTGCCGCGGCGGTCGCCGCCGCGCCGCCGCTCGTCGCTGCGCGGGCGTCGCCGGCTCTTGAACCGCGTCCGCCGATCGAAGTCGCGCGGGTCGAGGACGAGGTCGCTGTCGGCCTCGGGGTCGCAGTTACCGACCTGTCCGCTGAAGACGTTCCAGAACGCCTCCTCGAGCCACTCGACCTCGCGGTCGCGTCCGACGAACTGCCCGCCGAGGATGCGCGACTCGCGCGTCGCCTCGGTCTCGACCTCGAAGGTCTTGCCGACCGCCGCGCCGAGCGCCCGGATGGCCGCGTTCGCGGTCGCGGGACGGTTGGCCGGCTCCTTCTCGAGGAGCGAGAGGACGACCCGGTCGAGCTCGGGCGTGACCTCGGGGCGCGCCCACGAGACGGGCGCCGCCCGATCCTCGATGTGGCGGCGGAGGATCTCCACGACGCTGCCACCGACGTACGGGGGCTCGCCGGTGAGGGCGGCGTACAGGGTGGCGCCGAGGCTGTAGAGATCGGCCCGGCGGTCGACCGGACCGCCCTTGGCGATCTCGGGCGCCATCGTGTGCGGCGTCCCCTTGACGGTGTGCCCGCTCTCGGTGCGCTCCTCGCTGGCGAGGCCGAAGTCGGTGATCACCGCGCGAAGCTTGCCGCGGCCCGCTCCGTCGATCGCCTCCCGCGCGACGAGGATGTTCTCGGGCTTGATGTCGTAGTGGATCAGCCCGCGACCGTGGACGTAGGCGAGCCCGCGGAGCACGTCGACGGCGATCTCGACGATGTCCTCGACGCTGGCGCCGCCCTCGGCGAGCTCGGCGAGGTTCTGCCCCTCGATGAAGTCGTAGGTGAAGTAGAAGTCGTCCGAGCCCTCGCCGTTGCTGATGGAGCCGAAATCGTGCACCCGAAGAACGTTCGGATGCCGGAGCCCGACCAGGAGGCGGAACTCGCGGCGGAAGCGGTCGAGCTCCCGGGCGCGGCTGCCTCGCATCAGCTTCAGGCCGAGGGGGCGGTCGCTCCCCTCGGAGTCGGTCACGAGGTAGACGCGCGCACAGGCGCCTTCGCCCACCTTCTCCTTGACCTCGTAGCGGTTGTCGATCAGCATCGGTCTCGTCTTTCAGGTCCGCCTGTCAATCAAAGTTGGCGCTCAGGACGCAATCTCATGGCGTCGCGCTGGTTCGGTGGCGGGCCCCCTCGATCCGGCGAATGCTACTGCCAATGCCGCATCTCGTCAATCATAGAGCCCCTTGGCGGGGGGTCTTTTACACTCGGATGACAGAAACTGACGCGTCGCGTTGGAGACGTTCCCGAGTCTGAATCGAAACCGCTCCGCGGCTGGGATCGGGCCCGTACTCCACCGTTCGTTCACGTCTTCATGCGGGGTTTTCCACAAGGCCGCGTTGAAAGAACCGAGGCCTTTTCCTAGAGTGGGTGCGCTCATGACGCTAGGCTTCATCTCGGGCCTCCGAGAGGGGTCCCGTCGAGACCTCCGAAGGAGCGCCATCCTTGGCACAGGCGAGCGGACGGGCCCCTTCAACACGTTCTCCACAGGTGCCCGAGGTCCCCAAGATCACGTCTAAGTCGTTGATCCAAGACGCTCTGGACCGAAATCCGGACGAGGCCGAGAAGCTCTTCCAGGAGCTCGGGGTGCCGTGCTGGGACTGCGCGGCGGCCGAGGTCGAGACGCTCGAGTTCGGGTTCTGCCTGATGGAGAAGCCGAAGGAGGAGCTCGACCAGCTCATCGCGCGGATCAACGCGCTCGAGGCGAAGCCGCCCGAGGTGCTCCCCGAGCCGGTCGGACCGCTCACCTGGCTGTGGCGCAAAGCGTTCGGCGGGTCGACCGACGGCGAGTCCGACGGACCCAGACAGCCCTCCTAGCGAGCGGACGAGGGAGGCGAGGGGCGCGCGTTGATGACGATCGTCGGCTCGCACCTCCCCACCCTCGGCGTGGCGCTCGCGTTCGCCGGCCTGTCGGTCGGCGACCTCCCGCTCCTCGGGGGGATCATCGTGCTCCTCGCCATGGCCGGCCTCTTCGCCGGCTCCGAGGCGGCCTTCTTCTCGCTCGCGCCGCACGACGTCACCCGCTTCGGCCGGTCCGGTTCGGCGATGGAGCGGCTCATAGCCTCGCTCCTCGCGCGCCCGCGCGCCCTGCTGATCGCGATCCTCTTCGGGAATCTCGTCACCCACGTCCTCCTCTTCAGCATCGCGACCCTGTTCTCGACGAAGCTGGCCGCGCGCGGCGCGCCGACGGCGATGGTGGTCGGGGCGAGCGCGGCCGTCGTCGTCGCGACGATCCTCTTCGGGGAGCTCGTCCCCAAGACCCTCGGCGTGATGTCGCCGCGCCGCTTCGCGGTCGTCGCCGCGCCGGTGCTCGCGTTCGTCCGGACGGTGATCGGCCCGTTCGTCGGCCCGCTCGACGTCCTGATCCCGTGGGTCGGCCGCGTCGTCGCCGGCAGCGCGAAGGACAGCGCGTTTCTCTCGCCGGAGGAGCTCCGCCAGCTCATGGAGATGCAGGCGGACGAGGGCGTCCTCGCGCGAACCGAGAGCGACTTCCTCCAGGGCGTCGTCGAGCTCGGCGACATCCGAGTGAAGGAGATGATGACGCCGCGGGTCGACGTGGTCAGCTTCGATCTTCGCAAGGGGCGGGGCGTTCTCTTCGAGGAGATTCGCGCCGGCACGGCCCGCAAGGGGACGCTGCCCGTCCACGAGGGCAACGTCGACGAGCTCGTCGGGCTCGTCGATGCGCGCGACGTCCTCCTCGCCGGCGACGATGCCGAGCTCGGAGCGCTCGTCCGCAAGCCGTTCTACGTGCCCGAGGCGATGACGGCAGTGACGCTCCTCTCGGAGCTGGTCACGCGCAGCGCGACGATGGCGATCGTCGTCGACGAGTACGGCGGGACGGCCGGGCTGGTCACGCTCGAGGACGTCGTCGAGGAGATCGTCGGCGAGATCAACGACGAGTGGGACCCGAAGGCGCCGGCGGTGAAGCGGGTGAAGGAGGCCGGCACCGAGCACTTCCGCGTCCTCGGCGCGCTGTCGGCGCGGGACGCGCACGAGCTGTTCGGGACGGCGAAGCCGGGCCCGCGCGATCCGGCGACCCTCGCCGGGATGGTCGCCTCGACGATCGGACGGGTGCCCGAGGTCGGCGACGCCGTCGTCCTCGGCGGCGCCCGCCTCCACGTCGCGAAGGTCGAGCGCGGTCGGGTTCGCGAGCTCCTCGTCGAGCCGCTCGGGCCCGACGACGCCGATGACGACGGCGAGTCGCCGCCGGGCGGCGGCGACTCCGGCGTGGGCGCGGGGGACGACGACCGGGGACCGATGCGCACGACGTCGCTCCGGAAGGCGCGCAGTCAGCTCGGCACGACCGACCGGGCGCTCCCGACCGTGCAGCCCAAGCGCGGCCGCGCCTCGAGCCGCGCCGCCAGCGGCTCGGCGCGCGCGGCGCCCTCGGGGTTCACCTCCGTGCCGCTGAGCCCCGAGGGCGACGCTCCCGACGATGCGCCCGGGGGCGTCGGCGACGGCCATGACGGCGACGACGACGTCGCGGGGAAGGCGTAGCGGTGGATCTGCTCATCACGCTCCTCGCCTGCCTCGGCCTCGTCGTCCTGAGCGGCTACTTCAGCGGGATCGAGACCGGCGTCTACTCGCTCAACCGGGTGCGGCACCAGATTCGACGGCGGCACGGGGACCCGCGCGCGGCGACGGTCGAGGGGCTGCTCTCGCGTCCGGGGCGGCTGATCTCGACGATGCTCGTCGGGAACAACATCGTGAACTACTCGATGACGAGCATCGTGACCCTCTACTTCCTGCGCCTGACGAGCGAGACGGGCGACGCGGCGACGGCGATCGCCGGCGGGCTCGCGGCGGCCGGTCCGGCGACGCTCGCGGCCGCCTCCGGGGCGCGGGCCGACCTGCTCACGACGGTCACCCTGACCCCGTTCCTGTTCGTCTTCGGCGAGGTCGCCCCGAAGGATCTCTTCCGTCGCCGCGCCGATGGTCTCGTCTACGCGCTCGCGTGGCCGACCGAGATCGTCGCCCGCGTCTTCCGGCCCGCGTCCTGGCCGCTCGAGATGGTCAGCAACGCGCTCACGCGCCTCGCCGGGGCGAGCGCCCATGGCGAGGAGGGCGACGGGGCCGGCGGGAGCGACTTCCTCGTTCACGTCGTCGCCTCGGGGGCCGAGGCCGGCGTCCTGACCGACTACCAGGATCAGCTCGCCCGGAACGTCGTCGCGCTGCGCGGCCGTCAGCTCGGCGACGTGATGATCCCGGCCCGCCGCGTGGCGCGGGTCGAGCCGGGCGCGACGGCCGAGGCGGCCCGCGCCGTCGCCGCCGAGCGCAAGCGGAGCCGCCTCCCGGTCGGCGGCGACGACGGGCGATGGGTCGGCGTCGTCAACATCTTCGAGCTCTTCTTCGCGCTCGAGCCGGGCGACCCGATCGACAAGGTCGTCCGCGACGTGCCGAGGCTGCCCCAGACGCTCACCGTCGAGCGCGCGATCGCGATCATCCGACGCTCGCGGCAGCCGATGGCGTTCGTCGTCGGCCAGGGTGGCCGGTGCGTCGGCGTCGTCACGCTGAAGGACCTCGTCGAGGAGATCGTCGGGGAGTTGAAGGATCTCTGATCGGCGGGGAGCCACGCGGGTTCCTGGAGCGGAGAGATCTCACGCAAAGGCGCAAAGGCGCCAAGGATCGTTGCTCCGATCCGAGATCTCGACCTGGCAGAGCCCCTTTGCGCCTTTGCGCCTTTGCGTGAGGTTTCGTCGTTCCTGGAACGACTCCCGCGACCCCCGGGTCAGTCCCACCGCCCCGCCGGGTGCAGCTCGGCGCGGAGCTCCACCCGATCGAAGCGGACGGGGTTCTCGCCGCGGCCGTTGCGCCCGCAGAGGACCGCCTCGACCGGGTTGTCGAGCGGGAAGTAGAAGCCGCGCTCGGCGAGCGGGGTGAGGTCGTCGGGTGAGGCGCCGTGCCACGCGAGGATGTGGTCGCCGCGCCGCTCGAGGACGAGGTGGACCGGTCCGCCGGGCCACGGCGCCGAGAGCAGCGGGGTCTCCCACCGCTCGCCGCGCTGGTAGCTCATCCAGATGCGCGGCTGCTCGCCGACCGACATCGCGCGCCGGACGCCCCACCAGATCACGCCGCCGTTCGCCGTCTCGGTGACGAGGGCGAGCCCACCCTCGCCGTTGTTCGGGTCGGTCACGTCGACGCGCGCCTCGATCCGCACGTCGCCGCGAAGCCGCCTCACCCCGAGGGTGTGGCCGCGCCGGCTGTTCGCCACCCACGAGCCGTCCGTCCCGAAGGTCGCGCCGTCCCGACGGAGCGCCTCGAGGGTGCTCGGGGCGCCCTCGGCGCGGTCGGCCGTGAGCGTCGTCTCGCCCGGCAGCGGCGGGAGCGGCTCGGATCGCGGCCGCGCGCGGCGCGTCGCGGCGGTCGGGCCGATGCGTCCGATCGCCGTGATGCGCTCGATCGGATGCTCGCCGGGGAGCCAGCCGTTGACGATGAAGATCCGCCCGCCGCGGCGACGCGCGAGCCGCGCGACCGGGGGCGAGCGGACGGCGAGGCGGCCGGCGTCCCACACCGAGAGCTCGTCGCGCCGCAGGACGGTCGTGACGGCGCGGAGCGGCTTCGGGATCACGACGCCGTGCCCGCCGCGGAGGCCATCGACGACGACGGCGGCGCGCCGTTCGGTGCGCCGGTTGATGCCGTAGCCGTGGTGGCGGTGCTCGGCCGAGGTCGCGACGAACAGATCGAGGGTGCATTCCCCGACGTGGGCCGATCGGTACTCGACGCTCGCGCACTCCTCGAGGGTGAACTTCGAGAGCATCGTCGTGACGCCCTCGGTCACGAGGCCTCGCGGCTCGAAGCGGGGGACCGAGCTCCAGAGCTCGAACGCGTCGGCGAACCGCTCCTCGAGGTCGGGCAGGCCGGGGTCCGGTCGGAGCGAGACGACGATCCGGCTCATTCCGTTCGGGCCGGGCAGGGCCGGGAAGCCGTGGCGGGCCGAGAGCTCCGCGCGGCGCTGCGCCGCATCGGCGGCGACCGGGTCGAGCGCGGCGAGGCGCTCGAGCCACGGCGTTCGCTCCGCGGAGCGCCGCTGGACCGCGCCGAGGATGTGGTCGAGCTCGAGGATGCCCGGGTCGTCGGCGGCGATGGCGATCGCCCGGTCGACGTCGCGGCGGGCGTCGGCGAGGCGGCCCTCCTCGGCGGCGTGGCGCGCGCGGCGGGCGAGGAGGCGTCCGCGCGCCGGGCCGGCGGTCACCTCGATGGCGTCGTCGAGCGCGGCGCGCCAGCGCGACCGGGAGGCGTCGACGTCCTGCGCCGTCCACTCGGGCGCGAGGACGAGGGCGCCGGCGAGGAGGATCGCGTCCGCGAGCGCGTCGTCGTCCTCGTCCCGGTCGGTCTTGCCGGTCCGCAGGATCGCGAGCGCTCGCGTCACTCGTTCGGTCGTGGCCGCCGCGGTCGCGTCCGGTCGTCCGAGGGAACGCAGCGCTCCCTCGGTGAGCTCGGCGCCGGGGCCGCCCGCGCGGGTCGCGGCGATGCCGATCGCGATCGCGGCGGCGGCGCGGACGATCGGCTCGTCGAACCCGAGTCCCCCCAGGGTGCGCACCTCATCGGGACCGAGCCGCCGCGCCCGCTCGATGACGGTGATCGCGCGGGCCGCGCCGGCTTCGCCGTCGCGGCCCGCCGCCCAGTCCGCGAGCCTCGCGCCGACCTCGTGCCCGAGGAGCGTCGCCCACGCCGCCTCGGCGACGAGGGCGGGGCGCTCGCCGCCGGCTCCGGTCGCGACCGCACGGAGCGGCTCGGTGACGCCAGGTCGCGGGAGGACCGAGAGGCCGATCGCGGCGCGGAGACGCGCGGCGAGGGGGGCGTCGCCGTCCTCGAGGTCGCGGAGGAGGCGGTCGGCATCGTCGCGGGCGATCTCCTGGATGCCCGGATCCCCCGGTCGCCCGAGGCGGCGGTGCACCTCCTCCCAGAGGCGCGAGAGGCCCTCGACGTCGCCCGCGGCGAGGCGGCGGGCGACGATCTCGCCGAGCGCCTCGTTCACGAGCCGGTCGCGCGCGGGCGAGGACGGCCCGGCCTGCGCGGCGATGGCGAGGCGTCTCCAGCGGTCCTCCTCGGCGCTCACGGTGGCGCCGAGGGCGTCGAGGCACGCGGCGCGCTCGGCGAGGACGTCGAGGGCGGTCGGCGACGTCTCGAGGAGGGTGTCGAGGATCGGGCGGGCGCGCTCCGCCTCGCCCTCGCGGAGGAGCGCCTCGGCGAGAGCGAGGCCGGGCTCGCGCCGGCGGAGGCCGGCGGACCATGCCGCGTCCCAGGCGGCGATCGCCTCGACGTGGACGCCGCTCAGGGCGGCGAGGCGACCGCGCAGGTCGAGGGCGTCGGGGTCCTCGGGGGCGATCGCGATCGCCGCATCGACGTGCGCGCGGGCGCCGTCGAGGTCGCGCGCGTCGAGGGCGAGGCGGGCGAGGGCGCATCGGGCGTCGAGGAGGTCGGCGTCGAGGGCGATCGCCGCGGCGAGGCGAGCGGTCGCCGTCTCCTCCTCGCCGGCGCGGAGCAGAGCGAGCCCCTCGCGCTCGAGGGCGCGCGCCTGCGCGCGCCGGCGCTCGGCGATGGCGGGGACGACGAAGAGGCCGACGATGATCGACGTGACGATCGCGGCGACGAGCGAGGCGACGATCAGCCGCGCTCGTCCGGCGCGCGCGGCCGGGCCGCTTCGGGCCGCGTCGATCGGTCGCCCCTCGATCGCGCGGCCGAGGTCGGCGGCGAGGGCGGCGGCGCTGTCGTAGCGGTCGGCCGGCTCCTTGGCGAGGCATCGGAGGATGATCTGCTCGACGTCGCGCGGCGTCTCGGGGCGGAGCACGCGCGGGGGGCGGGGCGGCTCGGTCAGGATGGCGCTGATGACGTTGAGGATGCTCGGCGCCTCGAACGGGGGCCGGCCGACGATGAGGTGGTAGAGGGTCGCGCCGAGCGAGTAGACGTCGGAGTGCGGCCCGAAGTCCTCCTTCTTGCCCGACGCCTGCTCGGGCGGCATGTAGGCGGGGGTGCCGACCGGCTGGCCCGTCCGGGTGAGCTCGTGGCGATTGTCCATCTCGAGGACGAGGCCGAAGTCGGTGACGAGCGGGTGGCCCTCGGCGGTGAGGAGGACGTTCGCCGGCTTGAGGTCGCGGTGGAGGAACCCCTCGCCGTGGGCGTAGTCGATCGCGCGGGTGACCCGCAGGGTGAGGTCGAGGGCGGTCTCGATCGGCAGCGGCCCCTGGCGGAGGCGGTCCTCGAGCGACCCGCCCTCGACGAGGTCCATGACGAGGTAGGGTCGGCCGTCCTCGAAGCCGACCTCGTGTACGCCGATGATCGCGGGGTGCCGCATCCGGGCGAGGGTGCGCGCCTCGCGGAGGAACCGCTCGACGAGCACCTTCTCCTCGTAGCGTCCGACGAGCAGCATCTTGAGGGCGAGCTCGCGCTGCAGCCCCGGGTCGTAGGCGCGGTAGACGACGCCCATGCCGCCGCGCGCGATCTCCGCGGCGATCTGGTAGCGCCCGCACGTGCGGCGGCGCGGGCGGGCGCCCGGCATCGTGCTCGAGGCCGGCCGCCCGATCGGGTCGGTCGGCTGGGGGGGCGGGGGAGGTTCGAACGCGGTCATGTCTCGGCTCTCGAGTGGTTTGAGGCGCCGGCGGCGGCCGGGTGCTTGAGCCCTCTCGCGGAGGTGACCATAGTATCAGCCAGGGCGGGGGAGGCCTCGCTCCCCCCGACCGGGACATCATCTCGGCGCTGACAGGTCCATGCTCGAAGAACCGCCTGGCGCTCCCAGCCCGACGCCTGCGCCCCTGCGCACGCCGCTGCCGATCCCGGCGTTCGGTCGGATTCTGCTCGAGCGCGGGCTCGCGACGCGCGACGACATCAAACGGTGCCTCGAGATCCAGCGCCGGCGCGCGCGGGTCGGCGACTTCCGGCGGCTCGGCGAGATCCTCCTCGAGGAGCGGATCCTGACGCTGGGGCAGGTGCTCGAGGTGCTCGGCGCGCAGCGGATCGCGCTGCTCGTCTGTCCGCGATGCGCCGCGCGCTACAACGTGATGAACTGGGACTCGAAGCGGCGTTACCGGTGCCGGAAGTGCCGGGACGTCCTCGAGCGGCCCGAGAGCATCCACAGCGTCTCGATCGAGGACACCCTCGACATCGAGCAGCTCGAGCAGAACGAACCGCCGATCGTCGAGTGGCCGACGCCGTCGTCACCGAAGAGCAAGCTGACGCCGATCATCGAGGAGATCGACGACGCGCCGGGTGAGGGCAACGGCGACGGCGAGGGCGTCGGCGACGCGGTGGCGACGGCGTCGGCGTCGTCGTCGGGGTCGGCGGCGAGCTCGGACTACGAGGTGCTCTCCGAGGAGGACGCCGCCAAGATCGACACCGGCGCGATCGAGCTCGGCAAGCTCATCGCCGCGACCGACGACGACGACGAGCCGACGGCGCGGACCGAGGCTCCGGTCGACGAGCCGGCGACGCCTTCGGGCGTGTCGACGACGTCGCGGGCCCGGATGGCGCGGTTCGGCGACGGGGCCGCTCTCGAGGTCCCGGCCGGGGCGACCAGCCGCCGCCGGCGGATGGGGATCGACGACGAGCCCGATCCGTTCATGGAGTCGCCGACCGCGCTGCTCGGCGACCAGATCGACGTCGAGCGGCATCCGCGTCTCGGGCCCTACGAGATCATGGGCGAGATCGGGCGCGGCGGGATGGGCGTCATCTACAAGGCGATCCACACCAAGCTCAAGCGCGTCGTTGCCCTCAAGGTGCTCTCGCCCGGACGCGACCCGCTCAAGGAGGACATCGAGCGGTTCCAGGTGGAGGCGCGGGCGGTCGCGAAGCTGCGCCACCCGCACATCGTCGCGATCCACGAGGTCGACGAGATCGACGGCGTCCACTTCTTCGCGATGGACTTCGTCGAGGGCGTCCCGTTCGCGCGGATGATCGACCGCGGGGCGCTCACCGCGTCGGAGGCGTGCGAGGTGATCCTGCCGATCGCCTACGCGCTCCACTACGCGCACAGCCGCGGGATCGTCCATCGCGACATCAAGCCGTCGAACATCATCATCGATCTCGAGGGGAAGCCGTTCCTCGTCGACTTCGGGATCGCGAAGATCAAGAGCGACGACATCTGCCTGACGGCCGGCCACGAGATCCTCGGCAGCGCGCCGTACATGGCGCCCGAGTACATCGAGGGGGAGAGCGCCCGCTACGACGAGCGGTGCGACGTCTACGCCCTCGGCGTCGTCCTCTACGAGGCGCTCACCGGCGTCCGTCCGCACGAGGACACCGACACGGTGCGGCTGCTGCGGAAGATCCTCTACACCGAGCCGCTGCCGGTGAACACGCGGCGCCCCGACCTCGATCCGCGGCTGGCGAGCATCGTCGAGATGTCGATCCACCGGGACCCGGTGCGGCGCTACCCGACGGCGATGGCGTTCGCGAACGACCTGCGGCGCTTCCTCTCGGGGGAGGCCCCGCAGGCGCGCCGTCGCGTCCTGCCGGGGTTGCGGACGGTCCGGACCCACCTGATGAAGCGGCGGAGCGGGCTGGTGACGGTGCTCGCGGCGGTGGTCGCGCTCCTTGTCGGCGCGGCGGCCTCGTGGGGGCTCGGGCTCCTCGTCGACGGGGAGGCGGGCGACGCGCCGAGCTCGGTGACCCGGACCGGCATGGCGAGCGAGCTCGTCACCCGGGCGCGGTCGCTCGAGACCGGCGGCGACGACGACGGGGCGCTCCTCACCTACGGCCTCGCGATCGAGCTCGACCCCGACGGGGCGGCCGAGGCCTACGCCCGGCGCGGGCTGCTCCTGCTTCGCCTGGGGCGGGCCGATCAGGGGCGGCGCGACCTCGACACGGCCGAGGCGCTGAGCCCCGACATCGTGAAGTCGGTGAAGGAGCGCGAGGCGGCGGACGAGCGCTGATCCCGCCCGCGGCGCACCCCTTGCAACCGGCGCTTGCACCGACTAGATAGGGTCTCTCGGGCGCGCCGGGAGCGGCGCGTCATCGGAACTGCCAGGCGAAGCAGAGAGATCTGCACAGGAGGCCAGGATGGCGAAGCTGCGGCCGCTCAACGACAAGATCGTCGTCAAGCGTCTCGAGGCCGAGGAGATGACCAAGGGCGGGATCGTCCTGCCGGACACGGCGAAGGAGAAGCCCAAGGAGGGCAAGGTCGTCGCCGTCGGCGAGGGGAAGCTGATGAAGGACGGGACCCGGGCGAAGATGCAGGTCGCCGAGGGCGACCGCGTCCTGTTCACGTCCTACGCCGGGAACGAGGTCAAGCTCGGGGGCGAGGAGCTCATCATCATGGATGAGGGCGACGTCCTCGCGATCGTGAAGTAAGAGCCACCATCAACGGAGAAGTGGAATGTCGGAGCTGAACGAGAAGTTCGAGAAGGCCGCCGGGGACGTGAAGACCCTGCCGAGCAAGCCGGGGAACGACACCCTCCTCGAGCTCTACAGCCTCTACAAGCAGGGGACCGTCGGCGACGTGTCGGGCTCGCGCCCGGGCATGTTCGACCTCGCCGGCAAGGCGAAGTACGACGCCTGGAGCAAGCTCAAGGGGACGGGCCAGGACGACGCGAAGCAGCGCTATGTCGACCTCGTCGAGAAGCTCCTGAAGGGCTAGGGAGTGCGTCCGTTCGGTGCCCGGGCGGCCAGAGCGACGACCGCCGCGATCGCCGCGGCGGTCGTCGTGTTTCTGCTCATCGCGACGGACCGGCCGTTTCTGCCGGCGAGCATCGTCGCGACCGAGCACGCCGCGTTCGCGATCCGAGACGAGGTCTCCGCGTTCGAGGAGTGGGGGACGCGGGCGTTCACGACGAGCCACCTCGACGCGGCCTACGCCGAGGTGCTCTACGTCACGCAGGCGACGCGCGACGGGAGCGACCGGGTCGCCATTCTCGAGCGGCTCGGCGACCTGCTCGATCGAAGCGAGACGGTCGATCTCTTCCTCCTCGCGCACACCAACGACTACATGGCCTGGATCGCCGAGCTCTCTTCCGAGCGCCGGAGCCGGATCCGGCTCGTCTACGACACGGGCTGCTTCGGAGACCGGCACGCCGCGAGCTGGATCGCGATCGGAGCGAAGGCGTTCGTCGGGCATCCGGGAAACAGCGTCTCGCCGGTCTTCTACACGAGCTTCCTGCGTCGATGGGCGCGCGGGTGGTCCGTCGCGGAGGCCACGGAGAGCGCGAACGCGAGGACCGCCCGGAGCCTCGCGATCGGAGCCGCGCTCTCGTTCGGCGCGTTCGACGCCGAGGCCGTCTTCGCCGAGACCGAGGCGAGCACGCGAGGCGACGAGGAGCTCCGGATCCGATGAGAGGTCACCACCTCCTCGCGCCCGCCGCGCTCCTCTGCCACATCCAGACGGCGCTCTGTCTCCTCCTGATCCCGGCCGCCGCATTCGGAGAGAGCCCCTGGATCGCGGAGGCGACCGCCGTCACGCTCGGCCGAGTCGCGATCGCCATCCTCGGCGCCGGAGGGACCGCCATCAGTCTCATCGCGATCGAAACCACCCTCCGCCGCTCCCGTCTCCCCGTCGCGATCCCCCTGATCCTCCTCCTCGCCACCCCCGGCCTCCTGATCTCGCTCCTCCTCTGCGAAGCCACCCTCGTCTTCACCCGCCTCGCCTGAACAACCCCCCGCCGTAACCCCAACACCCCCAGCCACCTCCCCCACCAGGGGTCAGGTCCAGTATTTTTACCATTTCCCGACCACACGTCCCTCACGCACGCAATCCACACTGGACGCGTCGCCGCGGCTCACTTAGTTGTTTCGCATTAGACATTTACGTCGCCTGGCGGCGTCGCTAGCGTCGCGGCATGACTCGACCACTTCGCGTAAAAGACCCCGGCCTCTGGCACCACATCATGAACCGCGGCCTGGCCCGCCGCAGAATCTTCCGTTGTCCCGAGGACTACGGGAGCTTTCTCGAGCTCATGGCGCAGACGTGCGACCGATGGCCGATCGAGATTCACGCGTTCTGTCTCATGAGCAATCACTATCACGTTCTCATCCGTGACGAGCGCGGTGATCTCTCCGACGTGGTCAAGCACCTCAGCGGCGTCCATGCCCAGAGGTTCAACCGCCGCCATCGTCGCGACGGTCCGCTCTATCGGGGTCGCTTTCACTCCCGTCTGGTCCAGACGGAAGACTACGTCGTCGAGCTCGTTCGGTACATTCACCGGAATCCGGTGGAGGCCGGAATGGTCGCGACCGCGGCCGAATACGCCTGGAGCAGCCACCGAGGCTATCTCGTGCCCGAGCTCCGCCCGAGGTGGCTCGAGGTGGGGCACGTCGCCGCGTCCTTCGGCGGCGCGAGCGAGCGGGCGCGGAGCGCGTTCGACGAGTTCGTTCGGGAGAAAGGGCAGAGCGACGTGGCCATTCAGATCGCGGACGGGGATTGGCTTCCGATTCTCGGAAGCGAGGAGTTCGTCAGCGAGTGGCGGCCCAAGCTTCGGGCTCGCGGAGTCCAGGAACCCGAGGAGGTCCCGGACGGTCGCCGGGTCGTCGCGCTTCCGCCGGAGGCGATCATCGCTGCGGCCTGTGCTTCCGTAGGGCTCGCTCGTGAGCAGTTGCTCGCTGCATCGCCTGGACGCGGCAAGCGCAATCTGCAGCGAATGATCGCGCTCCTGGCGTGTCGGAGATACTCCTCGGCGACGGGAGCTGAGATCGGAGACCTCTTCGGTGTCGGCAGGTCGTCGGCCTACTCGATGGCGACGAAGGCGCGTCGGGCGATCGAGTCGGAGAGGGCGGCGCGGGAGATGTGGGAGGCGTTGGTCGAGGGGTTGGAGGGGTAAATGGTAAAAATACTGGACCTGACCCCTTGAGGGGGAAGGTGTTGATTTGATTGACGTTGGGCGATGGGGTTGTTTTGCTGGTCTTCATGGGGCAGGTCGTTGCGGTCACGGGGGCGGCGGGGAATCTCGGGCGGATTCTCGTTGATCGGCTTCTGGTCGAGGGGGGGATCTCGGAGATCGTCGCTCTCGATCTCGGGCCTCCGGATCGGGTCGATGATCCTCGCGTTCGGTTCGTTCGTTCGGATGTCCGCGATCCGGACTTCGGGCGCCATCTCGCCGGCTGCGATGCGTTGTGTCACCTCGCCTTCATCGTCGAGACGGGCAGCCGCGATCCGGCGCTCGTCGAGGCGGTCAACGTCGCGGGGAGCAAGAACGTCTTCGAGGCGGCGGCCGACGCCGGCGTTCGTTCGATCGTCTACGCCTCGAGCATCGCCTCCTACGGGCTCTGGGCGGACAACGCCGGGCGGGTGATCGATGAAACCTGCCCGGTGCGGGGCAATCCCGACTTCTACTACTCGCGGAACAAGGCCGCGGTCGAGCTCTGGCTCGATGGCTTCGCCGCGCGGCACCCGGACATCTCCGTCGCGCGGATGCGTCCTTCGACCTTCCTCGGCCCGCGGACGACCCGCGACTTCGCCGATCTCCTGCGGCTCCCCGTCTACCCCTACGTCGGCGGACCGGCCTGGCCGGTGCACGTGACGCACGAGGACGACGTCGCCGACGCGTTCGCCCTCGCGCTCCTCCGGCGCGCCCGCGGCGCGTTCAATCTGGCGGCGGCCCGCCCGCTCCCGTCGCGCGCCTGGGGCCGCGCCATGGGGAAGCCGTCGATCGCGATCCCGAACGGTCTCCTCGAGATCCTCGACTTCGTCTACCGGGCCGGGTTCGGGACGATGGACCCGATCTGGCTCAAGGTCGGCATCCGCGGTCCGCTCATCGTCAGCAGCGAGCGGGCCTACCGCGAGCTCGGCTGGAGCCCGCGGTTCCCGACGACCGCGTCGGCGCTCCGCGCCGTCGGCGGCCGCTGAGCGAGCTCGGCTTCGGGCGCTCGCTCGGGCTCGGCCGTGACGAGCGTCCCCGCCCCGTGGGTGGTGTAGAGCTCGCGCAGGAGGGCGTCCTCGTCGCTCCCGGAGATCACGTGCACCCGCCCGACGCCGCCGCGGAGCGCGGTCCCGATCGCCGTCGCCTTCACCGCCATCCCGTCGCGGAGCGCTCCGCGCGCGGCGAGGGCGTCGAGCTCGGCGAGGCTCAGAGCGGAGACGATCGACTCCGGGTCGTCGGCGACGCGCAGGATGCCCGGCGCCCCCGTCGCCAGGATGAGCTTCACCGCGCCGAGGGCGACCGCAATCGCCGCCGCCGCCACGTCGGCGTTGACGTTCAGGAACCCGCCCTCGCCGTCGCTCGCCGGTGGCGAGATGACCGGGATCAGCCCCGCGTCCAGCAGCGTCTGCACGGCCCGCGGATCGCAGGAGACGACGTCGCCGACGCAGCCGAAGTCGACGACGCCCGACTCGGTCTCGACCGGCGGCCGGCGGCGGGCGACGAGCGTCCCCGCGCACGCGGCGGCGAGCCCGACCGCGCTCGCGCCCGTCGCGGTGATCGCGGCCGAGAGGTCGCCGTTGAGCTCGCCCCTGGTCGCGAGGCGGAGCGCCCGGAGGGCCGTCTCGCTCGTGACGCGGCGGCCGCCGATCATCCGCGGCTCCTCGCCGAGGAGGCGCTGGAGATCGTCGGTCTGCGGGCCGCCGCCGTGCACGAGGACGACGCGGCTCCCCAGCGCCGCGACCGTCGCGACCTGCTTCGCCAGGGCGCGGCGGGCCGCCGGCCGGGCGAGGGAACCGCCGCCGACCTTGATCACGAAGGTCGCGTCGCGGTGCATGGCGACGTACGGGGTCGCGCGGACGAGGTCGATCATGAGGGGGCTCCGCTGGCCGTGAGGGCCGCGTTCTCGGGGGTCGGGCGTTCGAGGTTCGCGAAGGCGGCCTCGGCGAGGCGTGCTCCGCTGCGGAGCGCGTTCCAGCCGGGCACCCCGAGCGTCTCGTTGCAGAAGCGGACGCCGACCGGCGTGTCGGTCACCCGTCCGCTGACGACGTCGATCGCGAGCCCCCAGCGCTCCTCGAGGAGGCGCGCCCCGCCCCAGACGCCGACCGGGTCCTGGGCGCAGAGGACGACCGTCCGGATCGCCTTCCGGAGAGGCTCGTCGGCGAGGAGCGCGTCGACGCCGTAGGTGCCGAGGATCCCGTCGCCCATCTCGAGGACGATCGCGTCGGGGTCGTCGGCGGCGAGATGGGCCAGGAGCGCGTGGGCGGTCTCGACGGCGTTGGTCGCGTCGGTCGTCACGACCCCGAAGTCGGTGAAGAGCGCCGTCGGCTTCGCCCCGCAGTCGGCCATCGCGAGGACGTCGCGACGGAGCGAGACGCCGGTGAGCTTGCCGGCGGCGATCCGCCGCCCCCGGCGAGCTTGCTCCGCGATGAGGACGCTCGCGGCCGCGGTCTTGCCGGCGTCCATGCACGTTCCGACGATGACCACGACGGGCGGGAGCCGGTCGGGCAGCGGCGCCTTCGGCAGGCTCGCCGCGGCGATCGAGGCCGGGACGCCGACGCGCGTCCCGACGTAGGGGAACGCGAGGACGGCGCCGAGCACCTCGAGGCGAAACGGCTCGCCGACGCCCGGCGCGGCGACGGCGCCCGTCCCGATGACGCCGCCCATGTTCAGCAGGTCGAGCTGATCGCCCGGGGCGACCGACCCGGGGACGCGCCCCGAGTAGCCGTAGAGGGCGTCGCGGTGGCCGAGCGCGCCGGCGATCACGTCGCCCGGGTGGAGGGCGACCATCCGCCCGTGGACGTCCTCGAGCGTCGCGTAGCTCGTCTTCGCATTGAGGACGCGGGCGGCGATGACCGTCCCAGGCTCGGCCGGGATCTCATCGCCGAGGACGGCGTGCGCGTCGAGCCCGAGCCGGGCCGTGACGCTGGCGATCTTGTCGAGCTTGCAGCGTCGCATCGTCAGCGAGCCTCCTCTTCGGCGAGCGCGATCAGCGCGTCGACCCGGTCTCGAACGCGGCGGGAGGTCGCCGCGGTCTGGCCGACGACCAGAACGGTGTCGTCTCCGGCGACCGACCCGAGGACGCCCTCGATCTCCTCGGCCTCGAGGGCGCGGGCGACCGCGCTCGCGGCGCCCGGCTCGCACTGGACCATCGCCAGGTGAGGCGCCGGGCCGCTCGAGCGGAGCAGGCTGCGGATCGTGTGGAGCGGCGTCACCCGCTCGGCGTCGGCCACGCGATAGACGCCGCCCTGCTTCGCGACGCCGAGGGCGGTCAGGTCGCGGCTCAGCACGGGCTGACTCGCCTCGAATCCCCGGCCGGCGAGGGCGGTGCGGAGCTCGTCCTGGCTCCGGAAGGCGTCGGTCTCGATGAGGTCGCGGATCGCGGTCCGGCGCTGGCTCGTCGCGTTCATGCGAGTAGAATACTTATTCGCTAGAATATGTCAATAGAGAATAAGCATTCATTCCGACGCTTCGACAGCCCCCCAGGCTCGAGGGAGGCGAATATCCTCGGGGAGGCCGGCACTTCGCCACGCCGCCGTCCCGGCGAGGTAGACGACGAGCAGGGCCGTCCCGAGGTGGGTGAGGAGAATGCAGTCGCGCGGTGTCAGCCCGCGCCGGAGCCGCGGCCGGTAGAACGCGCGCTGGATCGGCGGCGCGGCCAGGAGGAGCCCCTCGCGCACGCCGATCGCGCCGACAGCGAGGCCGACGACGAGCACGACGCCGGCGCCGAGGAGCAGCCCGTCGATGATCTGGCGCGATCTCGGCGCCCCGTGGACGACCGGGTAGGTCGGGACGCCGACGGCGCGGTCGCCGTCCACGTCGCGGAGGTCGTAGAGGATCTCGTAGGTGAGCTCGAAGGGGACGAAGAACGCCCCCAGGACGATCACCGGCGCCCAGCCGTCGACCGGCGCCCAGCCGGCCAGGGCGATCGGGTAGAGGATCGTCGTGAGGACGAAGAGCACCGCGCTCATGAAGTTCTTGAGGAAGTAGATGTCCTTCCACCGGCGCATCCCGCGCGGCGTCGGGACGAGGCGGTAGCTGTAGGCCGTCCCGATGGCCTGGACCGCGACGCGGAGCGGCGTGAGCGCGGGCGCGAGGAGGTGACTGGCCACGAACGAGGTCGCCATCACGAGGAGGCAGGCGATCACCAGCGGCCGCCTCGCGCGCGCCACCCGCTCGGTGCCCGGGATCGCGTTCGCGAGGTCCTCGTCGACGTCGGTCGCCCGGTTGAGGAGGTTGATCAGCGCCCAGTCCAGGCCGACGACCAGCGCGACGGCCCACGGGTAGACGTCGGTGAAGAGCCATCCGAAGACGAGGGTGGCGACGACGGCCACGCCGATGATGTGGAGACGGAGGATCGAGGCGAGCTCGCTCATGGGCGACGAGGTTAGCGTCGCCCGCTCGACCCGCAAGGCCGACGGCGTCGCCGGAGCGCCTGGGGTTGGCGTCCCGACCGCCCGATGGGTACCGATGAGGATGGTGGCTTCGGTCGGCGCCGAGCGGCTCGAGGGATGGCACGTGCGATCTGGCGGACAGGCAGGTGGGTAACTTCCTCGGTCGCTTCTCCGGTTCGAGCGAGCTTCGCGACGAGAACGAGCGGCTCCGACGCGAGATCCGCCGGCTCAAGGGCGAGACGAGCTCCCGCCAGCAATCCCCCGCGACCTCGACCGAGGGCGGACGCCTCGCCCGCGACGCCGTCGATCGGTTCAAGGAGGTCGTCGCCGAGCTCGCCCGTCAGCCCGACGTCGAGCAGACCCTGCGCGTCATCGTCGAGTCGATCCTCGAGCTCACCGGAGGCGAGCGGGCGTTCGTGATCCTGCGCGAGGGCGGCGAGCTTCGGTTCCAGGTCGCCTTCGACCGCGACGGACAGCGCCTCCCCGAGGAGCCGTTCGGCCTCAGTCGGACGATCGCGAAGAGCGTCGCCCGCGGCGGCGACTCGATCGTGAGCGGCGGCGTGGCGACCGACCGTCAGCTCGCCGGCATCGAGAGCGTGAAGCAGCTCGGCCGCGTCTCGGTCCTGTGCCTTCCCCTCTCCGAGCAGGGCAGCCCGATCGGGAGCGTCTACGTCGACGACCGGAGCCAGGCCGAGGCCTTCGCGGCCGTCGACCTCGACCTCGTCCAGAGCTTCGTCGACCTCGCCGGCGTGGTGATCGCGCGTGTCCGTGACGAGGAGGAGCGGCTCCGCGAGGAGCGCCTCGCCTCCCTCGGCCTCGCCACGAGCTTCGTCCTGCACGACCTCGCCAGCCCGGTCTCGGTGATCGCGTTCCAGGCCGAGCTCCTCGGCGAGCGCCTCGGCGACGACGGCACGAAGGCGGTCGAGCGGATCCGCGAGCAGTGCGGGCGGATCGAGGGGATGGCGAAGGACGTCCTCGACTTCTGCAAGGGGCGGATGGAGCTCGCCCGGCGCTCGGTCCGGGTCGAAGCGCTCGTCGAGGCCCTCCGGACCGGCCTCGCCAAGCCCCTGAGCCGCTCGGGCGTGAAGCTCGTCGTGAAGCTCGACTACGACGGCGCCCTCGCCGCCGACCCCGATCGCCTCGTCCGGATCCTCGAGAACATCGGCCGGAACGCCATCAAGGCGATGGGCGACGGCGGAACGCTGGCCGTGCGGAGCAAGCTCACCGACGGCGACCAGATCGTCGAGCTTCGCGTCTCCGACACCGGGCCGGGCATCCCCGAGGAGGACCGCGAGCGAATCTTCGACCCGTTCTTTCAGGCCTCGAAGGGAGGGACCGGCATCGGCCTCGCCATGGCCAGACAGACGGTCGAGGCGCACGGCGGCACGATCGAGATCCGCGACGCGCGCCGGAGGACGCGCGACGGGGGCGTCCGGAAGGGCGGCGCCGAGCTGGTGATCCGGCTCCCGCGGGAGACCGACGCGAAGATCGACCTCCGCAAGAGCGCGTCGCTCCGGCGTCGAAACCGCCCGAGCGAGCAGTCCGCTCGCGAAGGCGCCGAGCTGGCCGGCGGCGGCGAAGCGTAGAGCGTCCCACGCCGGGGGCTTGCGGCCGCCCTCACGAACCGGGCATCCTTGAGGCTCGTTCGCGGCGCCCCGGAGATCACGAGGAGATGAACGTTGAAGCCGGGTGAGTCCCTCGAGGGAAGCCAGCCGCCGGATCTCGACGGATCACCGTCGACGGGCGCGAAGCCGGGTGCGCCCGACATCGCGCCGAAGCTCCTCCGCACGATCGGGGAGTACGAGATCAAGCGCGAGCTCGGACGCGGCGCCATGGGCGTCGTCTACCTCGCCCGCGAGACCTCGGTCGACCGCCTCGTCGCCCTCAAGGTGCTCCCGCCCCAGCTCGCCCTCTCCGACGAGAGCGTCGAGCGGTTCCGCCGCGAGGCGAGGGCGGTCGCCGGGCTCGATCACGACAACATCGTCCCGATCTACCAGTTCGGCGAGACCCAGGACTCGGTCTTCTTCTACTCGATGCGCTACGTCGAGGGAACGACCCTCGAGGAGCTCCTCACCCAGGAGAAGGTCGAGCCGGACCGGGCCGCCCGGCTCATCGTCCAGGTCGCGCGCGGGCTCGCCTACTCTCACGAGCACGGCATCCTCCACCGGGACCTCAAGCCCGGCAACGTGATGGTCACCGCCGACGACCGGGCCCTCGTGATGGACTTCGGCCTCGCGAAGGACATCAAGATGGCGACCATGACCGAGATGGGCGACGTCATGGGCACGCCCGCCTACATGTCGCCCGAGCAGGCCCTCGGCGTCGACGTCGACACCCGGAGCGACGTCTACGGCCTCGGCGCGGCCCTCTACGAGGCGCTGACCCTCCAGACCCCGTTCGACGGCGACAACATCCAGATGATCATGCTCAAGGTCATCGAGGACGACCCGCGCCCGCCGAGCATGATCGTCCCGGACCTCCCCGAGGAGCTCGAGACGATCGTCCTCAAGGCGATGGAGAAGGACCCCAACCGCCGCTACCTCGACATGCAGGCGTTCGCCGAGGACCTCCAGCGGTACCTCGACGGCGAGCCGATCCTCGCCAAGCCGCCGAGCCAGCTCTACCTCGCCCTCAAGTGGGTTCGCCGGCGGCGGAAGCGGATCGTCCCGGCGGCGATCGTCCTCGTCATCATGCTGGCCGTCATGGGCGTGATGGCGCTCCGCTATCAGTCGCAGTTCTCGGCCCAGTGGGTCCAGGACGTCGAGGCGAAGTTCGCCGTCGTCGAGCGGCAGCTCGACATCACCGGAGACGCCGGTCACGCGACGCCCGAGGGGCTCATCGGCGCGCACGCCGCCCTGCAGGAGGCGGTCGAGCTGATGCAGCTCCGCACGATCGAGGTCCTCGGCGGCGAGGCGGGCATCGAGCCCGAGACGCTCGCCCTGATCCGCGAGACCGACGACGTCGCGGAGCTCGCCGCGCTCCTGCAGGAGCGCGGCCTCTCCCTGCCGCGCGACATGGAGGAGATGCGTCCGCGGTTGGATGAGGTCGCGAAGGCCTACGAGGACGCGCGCGTCGAGACCGGAGAGGGGCTGTATCTGCGCGCGGTCGACCGGCTCGGCAAGCAGCGGGAGGAGAAGTACGAGCTGTTGACCTCCCGCGTCGGCGAGAAGTCGGAGCAGAACGAGGTCCGGCGCGCGATCGCCCGGATCGAGTTCGAGGCGGAGAAGGAGCTCAAGGAGCTGCTCCGGATCGACCCGGACCACGACCGGGCGAAGGGGATGCTCGAGGCGCTCCTCGAGGATGCCCAGAAGGTGCTGATCCGCGTCGCCGACGCCAACGTCGCGATCTCCTACCTCGAGTACGACGCGGAGAGCGATCTCGCTCCGATCGGCGGCTGGAAGAAGCTGGACGCCCTCTTCTCGCGGCCGGTCTCGATCCCGCATCACGGCGTCCTCCGGATCGAGAGCGACGGCCACGTCGAGGCTCGGATCGCGTACCGGTTCGAGCGCCAGGCGGCCGGCGGCCTGCGCGTCCTCGAGGCGCCCGCGCTGATCCGGGCGACCGACCTGAACGCCGGCATGGTCCACGTCGTCGGCGGCCCCTACCTCGCGGGCGGGCAGGCCCACGACTCCGAGTCGAAGGCGCCCATCGAGCGGGACCTGCCGGCCTTCCTCGCCGACCGCCACGAGGTCACTCGCGGCGAGTTCGCCGAGTTCGTCGACGCGGGCGGCTACGCGAACCGCGAGCTCTGGAGCGAGGAGGGCTGGCGCTGGCTCCAGGAGGCGAGCAAGCAGGCCAAGATCGAGGCTCCGAAGGCGCCGCACGACGTCGAGAAGAACCCCGAGGACCCCGACCTCCCCGTCGTCGGCGTCTCCTTCTTCGAGGCGGAGGCCTACGCCAGGTACGCGGGGAAGCGTCTCCCGACCGTCGACGAGTGGGAGAAGGCCGCCCGCGGCGTCGACGGTCGCTACTACCCCTGGGGGAACGCGGCCGATCCCGAGAAGGTCTGGGAGCTCCAGCCGAGGATCGGCTGCGCGAAGGTCGGGTCGACGCGCGGCGACGAGAGCCCGTACGGCCTGTTCGACTGCGGCGGCAACGTGATGGAGTGGACGAGCAGCCATCCCAGGAGCCGCGGCGGCGCCGAGGACGGGCGCCGGCAGGTCACGAAGGGAAGCGCCTGGGCCTACGACCCGAAGATGGCGGACCGGGCTCGCTGCGCCGCCCGCTCCGCGATCTTCAAGGTCGATCGTCAGCCGTTCATCGGGTTCCGCTGCGTGATGGACGTGCCCACGTCCGAAGACTGACCCGCCACCTCGCCCCGGGAGAGCCACCCCTTGGAGCCGATCGACCTGCTGATCGTCGAGGACGATCCCGACCTCCTCGACATGATCGAGGAGGCGTTCGCGGGTGACCCGTATCGGGCGGTGGCGGCGACCTCGTTCGAGCGGGCGTGGCGCCTCATCGACGAGCGGAAGGACGCGAGCGTCGACGTCGCGATCCTCGATCTCTACGTGGGGAAGAAGTCCGCGATCGACGTGATCCCGACGATCCGCGAGCGCTTCCCGACGGCCGAGGTGGTCGTCATGACCGGTCAGGCCGATGTCGAGACGGCCGTCGCGGCGATGAAGGCCGGCGCCCGGGACTACCTCGTGAAGCCGGTGCCTCTCTCGGGCCTGCGGCAGGCGGTCGAGCGAGCCCACGAGGGGGCGCGGCTCCGGCGCGAGAACCAGGCGCTCCGCCATCACGTGAGCCGCGGCGAGGCGGTCGGGATGGTGGCGGCGAGCCCGAAGTCCTCCGCGATGCTGACGCTGATCGACAAGCTCGGACCAGCCGACCTCCCCGTCCTGATCCTCGGCGAGACGGGCGCCGGAAAGGAGCTCGTGGCGCGGCGACTCCACGGCGACCGCACGAGCTCGTTCATCGCGGTCAACGGGGCGGCCCTCACCCGCGAGCTCGCCCTCTCGGAGCTCTTCGGACACGAGCGCGGGGCGTTCACGGGCGCGATCGACCGTCGCCTCGGGCTGGTCGAGCTCGCCGACGGGGGGACCCTCTTCCTCGACGAGGTCGGCGACCTCTCGTCGTCGGTCCAGGTCAGTCTCCTCCGCTTTCTTGAGAGCGGCGAGTTCCGGCGGGTCGGCGGTCAGGCGACCCTCGAGGCCCGGGTGCGGATCGTGACCGCGACCAACCGAGACCTCGGCGCCGACGTGGCGGCTGGGCGGTTCCGTCAGGATCTCCTCTTCCGACTGACGGGCGCGACGATCGAGGTTCCGCCGCTGCGCGAGCGGCCAGACGACCTCGCTGCGGCGGTGCGGCAGTTCCTCGCCGAGCTCGGTCAGCCCGACAAGGAGGTCGAGCCGGCCGCCCTCGACCTGCTGAAGCAGCATCGCTGGCCCGGCAACTTCCGCGAGCTCCGGAACGTCGTGTGTCGGGCGGCCGCGTTCGCGCCCGATGGGCCGATCGGGGTCGACGACCTCCCCGACGACGTGCGCGGCGGCGGAGGCGGCGCCCATTCCGACATCGCCGAGCTGACCTTCCGCGAGATGGAGGGGCATTACCTCCGGCGGGTCCTCGAGCGGCACGAGGGGAACAAGACGCGGGCGGCGAAGGCGATGAAGATCGACGTCCGGACCCTCTACTCCAAGATCAAGAAGCTCGGTCTCGACCTCTGAGCGGACCGATGCCGTCGCCCACCCTCGATGAGCTGCTCCTCGATCTCGCCCGCGATCTCCGCCGCGCCGGTCTCTTCGACCGACGAGGCCTGCGGCGCGCGAAGGCGCTCGCCGGACGGCTTCGCGAGCGGATCGACCCCGCGGACGAGGCGGCGTATCGCGATCAGCTCGCCGACGCGGGACGGCGGGCGGCGATCGAGGTGGAGCTCGCCGCCGAGGACGAGGAGCGCGTCTGGCTCGGGGACCCCGAGTGCGACGTGTGCGCCGGGAGCGGGGTGTACGAGGACGTCATCACCGCCTGGTCCGCCCGGAGCGGCGGCCTCCTCGGTGACGTCGAGGTCGCGGAGAGCTGGACGGGCGGCGGCCCCGAGATCACGCTGACCCGCGGCGGCGAGCGCTGGCTCTTCCGCGCCAAGAACCGCGGCGACTGGCTCGACCTCGATGTCCTCGACGCGGTGAACGCGATCGCGGCGGGCGGCGCCGGCGCCGGCGTCGATGGGCCGCAGCTGCTGGGCGTCGACGCGGGCGGCCTGGTGGCCGTCCTGACGCTCGACGGCGACGCGCGAAGGCTGCTCGAGGCGCGAGGCTGGGACTTCCTCGAGCCCGGCTCGTGCCGGGTCCGGCGCGAGGGCGATCCGCCGCCCGACGCCGCCCCGCCGCTCGGAGAGGTCGGCTCGGTCCGGCAGCCCGAGGGATCCCCCTGGGCGCCCCCCGTCGATCAGGAGGTGCTCTGGCGCGCCGCGGCCGAGCGGTTCCGGCGAGCCGGGCGGGAGACGATCGAGCGGATCCTCTCGATCGCGCTTCGCCTCCCCGAGCTGACCTGGATGCCCGACTACCTCCCGGCGGCGGCGATCCCGCGGGAGGAGGATGCCTCGAGCGTCGTGGCGATGCTGCGTCGCGAGGTCGAGGCGCGCGAGGAGCTGGCCCACCTCCGTCCGCGTCCCGCGCTGAGGTTCCTCCTCGGGCGGCTCCGGCGGATCGGGAAGCTGCTCGATCTGAACGCGCCCGCGCCGATCCTCGCGAGCGAGCTCGGCGCGCTCGGCGCCGGCCTCCGGACGATCGTCGACCTCGAGCCCGCCGCGAGCTGGGACGAGGCCGAGCGCGGCGAGGCGCCGCGGCTCTTCGAGCCCTGGCGACCGCGGACGGTCGTCGCCGGGCAGCACGCGTTCCGGTTGCTCGCCCCGTGGGAGGAGCCCGTCGACTCCGGCGCCGGCGACGGAGCGACCGCGAGCCTCGATCTCTCGTCCGCCTACCTCGACGCCCTCGGGCGGCCCGGCTGGGAAGGCGTCTGGGCGAACCAGCGGGCCGTCCTCGCGGAGCCGAGGGTGCCGGCGGTCGCCGTCCTCGCGGAGGTCGACCTCGACGGGCCGGCGAGCGTCGCCGGGGCGAAGGCGGCCGCCGCGACCGATGAGGCGCGCCGGTCGTTCCGGGGATGGGACGGGGCGCGCGAGGAGCCCTTCCTCGTCGGGCGCCTCGCGCGCCTGTTCGGACCGCTCCCGGAGGCGCCCGAGGCCTGGTGTCGTCTCCGGGCCACCCGCCGCGGGAGCGGCCAGGCCGTCCACGACGTCCGCCTCGTCGCGGGCGACGACGGCGTGGCCACCCTCTCGGTGAGCGCGGGCGAGGACGCCGAAGCGGTCGCCGCCTCGGCCCGCGAGATGCTCTTCGGCGCGCCCGAGCTCGCGGCGTGGACGGCGCTCGTGGCGCGGAGCGCCGGCGTCGTTCGCGTCGGCGTCGCCGACGGGCGCCTCGTCTACGAGCCGATCGAGGGTGATCCGCCCGTCTGGCTCCTCGAGGGCTGAGCGAGCTCAGGCGTCGCCGGCGCCGATCCCCGTCGGGCAGCTCACGCCCGTTCCGCCGAGGCCGCAGTAGCCCGCCGGGTTCTTGGCGAGGTACTGCTGGTGGTAGTCCTCGGCGTAGTAGAACGCGGGGGCGTCGATGATCTCGGTCGTGATCGCGTCGTGCCCGGCCGCGGCGAGCGCCGCGCCGTAGGCATCGCGGACCGCCTCGGCGACGCGCCGTTGCTCACCGTCGTAGCAGTAGATGCCGCTCCGGTACTGGGTGCCCCGGTCGTTTCCCTGGCGCATCCCCTGGGTCGGGTCGTGGCTCTCGAAGAAGAGCCGCACGAGCGCCTCGTAGCTCACCTTGCTCGGATCGAAGATGACGCGGACGACCTCGTTGTGCCCGGTCTGCCCCGAGCACACCTCGTGGTAGGTCGGGTTCGGCGTGAGCCCGGCGGCGTAGCCGACCTGGGTCGAGACGACGCCGTTCGCCTTCCAGAACCCCTTCTCGGCGCCCCAGAAGCAGCCGAGGCCGAACATCGCGAGCTGCGTCCCCTCGGGGAACGGCTCGACGGTCGTGTTGCCGTTCACGAAGTGCGTCTCGGAGACCGCGAGCGGCTCGGCGCGACCGGGGAGCGCCTCGTCGGCGGAGGGGAGCGAGAGCTTCTTGCTGCCGAAGAGCATGGCGAGGAGACCTTTCCGGGGCATTTGGAGACTCCGACGGGAGGAGCGGGCAGGCCTCGATTGTAGCGGGCGTCGCGAGCGCCCGGAAGGCGGCAGTCGCCTCGTGGTGGGTCACTCCTCGCGCGGCGGGAGGCGGCTCTCGACCAGCTCGACGATCTCGCGCACCGCCGGGTGCGGATCGTCGCGCCGCGCGGCGATGCGGTCGCGGACCGCGTCGTCGACCCGCGCGCCGCCGATGAGCGCCCCGACGATCCGCGGGACGGCGTCCTCGTGGGCGGCGCCGATCTCCAGGAGGGGGTCGACCGCGCCGGAGCCGGCGAGGGCGACGACGCCGTCCGCATCGTAGGCCGACCGGGGACGTTCGCCCCGGAGCCCGCGAAGGAGCGCCTCGACGACGAGTCGCCTGATCCGCGCGTCCTCGGGGGCCCGACCGGCGAGCTCGACCGAGGTCCGGACGAGCGCGTGGATGGTGGCGGTGGCCTCTTCGTGCGCGTAGCGCTCGATGAGGCGTGGGACGACCTCGTCGGCGCGCACGGCCGCGGCGGAGATCCGGGCGAGCTCGTTCGTCGTGGCGGTCCGGACCTCCGCGTCGGGATCCTCCGTGGCGACGGTGACGAGCCGGTCGACGAGCTCCATCGCCCGGCCGGGATCTCCGGCGTTCGCGAGCCCGCCGGCGACCGACGCGACGGCGAGCGCGGCGGCCCGTCGCAGGGGAGGCTCGCGCTCGAGGAGGTCGAGGAGCCCGGTCAGCGCTCCGTCCCGTGGCAGCGGCCGCGAGCCGTTGGGAAAGCGTCGGCGCAGCTCGGGGTCCACCGCCGCGAGGATCGCCTCGCCGTCGGTCGCGGTGGCGGTGATGCGCCCGACGAGGAGGAGCGCGTCGACGGGCGAGTCGGCGTCCGAGGCGATGTCCATCAGGGCCGGGGCGGCGCGCCGGCGGGCGACATCCGGACCGGAGCGCAGGACATCCTCGAGCTCGGGCAGGATCGCGGCGCCGCCGTAGCCGAGGACCTCGACCAGGAGGCGGTCGATCTCGGGGTCCTGGGCTTCCTCCTCGAGGAGCTTCAGGACGATCGCCATCACCCGCGCGACGCGCGGCTCGAGCTGGCGCTGCGCGATCAAGACCTGATCCTCCGGCCGGCGGGAACCTCGCCGCGGGACCTGGTCCAGGAGCAGCTCGAGGTGCGCGAGCGCGACGAGGCGCGTCCGCCCGGACGCGCGACGGGCCGTCACCGCGAGGGGGACGAGGGCCTCGGGACTCGTCCCGAAGAGGTGCTCCTCGGCGAGGTCCCGGACCTCCCCCTCCCCGGTCACGACCATCTCCACCAGGATCTCGGCGGCTCGCTCGCGGGTCGGCATGGCGAGCCGCGCATCCGCCCAGACGTGGTCGGCGAGCCAGACCAGCAGGACGGCGGCGAAGGCCCGCCGGCGGAGCTCGCCCACCTCGAGCTCCGCCCCGAGGACGGCCTCGACCTGCGTGGGATCGAGGGCGCCGAGTCGTTCGACGTCGCGCCCGAGCCCGTCCATCGCGTCGTAGAAGCGGGTGGAGTCCTTCGGCTCCTCCTCGATCACCGCGAGGAGCGGCGTGACGATGCCGCGGGCGCGGTAGGTGTCCCGCCACGCGATCGCGCCGGCCGCGGCCGCGATGAGGGTCAGGGCGAGGAGGGCCGCGGCCGTTCGGCCGGCGGCGCGCCGGAGCGAGCGGGGCCGGTCACTCATCGCCGGGATCCTCGGCCTCGATCCGCTCGGCGATCTCGCGGGCGACGGGGCGCGGATCGTCGCGGAGGGCCGCGAATCGGTGTCGGAGGGCCTCGCTTCCTCGGGCGGCCTCGACGATCGCGTCGACCACGCGACCCTTCTGCTCCCGCGCGGCGTGGTCGATGAGGGTCCGGACGAGCCAGTCGGCGACGTCGGGGTCCGTCTCCCGGTCGAGGCGCGCGATGCAGGCCGGCACGATCCGAACGCCGTGCGCGTCCCAGGCGGCGAAGCGGCGGAGCTCGCGCGCGACGTCGAGGCGGATGCTCGCGTCGGGGTCCTCGACCAGGACCACGAGTCGGTCGACGAGGCGCGCCCGGGTGGGCTCGGCGATGCCCCGATCCAGGGCGATCGCGAAGAGGGTGATCGCGGCCGCTCGCCGGAGCGGCGCCGGACGGTCGAGGAGGGCGAGGACGCGGGCGAGCTCCTCGTCGCTCGACGGCACGATGGTGGGGACGGGATCGACGAAGCCTCCGCGGAGGGCCGGGGCGAACGCGTCGAGCAGCTCGTCGTCGCGGCCGTCGGCGGCGTCGGCGAGGCGGCGGAGCGCGGCGATCCGGGGCTCGTGCGAGACCGCGAGCGAGGAGTAGGCGTGGGCGGCCCGGCGCCGCGCCGGCGCGGGCGCACCGCGGACCGTCGGCTCGAGCCGATCGATCATGGGCCGCCCGAACGCGACGAGCACCTCGACGAGCGGCTGGTCGAGGGCAGGGTCGGGATCGTCGAGCAACTCGATGACCTCCGCGACGACCTGGGCCCTCCGCTCCTCGACCGCGCGCTCGATCGAGAACGCGCGCTCCTCGGGGTCGGTCGTGCCGGGGCGCGGGAGCTCACGGAGGAAGTCCGCGAGGAGCTCGAGGGCGTGGGGACGGAGGAGGCCGCGCTCTCGGCGAGCGAGCCGGACGAGGGGAACGAGCGCCTCGGGGACCAAGTCCATCGCGAGGTGGCCGCGCGCGATGCCGACGAGGCTCGGATCATCGAGCGCGAGCGCGCCGACGAGCACCTCGGCCGCGCGGGCCCGCGTCCCGGCGTCGGGCTCGGTCGCCCAGGGCTCGTCCTGGAGGGTGAGCAGCAGCAGCGTCGCGAGCGCCGCCCGGGAGACGTCGCCGCTCTCCATCTCGGCGCGGAGGACCGCCGACACCGCGACCGGATCGAGCCCCCCGAGCCGCTCGAGGCCCGCCTCGACCGCCGGGTTGCCCTCGGCGAAGTCGAGGGAGCCCGGGACCGCCAGGTCATCGAGGAGGGCGGGGGCGATCCACCGGGCGCGGAACGTGTCGCGCCACGCCACGGCGGCGACGCCGGCCGCGATGACGGTCAGGAGGAGCAGGGCGGCGCCCAGCCGGCCGGCCATTCGCCGGAGAGATCTCCGGGCGTCACTCATGGGTCCGGCCTCGCATGGCGAGGATTGTAGCGCGTCCGAGCGGTCGTGTAAGTGCCGGCTCCGAGACGTCGTCGGGCAACGGGAACGCCTCGGGGGCTGACGCGATCGGAGATTCCTGCAAGGATCGCGGGGTCGAGCGACGAACACCCTCCGGAGGCACGAGGGAGGCTCGACGATGACGATGGCGATGATGGCGAACCCGACGACCGATGAGGGCCTCGTTCCACGCCTGCGCGCGGGTGATGAGGAGGCCGTCCGGCTGCTTCTGCAGCGGCACTGGCGCCCGGCGTTCCAGCTCGCCCGCCGGGCGATCGGCGACCCGGGGCTCGCCGAGGACGCGGCGCAGGAGGCGTTCTGCTCGGCGCTCCGGTCGATCGATCGGTTCGAGGACGGGCGCGCGCTGCGGCCGTGGCTCTATCGGATCGTCCGGAACGTGGCGACCGACCACGCCCGGGCGCGGAGCCGCCGGACGCTTCACGAGGAGAGCGCGGCGCGGCCCGACGTGGCCGGCGAGGCGAACCTCGATCGGCGGGAGCTCCTCGAGGTGATCCTCGCGCGCCTCGCCCCGTTTCAGCGCGAGGTGCTGACGCTCCACTTCCTCCACGGTCTGACCCATCGGGAGGTCGCCGACGTCGTCGACCGCCCCGAGGGGACGGTCAGCGCGCAGATCCACCGCGCCCTCGCGTCCCTCCGGGAGCGCTTCGCCGGCGAGGGCGGCCTCGCCACGGCATCGGTCGGATCGGGGCTCGCCGCGCTCCTCGCCGCGGCGCCGGCGTTCGCCGTGCCCGAGGCGCCGAGCGCGGTCGAGGTGATCGCGGGGGCGGGCGCGCCGCCGCCGGGCGGGGACGCGACGCCTCCCGCGCCCTCGGCTCGCCAGCTGATCGACTCCGCCCGCGGCGGGCCGCGCCGAGCTCTCGTCGCGGCCGCGGTCCTGCTGCCGCTCCTGCTCGGCGCGGTCGGCCTCGGGGCGTTCGCGGTCTCGAGCCCGGTCGGCGATCCCGATGCCGCGGCCGTCGGGCGCGGGCCCGACGACGACGCGCGGGGCGTCGGGGCGCTCGACGGATCCGGGGACGACGCCGCCCGCGCCCGACGCGGCGGCGAGGCGCCGGATGGGGGCCGCGCCCCCGTCGGTCCGACCGGCGCGAGGCGCGCGACGGGCGCGGCTCCGGTCGGGCCGGGCGCGTCGTCCGCGATCGCCGACGACGCCGGGGCCGTTCGCGGCCGGGTCTTCCTCGACGGTCAGCCCGAGCCCGGCGTGCACGCGATCCTGATCACCGGCGGCGAGGAGCGGGTCGAGGTGACGACCGGCGCCGACGGCCGGTTCGCGATTCCGACCGACGAGGTCGATGACTGGCGCGTCGCCCGGGTGGTCCTCGATGTCCCGGCGCCGCCGCCGCTCGAGGGGCGGAGCGAACGGGTCTACGGGCGGACGGGCCGGGGCACCGGCCTGTTCCGCGCCGGCGCGGCCGACGAGGCGGACTTCTTCGTCGTCGTCGCCGGCCCGACGGCGCCGGGCTCCGCGGGGCTCGAGCTCCATCTGATCGCGCAGCGCTTCGCCGGTCGGGTCATCGACGCGACGACGGAGGCGCCCCTCCCCGGCGCGCGCGTCCTCCTCCTCGATCGGCGGGTCGACGTCGACGACGACGGGCGGTTCGAGCTCGTCGCGCCGCGGATCGCGAGCGAATTTCCGACCACGCTCGTCGCGTCGGCCGACGGCTACGCGCCCTCGGTCCTCCAGGTGCCGGGCGTTCACGACGGGCTCTCGTGGCGGGAAGGCGACCTGGCGGGGCGGCCGAGCGCGGCGGCGATGCGGCGGTTCACGCGGGAGCAGCATGGGCATCCCGACTTCGTGAAGGCCGCTCCGGTCGACGAGGCCGACGTGCTCGTCAGGCTCGCGCCCGAGCTCATTCTTCGCGGCGTCGTGCGCGATGGCTCCGGGCTTCCCGTCGCCGGTGCGTCGGTCGGAATCCGCCGACGCGTCCTCGATCAGGCCCCCTGGTCCTCCGGCCGCGCGAACGACTCGGAGGTCCTCCTCGAGGTCGAGCGCGCGACCGACGCCGAGGGTTACTTCGAGCTGCCCGGCCTCACCCCGGGCGGGCGCTGGGGGCCGACCTGCGCGGTCGTCTCGATCGCGATCGAGGCGGCCGGCTTCGCGCCGGTCGAGCGCAACGACATCGCGGTGAGGCCCGACGGACGCGCGCTCTCGTTCGTCCTCGACCGGGCGAGCGAGCTCGCGGGCCGGGTGGTCGGGCCGGACGGACCGATCGAGGGGGCGTGGATCTTCGTCCTCGGATCGCGCGTTCGGGATGTGCGGTTCAGCGGGATGAACGGCAACACCGCCGTGCGGGACGCGTTCCTGAATCCGGCCGGCAGCTTCCACGCCGAGAGCCAGGTCCTGCGCCACACCGACGCCGACGGCGCGTTCTCGCTCGGCCAGCTCGCCTCGGGCGAGCATCGCCTTCTCGTCGGCGCCGCGGGGTTCGCCGAGCGCGAGGTCCTCGTGACGCACGACACCGCCCGCGCCGGCGAGCCGGTCGAGGTCGCGCTCGTCGCCGAGGCGACGATCTCGGGGCGATTCGATCAGGCCCACCGCGTCCTCGTGGTGGCGTTCCCGGCCGGGCACGTCCCCGAGGCGGCCGGGTCGTTCGTCGCGAAGAGGGCGTTCTCGCCGGCGCGGTCGGCCGCGATCGCGAACGAGGGGCGCTTCGTCCTTCGCGGGCTACAGGCCGGCCGCTGGGACCTCTTCGCCGAGCACGGCAGCCGCTGGGCCGCGCTCGCGCGGGACGTCCTCGCCGGGACCGAGGACCTCGTCGTCGAGCTTCCCCATCCGGACGACGCGGAGGCGCCGCCGCGGGTGCGCCTCCGCGCCGTCGACGCCGCCGGCGAGCCCCTCTCGGCGTGGCTCGTCCTCGTCCGGGACGGGGCCTCCGGCGTTCCGGTTCCCGCGGACGGGTCTCGTCGGCACCTCGACGGCGAGGACGACATCGAGCTGCCGCGCGTGGCCGGGGGTCGTCTCCACGTGTCCGCCGACGGTCACGCGCCGGTGATGACAGACCCGTTCTCGCTGCGGCCGGGGATGACGACCGACCTCGGGACGATCGCTCTCCCCGCGGGCGGCGCCTCGATCGAGGTCATCCTCGCGGTGCCCGGCGAGCCCGTCGCCGAGCTCCTCGTCTCCTGGCGAGACGGAGCGACCGGAGTCGTTCGATCGACGCGACCGCGCCTCGGCCTCGGCGCCGAGCAACGAGTCATCCTGCGCGGCCTCGCCGCCGGCACGGTCACCGTCTGGGCGAGCTGGGACGGCGGCGGCGCCGAGCGACTCCAGACGCCGAAGGCCGCCGTCGAGGTCGGCGAGGAGGGGCGGGCGAGCCACGTCCTCGACCTCTCGGAGGGGCGCATCGTCCCTCGTGACTGATCGGGCTCGGCGCGTTGACACCCGACCCCATCGCGAGCCAGCATCGCGGTGAGAGGGAAGGGAGGCCGACCTGATGGACCCGACGACGCGACCCCGGATCTCGTTCGGCAAGATCGCGCTCCGGATGGGCGCGGTGACCAGCCAGGACCTTCAGAAGGCGCGGGCCGTCCGGACCGAGAAGGGCGGCAGCCTCGAGGCGATCCTCATCGAGCTCGGGGCGCTCAACGACGAGCTCGCCCGCGCGGTCAAGGACGCGTTCGTCCGGGCGTGCGCCGTCTGCGAGACGTGCGGCCGCCGGACCGACACGACCGAGCGCGAGGACTGGACCTGTCGCTGCGGCGGCACGTTCGTCAGCCTCGAGAAGTCGCTCGAGGAGGAGGGCATCGAGCTCGGCGAGCTCGAGGAGGATCTCCTCAACTCCGAGGCCGGCGACGAGAGCGCGAGCGACCCGGGCGACTACCTCACGGGCGCCGGCGCGGCGGCGCCCGAGCCCCCCGAGTCGCCGGAGAGCTGACCCGACGCCAGTCGCTCGAGGAACGTCGCGATGAGCGCGCGGGTCTCCTCGGGCCGTTCGAGCGGAAGCATGTGGCCGACGCCGGGGAAGCGCGTCAGCTCCGCGCCGAGGCCGGCGGCGAGCTCCTCGCTGTAGGTCGGCGGCGCGAGGACGTCCTCCTCGCCGATCGCGACGACGGCCGGCACGCCGACCGCCCCGAGGAGGTCGGCGATCGAGGGCCGTCCGAAGGTCGCGGCGATGGCGTGCCCGAGGTCGCGCCCGTGCCCGCGGAGCTGATTCATCGTCGCCGCGATGACATCGGCGTTGGCGCGGTCGGTCCGGAACGATCGGGCGAACATCAGCCGGAGCGTCTTCGGCTCGAAGATCCGGAGCGGTCCGAACCGCGTCACGATCCGCGCGAGGGCGAGCTTCTCGAGCCGCGAGAACCACGTCTCGGCGCCCGCGGACGTGCTGAGGAGACAGAGGCCGGAGAGGCGCCCGGGCGCGCGGAGGGCGAGGCGCATCCCGATCATCGCGCCCATCGAGAAGCCGACCCACGGTGTGCGGTCGATCGCCTCGGCGTCGAGGATCGCGCGGACGTCGTCGGCCGACTCCCACAGCGAGAACGGCCCGGTCGCGGGCGTGCCCCGATGTCCGCGGAGGTCGGGGACGATCACGCGGCGGGTCGCGGTGAAGCTCGGGGCGATCGCGTCCCAGAAGCGGCCGTCGCCGAGGAGGCCGTGGGCGAGGAGGAGCGGCGGCCCCTCGCCCTTCACCTCGTAGGTGATCGTCTCGCCGTCGCGGACGATCGAACGCCGTTCGATGCCGTGCATGTCTCTCCGCAGCTCTCGGCGCTCCGACCCGTCCATCGTGGTTTCCAGGGAACCCCTCCGAACATTGTCGCAGACGGGGATGGCGTCTGGAAGACCGGGTCGCCCCGTCCCGTGACGCGGTCCCGCCCGCCCTCGAGGGCCCGCTAGACTAGTTCCCGTCCGGAAATGCGAAACACCCACGGGCGTCATCGGTTCCGCCGGTGATGCTCGCCTTCTTCTTGAACGCAGGGCGACGAGACGTTGGAGCGCCGACCCATGCGAGCGCCACCGACGTTCGCCGCTCCCCTCC
>JAJDCQ010000246.1 GCA_029260755.1 Planctomycetota bacterium | reverse complement strand
TAGGTGTGAACACGTGAACGCGGCGGGCGGGTCGTCGACCGGGGGAGGCCGGCGGCGGCCCGGACACATGAACGGCGCGCCGTCCGGGTGTGAACACGTGAACGCGGCGGGCGGGTCGTCGACCGGGGGAGGCCGGCGGCGGCCCGGACACGGGAACGCCGCGCCGTCCGGGGGGGTGTGAACACGTGAACGCGGCGGGCGGGTCGTCGACCGGGGGAGGCCGGCGGCGGCCCGGACACATGAACGGCGCGCCGTCCGGGTGTGAACACGTGAACGCGGCGGGGGGGGTCGTCGACCGGGGGAGGCCGGCGGCGGCCCGGACACGGGAACGCCGAGGCAGGCGTGAACGAGGAAACCACGGCGGGCGTGACGGATGGGCGCGTCGACTGAGCTAGGGCGGCCCTGCGCTCGGGTCGTCCGTGGCGTCATCGGAGCCTTCGGGTGGCTGCGCGCGGTCGATGAATCGGAGGACTCCCTCTTTCGACCATCCCTCCAGCTTCTCGAGGAAGAGCAGGATGAGCCGGATCGGCGCGGGGCCTCCGCCGCAGCCTCGGGCGTGGGCGTCTGCCTCGAGCGCCTCCGGCAGGCGCCGTTGCGAGAGCGCGAGGGCCGCCTTGAGGTAGCCGCTGGCCGCGTCGGCCGGGACGGCTCGGTCGACCCAGTCCGGTCCGAAGCGTGCCATCGTGCCGAAGCGCGCGCCGAGCTCGCGGCTCAGGAAGCCGAGGGCGAGGTGGACGCCGAACGGTTCGAACTCCGCGATGAGCGCGTCCCGGTGGCGGGCGAGGAGCTCCTCGAGCTCGCCGAGCTGTTCGGACGCCATCGCCTCGATGACCTCCGAGGCTCTCGCGTGGAGCAGCGTCATCAGGTTCCGGCGGCAGGCGGAGTCGGCGACGAGCTCCCACGAGGCGGCGAGGAGCTCGAGCGCCCGATCGTCCTTCCCTTCCCGTTCGGCGCAGAGACCGGCCAGGTGGAGCGCCTCGGCGCGGAGGATCTGCGTCGCCTGGTCGCCGTCATCGAGGCTCTCGTCGCGCGCGACGTCGATCACGTGATCGCGCAGGAGCGCCCAGGCGGCTCGGGTCTCCCCGAGTCGAGCGAGGCAGGTCGCGTAGAGGACGAGGCCGTCCAGATCCTCGGGATGAGTTTCGTGGTAGACCCGGATCGATCGGCGCGCCTCGTCGTCGAGGGCCACGGCGAGCACCTCGCGGGCGACCGGGTCGAGGGAGCAACGCATGTAGGTGTGGGCGAGATCGAGATGGGCCCGCCGATCGTCGGGGCGGGCTCGCACGTAGCCCTTCAGGGCGTCGCGCGCCCTCTCCCACGACTTCGTCGCCAGGGCGCGCGCGTACTCGTCGTGAAGCACGATCGCTCGCTCCTCGGTCCAGCCTTCGGCGTCGGCCCATTTGCGGGCGGCGGCGAGCGCCCGGTCGCATCCGGAGGCGTTCCCCGCCTCGAGGAGCAGGAACGCCTTGGCGAGGTGAAGCCTCGGGTCGCGCGCGGCCTCCCGCTGACCGGCCGATCGGAGGGCCTTCTCGAGCTTGGCCTCCGCGTCGCGTGGATCGCCGCACGCGAGCTCGAGGAGCACACTCAGCGTGACGAGGCGCGCCCCGCGCTCCTCGGTGGCGGTGCCCGGGGCCTCGAGGACGTAGGTACGGCGCGCGACGCGGATGAGCGGCTCGGCGGGGCGAGGGTCGCGCTCGCCGAGGCGGGGGGCCCCGAGCGCGTGCGCGTAGATCGCGAGGAGGATCGAGAGATCGTCGGATCGGGCTCGGTCGGTGAGCCTCTCGAGCTCCTCGATCGGGCCGAGCTCGTCGCCGGAGACGATGGCGGCGACGAGCGCGCGGGCGAGCGCGGCCGGATCGTCGTCCGGTCCTTCGCGCCACGCCCGGGCGACCTCGTGCGCCTCTCGGAGACTCGCTCCGAGGGCGTCGATCGTCTCGACGTCGAGGTGCGTCGCCGCGAAGACGCGGGCGTCATCGATCGAGGCGGCGGGCCATCGCAGCCCTCGATCGACGCGGAATCCGGGCTCGAACGGGGTGAGGCGGCGCCCGCCCGTCTCGAAGTCGATCCGGCACGATGCGCACGCCGGCATCGGCCGCGCCAGGTGCGGGATCCTCACCGTGAACAGCTCCTCGGGCGCACGGTCTCCGCCGCAGAGGCGGCAGTGCTCGGTCACCTCGAACATGGGAGCATCACCGGCGCGCGGGGACGAGCGTGTAGCTCTCGTCGAGGCGGAGGCCCGTCGCGCGCCGGGCCTCCTCGACGAGATCGGCGACCTGCGCGGTCGCCGGGTCGAGGCCCCCTCGGTCGGGGTCTCCGATCGAGAAGACCCGGACGGCGCCGTCGGGACCGACGGCGACCACGTCACCCTCGATGAGGGCGACGTCGGCGACCGGGCGACCATCACCGGGGAGGACGGCGATCCGGTCGGCGTTCGCGGCGTCCCAGAGCTCGAGGCGACCCGTCGCGGTTCCCACGACGAGTCGGCGTCCCTGTCTTCCGAACCCGAGCGCGGTGATCTCGCCGTCGCCGCGGGATGAGAAGGCGCCGCCCGCCTTCCCCGTGGCGGCCTCCCACAGTCGGATGCTTCCGGCCGCGTCGGCGGTCGCGAGCGTCTTGCCGCTCGGGTCGAACGTCACCGATGTGATCGGGGCCGCGTGTCCGCGGAGCGCCGCCGTCGGCACGCCGCGGGCGATGCTCCAGAGTCGCACCATCGCATCGCGCCCACCGGAGGCGAGGAGCTGGCCGCGCGGCCCGAACACGATGCTCGTGACGTCGTCCGAGTGCACCTGGATCGTCCGTCGCACCCGCCCCGAGCTCGCGTCGCGGACGAGGACGCGCTTGCCGGCTCCGTGCGCGACGAGGCGGCCGGCGGCCCCGATGGCTGCGCACGGGCTGTCGGCCGGCGCGACCTCGCGCGCCCCGCCGAACGCGATCGCGAGGCCGAGGCCGTCGGCCGCCTGGCCGGGCGGGGCCGCGGTGATCGCGAAGCGACCGACGCGTCCGCTCGCGCAGGCGACGACGAGCTCGGGCCCGTTCCAGCGCGCGGCCAGCGGTGCGCCCGGGGAGGCGCCGCTCGCTGGTCCGTCCTGACTGACGAGGCTCGGCACGTCGAGGAGGCGCGGCGCCGCTCCGGCCGAGAGGATGACGACGGCTCCGCCTCCGGCCGACTCGGCGAGCCGAGCGCCGCCTCCCGTTCCCAGGGCGGCGGACGATAGCCGGAGTCTCGGCGCGCGCTCGCGCGCGCGGGCGAGCATCTCCCGGGTCGCCGGCTCGTCGGCGAGCTCGAGGATGTGGGCGAGCGTCACCCACGCCTCCGCGGTCCTCGCCTCGGCGAGTAGCCGCCTCGCCCGCTCGCCGAGGGCGCGGGCGAGGTGGCCGAACGCCGCCGTCCGCGCCTCCTCGGCCAGGCGCGCCTCGTCGCGCGCGTGCGCCTCGGCGCGCTTCGCCCGCTCGCTCTCGGCCTCGGCCTTCACGCGGGCGGCCTCCGCCTCGCTCCGTGCCTCGGATGCGGCCGTCGCCTCGGCCAGGGCGCGCTCCTCGGCGGTCCGCGCCTGGCTCTCGGCCTCGCGCGCCTGCCCCTCGGCGGTGCGGGCGGCCTCGAGGGCGAGGCGGGCCTGCCGTTCGGCCTCGCGGGCGGCGTCCTCGGCGGACCGCGCCCGGCCGCTCTCGTGCTCCGCCTCCGCTCGCCCCGCCCGCGCGTCGCCGAGGGCGCTGCGGACCTCGCGGTGGCTGCTCACGGCGAGGACGACGCCGGCGAGGAGAAGGAAGACGACGATCACCGCGCTCGCGGCGAGGGTGGCCGAGAGCGCCCGGTTTCGGCGAACCCACCGGGTCGCCCGCTCGGCGACTCCGAGCGGGCGGGACGAGATCGCCTCGCCCGCGAGGAAGCGCCCGAGCTCGTCGGCGACCGCCGCGGCCGTCGGGAAACGCCTGTCCGGGTCCTTCTCGAGGCAGCGGAGGATGATCGTCTCGAGGTCGGCGTTGATCGACGGCTTCGCCTTCCGCGGCGCGATCGGGTCATCCATGATCACCCGGTGCATCACCGAGAGGGCCGTCTCGCCCTCGAACGGCGGCCGCCCGACGAGGCCGCGGTAGAGCACCGCGCCGAGGCCCCACACGTCGATCGTCGGGTGCGGCTCGACGTCGACGCCCCGCGCCTGCTCGGGCGACATGTACCCCGGCGTCCCGAGCATCTGACCCGCGATGGTGATCTGCTCGGCGCCGATCTCTCGCGCGGTGCCGAAGTCGGTCAGGCGCGCGTTGCCGGTCTCGTCGATGAGGATGTTCTGCGGCTTCACGTCACGGTGGATGATCGCGAGGCCGTGGGCGTGATCGAGGGCGAGGGCGACGTCGCGGATGACGATCGCGAGCTGACGCGGCGGGAGCCCGTCGGCCTCGAGGATGCTCTCGAGGTTCTCGCCGATGACGAAGTCCATCACGAAGTAGAGCCGACCCTCGAAGCGACCGGCCTCGATCGCGACGACGATGCCCGGGTGGCGGAGCTTCGCGCAGAGCCGCGCCTCGCGGGCGAACCGCTCCTCCTCGTCCTCGATCTGGGTGTCGTGGACGACCTTGATCGCCACGTAGCGGCGCAAGGTCGGGTCGAGCGCCTTGTAGACGACGCCCGCGCCGCCGCGGCCGATCTCCTCGAGGATCTCGAACCGGCCGATGGTCTCGGGCAGCTCGGTCTCCGCCTTCGCCGGAGCGACGGCGGAGAGGTCGGGCCAGGTGCAGTCGCCCGGATCGGACGCGGCCGCGGTGGCCTCGGCGTCGATCGCGACGAGCATCCCACCCTGCGCGATCCCGGCGATCAGCCCGGCCGACTCGTTTCCCGCGCCGTCGGCGGACGATCCGTCGTCGTCCTCGTCAGACCCGCTGGCGTCGTCCGCGTCGTCCGCGTCCTCGGGTCGCGGCTCGCCGTCGGGCTCGGTCGTCGACTCGGGTTCGATCGTCGTTTCGGGCTCGCCCATCCATCCTTACATTGGCGCCGCCTCGGCCGATTCGCCACGTGCGGCCCCTCGTGGTAGCTTCGCGGCCCGGAGAGCCGCCGTGGAGCCACCCGCCGAGACCGCCGCCCAGCCCTCGCCCGAGCCGTCGATCGAGCCGACGCCCACCGGCCCGCCCGCGCCCCCGCTGGGCCTGCCCCTGCGCCACGCCCCCCTCGCGCTCGGCCTCGGCTTCATGGCCCTCGGCACGTTCTTCTTCGTCGGGCAGCTCGCCCCGGGCATCCTGGCGGCGATCGGGATCGCGATCGACGAGGGCGGACAGTTCGATCAGGCCACGTTCGAGCGCCGCTTCATCCCGCTGATCCCCTGGGTCGTCCTGTGGGGCGCCTCGTGCGCCCTCGTCATGACCGGCCTCCTCGGCGCGGTCGGCTGGCTCGCCCCCTCTCCCGAGCGGCGCGGCGCCCTCGCGACCGTCATCTGGGTGGTCGTCCTCTCGGGCGTCTGCTTCGGCGGTCAGCAGCTCATCTCGCTGCTCATGGAGATGGTCGGGCTGGAGCCGCAGGAGCAGGAGATCATCGAGCAGGCGGCCGCCCAGGGCGGGGTCCTCTTCTTCCTCGGCATCGCGCTCCTCGCGCCGATCGGCGAGGAGCTCGTCTTCCGCCGGATCCTGTTCGCGACCTGGCGGACGGGCACCCATCCGGTCCTCGGGCACGCCCTCTCGGCCCTCTTCTTCGGCCTGATCCACCTCAACATGCCGAGCCTTCCCCTCTACATCTTCATGGGGCTCTGCTTCTCCATCGCCTACGAGCGGACCGGGACGATCTGGGCGGCGATCGCCGTTCACGCGATCAACAACACGGTCGGCGCCCTGTCGCTGATGATGTCGTCGTCGTCGTAAGTCCTTCTCCGGTGGCGCAGCGATCCAAATTCATCCCGAACTCGAGTCTTCCGGGCCAACGTTTTCGCGCTCGAGCCCGTACCAGGAGACACAAGCGTCGAGCGCCGCACCCACCGCGGCTCTCGGCGACCGAGAAGGGAAGACCCCCACAGGAGGCTGCCGTGCTTCGGCCCGTGATGTCGCTCAGGTTGTTCGGGACGTTGGCGATCGCGCTCGGCGCGATCATCTCGTCGGGTTGCTCCGTCAAGTATCGCCACGAGGTCGAGACCGCGGGCACCGAGGCCAAGTTCGCCTACGGCGCGGGCGGCTTCATCCGCTACGACGGCTACACCGACGACAAGGACAACGCGGTCGCCGGCGATCTCCAGATCGCCTCGATCGACTTCAAGAAGCCCGGCAGCGAGATCACGGTCCGCTTCGTCGGCGTCATCCACATCGGTGACATCGAGTACTACAAGGCCGTTCAGCGCGACGCGCTCGACACGGCCGACGTCGTCCTCTTCGAGGGCGTCAAGATGGCCGGTCAGGAGGACGCTCCCAAGGAGCAGACGAACGCCCTCTCCGAGCTCTACAGCAACATGGGTCGGCTCCTCGGCGTCGGGTTCCAGAAGGACGGGATCGACTACACCGCCGAGAACTTCGTCCACTGCGACGTGACCGTCGAGCCGGGCGACAACCCGATGGACCAGCAGATGAACCCGGCCCAGATGCAGCAGGCGATGACCATGCTCGGGCCGATCGTCACGTTCAAGGAGATGCTCACGCAGGGCCCCGCCGGCGTGCGCACCGAGGACGCCCTCAAGCACAACATGGCCGGCATGATGCTCCAGCAGATGGACGGCATGTCCGACGAGGAGCTCTTCGAGCACTACCGCAAGCAGGACGGCACCCTCCCGAAGGCGATGCGGAACCGGGCCGAGCGGGCGGCGAAGACCCTTCGCGGCGCGATCCCGCCGGGCGGCCTCCCCGGGATCGGCGGCGGCGGCATGAGCGAGGAGATGAAGAAGTTCGTCATCGACGACCGCAACGACTACGTCATGAACGCTCTGAAGGAGCGGCTCGCCAAGGAGGATCACAGCAAGGCGCAGACGATCGCGATCTTCTGGGGCGCCGGCCACGGCCCGGGCATGGCGAAGGCGCTCCGCGAGTGGGGTTACGAGGCGAAGACGACCACCTGGTTCCGCGCCTGGGCCATGAACGGCCGCGGCAAGGGCTGGGTCGCCGGGACCGAGGACGGAAGCGGCCTCGAGACCGAGGTCCTCACCCCCGCGCGCCCGATGACCCCGTCGGCGTCGCCGAAGAAGACGGGCAAGAAGAAGGTGATCCTCTACTAACCTTCCGCTCGTCGATCGAAGTCACTCGAAGCGGGGTGGGCGCGCGTGGCGCCTGCCCCGCTTCTCTGTACCGATCGACGGTCAGCGACGCCGTCGGTTCTTCACGTAGAGCGCGCGGCTGACCGAGCCGAGGCCGCCGACGATCAGGATCAGCGGCAGGAGCATGATCCAGCCCTGGCTGAGACCGATCAAAGCGGTGACGACGCCGATCACGATCAGCACGATTCCGCCGCCGAGCCCGGCGTTGAAGCCCGCCGACTGGTCGGCGACTCCGTCGGCCCAGCCCTGACGTCCCGACGCGGACCGGCCGCCGTAGCGCTGCCGCATCGCCTCGTCGTCCATGTCCGCGTCGCAGACCGAGCACCGTCCATCGCCCGCGTCGATGACGCGCTCGCCGCAGGCGGGGCACTCCCGCCGCACGCGCGGCCCTTCGCGCTGGAGCGCCGCCTCGGCCGCCTCGTCCTTGGCGAGGATGCGCTCGACGATCTTCTCCTCGACCTCCTCGGCGTCGGGCAGCGGGATCCTCACCTTCTCGCCGCAGCCCTTGCAGGTCGCCTTCTTGCCCGGTCCGAGCGACGTCCTAAACGAGGCGCGGCAGCCCGGGCACTCGATCGTCCGCTCCTCGAGAGCGGCCGCCCGGAGCGGCACGCGGACCGGCTTCTCGCAGCTCTTGCAGGGGACGCTCCGCCCCGGCGGCGACGTCGTCTCGAAGCTGTGCTGGCACTCGGTGCAGGTGACGGAGCGGGCCATGGGGCTCTCCAGCCTCTCTTCGCTGTCGGTCAGTCGGTCGGGTCGAACGAGAGGAGGTCTTCCAGCGTCTCGGCGCCGCGCTCGGTCCGCCGCTCCAGAATGGCTCGGAGCGCGATCGCCCGGTCGCTCGGCCTCTCGGCGTCGAGGCCGAGGCGGGCGACGTGCTGGCTCCGGAAGAGGCGGCGGTAGTAGCCCGTCACCTCCTTCGAGATCCCGCCCGCCTCCTCGAAGATCCCCGCGCTGACGTTCGCCACGAACGCCTCCTCGCAGGTCTTCGCCGTCTTGCCGCCGAACGTGGCGGGGACGGTCTCGACGATCGCCCAGAAGAGCTCGCGCACGTTCTTGTCGCGCCGGAGGAGGTGGTGGAGCCCCTCGTGGACGAGCGTCTCGACGAGCCCGTCGCGGAGATAGCGGAGCCAGGCCCGGAGCGGCGGCCCCTCGCCGTAGATGTTCTCGGCGCGCCAGCCCTCGATCCCCGCCCGGTTCACCCACGTGACGGCGACGTTGTCGAAGATGTCCACCCCCGCGAGGGCCGCGTCCGCTTCGCCCTCGCGCGCGGGATCCGCGGCCCGCCGCGAGCCGAGCTCGTAGCGGCTCTTCGCGATGGCGTCGAAGCCGCCGTCGAGGATGACCGCGTGGTGGACGGTCCGGTTGATGAAGTGAACCGCCTTGTCCGGGGCCCGCGCGCGGATGCGGGCGAGCTGCGCCGCCGGCGCCCTCGGCTCGCCGAACAGCGCCTCGTGGATCGCGGGGTAGCGGACCCGCAGGATCGCGACGGCCCGGAAGACGGCCGCGACGAAGAGCTGCTCGCGCCGCCCATCGGTGGCCGTGAGGACGCTCCAGCGGCCCGACCGCCAGACGTGGTAGGGCCGCTTCAGGTCCGCGCCGGGCGCGTGGACGGCGGCGAGGCCGGTCGCCTCGTTTCCGGGCCGGTAGCCCTCGTAGGCGACCGTCCGGTCGACCGGCACATCGACCTCGAGGACGGGGCGCTCACGCTGCTGCGCGACGAGCTCCGCGATCCGGGTCCGGGCCGCCTCGTCGGCGAGCTCGGCGATCGCGTCGTCTCGGACCGATGTGATCCAGCCGAGATCACGACGGACGACCGCCTCGAGCGGGGCGTCGAGGAGCTCGCGCCACCGGGTCGTCGCCGCCGCCGCCGCCGCGTCGTCGTCGCCCGCCCGCGCACTCACGAGCGTCGTCGCGACGATGCCGGCCGCGAGGCTTCTGGCCGCGAGGAGCGCGATCGACCGCCGGCTAGCCAGCGTGGTCACCGCTGGCCTCCTCGGCGGCGATCCGCTCCTGGCTCGGCCGGAGGCCGGAGAGCTCGGGGGGCAGCTCCCGGTGGGCGGCGTCGTCGAGCTCGAGGTGGACGTCGGCGTGGTCGACCCCGTCGACGCGCTGCACGGCCGTCCGGACGAGCCGGCCGATCGCGCTCGCCTCGGTCACGCGGAGCTCCGCGTCGACCTCGATGTTCACGTTCACGCCGACCCGCCGCTCGAGGAAGTGAATGGCGACGTGGGTGACCGTCCGCACGCCCTCGACCCCGCTGGCCTCCCGGCGCACCTCCGGCTCGAGCTCCTCGCGCGGACGAGCGACGAAGATCTCGTTCGGGTCGTCGGGCTCGGGGTCGACGTGAACGAGGACGTCGTTCACGTTCGGCCAGCGCTCGAGGAGATGCCGGCGCACGCGCTCGGCGACCTGGTGCCCGTCGCTCACCGTCGTCCCTCCGTCGACCTGGACGTGGAGGTCGATCAGGACGCTCGGGCCCATCCGCCGCGCCCGGAGCTCGTGGATGCTCACGACGCCCGGAAGGCCCGGCAGGTCGCGCTCGATCTCGGCCACCATCTCGCGCTCGAGGGCCGTGTCGGTGATCTCGCGGGCCGCGGCGATGAGGAGGCCGACGGCGACCTTGGCGATCAGGGCGGCGATGATGATCGCGGCGACCGGGTCGAGGATCGGGAAGCCTAGCCGGGCGCCCGCGATGCCGGCGAGGGCCGCGACGCTCGAGATCGCGTCGGTCCGGCTGTGCCACGCGTTCGCGATGATGAGCTGACTGTTGTACCGCCGGCCGACCCGGACGGTCACCTGGTAGAGCCCCTCGTTGACCACGATGCTCAGCCCGGCGGCCCACAGCGCGATCGCGCCGGGGATCGACTCGCGCCCGAGCTCGGAGATCGCCTCCCAGACGAGGCCGGCCGCCGTGCCGAGCAGCATCACGGCGAGCACGATCGTCCCGACCGTCTCGAAGCGGCCGTGCCCGTAGGGGTGCTCCGCGTCCGCGGGGGCGCTCGCCATCTTGATGCTGACGAGGACGACGCCGTCGGTCACGAGATCGGAGACGCTGTGGGCGGCGTCGGCGATCAGGGCGCTCGAGCCCGAGAGGATGCCAGCGACGACCTTCGTGATGCTGAGGAGCCCGTTCGCGACCACGCCGAGCCAGGTGACCCGGCGGGCGGCCCGCGTGGCCTCTTCGCGATCGGGCCGGTCGCGGGCGATCGGCGGGCTGGGTCGGAGGGGCTGATGCACGCCCCCGTTCTACTCGACCCCGCCGACCGGGTGGAAGAGCGCGAGGCGGCCTGGGACAATCACGCCCATGCTCGAGTGGCTCGCCGGTCTCGATGCCGCGGCGCTTCGCGCCTTCCAGGACGCGACCGCGTCGGACGCGGCCGACCGCCTCTTCACGGTCCTGTCGGGCAAGCTCAACCTCGCCATCGCGTTCATCGCGGTCGGCATCGTTCTGACGGCCCTGGCCGGCCGGCGCGGCATCCTCGCCCTCGTCCTCGCCGCGGTGAGCGCCGGGGTCACCCTCGGGATCAACGACCTCGTCTGGAAGCCGCTCTTCGGGCGGGACCGTCCACCGATCGCCCTCGGCGTGGCAGCCGACGGCGTGCCGGGCGGGATCCGGCTCGTCGGCGAGGTTCCCGACCAGCCCTCCTTCCCCTCGGGCCACACCTCCACCGGCTTCGCCGTCGGGCTCACCCTCGCCGCGTTCGTGATCGAGACGGCCCGACGGCGTCGGCTGGCCGGGGCGCCGCGATGGCAGCGGTGGGCGTTGACCGCCCTCGCGCTCCTGCCCCTCGGGATCGGGCTCGGCACCTCGATCTCGCGTCTGCACCTCGGCGTGCACTTCCCCCTCGACATCGTCGCGGGGATCATCTGGGGCGGCTCGGTCGCCGCCGTCGTCGTCGCGGTGGGCTTTCGCCTCGAGAGCCGGGTTCTCGGGATCGACGACCCGTTCGCGCCGGACCCCGACGCGTCGCCAGCATCGTCGGACGAGGCGGTCCGCGGCTCGAGCCCCGGGCTCCTCTCCCGCGTGGCGACCCGGCCACTCGTCGCGCCGATCGGCGTCGGCGCGTCGAGGCGCGCCGTGCCGCAGGTGCTCTCGGTCGCCGGCTTCGCGATCGGCGTGGCGGGCCTCGCCCTCTTCACCTCGGGCCTCGGCGCGGTCGCCGGCGCGGTCGCCGCGTTCATCCTCGTCATCGGCGTGATCGTCGGGGACGCGGCCGCCGAGGTCGCGCGGGTCCGCCCCGAGAGCTCGACCCGCGGGGAGGCGCTCGACGTCATCCTGGGCTGCCTCCTCCAGACGCTGCTGCCGCTCGCGGTCGGGGTCGGCCTCGAGCGGGCGACGGGCGAGATCGACTGGCGCTGGCTCGGCCTCGTGGGCGCGATCGCGACGGCCGCGTGCTCGGCCTTCGAGATCGTCTACGTCTGCTCCGGCCGCGGGCGCGTCGTCGCGCACGCCGGCCGACTCGCCCGCGAGCGCGGAGGGCCGAGCGGCATCCCTCCGTTCGACCGCTTCATCGAGGCGAGCGCCACCCGCGACGTCGTCTGGCTGGCGCTGGTCTTCGCCGTCATCGGGCGCCTCGACCTGCTCCTGCCCGTCCTGGCGCTCGTCGCGACCGGCTGGTTCGTCGCGGCGCTCCTCGCGGTGACGATCTTTGGCGGCGTCCGACCGCTGCGCGCCGGCTAGCCCGGATTCGGGCTATCGAGCTCCCTCAGGCGACCGCGGACCGACCGGCTTCGCCTTCGGCGAAGAGGATGAAACCACCGAGGCACGGAGACACGGAGGAGCGACGGCGGCGCCCTATCGCCGCGGGAACGAGCCGACCGGCTCCGGGGTGGCGCTCATCTCGCGATCCAGAGAGCGGGAGAACCCGGGAGAGGAAGCGCCACTACAGGCTCCGCGATGGTGAGGCTCCCGGGGCCTCTCCGTGTCTCGGTGCCTCGGTGGTTTCATCCATCCGCGAGGGTTCCGACGGCCAGCGAGCCTCACGAGCTCGCGCCGTGGATCCTCCGTGTCCTCTGTGTCTCTGTGGTGACATCCCGTTCGCCGAAGGCGAACCGTCGGCACCTGAACGAGCTGCCCCTGTCCGGGCTAGGAGGCTGTTGCAGAATGAGGCCTCCGCCGAGGCGGCGACTCGGCGCTCACTGGAGACAATCCGCGCAATCCGCGGAATCCGCGGTTTCGTTCTCGCCAGCGTTTCGACGAGTGGGAACCGCGGATTGTTGGATTGGCTGGATTGCGAGCTGCCGGCCCCGGGTCCATCGTCGACGCGCGGGGCTACCTCGGCCCCTCGGGCGACGGCGGCGGCAGGTGGGCGGCGAAGTCGTTCGCTAGCTTGGTGAACGCCTCGACGAGCTCGGCGTCGGCTCCGAGGCGCGGGGTCGCGATGCGCACGACCAGGTGACGGTCGTGCGACTTCGCGTACGGCGCGAGGAGCAGCACGTCGAAGTAGTGGTGGTCGAAACTCTGGGGGACGACGGCCGCACCCTCCCAGCGCCCCTCGCGGAGCTCGATCTCGATCAGGATGCCGCCCTTCTTCGGGCCGGTCATCGCGACCGCGTCCTGCCACTCGCCGGTCTTGAGGGGCAGGTGGACCTGGAACGTGCGGGTCGCGTGAGCGTAGCGGAGGCGGTCGCCGTCGGCCTCGGCCTTCGCCTCGGGGAAGCGCTTCAGGACGAGCGCCCGGGCGGCCTCGTGGAACCGGGCGAGGCGGGACTCGTCCGCCCGGGCGTCGTCGAGCCCCGCTTCCATCGCGAGGCCGACGAGCCCGAGCCCGACGATGATCGTCGCGCCGAGCGCGCGCGTCACTTCGCCTGCTCGACGGCGACGCCGGCCGTCTTCTTCTGGTACTTCGACTGCAGCGCCTTCCGGTTGCTCTCCACGTTGCGGAAGTTCTCGCCGAGGATCTCGGCGCGGAGCTGGTCGTTGAGCTCGAGGGCGTCCATGTCGCCCTGCTGGTCGCCCATGTTGCTGTAGTAGCCCTCGGTCTGGTCCTGGAAGTTGCGGTCGAGCTGCCGGAGCTGCTGCTGCATCTCCTGCTGCTGCTGCGGGACCTGGCCGAGGCGGACCCGGCCGCGGTAGAACGCGAACTGGTCCCCGACGCGGGCGATCACGGTCGCCCGGCCGCTCACCGCGCTCGCGGTGTAGACGCCGCGCGGGTCGGTCTCGCCGGCCCGGACGCGCCCGTCGCCGCTGCCGACGACGCGGACGGCCGCCCGCGAGATCGGCTTCGGCTTCTCGCCGCGGCTGACGACCGCGACGCGCACCCGGCCGCTGCGCGGGTCCTCGGCCACCTCGACGTCGAGGCCGCTCACGACGACCAGCCCGCTCGCGAACTGATCGCCGCCGCGGGCGACGACGAGGTAGGCGCCCGCCTTGTCGAGCGGCAGGACGACCTCGGTCTCCCGGGCCAGGCCGCGGCTGCCGGGGCCGGCGAGATGCACCTCGCGCTCGAGCATCGGCTTGATCCCCGCGAGGTGGATCCCGGCGACGTCCTCGAGGCTCTTCTCGGCCAGGTAGAGCTTCATCAGGTCGACCTGCCAGACCGAGAGCTTCGCGTCCTCGATGTTGCGCGAGCTCACCTCGAGGCTCGGCCGGTCGGACCCGGAGGCGAACGTCGAGACCTCGGGGAGCGAGAGCTCCTCGCGCTCGATGTGCTGGATCGCGGCGCGCGCGTCGGCGAACCGATCGCGCACCTCGCCGTAGGCGGCGAGGGCGTCGTCGAGCCGTCCGGTCGCGTGGAGCGCCTGCGCCTTCAGGAAGCGCGCCGCGTCCCGGCGTCCGGAGAAGGCGGTCCGGCCCGCGGCGCCGCCGTGGACGGGGAACTGCCCCTCGCCGACGCGAGCGAGCACCTCGATCGCCCGGCCGTGCTCGCCCATCTCGTAGGAGGAGAGGCCCTCGACGTAGAGGTACTCATCGAGCCACGCGCTCTCGGGGAACCGCTTCGCGAGGCGGCGGGCGAGCGGCCGGGTGCGGCCCTCGCGGGCGAGGTCGAGCTCGGCCGCGAGGAGGCTGAACGCCGCCTCGTCGGCGATCCGCGCCGTCGGGTAGCGGGCGAGGAAGCTCGCGAAGAGCGACGCCGCCCGCTCGATCTGCGCCTCGCGCCGGCGCGGCCCCGCCGGCGCCGCGCCCGGCTCGTTCGCGTTCAGCGCCGCGTTCGGCGCCGCAGGCTGCCGGTCGGCGCTCGCGTAGACGGTGTGGGCGAGCTGATAGAGCGTCGTCTGGACGATCTCCAGGTCGGGGTACTCGTCGGCGAGGGCGGTGAGGAAGCTCACGCTGCCCTCGAGGTCGCCGCCCGCCTCGATCCGGCCGGCGACCGGGCTCTCCTTCATGAAGAGCGCCTCGGTCACGCCGCGGAACACCTGGAGGCCGCGCTCGGCCTCGCCGAGCTTGCGGTAGGCCTCGCCGACGCGACGGGTGTCGTCGAACGAGATGACGAGGTCCTCGTAGCGCTCCTTCAGCACCTCGAACCAGCGGACGACGGCCGTCGCGTCGTCCCGCTCGAGCGCCGCGTAGAGCAGCATCCGGGCGCCCTCGCGGAGCGGCTCGTCGCGCAGGTCGTAGTCGGTCAGCAGCGTCTCGAGGTCGGTCGCCGCCCGGGCGAGGTCGTCGTCGTCGAAGGCCATCCGGCCGCGGTGGTAGAGCTCGTCCGGCGTCGGCCGGTAGGCATCGGCGCTCTTCGCGCCCCGGTCGATCACCTCGAGGCGCGCCGCCTTGCCCCAGACCGACCGCTCCGGCTCGCTCCACGGGAACGCGCGGGCGGGCGGGACGGAGTAGCTCCCGGGGACGGCGCCGACGATGTCGAACGACGCCCGCGGCAGGCTCGAGCCCGGTCCGAACGAGAGGCGGACGAGGCTGCGGTCGTGGTCGACCTCGATCGCCTCGAAGTTGCCGCTCGGGCTCCCGTCGACGACCCGGCAGCCGGCCGGAATCGGCGCCTCGATCACCATGTAGGGGGCGCGCTCGGTCCGCCGGTCGAGACCGACGGCGACGGTCGCGGTCCGCCCGACGGGCAGGCTCGCGGCGAGGTTGACCCACGGCTTCACCGGCGTCCGCAGGGTCGAGAACCCGCGCGGCACCTCACGCCACCGGTAGAGGAGCGGCGCCGCCTGGTGGCGGACGTTCACCGCGTGCGGCCCGTCGGCGTCGGCCCGGAGCTTGGCCGGGAGCTCGCGCCCGGCGACGACGACGCGGGCGCGGACGAGCGCCTCGCCCGAACCGTCGACGTCGACCGTCACCGTCAGCTCATCGCCGAGGGTGGCCGGATCGAGCGGGAACCAGCCCGAGACCTGCGAGCTGCCCGGCTCGAGCCGGATGAGCCCGCCGCCGGGCGAGGTGATCTTCACCGCGAGGCGATCGCGGTCCTTCGGCGTCGGCTCGACGCCGTGGGCGATCGCGAGGGTGGCCCACGGTCCGATCCGGGTGCACCCGGCGACCCGCGCGACCGCCTTGCTCGCGGCGCCGCGGGCAGCCTCGCTCCCGGGGAGCGCCCGCACGATCGCGAGGGCGATCACGCCGTCGGCCTCGGCGGCGCCGAGGGCGTCGCGGAGCCCGTCGCGGGCCGGGCGACGCGCGCCGGAGTCGTCTCCGTTCCCGCCGAGGAGGAGGCGCGCCGTCTCGGCGGCCTCCGAGGCCCGACCGCTGTCGGCGAGGGCCAGGGTGAGGTACGCGAGCGCGGTGCGCGGCAGCGCGTTCCGGCTCCGGTAGAGGCGGTTCAGGGCGGCGTAGCCGGCATCCCCGCTCGTCGCCAGGCCGAACAGGAGCGTCGCCTTCTCGGCGTCGTCGCCCGTCTGCTGGAACCTCGCCTGGAGCCAGGCGAGGGCGCGCTCGAGCGGCGCGGCGGCGCGGTCGACGCCGGCCTCGCGTGCGGCGGCGAAGGCGCGCGCTGCGAGCACGGTCGAGAGGGCATCGGCCTGCCCGCCGGAGCGGCGCCGATCGCGACGCCAGCCGAAGCCGCCGTCGCCGCCCTGGGTCAGGGCGAGGGCGGCGACGAGCTCGGCGACCCGCGCGTTGGCGCCGTCGAGCCCCTTCGGCTTCGTCCCGCCCATCCGCTCGTGGAGGCGCGCCACGGCGAGCGTCCGGAGGATCGCGCCGGCGACCGCGCTCGGGTGGCCGAGGTTGGTCCGCCAGGCCGACGGGAGGAGGCGTTCGATGAGGCCCGCGTCGATCGCGCGGCTCACGGCCAGCTCGATCTCGGCGTGGACGAGGTCCTCGCCCTCGGGCAGGCGGAGGACGAGCGTCCCGTCGTCCCGGAAGACGCGGGCGCGGGCGATCTCGGTGACGCGCCCCGCGTAGGCGACGGCGACCGAGGCCCGGTCGGCGGCCGACGCGCCCTGCGCGCCGGTGGCCTTCGCCGTGAAGAGGACGGCTCCGCCGGCCCGCTCGGCCTTGAACGGGACGTGGACGACCGCCTCGCCGGCCTCGTCGAGCTGCACGCGCTGCGCGGGGCTCGACCACTTCTCGTCGCCCATCGACGCGGTGACGACGACCTCCACGGCGCCGCCGCGGACGGCGTCGGTCGACCCGTGCACCCGCACCGGGATCCTCACGGCGTCGCCGCGGACGAGCCGCGACGGGGCGGCGATCGTGATGGTCAGCGGACCGCGGACGGTGAGCTCGGTCGTGGCGGCGCCGACGAGGGTGTCGGCGCTCGCTCCGACGACGAGGACGCGGTAGACGCCGGGCACCTCGGGCAGCTTCACCCGGACGCTCGCGCGCCCATCGGCGCCGGTCGAGATGCCGCTCACGAACGCGCCGGCTCGCGGCGCTGCCTCACGCCGGGCAGCCTCGCCGCTCGACGAGGCGGTCACGTTGCTGGTGAAGAAGAGCTCGCCGGCCAGCCCGAAGCTCTGGCCCTTGTAGCTCTGCGGCTTCCCGGTCGGCTGGTGGCGGCCGCCCTGCTTCGACTTGTTGTTCAGGCTGCCGCGGCCCCAGCGCTGGCCGTAGGCGCCGGCGGCGCCGCCGCCGACCCCGTAGGCGTCGGTGACGGTCGTCCCCCCGGTCACCACCCGGAGCGACTCGACGTCGGGGCGCAGATCGTTCGCGAGGCGGCGCGGCGCGCCGGCGCGGGCCCGCTCGGCGAGGAACTCGTTCGGGACGAGGCGGGTCGTCCCCGCGTAGCTCCACGGCGCGCTCGACCCGGCGACCAGGCCGCTCGCCCGCATCACCGGCGCGAACGCGGCGGCCGGATCCTCGTCGTCACGACCCTCGAACAGAGCCGCGTCGGCGACGGCGACCAGGATGGCCGCCTTCGCGGGGTTGCCGGCCCGGTCCTTCGCGATGACGTCGATCGTCACCTCGCCGCCCGGGAGGACGGCGTCGGTCGGGGCGCGCACGGTCAGGGCGAGGTCCCGCTCCACCGCGAACGTCGCGCGGGCGGTGTGGCGCTCGGCGCCGGTCAGGAGATCGATGCTCAGGACGAAGCCGGGCGCGAAGCCCGGCTCGATCGCGATCGGGATCGTCTGCCGGCCGGGGGCGAGCTTCACCGTCCGGTGGGCGACGACCCGATCGGTCTCGATCGTGACGAGCGCCGTGCCGGCCGCGTTCGCCCGGCTGAACACCGGAATCTCGAGGCGCTCGCCGGGATGAACGGTCTGCCGCTCGGAGAGGATCCGGAGGACGACCTCGTCGTCCTTCCCCGTCACGAGGACGTCGGCGATCGCTCCGACCTGGTTGCCGAGGCGGTCGCGGCCCTTCGCGCGGAGGCGGTAGCGGCCGGGCTTCTCGAGCGAGAGGCTCGCCCGGGCGTGGCCGTCGGCGTCGGTGACGAGCGTCCGCTCGAGGACGCGCTCGACCATCTCGGAGCCGCCGATCGTCTCGAGGCGCTCGGCGGTGACCGTCAGCTCGGTCGCGACGCCCTCGCCGGAGAGGTCGGTCGTGGCGAGGCGCACCTCGACCGGCTCGCCGCCGAGGAAGACGCCGCGCGGCGTCTCCAGCTCGAGCTCGAACCCGCGGGTGGCGAGGTAGACGTTCGCGCGGCCGGCGATCCCCTCCTCGGGCACCTCGGCGGTGAGGGCGACGACGGCGGTCTCGTTCTGCTCGCGCGTCGCGAAGCGGAAGGAGACCTCGCCGCGCGCGTCGGTGACGAGCTCGGCCGGGTCGCCGCGCGACCCGAGGCGGACGAGGACCCGGCGGCCGCGGAGCGGCTCGCCGTAGCTCGCGATCAGACGCGCGGTCCCGTTGACCTCCTCGCCGCGGAACCAGGCGCCGCGCGGCATAGAGATCGCGATCCGCGGGCGCCCGACGGCGGGCGCGGCGACGCGGAAGCCCGTGGCGTAGCTCGGGCCGTCCTGGCGCGAGATGCGGATCGCCCAGTCGCCCGCCGGAGCGGTGGCCGGGAGGCGGACCCGCCGGGCGAGCGCGCCGAACCCGTCGAGCGCGACGGTCGTCTCGGTGACGACCTCGCCGCCGGGCGCGACGACGACCAGCTCGTAGCGCGCGCCGGCCTCGAAGCCGAGGCCGCCGTTCGCGGGCAGCTTTGCGTCGCCCGCGTCGTCGTCGGCGGTCGAGAGCGGCTCGCGGATGATCCCCGCGATCGCCACCTCGTCGCCCGCCCGATAGGTCGGGCGATCGGTGAAGAGGAACGCCCGCGGCACGCTCTCGGCGGCGCGGGCGACGTGGAGCGGCGGCAGCGTGGCGCTGGCCGCGCCGCGCGTCTCCCCGCCGAGAGCGAGGGCGCGGAGGCGCGCGCCGCCGGCGAGGTCCTCGGGGAGGAGGGCGCGGAAGACGCCGTCGGCGTCGGTCTTGCCCTCGAGGACGACGCGCGTGCCGTCGCTGACGAGGACGGCGACCTCGGCTGCCGGCGCGCCGCGCCGGGCGTCGTGGACGTAGATGAACGCCTCGCCGGCGGGGCCGGCCCGGGCGATCACCTCGAGGTCGCTCACCAGGACGAGGGTGACCGCCTCGACGTGGTCGTCGCCGGCGACGACGACCCACGCGCCGGGCTCCTTCGCCTCGGGCAGCGCAACCTTCGTCTCGATCAGCGCGTGCTCCGCGTCCGCGGCGTCGCCGGCGTCGAGCTTCACCTCGCGGCTGACGTCGGGCGCGACGAGGTCGACGTCCAGCCCGTCGACGGCCGAGACCGCGTGCACCTTCCGGAAGTAGGCCTCGATGTCGAGGCGCCAGATCCGGAGGTCGAGGGCGTCGACGTTCCGGGCGCGGACGGCCACGACCGGCACGTCGCCGCCCCGGGTGATCCCGTCGGTCGTGATGCCGAGGGCGCGCTCGGTCAGCGAGGCGAGGCGACCGCGAGCGAAGCCGGCGGCGGCGCCGTTCTGCTCGACGGCGCGGCGGAGGACGGCGATCGCCCGGTCGGGGGCGTCGAGCTCCTCCTCGAGCACCTCGGCGGAGCGGCGGACCGCGTCGACCGCGTGGCCGTGGGTCGGATACTTCGAGGCGAGCCGCGCCCAGGCGGAGACGGCGTCGTCGTAGCGCTTCTCCTCGACGAGCCCCTCGCCGACGAGGAGCAGCGTCTGCGGGATGCGTCCGTCGAGGGGGTGACGCTCGGCGAACCGCTCGAACGCGGCGCGGGCATCGGCGTAGCGCTTCTCCTCGTGCGCGGCGAGGCCGCGGACGTGCTCGAGGTCGGTGATCCGGCGACGGACCGCGTTCCAGTCGCGGTGGGTCGGGTGCTCGCGGAGGAACCGCTCGAGCACCGCGATCGCCTCGTCGTGGCGGCGGAGCCGGTGGAGGGCGTCGCCGAGGAGGCGGCGCGCCTGCGGGCGCTCGTCGCCGGCCCGGCCGTCGGGGCCGAACGGGAGCGGCGGCGGCGTGGGGCTCGACGGCTGTCCGTCGCCGTCACGATCATCGTCGGCGCCCGGGCCGCGCGCCGGCGTCGCGAGGAAGCGCTCGAGCGCGGCGATCGCCTCGTCGAAGCGCGCCGCGGCGAGGAGCGACCGGCCGGTGTCGACCGCCGCCGCGTCGGCGAGGCGGTGGTCGGGGAAGCGCTCGCGGAGCTTGGCCCACGCGGCGACGCCCCGCTCGAGCGCCTCCTCGGAGGTGCCGCCGGGCAGGCCGAAGGTGCGCCCGAGCCGGTACGCCGCCTCCGGCGCGAGCGGGTCGTCGGCGGGCGCCTCGGCGATGAGGTCCTCGAGCGCGGCGCGGGCCGCGTCGGGGCGCCCGGCGCCGAGCTCGGCACAGCCGCGAAGGAGGAGCGCCTCGCGGCGCTGCGCGCCCTCGAGCTTGGGCGCCGCGTCGCCGCGCGGCGTCGGTCGCGGGGCGAGGAGGTCGCGGAGGATCTGGGCGGCCCGACCCGGGTTGCCCGAGTCGATGTCGCAGCGGGCCGCGAGGAGGCGCGCCCGGACGGCTCGCTCGGGGGCGAGGCCGACGTCGACGGCCGCGAGGTAGAGCTCGCGGGCGCCGTGATGATCGGCAGGGGTACTCTCATCATCGGGCAGGCGGAGCCGATCGGCCAGGTCGACGAGCCGCCCGGCCACCGCGTCCCGCCGGCCGGGCTCGGACAGCTCGCTCGCTCCGCGGGCCATCAGGTCGATGGCCGTCCGGAAGTCGCCGCGCCGGGCCGCGTCGTCGGCTCGGAGGAAGAGCGCCTTGCGCCGCAGCGACGACGGCGGGGTGATCGCCTCGATCGCCTCGAGCGCCTCGTCGGCCGCGGCGAGCTTCCCGTCGGCGCGCAGCGCCGTCGCGAGGAGCAGCAGCGCCTGGTCGCGCGGCCCGCGGCCGGCGTCGGCCGCCTCGCGGCACAGCGCGGCGGCGCGCGCCCAGTCGCCGTCGACGAGCGCCTCCCGGGCGGGGGCGAGCGGGTCGTCGTCGTCTGCCCGGAGCGGAGCGGCGCTCGCGGTCAGGAGCAGGGCGAGCCCGAGGGTCGCGACGATGGCTTGGGCGCGGGCGAGCGGAAGCATGGGAGCTCTCCAGCGGTGGCCCGAGTGGACGGGCACCGAATGAGGTGTTGAATGGTGCGGTTTCCGACGATGCGAGGGACGCCGTGGTCGACGCGGCGCGACGATCCCTTCATCGCACACGCGAGGGCCGGCCGTCATTCCCGATCGTCTCCCCGGGCGGAGGATTGGACGGGCGCGAGCCCAGGCGGGCGGGCGGTTTCCGGGCCCGCGCCCCGCTCCTTTTTCCGGGGCTCGCCCATCTGCTAGAATGCCCGGGTTCTGGTCAACGCCGCGGGAGGGCGCTCTGCGCCGTCCCCTCACGGGGTGACCGTCGTCGAAGGCGGCGGTCGAGGAAGGGAGCATGAGTGGGGTGAGCGACGCGCCGCCTCCCGTGACGGACTACTCCCTCAGCATCCGCGTCCAGAAAGGCGCCCCCGAGCAGGCTGTACCGCTCGAGACGGGTAAGAGCCTGACCGTCGGGCGTTCCCCGACCGTCGAGCTGACGTTCGACGACAAGCTCCTCAGCCGGTGCCACTGCGTCTTCGACCTCACCGGCGCCGAGCCGCGCGTCACCGATCTCGGCAGCCGCAACGGCACCTACGTCAACGGCCGCCGGATCCAGTCCTCGTTCCTCAAGGAGAGCGACGTCGTCCGGATCGGATCGCTTCGGATCGAGGTGACGGCGCGCTCGGGCGGCGGCGCGGAGGCGACCTCGTCCACGACCTCGCGCGCCGGCTCCGGCTCGGGCGCGGCGCCGGCCGCCGGCGCGAGCGTGCCGCTCGACGCGATCGGCGAAGAGGTCGGCGACACCGTCAAGCTCCGCGGCCTCAACTGCGGACGATGCGGCCTCTCGATGGAGGACGCGATGGCGCTCTCGGGGAACGGGCGCGTCATCGACGGCACGTTCTACTGCCCGAACTGCGTCGGCCCGCGGATCGTCGAGGACGGCCTCGGGAAGGACTTCCGCGTCTGCGAGTGCCTCGGCGCCGGAGGCATGGGCGCCGTCTATCGGGCGGAGCATCGCGACGGCGGCCAGGAGCTCGCGATCAAGATCCTGGTCGTCCCGCCCGGACGCAGCCTCGAGGTGCGTCGCCGGCGCTTCCTCCGGGAGGCGCGGATCGGGCTGGAGCTCGACCATCCCAACATCGTCAAGGTCCATCGCTGGTCGTTCCACGACGAGTACTTCTACATCGCGATGGACTACGTGGCCGGGCGCGGCCTCGAGGTGGTCTACGCGCGCCGGCCGGCGAGCGCCGCCGAGGCCGTCGACATCTCGGCGCAGGTGCTCGAGGCGCTCGAGTACGCCCACGGCCGCGGCGTCATCCACCGCGACATCAAGCCGGCGAACATCCTCCTGAGCGAGGACGGCCAGGCGCGGCTCGTCGACTTCGGCCTCGCCAAGCACAACCGCCGGGCGAGCATGACGTTCGTCACCGAGGCCGGCCGGCCGCTCGGGACGGTCCACTTCATGCCGCCCGAGCAGGTGACCGACGCGAAGCGGGCCGACGCGCGGAGCGACCTCTACTCGCTCGGCGCGACGCTCTACAAGTGCCTCTCGGGTGAGTACCCGATCCTCGCGAACACCCACAGCGAGTTCCTCATCAAGATCCTCGAGGAGGAGCCGCAGCCGCTCGAGGAGGTGGCTCCCCACGTCCCCGAGGAGCTCGGCGCGATCGTCCGCCGGGCGATGGCGAAGGACCCCGACGCCCGGTTCGACGACGCCGCGGCGATGCGCGCCGCGCTCCTCGAGCTCCGCGATCACCTCGAGGACGAGGCGGAGGCCGCGTCGGCGCCCGCGTCGTCGCCGCCGACCGTCGCGCCGCCGGCGCGACCCGGAGGCGCGGCCGGGCCGATCTCGGCTCCCGGCTATGCGTCGCTCATCCGGCCCGACCGCAAGCCCGACGAGGGCGACCGGGACCGCTGACCACCCGGACGGAAGACACGTGAAGAGACCCCGCTCGCGACGCGCGATCGCGCTCGTTCTGGCGATGGCGTTGATCGTCGTCCCGATCGTCTCGATCGAGACCGGCTGCCAGTCGTTCTCGCGCGGGTCGCAGGACTACCACGACTGGTCGGGGGAGGTCTTCGGCAGCACGCCGGTGACGTTCATCCCGTTCGTCGTCGGCTGGGCGATCTTCGGCGTGGTGAGCGGACCGTTCCTGCTCTTCTCGCTCCCCCTGAACGAGCTCCTCTACCCCGAGCCGAAGAGCTTCCGCGACCGGGACGAGTACTACGACTGGCGCCGCGACAAGTTCTGGGGCGGGCTCTGGCCGACCCTCTTCATGAGCGGGTTCGGCGGGACGCTGCTGTCGCTCCCGTTCTTCCCGTTCGGGATTCCGTTCATGTTCGGCGACGAGGACGACCACGACCACGGCGAGGGGGCGGACCACTCCCACGGTGAGGGTGAGGACCCCGGGCACAGCCACTGAGGGCCGGGCTCGGGAGTCTCGTTCGAGGAACAGGACGCAGTGGCAGCGGCTTCGTGACGTCTGAACCAATCCGCGTAGTCCGCGAAATCCGCGGTTCGGTCTCTTGTGGCGTTGAACCAGTGGGAACCGCGGATTACGCGGATTACGCGGAATGCGAGTTGCCAGGGTCCGGTTCACTCGCCTTTGCGGGGGCTGTTCGAGGGACGCGTCGGCAGCGGCTTCGCGACGTCCGAACCAATCCGCGCAGTCCGCGCAATCCGCGGTTCGGTCTCTGTCGGCGTTGAGCCAGTTGGAACCGCGGATTACGCGGATTGCGCGGAGTGCGAGTTGCCAGGGTCCGGTTCATTGCCCTTGCGCGGGCTGTTCGAGGGACGCGTCGGCAGCGGCTTCGCGACGCCCGAACCAATCCGCGCAAGTCCGCGCAATCCGCGGTTCGGTCTCCCTCGGCGGGAGCTCACTCATCGCTGCTGCTACTGCTACGGCTCGCACTTCCGATCATCGGGGTTGAACCCCTGATCGAGCGCCTCGTCGCGGCTCCGGAATCGGATCACGCGGCTCTTGCTGATCTTCTTCGCATCGGCGCAGTCGGGGCGGTGGAAGTGGTGGCCGCCCTTGGCCCCGATGTAGACCTCCTCAGGGGTCCGCGGCGGGAGCGCCCAGAGCCCGAGGCCGTCGGCGCGCGCCAGCTTCTGGGCGGCGAGGAGGCGCTCCTGGTGCTTCGTGTTCGGTTCCCAGACGTAGATGAACGCCATCCCCTTGCGGACGATCGTCTCGTTGACGAGCTCGCTTCCCTTCCAGACGTAGCAGAGGCTGCGCTTGTAGCGGTCGGTCTCCTCGATGTCGAACTCGAGGGTCACCTCCTGCTCGCCGATGATCGACCCGAGGAGCTCGCCCGCCTCCCCGTAGAGGGGGCGGCCCCGCTCGGGCGTGTTCATCCCGATCATCCGGATCTTCCGTCCGTCGGTCGTCTTGAAGGTGTCGCCGTCGGTGATGCTCGCGACGCGGACGACGACCGTGTTGGCCGACGGGTCGGGGCCGCCTCCGTTCGCCGGCTCGGGCCGCTCCGGCTCGACGACGTCGGGCTCGGGCTCCGGCTCGACGTCGAGCTCCGGCTCCGGCTCGGGGCGCGGCTCCACGGTCGGAATCGGGTCGGGCGTCGTCCCGCGGCTCGCGATGACGATGGGCTCGCCGGCGGGCTTGGTCTGCTCGCCGCTCCCGACGGCGACCGCCAGCCCGGCGAGGCCGAGGAGGACGACGATTCCGATGATGGCCGCGATCGTCGTGGTCGGCGGTCCGCCGCCGCCCTCCCGCCCGGGCGGGCGGCCACGCGCGTCGCGCGTGGCGACGCCTCGGTTCTTCCCTGTCCTGGTGTTCGCGTTCTTCTTCGTCTTCGCCCTCGTCTTCGGGGGCGCGGCGTCGGCGTCGTCGCTCTCGGACCGCGGGCGAGCGTCGCGCTTCGCGCCGCGGCTGCCGCCGCTCTTCTCCTGTCGCCGGGTGCGCCGCTCCTTCTTCGCCTGCTTGAGGCGTTCACTCTTCCGGGCGCGCTGGGCGCGCTCGCTCTTGCCGGCGTTACGACCCACGGGCTGTCTCCTCGGACGGCGCGCCGACCCCGCCGCCGCCGTCGCCCTCCGCCTCGGCGGCGGGAGCGGGCGCCGGCGCGGGCGCGGCATCCGTCGTGGTCTTCGGAGCGGTCCCCGCCGCGGCCGGTCCGCCGGGGAGCAGCGCCGCCGCCGCGAGCAGGCTCAGGACGCCGATCGCGCCGGCGGCCACGTAGAGAGAGAACCGTCGCGGCCGAGCGTCCGCTCGCAGCATCAGCTCTCCGGTGGCGATCCCGAGCGCCCTCGCCCGCTCCGGCGTCGCGCTCTCCTCGATTCGGGCGAGCCGGCCGGTCACCTCGACGTCGGTGCTGATTCCCTGGCGGGCCGCCTGGACGAAGCGGCGGAGCGACTGGCGATACGCGAGCATCTGGCGCTCGAGCTCGCTGAGGCCGTCGTCCTCGGGGTCGCCGCCGTCGGGCTGGCCGCCGTCATCGGGGCCGACGCCCGCGTCGCCGTCGGTCGACGGTTGCCCTTCGCCTCCCGGGTTGCTCGCTCCGGCCGCCGCGCCGGTCGTTCCGCCGGCGATCGGCGCTCCGCTGCCGTCGGCGGTCGCGTCGGCGCCGCCCGTCGGGCGCCAGGGGTCATCGACGAGGAGGCCGGCCTGCGGGATCACGCCGCGGCGCTCCGCGGCCCCGCCGGCGACGGCGCTCTGGATCCGGGCGAGGCGATCCTGGAGCTCGTCCTGGATCCTCTGCCGTCGCTCGCCTGCGGGACCGTCGACGCCGCGGTCGACGTCGCCCGGCGAGAACCCCTCGACGAGGCGGGCGAGCTCGCGCCAGAAGGTCGCCGAGGAGTCCCGCGGGTCGACGAGGACGCGCGTCGGCGTGTCCGGTCCGCCCTGCTGGCCGAACAGGGCCGGCTCGAGCGAGAGGGAGATCCCGCGCACCTGCACCCAGCGCCGGCGGGGAACCTGATCCTGGAGGACGAACGCCGGGTCGACCAGCGACGGCGATGCGTCGCGCACCGTCGTCCACGCTTCGGCCGCGCTCCACCACAGGGCGAAGCCGGCGAGGACGACGGCCCAGAGCACCCCGTGGGGGCCGACGAAGCGATGGAGGAGCGGCGAGCCGGTCTCGGCCATGGCGCCATCATAAGGAACGGACCTCGCCCGGGAAATGGGCGCCGCCGCCTCGCGCTCGGGATCCGGCCGGCGCGCCGACGGCGATGGGAGCGGCGCGCCGCGCAGAACGCTCGAAGTCGCTTTCGATGACGCGCCGATCCGGCGGGAGCAGGCGGGCGATCGCGACGGCCGTCGCCTCGTCGACGCCGAGGGGCGCCGACGACGGCTCGCCGGTCGCGCTCCGGAACCCGAGCTCGGCGGTCAGTTGAATGGAGTCGAGCCCGCGACCTCCGCCACTTCCCCTGGCGACCTTCACCCCTCGGGCCAGGAGCACCGGCCGCATCTCGTTGGCGGACATGATCGCGGCGCGATGGGGCAAGGATGCCCGCCGGGCAAGGCCCCTTTTTGGGGACAATGACCCCAGGTGAGCCTACGGGAGAAGGCCCGCTGCCCCGAGCGCCTCGTGGATGCTCTCGAACCACCGGAGTCGGCCCGGTGTCGGCGGGTCGCGGCGCGCGTCGGTCTCGATCGCGAAGACGACCTCGCGCGGGCCGGCGACCGCGAGAATGTCGCCACCGAGCTCGAGCGCCTGGCGGATCGCCCAGCCGCCGAGCGAGTCGATCGAGCGGACCGAGCGGAGGTCGAGGACGACCTGGCGGACGCCGGTCTGCGACAGCGCCTCGAGCTTCCGCGCGAGCGTCTTCGCGGCGGATCCTCGCAGCTTTCCCGTCACGACGAGCAGGGTCGCGCGGGCATCGATCTTCTCGGCGGCCGGCTCCGACGAAGGTCGGAGTCGGTCGCTGATGGACGAGCTCACGGTCGTGGTCCCCCCGGACCACCGCGCGCCGTGGCGCGCGGTCATGTCACGCCGCGACGTTCGCAAGCGCGATACCGATTCGGAGCCCGATGCCCACGAACGGGCCGTCGTCTCGCTCAAGTGCCGGGAGATCGGGGCTTCCGGCTGTTTCGAGTCGCCTCCTTCGCGGTCGGGGGCGGTCCCGCGGCGGCCCGACCGAGTCATCCCGGTCGTCGGGATCCCGAATCCGGGCGAGCGAGTTTCGGAAATCCGCCATCGAACGGTTGCGTGTGCTCGTTCGCAGCGATCGATGTTCGCCTCCGGCGAACGGATGAACCACGGAGGCACGGAGCCACTGAGGAGCCTGGAGGAGACGCCGAGGCTCGTCGGCGATGGGGCGTTACGGCTCCACTCGCTGGTAGGATCGGCCCGGAGGGAGGTTCGGGTGGATCGACTCGAGGTTCGGCTCGACGGTCGGGGCGCGCAGCGGGTGGCCAGGGGCCGGCCGTGGATCGAGCTCGGCGACCTCGACGAGGCGTCCGCGCGTCGGCTCGACGGGGGCGCGCCCGGCGCGCTCGTCCGGGTCGTCGGCGCGGGCGTCGATCGGGTCGGGCTCACCGATCCTGGCGGGCCGGCCGTCGTCCGCCTCCTCGCCGGCTCGGGCGACGCGCGACCCGACGCCGCGCACTTCGCGGCGCTCCTCCGCGCCGCGCGCGCCCGGCGCGAGGCGTTCATCGACCTCGACCGGACCGATGCGTTCCGGCTCGCGAACGCCGAGGGGGACGACCTCCCCGGCGTCGCCGTCGATCGCTACGGGCCGTTCGTCGTGCTGACCATCACCAGCGGCTGTCTCGCGCCGCACTTCTCCGAGCTCGTCGCGGCGGTCGAGGCGTCGGAGGCGCCCGCCGGTGTGATCGTGCGCGAGCGGCTCGGCGGCGGCGCCGACGCGCCGGCCCGGTCCGTCGCCGGCGAGGCGCCGCCGGCCTCGCTCATCGTGCGCGAGGACGGCATGGCGATCCTCGTCGAGCTGCTCGACGGGAATCAGACCGGCCTCTTCTGTGACCAGCGCGAGACGCGGGCGCGCCTCGGGCCGCGCTCGCGCGGGGCGCGCGTCGCGAACCTGTTCTGCTACACCGGCGCGTTCACCGTCCGCGCGCTCCTCGACGGCGCGGCCGAGACGACGAGCGTCGACACGGCCCGCCCCGCCCTCGAGCGTCTTCGCGGCAACCTCGTCGCGAACGACCTCCCGACCGAGCCGCCCGCCGCGCGCTCCGTCCGCGCGGACGCGTTCGACTGGCTGAGCCTCGCGGCGAAGAAGGAGCTCGTCTTCGACGTCGTGATCCTCGACCCGCCGACGTTCGCCCGGGCGCCGCAGGGCAAGGGCGGCAAGAAGGGCGGCCGACGCGGCAAGCCCGTCCGGATCGACGAGCGCTGGGGCGAGCTCGCCGCCGGCGCCGCCCGGATCCTCGCGCCCGGCGGAACGCTCGTCTGCTCGAGCAACTCGGCGCGCCAGCCCGTCGAGGCGCTCCTCGCCGCGGTCTTCGACGGAGCGAAGAGCGTCGGTCGAACCCTCGTGCTCGAGCACGTCGGCGGCGCCGGCCGCGACTTCCCCCTGCCCGAGGAGCTACCCGAGCTCGACACCCTCAAGGTGATCGTCGCGCGCGCCGATCACGGAGGTTCCCGGTGAACGACGTCCCGACGAAGACGGCGTCCGCCGGGCGCGGTCGCCTCCTCGCCGCGCTCGTTGCCGTCGGGGTGCTCGCCGCCATCGTCGCGGGAGTCCGGTTCGGTCCGACGGCGGCGCGGGCGTGGCGGTTCCGGCGGGCGATGGACGCGGGCGACCTCGACGCGGCGTCGCGCGCCTACCTCGAGCTGGCGCGGCAGCGCGACGAGGACGACCCGGCGGCGCTCCGCGAGCTCGCGACGGCGCTCGTGATCCGTCACATCGAGCAGGTCGATCACCTCCATCGGGGCGTCTTCCGGCTGCGCGACCCGGCCGTGCGTGCGGCGCTCTCGGCGCGGGTGCGCGGAGGGGTGGGGCGACCGGGCGACCTCGAGATCATCGTCGCGCTCACCGCGCGGGGCGACGCGGTCGCGCGAGGTCACGCGATCGCGATGCTCGACGACGCCCATCTGCAGTCGCCCGAGCTGGCGCGCGCCCTCGCCGACGCGGGCGACCCGGCGGCGCTGCCGTGGGCGCGGGCCACCCTCGATCGGCACCTCGCGGCGACGCCTCGCTGGGACATGGGGATCCCGCCGTGGCTCGGAGAGGTCGCCGACGAGGAGATCCCGCTCGGCTGGAACGAGGGCGTCTGGTCGACCGTGCCGCTCGCGATCATCGGCGACCGGGGAGACGCCGGCGATCTCGACCGGTTGCTCGAGGTGGAGGCGGACGTCCGCGGCGAGGGCGAGCTCCTCGGCCTGATCCGGCCGGTCGCGATCGGCGCCCTCGTGGAGCTCGCCGTCCGGCTCCCCGAGACGCGCGACCGGGTCACGGAGCGGCTGCGCGAGGTCCGCGCGCCGCACGACCCCTCTCCCCGGGTCGTGGCGGCCGCCGGGCTGATGCGGCTCGGCGAGGCGGACGCCGAGACCGAGCTGCTCGAGATGCTCTCGTGGGCCGACCAGGCGGAGTGGCCGATCGCGCCGGCGTGGGCCGAGCCGATCGTCCGGGAGCTCGAGCGGGCCGGGCACCCCGAGGGCGCCGCGCGGCGGGCGGCCTGGACCGAGCTCGCCGTCCGCCGGCCCGACGAGGTCGCGCCGTGGGCGTGGGGGCTCGACGACGCCGACCGGCCCCGGAGCGGGCGCTTCGCTCCCATCATCGAGGGGCACCTCGCGCCGGCGGCCGGACGCGTTCTCGAGGGCCTCCCGTCCGACCTCGACTCGCTCCCCTGGATCGGCGCCGTCGGCCTCGGAGGGGACGCCGCCGATCTGCGGTCGCTCTGGCCGTTCCTCGAGGCGCCGAGCATCGAGGAGCCGGTGATCTTCAGCCACGTCGGCGGCACGCTCGGCGACCCGCGCTCCTGCGCGGCCGCCGCGGCCCTCGAGATCCTCGAGCGCGCCGAGGCGCGTTGACTACTCGAAGACCTCCGCCACCTGGTCCGCCTGCTCCTCGCCGAAGTCCTCCTTCTTGAAGAGGAACCCGCCGGCGAACCCGCCGATCCAGCCGGTGAGGATCGCGGGGAGGGCGCCGTAGCACAGCACCGCCATCGACATGGCGGGAACGGTGCCGGGCTTGCTCACCTCCTCGAGGAACTCCTTCATCTGCGGCGTGAGGCTCGGATCGTTGAGGAAGGGGTTCTCCATCGGCGGCTGGCCCTCCTGGGCCATCGCCAGGAGCATGTGCATCGGGATCGTGATCGCCGCGTTCACGGGGACGGCGATGATCGACGCCGCCACCGCCGCGATCGTTCCCTCGATCCATCCGAACGTGATCGCCGGACGCGACGCGATCAGGGCGGCGAGCAGGCCGCCGGCGGGCGCCCACAGGCAGCAGCAACACTGGATGATGGGCAGCCCGTTCAGGATCCCCATCGCGAAGCCGCCCAGGATCGCGCCGCTGACGTAGGCCGGTCTCACGTTCGCAGTCTCCTTCGACCGAGGCGAGCTACGCGTCGGCCTCGGCCGACGCGGCTCCCTCGCGGACCTCGTCGGGGAGGTCGTCGACGCCGATCACCGGGTCGATCGCGAGGGCGAGGGTCCGCTCGATGAAGTGCTCGAGCTCGCGGATGTTGCCCTTCCACGGGTGGCGGAGGATCACGTCCATCGCCTCGTCCGACCAGGTGAACGGGTCCTGGCCCTGCTGCTCGCAGAAGCGCCGGGCGAAGAACTCGAGGAGCTCGGGGAGGTCGCTCTTGCGCTCGCGCAGCGGCGGGAGGGTCACGCCGATCACGTTGAGGCGGAAGAAGAGGTCCTCGCGGAATCGACCGGCCGCGATCTCGACCCGGAGGTCCTTGTTCGTCGCGGCGCACAGCCGGACGTCGACCTTGCGCGGCTTCGCCTCGCCCACCCGCATGATCTCGCCCTCCTGCACGGCGCGGAGGAGCTCGACCTGGGTCTTCGGCGGGAGGTCGGCGACCTCGTCGAGGAACAGCGTCCCGCCGCTGGCCGCCTCGAAGTAGCCCTTCTTCTCGCCGACCGCCCCGGTGAACGCGCCGCGGGCGTGGCCGAAGAGCTCGGTCTCGATCAGGGTGTCGGGGATCGCCCCGCTCGTCGCCACGAACGGCCCCTTGCTCCGCTTGCTGAGGCGGTGGAGCGCCTTGGCGATCAGCTCCTTCCCGGTGCCCGTCTCCCCGAGGATCATCACCGTCGACTTGGTCGGCGCGATCTTCTTGACGATCTTGAGCACCTTCAGGAGGGCCGGATCGGTACCGATCAGGCCGGGGAAGCTCTTCTTGAGCTCGATGGCCTCCTTCGGGTCGGCCGTCTTCTTCGCCTCGTCCCGGCTGATCCCGCCCCCGATGAGGGCCCGGGCGACCGCCTCGCGGACGGCCTCGATCTTGAACGGCTTCGTGATGAAGTCGAAGGCGCCCTTCTTCATCGCGTCGACGGCGGTCGGGACGTCGCCATAGGCGGTCACCACGATCACGGGGAGCTTCGGCGACCTCGCCTTCGCCTTGACCATCAGGTCGAGCCCGCTGATCCCGGGCATCCGGAGGTCGGTGATGACGACGTCGAAGCTCTCCTTGTCGAGGATCGCGAGGGCGTCCTCCCCGCTCTCCGCGGTCGAGACCGCGTAGCCGGTCTTCTTGCTGCCGAGCGTCTGCTCGAGCCCCTCCCGCATCGGGGCCTCGTCATCGACGATCAGGATCCGGGGCTTGGCGGCGGTCGCTTCCTTGGTCTTGGCCATCGATTCTCCGGGCGACGTCGTCTCGGATGGCGAGACGAAGGGGAGCGACCATCGCGGATCGTCCGGGCAGGCGCAAGGGCGGCTCCGGCGGGCCGACCTGTCCCAACCCGTCTCGACGGCGCCTCGCCGATGACCTTCTCGCTTGCGGAGCCGTAGGTTAGGGCGACTCGTTTGAAAGCGGGTGGGCATCGGGGCTATCCTGATGCGGCGACCGGCGCCCTCTACGTACCTATACCAATGGGTACGGAGCGCCGCGGCGGCGTGCTCGTCGCCGAACGCATCGGGGGAAGCACTTGAGTCAAGGGCCCTCGTCGGAGGCCAACCCCGGCTTCACCCACGCTCCACCCGTCCGCGGGAAGGAGGAGGGATCCTCACGCCGTCGCCGGACCCGGACGATCGGTCGCTACCAGGTCGTCAAGGAGCTCGGGCGCGGCGCGATGGGGATCGTCGTCCTCGCCCGCCAGGCGAACCTCAACCGCGAGGTCGCCCTCAAGATCCTGCGCACCGACGTCGCCGACGAGATCGCCCGCACCCGCTTCAAGCAGGAGGCGGAGGTGATGGCGCGGCTGAAGCACCCCGGCATCGTCGGGATCTTCGACGTCAGCGAGCATCAGGGCCTCCCCTACTTCGTGATGGACTACATCGACGGGCGGCCGCTCTCGGACCTCGCCCGTCAGCGCCCGCCGCTCAGCCAGCGGCGGGTCCTCGAGCTCGTCCGGGACATCGCCCACGCCCTCGACCACGCCCACCGCCAGGGCGTGATCCACCGCGACCTCAAGCCGAGCAACGTCCTCGTCGGCAAGGACGGGCGGCCGGTCATCACCGACTTCGGCCTCGCCGCCGATGAGAAGAACCGGGCGCACCTGACCCAGACCGGCTTCGTCGTCGGGACGCCCCTCTACATGGCGCCCGAGCAGGCGAGCGCGAAGGGGCCGGTCGACGGCCAGAGCGACGTCTACAGCCTCGGCGTCCTGATGTACGAGCTCCTCACCGGGACGAACCCGCTCGACGTCGGCTCGGTCGGGACCGTCATGAATCGCGCCGCGCGCGGCGGGATCCCGGCGCCGCGCTCGATCGACCCCGAGATCGACATCGAGGTCGATCGGATCTGCCAGCGGGCGACCTACCGGGATCGGGGCCGCCGCTACGCGAGCGCCGCCGCGATGGCCCACGATGCCGAGCGGGCGCTCGAGACGCTCCGACCGAGCGGGCGCCATCGCACCGAGAAGGTGACCCTCATCGACGCCGAGGACGACGCCGAGGGCAGCGAGCCGATGATGAGCCCGATCGGGCTCGCCTCGGCCGACGCGACCGAGCCCCAGGTCGAGCCCGGCGACGATGGGTCGTCGCGCCGGCGCCGGTCGAGCCGCCGGCGGTCGACGTGGAACGGTCCGCCGAGCCGGTCGGAGCGCCCGGCGAGCGACCGGACCGGATCGGTCTCCAGCCCCAACGTGATCCAGGTGCAGGGGAGCGCCGCCCTGCTCGTCGGCGTGGCGGCCGGCGTCCTCATGACGATGCTGTTCGCCGTCGCGTTCGCGTTCATGGGCGGCTTCCAGCGCGCCGGCCCCGACGGCGGGGCGGGCGGCGGCACGGGCGGCGGAGAGGTCGCCGTCGGACCCGACGTTCCCGGCGGAGGCGCGACCGGAGGCGGGGCGGCGGTCGTCGAGCCACCCCAGGCCGAGCGCCTGCCTCCGCCCCGCCCGCCGACCGCCAAGGAGAGCGCCGTCATCGCCGGGCCGATCGCCGACGCGCGGGACGCCCTCTCCGACCCCACGCGCGTCTCGCGCGCCCTCGACCCGGCCAACGACGCCGTCGTCCGCGCGCCCGAGCTGGCCGCCGCCTACGCCGTCCGCGCCCGCGTCCAGGGGCGCCTCCTGGCGAGCGACGCTTCGCTCGCCGACTGGCGTCGCGCGTTCGAGCTGGAGCCGCGCATCATCTTCGAGCACCTCCACACCGACCTCGACCGCCGGCGCGACGACGTCGACCGCGTCGTGACCGAGGGGCTCCGGGCCGCCGTCGAGCGGGCCGATCCGGTGACCGCCGCCCTGGCCGAGGCGGCCCTCCTCGTGCGCACCTCGAACGCGACCGACGCGGCCCGCGCCGTCTCGGTGATCGAGCCGGTGGTCGCCGACGGCGGGGCGCTCGCGCGGCGCGAGCGAGCGGTCGCCCGCTGGGCGGCGGGCGATCGCGACGGCGCGATCGAGGATCTCGACGAGGCGGTCCGCCGCGCGCCCGACGACGTGGTCGCCCGGCTGCTCCGCGCGCGCTTCTACCGGATGAGCCGGCGCTGGGACCGGGCCGATGCCGACGCCGAGGCCGCGACCGAGGCTCGCCCCGACCTCGTCGAGCCGTGGGTCGAGCTCGGCTACCTCCATCGCCTCCGGATCCGCTTCAACGAGGCATCGGGCGCTTTCCAGCGGGCGGCGCGGATGGCGCCCGACGCGGCGTCGCCGGTCATTGGCGAGGCCCAGCTCCGCGTCGTCCTGCTCGACTTCGACATCTCCGTCTCCCCGGCGGAGAAGCTCGGCCACTTCAACGAGCTGAAGGGGCTCGTCGACGAGGTTCGGAGCCGCGAGCCGCGCCACCCGGCTGGCCTCGCCCTGAAGGGCTGGGAGGATTTCTACGAGGACACCCTGAAGTCGCTCGACATCATGGCGCTCCTCGGCGGCCGGGCTCGGAAGGCGGCGCCGGGCACCTACGCGAAGTCCGAGGAGTCGGCCGCCGCCGCCCTCGCCCTCGACCCGACCTGCGACGGCGCGCACCGCCTCACCGTCCACATCGCGGCCCGCTATCAGGACGACCGGCGCTTCGAGGCGGCCGTCGGCAAGTGGCTCACCGTCACGCCCGACCGGGTCGAGGCGTTCACGGTCGCGGGCGAGGCGGCCCGCTACCTCGACTACGACACGACCGAGGCGAAGTTCTCCCGCGCCTACGAGGAGAACCCCAACGACGCGGTCCTGCACCTGCGTCACGGGGCCGCCCTCGTCCGGTTCCTCCGCGTCGACACGCGCGCGGCGCCGCGGTTCCGCGAGCTGATCGAGAAGGCGAACGAGCTCGACGGGAACATCTTCAACGACTACTGCGCCGGCTTCGGCGTCTCGCCCGAGTGGGTCCTCGGCATGGTCCGCCAGATGACCGAGGGCGGCGGAGGCTTCCCGATGGGCGGCGGCGGAACGGCCCCGCCGCCCGGCGGGGGCGGTCCGGGCGCGGGGCCCCCCGGAGGCAAGTACGACACCGACCAGTCGGGGCTGTCCGAGGAGATGGAGAGACGCCGGGCCGCCCTCATGGAGGCGAACCGCGACCTCGTCGCCGAGGCCGAGCGCGCCGAGCTCGACTACGTGACCGCGGTGCGGCGGCGCGATCGAGAAGCGGCGCAGCGGCTCTCGGTCGACGCGGAGCGAGCCTGGCGAGCGGCGATCGACATCGAGCCGTCTCCGTTGCCGCTCCTCAAGCTCGCCTTCTTCTACCTCCAGCCCCGGACGGCGCGTCACCTCGGCCGGAGCGAGGCCGAGATCCTCCGGGCGGCCGTCGACGCGGCCAAGGCCGGCGTCGAGTCGTGCGAGCCAACGGGCTTCCCCGACTGGATGCCGATCACGCTCGCGGTGCGCGCGATCACCGAGGCGTTCGACGGCCGGGGCGACGACGCCTTCCAGACGATCAAGGAGGCGGAGGCGCTCATCGCCGATCGCACCCGACGGCCGCGGCGCGGCGACCTCGACGAGGAGGCCGAGCGCCTGATCTACCAGGCGCGCGAGCTCATCCGGAGAGGCGGCCGATGAGCGGCCAGCGTCCGAGCGCGCGCCGGTCCTCGGGGCTCTCCCCCGCGGGCGCCGTCATGGGCCGCCGCGTCGGACCCTACGAGCTCGTCCGCGAGCTCGGACGCGGCGGGATGGGCGTCGTCTATCTCGCGCGCCAGCCGGGTCTCGAGCGACACGTCGCGGTGAAGCTGATGCACTCGGCGGCCGCCGACCCGACGGGGCTCGAGCGGTTCCGGCGCGAGGCGCAGGTGATGGCCCGGCTCCGCCATCCGGCGATCGTGGGCGTCCTCGACCTCGGCGAGCAGGACGGCTGGTTCTATCTCGTCATGGACTACGTCGACGGGCGGCCCCTCTCCGATCTCATCGGCGCCGGGGTCCGGTTGCCGGCCGAGGACGCGTTCCGGATCGGCCTCGACCTCGCCCGCGCCCTCGCCCACGCTCACACCCACGGGGTCGTGCACCGCGACCTGAAGCCGGGCAACGTCCTGCTGCGTGAGCGGGACGGCCAGGCGATGCTCACCGACTTCGGCCTCGCCGCCGACCGACTCCGACCGAGCCACCTCACCCAGGACGGCTTCGTCGTCGGGACGCCGCAGTACATGGCGCCGGAGCAGGCGACGGGGCAGTCGATCGACGGTCAGGCCGACGTGTTCAGCCTCGGCGTCATCCTGTTCGAGCTGCTCACCGGAACGCAGCGGGCTGCCGACGCGAGCGTGATGACGACGATGCGCCGCGTCGCCAAGGAGTCGATCCCGCCGCCGTCGCGGGTGAACCCGACCCTGGACCGTCGGATCGACAAGATCTGCCTCCACGCGACGGCCCGCGACCGGGGGCGCCGCTACCCGGGCGCGCAGGCGCTCGCCGACGACATCCAGGACTGGCTCGACGGCCGGAGCGGGCGCCACGCCCGGAAGATCGGCGGCTTCGAGCCGACCGAGCGCTTCCCGCGGCCCCGCGGTGCGACCGAGCCACAGCGCCGGGCGATCCCGGTGGAGCCCGGCGATGCGGAGCTGTCCGCCGGCGGCGCGCGGACGATCGCGATCGCGGCGACGGCCGCGGTGGCCGCCGCGATCCTCGGCGTGGTCGGCGTGATGGCGCTGACCGACCCCGACGGCGGCGACGAGACGGTCGCCCGTCTGACCGGCGCGTCGCATCGGGTCGGCCGGTCGGCCGATGCGGGCGGCGACGTCGCAGAGCCCCGCGGCGTCGGGCGCGTCGCCGAGCGACCGGGCGCCGGCGTCGACGCGCTCCGGCCCGAGGCGGGCTCGGCGCGCCATCAGCCCCGTCCCGGGCCGGGCCTGGATCGCGCCCGCGCCCTGACCGAGCGGGCGCACCGGCTGCTCGGCGACCCCGATCGATGCGACGAGGCCGCGACCCTGGCCGGCCGGGCTGCCGAGGCGGCGCCCGACCTGGCCGAGGCGTGGGTCGTCCGCGCGCGCGCGCACCTGCGCCGCGACGGCGACCGCGCGGCGGCGCGGGAGGCGTGGGACCGGGCGCTGGAGCTGCGCCCCGAGCTCGTCCTCGACTTCGTCCATCACGAGCTGCGGCGCGGCGACTCGGCCGCGCGCGGATGGCTCCGCGGGAAGCTCGATCGCGCCGAGCGGCTCGCGCCCTATCCCGAGGAGCGCACCCTCGCGCGCGCCGCGCGCCTTGCCCTCGAGGGGTCCGACGGAGTGCTCGAGGCGCTCGAGGTGATCGAGCCGCTCGTCCTGGTCGACGCGGCGGACCCGCGCGCCCTCCTCCAGCACGTCCTGCTGCTGTGGAGCGCGCGGCGGTTCGACGAGGCGCTCGCCAGGGCCGGCGTCCTCGTGGCCGCCCATCCCGATGAGGGGTTCCATCATTGCGTCCGCGGTCGGTTCCTCCGATCGACGCGTCGCTGGGCCGAGGCCGAGGCCGACCTCGCCCGGGCGCGTGAGCTGCGACCCGACCTCGCGGCCCCGCTCGTCGAGGCCGCGCTCCTGGCCAGCCAGCTCGAGCGGCGCGAGCAGGCCGTCGCCTGGCTCCGGGCGGCGGTCCGCCTCGAGCCCGACGCGGCCGCCGCACGAGCGGCCCTCGCGAACGTCCTCGTCGAGGTCGCCCTCGGCGCCGACGCCCGCGCCGCGGGGAGCTCACCGGCGATCCTCGAGGAGGCGCTCGCCGCCGCCCGCCGCGGCGGTGAGGTCGAGCCGCTCGACGGCGGCGTCGACGCGGCCCTCGCGTGGGTCCACCGATCGCGCGGCGAGGCGGCCGAGGCGCTCGCCCGGGCGGAGGCGGCGGTCGCGAAGTCGCCGGACGAGATCGAGGGCTACGACGCGCGCTGCATGCTCCTCCAGGACGCCGGTCGCTTCGACGAGGCCGAGGCCGTGCGCGGCGAGTGGCGTGAGGCGACGCCCGACCTCGTCCACTGGAACGCCAGCCGTGGCACCGCGCTCTTCCTCCAGGGCGCCTGGGGTCAGACGTGGGCCGCGTTCGACGAGGCGCGCCGGCTCGACCCCGACGACCGCATCGTCGACCTGTGGGAGCTGCGCCTGCTCGCCACGCGATCGATCCAGGGAGGACCGATCGCGCTCCGCCGCCTGCGTCAGACGGTCGCTCGCCTCGATGCCGACGCCCCCGAACTGTTCGCGCGCTGGGCGCACGACGCCGGGGAGCATCCCGATGCGATCCGGTCGTTCCCCTCGAAGATCGCGCTCCGGGCGGCCATCCCGCCGGCGAAGACGCCCACCCTTCAGCGGGCCTATGCCGCGCTGAACGCCGGAGACATCACGCTCGCCGAGAAGCTCTTCATCGAGGCGGACACCCTCGGACCGCCGAGCCCGCTCCCGCACACCGAGCTCGTCACGCGCATCTACCTCGACCGCGCCGCCTCGGAGCGGCTCGGGCGCCCCCGCGAGGAGCTCGACCGACTCGCCCTCGAGCACGCCCGCACCGCCGTCGCCAACGCCCGGTCCTCGGGCTACCTCGAGTGGCTGCCGCTCGCGTTCGCGCTGCAGGCCAAGGCGGAGATGCGCCTCGGCGAATCGCAGAGCGCGCGGACGCTCGAGAAGGCCGTGCGGAAGGCGTCGACCGGGCTCTTCCGGTCCCCCCGGATGAACCAGGCCGCGTTCGGCGTGATCCAGCACGCCCGGACGCACGAAGGAGCGTTGTTCGAGGGCCGCCGGTGACCCGACACCGGATCGGGCACTATGACGTCGTCCGGGAGCTCGGCCGCGGTTCGATGGGCGAGGTCTTCCTCGCCCGCCAGCCGGGCCTCGACCGCCTCGTCGCCGTGAAGCTCCTGCGCACCTCCGGCGCCGACCCGATCGTGATCGCCCGCTTCAAGCAGGAGGCGGAGATCATGGCGCGGCTGCGCCACCCCGGGATCGTCCAGGTCGTCGACTTCGTTCAGCTCCCCGACGCGTGCGCGATCGTGATGGACTACGTCGAGGGGAGCTCGCTCGACGACCTGATGCAGCGGGGGCGCGTGCCGCCGCGTCGGGCGTGCGAGATCGTGCGGGACGCCGCCCACGCCCTCCACCACGCCCACCGCGCCGGGGTGATCCACCGCGACCTGAAGCCGGCCAACATCATGGTCCACCGGAGCGGCCAGACCCTGCTGACCGACTTCGGCCTCGCCGCCGACCAGCTCCGACCGGCTCACCTCACCGGGACCGGCCTGGTCGTCGGGACGCCCCTCTACATGTCGCCCGAGCAGGCGACCGGCCAGGGGCAGCTCGACGCGCGGTCCGACCTCTACGGGCTCGGCGTGATCGTCTACGAGCTGCTCACCGGGATCAACCCGCTCGCCGGGCCGGACGTGCGCACGATCATGAACCGGGCGGCGCGAGGCGACTACCCGAGCGCGCGCCAGCTCGACCCGAGCATCGACCGCGAGCTCGACGCGATCATCCGGACGGCGACCGCGCCGAACCCGAGGAAGCGTTACGGCTCGGCCGCCGACTTCGCCGCGGAGCTCGACGCCTGGCTCGAGGACTCGGCCGAGCCGGGCGAGGCGAACGCGGGGCGGTCGAGCGGCTGGGGCGGCGAGCCGATCGCGTTCGATGCCGACGCGGCGAGCGGCTCGGACCATCGGAGTCAGCCATACCGGGGGCCGACCGACACCCGGCCCGAGACGCGGCAGGTCCCCGGGGAGCCTCCGCGGAGCGACTCGGACCGACGTCGGCCAGACTCGTCGCGTCGTCGGCGGGACTCGTCGCGGCGGGACTCGTCACGGCGGGAGGCGGCTCGCCGGAGCGAGTCGTCCCGACGGGTGCCGTCGTCGCGGCGGCGATCGTCGCCGGCGCAGCCGTCTCCCGATGACATCGATCCCGCGCACGCCGTCGAGATCCAGCTCCCGAGCCAGATCCGGCGGCGGATCGCGGCTGGAGGTGGCAACCGGTGGGTCGGAGTCCTGGTCGTCGCCGTGGTGATCGGCGCGGGCGGCGGAGGCGGCGTCGCCTGGCTCGTCCTGCGCTCGCGCCGTGTCGGGCCGACGGTGGCGGACGCGGGGAGCTCCGGGAGCGGCGCCTCCAGCTCGGGAACGCGCCCGGACACGGCCACGGGCACGGGCACCGACACGGGCACCGACACGGCCACGGGCACGGGCGCGGCCACGGGCACGGGCGCGGCCACGGGCACGGGCACGGACACGACCACGGGAACGCGAAGAGACCCGGACCCGACGCCTCGCCCGGTCGATCCGGCCGTTCCGGACCTCATCGCGCGGGCGGAGAAGGAGCTCGCGGCCTCGGGACGCGTCGCTCGCGCGGTCGAGCTCGCCCGCGACGCGGTCTCGCGGGGCTCCGAGCATGCGCCGGCGCACGCCGTTCTCGCCCGCGCCCTCCTCCGCGCGGACGGGCGCGCCGTCGCGTGGTCCTCCTGGCGTCGGGCGATCGAGCTCGACCCGTCCGTCGCGGTCGCCCCGCTCACCGAGGAGCTCGGGCGCCGCGACGACGACGCGCGCCGGCGCCTCGTGGCGGCGCTCGGGGCGGCCGCGCGGGGGAGCGCGGCCCGACCCGATGACGCCGAGCTCGCGAGGGCGTTCGCTCAGCTTCTCGATGGGAACACCCGGGCGGCGCTCGACGCGCTCGACCGCATCCTCCTCCGCGGCGACCGGGTCGAGGCGCGCCGACTCCGGGCGCTCGCCGCCTGGGAGCTCTGCCGGTGGGAGGAGGCGACCGACGACGCGCGGCGGATCGCGCAGGCGCGGCCGGGCGACGGGGCCGCCCACGCGTTCCACGGACGGTTCCTCCGGGCGCGGCGCCAGCACGCCGAGGCGAAGAGGGCGCTCGAGCGGGCTCGGCGCCTCCGGCCCGACCTGGCCGGCCCGCTCATCGATCTCGGGTGGATCGCGATCGAGGATCTACGCTTCGACGACGCCGTTCGTCTCTTCGACGATGCGCGCGCGCGGGCGCCCGACGCCGCCGCACCGCTCGCCGGTAAGGCCCGGGCGCTGCTGCTCCGCGACCGCCCGGCGACGCGCGAGTTCGCCGAGCAGGTCGCCGAGGCCGAGCGCCTCCTCGACGAGGCCTGCCGGCTCGAGCGCGGCTCGGCCGAGGCGGTCGGGATCGCCGCGCTCGCCGCGGTCCTCTCGGGCGATGGCCCCAAGGCGCTCCGGCTGGCCGACCAGGCGCGGGAGCTCGGCCCGATCGAGACGTTCGCGTTCGAGGCGAGCTACCTCGCCCGGACGATCACCCAGCAGGTCGGCGGGGCGGAGGCGGTCGGCGACGAGTGGGAGCGGTCGACGCCCGATCGGGCCGGCGCCCTCTGCACCCGCGCGCTTCACCAGGCTCGCCGCTTCGACGCCTCCAGCGCGCACCCGCGGTTCATGCAGGCGCGTCAGATCGTCCCGGCCGACGACGCCTATCCGTTCCTGATCCACATGGACGCGATCACGCCCTTCGTCCAGCGCGGGAACGCCGGCGAGATCCTCGCCGAGATCGTCCGCGAGGCGTGCTCGCGCGATCGCGGTCGGACCGAGCGCTACTGCCGCTTCCGGGGCGCGACGCTCGAGGACGTCGAGGCGCTGGTGCGGACCCAGCACTCGCGCCATCAGCTCATCGCCCGGCAGAAGGCGACCCTCGATCAGGTCGGACCGGCGCTCGGGCGCGGCGATCTCGTCGAGGCCGAGCGCCTCCTCCGCTCCCTCATCGCGGAGCCCGAGACCGTCCCGATCGCCCACATCGAGCTCGCCCGCGCGGTCTACCTCGCCGACGGCGCCCCCGCCGCCCTCGGGGTCGGTCAGGGCGAGCTCCGTCGACGCGCCCTCGCCGAGGCGGACGCCGCGATCGAGGCGTGCTCCGACACGGGCTGGTTCGAGTACCTGTCGACCGCCCACGCCGTCCGCGGCCTCGCGCTCCTCATGCTCGGCCGCTCCGACGAAGCCCGCGCGGCGTGTCGTGACGCGCGCCGCCGGCTCGGATCGCTGATCCACGACCCCTCGGCCGACGCGAGCGCGTTCGGCTTCGTCGAGGACGTCGAGCGAGCCCTCGGCGGCTGACCTTCGTCCCCGCGGACAGCCCTCCGCGGCGCGGGTTAGCTCCGCGTTCGGGCTCGGTGCGGCGGCGCCTCGTCAGCTCCCGGTCCGCGTGCCACACTGACGAAGGTCCCGACTTCGCCCATCGGGTGGGTCGAGTCGGTCCGCACGGTGCCCCTGCGATGCTGCTGCCGCGCCCCGCGTCCATCATTGGCAACTACGAGGTCGTCCGCGAGCTCGGCCACGGCTCGATGAGCGTGGTCCTCCTCGGACGGCAGCGTGGCCTCGGACGCGAGGTCGCGATGAAGCTGCTCCGCACCGACATCGCCGACCCGGTGGCCGCCGCGCGCTTCCGGAAGGAGGCGGAGGTGATGGCGCGCCTGCGCCATCCGGGGATCGTCGGCGTCCTCGACCTCGTCGACTACAACAAGATGCTCTGCATCGTGATGGAATACGTCCCGAGCCGCGCCCTCTCCGAGGAGATGAAGGCGCGCCGCGTCCCCCGCGAGCAGGCGTTCGTGATCATCCGCGACGTCGCCGTCGCCCTCGACCACGCCCACCGCGCCGGCGTCGTCCACCGCGATCTCAAGCCGCAGAACATCCTCGTCCGGAGCGCCGACGGGCGCGCCCTCCTCACCGACTTCGGCCTCGCCCTCGACACCCTCCGGCCCGCCCACCTGACCCAGACCGGCTTCGTCGTCGGGACGCCCCTCTACATGGCTCCCGAGCAGGCGTCGGGGAAGGGGCCGATCGACGCGCAGAGCGACGTGTTCAGCCTCGGCGTGATCGCGTTCGAGCTGCTCACGGGCAAGAACCCCCGCGACGACCCCTCGGTCCGGACGGTGATGAAGCGGGCGGCGCGGACGGCCGTGCCGCCGCCGTCGACGGTCGACCCGACGATCCCGGTCGAGATGGACGAGATCTGCCTCCGCGCCGCGTCCCACGACCGGGCCGCGCGCTACCGGAGCGCCGCCGAGCTCGCCGACGCGGTCGAGCGGTGGATCCGCACCTCGCCGAGCGCCGGGGACCTCGGGCGGGCGCCGGCCGTCCCGCCGTCGGCCGCGGCGATCCCGCACGCAGGCTTCCCCGGCGCGGCCGGGGCCGACGGGCTTCGACCGCCGTCGGCCGGCTACGCGCGCCCGCCGGATCACGCGCGGTCCGCGAGCGCGAGCGGAAGCGACAGCGGCGGGGACCCGCTCCACGTCCCGGCCGGCTCGTCGCCCGATGCGTTCGCCCCGCGCGACGCGGCGAACGCGGGCTTCGGGCTGGCGCCCGGGGCGCCGGCCGGACCGCTCTCGGCGATGGTGCCCACCACGCCGCGCGACCTGCCGGCGGTCGGGGCGATGGGCCAGCCGCCCGGCGGGCGCGATCGTCGCGGGACCGATCCCTACCGCGAGGTGCCGAAGCGCGACGGCCACACCGACCGGATGCTCGATGTCCCGAGCGACCCCGACGCCCGGCGACCGGGCGGCCGGACCGAGGTCGGTCTCCCCGAGCCGCCCTCGGACCCCGATGTCCGTCACGGGGGGCCGACCGCCGACGACGGGCGCGGCGACGACCGGCGCCACGGCGGCGACACGCGCCCCGAGGAGCCGTTCGAGGACGACCCGTTCAAGGCGAAGGCGAACGCGCCGAAGGGGGACCGGCGCGAGACGGATCCGTTCCGGGCGAAGAGCCGGTCGACGGATCCGTTCCGCGATCAGCCGAAGCGGTCCACCGAGCCGATGCGCGACGCGATGGTCATGACCCTCCCCGAGGGTCTCGGCCGCGCGCGCGGCGGGCAGCAGGTCGCCGTGGTCGCGGCCGCGTCCGTCGGCGCGGCGGCCCTGACCGGTCTGATCGTCTGGCTCTTCATGATGGGCGGCGACGGCGACACCGAGCGGGCGATGGCCGAGGCCCGCGCCGCCCTCGAGCGAGAGCGCGCCGCGACCGCCGCGGAGGCGCTCCGGCGGGAGCAGCTCCTCGCGGAGGGAGGGACGGGCGGCGGCGAGGGTGCGGGCGCGACCGGGGGCGGCGAGGATGCCGGCGCCGACCTCGGCGAGCGAAACGATCCGTCACGCGTCCGGGATGCGCGCGAGCTCGTTCGACGCGCCGAGCTCGCGATGGTCGACCCCGACCAGCTCACCGCCGCGCGCGACTTCGCGCGCCAGGCGATCGAGAAGGCGCCCCGCTTCGGCGAGGCGCACGCGGCCCTCGCGCGCGTCCTGACGCGCCTCGATCGAGAGGAGGAGGCCTACCAGAGCTGGGACGAGGCATTCTCGCTCGAGCCGAACCTCGTCCTCGAGCACCTCCACGGCGACCTCGACCGCCGGCGAAGCAGCCGCGTCGATGCGCTCCGGATGTGGTTCGAGCGCGTCGCCTCGAGCAACGAGTCGAACCTCGCCGCGGCCGCCCGAACGGCGGTTCGCCTCGAGGGGGCGACCCGCCCCGAGGAGCTGGGTCGGATCCTCGACGAGGTGGACGGGATCATCCGACTCGACCCGGGCGTTCGCCTCGCCCACCTCGTCCGGGCCGAGGTGCTCTTCCGCCTCGGCCGGCACGACGACGCGATCGCCGCGGCCCGCGGCGTCTCCGAGCGGTGGCCCGAGCACTACGCCGGCTACCTCGTCCTCGGCCGGCTCCTCCGGATGCGGCGGCGGTTCCAGGACGCCGAGCAGCCGCTCCTCGAGGCGCAGCGCCGGCGGCCCGAGCTGGCCGAGCCGCTCGTCGAGCGGGGCTGGTGTTCGCTCCTGCGCTACCGGATCGACGACGCCCAGGGCCACTTCGAGAGCGCCCGGAAGCGGGCGCCGGACGCGGCCGGACCGCTGATCGGCCTCGCGCGCGTGGCCCGGTTCAAGGCGATGGGGAACGGGCTGCGGCTCAACCCGCAGCAGCGACGCGAGGAGATGACGACCGGCGCCCGCCTCGGCGAGGACGCCCAGCGGCGCGAGCCCGAGCGCGCGCTCGCCAAGGCGGCCGCGGGCTGGGGGCGGCTCGTCTCGGGCGACCCGGGCGGCGCCCTCCGCGCCGCCAACGAGGCGATCGCCGCCGAGCCGTGGGAGGGCGACGCGTATCGCCTCAAGGCGATCGCGCTCATCCAGAGCAAGCGCGCGAACGAGGCGTTCGCCGTGATCGACGTGTGGGCGCGCTTCGAGCCCGACCCCGTCCTCTGCGACCTGCTCCGCGGGCAGTTCCTCCTCGGGCAGAACCCGCAGGGCGAGGCCGCCTTCCGGAGAGCGCAGGCGGCCCTCCCGGGGGACGCCGAGGTGCCGCTCCAGTTCGCGATGCAGCTCTTCCGGATCGGTCAGCTCCAGAACGTCCAGGGCGCGCAGGCGGCCCAGGGGCTGCTCCAGTCGGCGAAGACCAACGACCCGCGGCTCTTCAATGACTTCTGCCGCTACAACGGCGTCAACGGCGACAACATCATCCGGATGCCGCCGCAGCGCCTCGCGCGGGAGCAGCAGCTCAGCGCCAAGCGCAACCGCGCGATGCAGGCGAAGGGGCAGAAGCTCCAGCAGGTGAACCGGCTGATCCAGGCGGGCAACGTGGTCGAGGCGGAGCGGGTGATGCGCGAGCTCGCGGCGGAGCCGCCGGCGTCGCCTCTTCCGCACGTCGAGCTCATCACGAACTTCTATCTCAACAACCAGGCGCGCCCCCAGCTCTCCTACTCCGACGACGAGATCACCAGGCTCGTCCTCGAGAACGGGCGCAAGGCGGTCGCGTCGATCGAGCCGAGCGGCTTCGTCGAGTGGATGCCGCTCGCGCTGTCGGTGCGCTCGGCGGGCGAGGCGCGGGCGGGCCTCTTCGATCAGGCCGCCAAGACGCTCCAGGAGGCGCAGGCGCGCCTCGGGAAGCCCGACGTCTTCCAGAATCAGCAGCTCGACCAGCGGGCGCGCCAGCTCCTCGGGCAGGTGCAGCAGCTCCTCCAGAACCGTCAGCGGCCGCCGCAGCCCTCGCCCGCGAACCCGCCGCCCCCGCCGGGCGGATGAGCGAGCCCCCCGCCCGCCGCGTCGGGCCGGTCCTCGTCGGGGTCGGCGCGCTGGTGGTCGCGCTCGCCGTTGCCGGGGCCGGCCTCGCCCTCTGGGCGCGGTCGACGCCGCCGGTGCTCGACGGGGCCGGCGACGCCGCGAGCGGTCCGCCCCCGCCGACCGCCGACGAGCTCGCCGCGGCGACGCCCCACCTCGAGGCCGCGCTCGCCGCCCTCGGCGAGCCTGGCGGCGCGGAGAGGGCGTCCCGGAGCGCGGCGCGGGCGCGCGAGGCGGCGCCGCGGCTCGCGGAGGCCCACGTCGCCGAGGCGCGCGCGCTCCAGCGGCTGCTCCGGTGGGACGCGGCGATCGCGGCGTGGGATCGCGCGGTCGCCCTCGACCCCGGCGTCGTGATCGACGCGCTCGCGACCGACCTCCACCGCGACCGCGCCGACGTCCGCGGCGCGCTCGCCCGCTGGCTCGGCGCGCTCGCCGGGTCGTCGGATCCGAACCTGGCCGCCGCGGGGTCGGCGCTCCTCGCGACGCGCCGGGGCGCGTCGCCGCCCGAGGTCGCCGCGGCGGACGCCGCCGTCGCCGAGCTCGAGATGGCCGTCGGCCGCGAGCCGCGGGCGACCCGGGTCCGGCACGCGCGCGCGCTCGTGCGGTGGCGGCTCGGGCAGTGGGACCACGCGATCGCCGACGCCGACGTGCTCGTGGCGCAGTCGCCCGAGGTCGGCGTCCATCGCCTGCTGCGCGGGCGATGGCGGATGGAGGTCCGGCAGTGGCCCGAGGCGCGCGACGAGCTCGAGAGGGCGCTCGCCCTGGCGCCGGACCTCGCCGACGCCCACCTCGAGCTCGGGATCCTGGCGCTCCGCGAGTGGGACGCCCGGACGGCCCGCGAGAGGTTCGAGCGGTGCCGCGCGCTCGCGCCCGACGACGCGCGGGCGATCGCGGCGCTCGGGGCGTGCGCCTGTCACGCGGTGACGAGCGTGCAGGCGATGCTCTCGGGCGACGTGAGCGGCCGCGTCGCGGAGGCGCGGGCGCGGGCGGACGAGGCGGAGGCGATCGAGCCGCTCCTGCCCGAGGTCGACGTCGTCCGGGCGTGGGCGACCTACTTCGAGGACGACTTCGACGGGGCGATGCGGATCGCGCGCCGCGCCGAGGAGCGGGCGGGCGACCCGCGCTGGGCCGAGGCGGTCAGCCTCGCGATCTTCTGCGACGCGGCGCTCGGCCGGTTCGACGAGCTCGACGCGCGGACCGACGCGTGGCGGGAGGTCTCGCCAGACGCGGCCGAGCCGCTCCTCACCAAGGCGATGGCGCTCGCGGTCGCGAACCCGCCGCGGCCCGTCGAGGCGGAGCGGGCGTTCGCGGCCGCGGAGCGCGAGGCGCCGCGCGACCCGACGGCGCTGCTCCGTCACGCCGCGATTCTGGTCGCGCCGACCCTCCGGGGAGAGCGCGACCCGGCCGAGCGTCTCCTCGGGCTGCTCGCGCGGGCGAGCGAGGTGGACGCGGCGAAGGTCGATGCCTTCTGGGCCTCGTTCGGCTCGAGCACGCGGTTCGTCGCCGGGCTCGCCCGGCGGGCGGCGCAGGCGGAGTCGGCGGCGCCGGTCGCGGGGAACCTCGTTCGCGACGCGCAGCGGCGGGTCGCCGACGGCGACTTCCGCGGGGCGGAGCGCGCCTACCTCGAGGTGATCCGCGTCGGGCTCCCCCACCCGCTCGGGCCGATGGAGCTCGCCCGGCTCTATCTCCACGAGCGCGCGCCGGAGCTCCTCGAGCGCGATCCGGCGGAGCTCCACGCGCAGGCGCTCGATCGGGCGACGCGCGCGGTGGAGCTCTGCGAGGCGCCCGACCGTCGGGCGGCCCGGGCGCCCGCCCTCGCGGTGCGGGCGATCGCGCTCGCGCGCCTCCACCGCATCGACGAGGCGAACGCCGGCATCGCCGAGGCGCACGCCGCCCTCGAGGCGGCCCTTCCGCTCGCCGAGCCGACCGCCGAGGAGCTGGTGCGCGCGTGGATCCGACAGGCGGAGGAGGCGGTCGCGAGCGCGGCCGGAGACGGCGACGGCGGTTGAGCCGAGGGTCGTTCGCGCTCGCGATCGGGCGGCGCTTCGCTATACTGGTCCGCTCGCTCAATCACCGGCCGTATCGGGAGATGGACCAGCGTGCCTCGTGGCGACCAGCTCATCCGCCAGTGGACGATCATCCGCGTCCTCGAGAACAGCCGGTTCGGGCTGAGCGTCGACGACCTCGTCGATCAGCTCAGCTGCAGCCGCCGGACGGTCTACCGCGACCTCGACGTCCTCTCCGCGGTCGGCTTCCCGATCGCGAGCGAGACCCATCTCGGCAAGACCTACTGGAAGCTCGGGCGCGAGTTCGACCGCGGGCCGCGGGTGCCGTTCACGCCGACCGAGCTGATGGCGCTCTACTTCGGTCGCGATCTCCTCGCCCCGCTCCGCGGGACGTTCCTGTCCGAGGGGCTCGACAGCGCCCTGGGCAAGATCCGGAGCACCCTCACCAAGGAGGTCGTCGACTACCTCTCGCGTCTGCGGAGCACGTTCGCCGTCACCCAGCGCGGCCTCGCCGACCATCGAGACCTCTCGCGGACCGTCGACGAGATCGTCGCGGCGATCGGCGTCCGCAAGAAGGTGAAGATGGTCTACAAGAGCCTCGGGCGGACCGAGCCGCGCGAGCACGTCGTCCATCCCTACCTCCTCACGTTTCACGCGGGCGCCCTCTACCTCGTCGCGCACAGCGAGACCCACGGCGAGGTGCGGACCTTCCACCTCGGGCGGGTGCTGAGCAGCGAGTCGGTCGACGAGAGCTTCAAGGTGAGCCCGTCGTTCTCGGGCGAGAAGTGGATCCGCGAGTCGTTCGGGGTCGCGCACGACGGGGCGCCGACGGAGGTGCGGATCCACTTCAACGCGGAGGTGGCGCAGCTCATCCGCGAGCGGACGTGGCACGGGAGCCAGGAGATCGAGGACCAGGCCGACGGGAGCATCCTGCTCACGATGAAGGTGAGCGGCCTCCTCGAGGTGAAGTTCTGGGTGCTCTCGTTCGGGGCGCGGGCGAAGATCCTCGCGCCGCCCGAGCTCGTCGCCGATGTCGCGGCCGAGTCGAAGAAGCTGGTCGAGCACGTCTACCGCGAGGAGCTCGAGGCGGGCCTCGGCGACGGCGCGGCGGGCGCGACGAAGACGACGCGAGCGCCCGCGACGAAGGCGTCGCCTACGGGCGACGACGCTGGCGGGGCGAAGCGATCGACGAAACGGGCCAGGAAGCGCTCCCCGAAGCGGTCCGGGAAGACCTCGTAGCCGGCGGGCAGGCCGCGACGCACAGGTCGAAGAGCACCTCGGGCGGGGTGGCCGGATCGCCGCCCTTGAGGCGCCACTCGGCCGTGAGGAGCGCGTCGTACGCCCCGGCGAGCTCGGAGAACGAGCGGCCGCGGGCGCGCTTCATCGCGCGGTCCCGCTGCCACGGGGCGAGCTTGCCGATCGCCGCCTCGGCGCTCGGCGCGCTGCGGCCGCGGCGCTTCGCGTCCATGACGATCCGCGCCCGGATCGACTCGCCGACGCCGCGATAGATCATCGGCAGGAGGCGAAGGACGATCGCGGTCGGGTTGGTCTCGCGGCTGCCGTCGGGGTTCTCGAGGCCGTCGCGCAGCATCGTCGTCATCGCGCGGAGCGCCTTGCGGAGGTCGCCGTCGACGATCCCGTCGGCGAGCTCCCACGGCTTCTCGCCGCGCTCGCGGCCGACGAGGGCGCGGACGTCCTCGGCGCCGACCGTGTCGCGGTCCGCCGCGAGGAGCGAGAGCTTCGCGACGGCCGGGGCGAGGCGGCCGAGGTCGGGCCCCGTCAGGTCGACGAGCATCCGGGCGGCGTCGCGGGCGAGGGTCTTGCCGTGCTCGCGGTCGAGCGTCTTGGCGACCCACGACTCGGCGCTCGCGGCGTCGGGGCAGCTCGCGTCGACGACGACCTTGGCCTTGATCGCCGCCTTGGCGAAGCTGCGGCGCTCGTCGAGGGTGCCGACGACCACGCAGAGGCAGCTCCAGGGCGCGGGCTTCTCGATGTAGCCGGCGAGGGCGGCCGCGTCGTCGGCCGACTGCAGATGGCGCTCGGCGCGGCGGAGGATCACGAGGCGGCGCGGCTCGAGAAACGGCGCGGTCCGCGCCTCGTCGAGGACCGTCGCGATGGCGAGGTGGGTGTCGGAGCCGTCGTGCTCGGTGATCGAGACGCGGTCGCCGCCAGCGGCGCGGAGGCGCGCGATGACGTCCTCGCGGAGGTAGGCGTCCTCGCCGGCGAGGACGAGGACCGGCGGCGGGCCCTCCTTCGCGAGCGTCTTCACGAACGTGTCGTGATCGAGGCGCTTGGTGCTCTTGCGGCCGGCGCCCTTCCGGGCGCCGCCGCCGCGTCGTCGGACGGCCATGGGCGACATTCTAGCGAATCGGTCGGACGGCCGCTGCGTCTCACCGAGTCGTTGCCGGCACTGGAGATACGTCGAGGTTCGGCATCGTGCTCATCTTGACCGGTGCGTGATCCTCCGCTATGGTGCGGCCTCGAAGCCCATAGAGAGATTCGAAGAAGAGTCGACTCATCAGGACAGAGAGAAGGACCGAACCAATGTCGCACTGGGAAGATGACGATCGTCGCGATCACCGCCGCGGCGGTGGTGGTGGCGGGCTGGGGCTGATGTCGCGGGGCGAGCACGTCCGCGACGCCGTCGCCGAGCAGCCGCTCGACAGCCGCATCGCCTTCATGCGGAAGGTCTACCTCCTCCTCTTCGCCGGGCTGGCGTTCACGGGCGCGGGCGTCTACGTCGGGGCGTTCACCCCGGCGGGGGCCACGTTCGCCCGCCTCATGGGCGGCGGCTTCCTCTTCATCATCATCTGGTTCGGCGCGGCGATGGCGGCCCAGGCGCTGGTCCGGGTGAAGGGGCTCGGCGTCCCCGTGCTCTTCGCCTACAACTTCTTCCTGGGGATGGTGATCGCGCCGGCGATCGCGGGCATCCTCGCGATCAAGGGCTACGAGGCGGGCTGGGCAGTGATCGGCAACGCCCTCGGCCTGACCGCGTTCGTCTTCGGCGGGCTGACGGTCTACACCCTCGTCTCGAAGAAGGACTTCAGCTACCTCGGCGGGATCCTGTCGATCGCGGCGTTCGGGATGATCGGCGTGTTCTTCCTCGGGATGTTCATCCCCGCCCTCAGCATGAGCACGATGACGTTCTCGATCCTCTACGTGGTGATCCTCTCGGGGTTCATCCTCTACGAGACCTCGCTGATCCGGCATCGCTACCGGACCGACCAGCCCGCCGCGGCGGCGCTCCAGCTGTCGGTGTCGGTCGTGCTGCTCTTCTACTACATCCTGATGATCTTCGCGGGCAGCCGCGACTGATCGGCCCGGAGTCGGGAACAACGATGACGACGCCTCGCCTCGCCCTGGCGGCTCTCGCCGCCGGGGCCGCTCTCGTCGTGGTCGCGGTCGGCGCCTCGCCGGTCGGCGCCGACGACAAGCACACCCTCGATCGGCTGCCGCAGTTCAAGCTGCCGGAGCTCTTCACCGAGTCCGAGGAGATCGACCACCGCACCGTGCGCAAGACGATCTCGCCGGAGGGCGAGGAGAAGCGTGGGCGCCGGAACCGGACCGAGATCCAGTACGCCGCGGAGGTGATCGTCCTCGACGAGAGCTCCGGCGAGCGGATGATCCAGTTCTGGGAGGCGAAGGAGCGGGGGCGCGGCGTTCCGGAGCTGTCGGGCGCGCGGTTCATCGTCAGGAACGAAATGGCGCTGACCGACCTCGGCGACGAGGACGGCAAGAAGGCGGACGCGACCCAGCGGGCGTTCCTGCTCCAGACCTACCTCGCCCACGATCGGATCTACCCCAGGCGCGAGCACCTGATGCCGGAGGAGCCGGTCGCCGAGGGCGACGCGTGGAGCCCGCCGCTCGAGGCGTTCCTCTCGTGCACGGCCCTCAACGAGGCGCGCCGGATCGACCCCGCGAAGTCGACGGCGAGCGCGCGGCTCGACAAGATCGTCGACAAGGACGGCGTCACCTCGGCGGTGATCGTCTACGAGGCGAACCTCGTCCCGGTCCTGCTGCCGAGCGGCAAGACGGCGGACGAGGGGAGCAAGGCGGTGGTCGAGGGGACGCTGACGATCCCGCTCGACGGTCGGCCGATCCCCGAGACGCACCAGGTCCGGATCGACACCGTCTGGCTGCACGCGGACGGTCGCGGCGAGGCGGCGGAGCTCTCGAACAGCCACGTCCGCTTCAAGACGCGGATCCCCGGGAAGCGGAAGAAGAAGAAGGGCGGCGGCGACTAGCCCCCGCCGGCTCCGTCGTCCCCGTCATCGCCCGCGCCATCGTCGTCGCCCGGCTCCTCGCCCGGCTCCTCGGGCGGCTCCTCGGGCGGCATCACCGGTGGTAGCAGCTTCTGGACGAACACGTCGTCGCCGGCCCCGTTCTCGTCGGTGCCGTTGCGGCCGACGCTCCAGATGCGGAACCCGGTCGATGCGTCCGCGTCGAGCTCGTAGCGGTAGAGGCGGAACCACGGGTCCTTGTAGCCGATGAGGGTGCGGCGGCCGGGGTTGAACTTGAAGTAGACCTCGTCGGTGCCCGGACGGCTCCCGGCGAGCGCGTCGACGACGCCTCGAAGATCGGTCGGGAGCGCGCCGTCGTGCTCGCGGCGGTAGGTGGCGAGGGCGATCGCGAGGGTGCGCGCCTCGGTGCGGGCGGTCTCCGAGGCGGAGACGCGGCGCATCTTCACGATCGCGAGGAGCGTCGTGAAGTTCAGGGCGAGGAGGAGGAACGCGCAGAGGTTGGTCGCGAAGAGGATGAAGCGCCAGTTGAGGCGGCGCAGCTTCCTCGGCGGGGCGAGCTCGAGCTTGGCGATCTCGCGCTGGATCCGCTCGATGCTGGGCTCCTCGCGGCGGTCGAGGACGTCGCCGACCTTGTCGAACGCGTCGGTGAGGAGGCCCTCGACCTCGCGGGCGTTCTCGGTGAGGGCGCGGCACTCCGAGCACCCTTCGATGTCGTGGCCCTCGAGGCGGCTCGACTCCTCGTGGGTCAGCTCGATGCCGAGGGCGGCGCGCTCGGCGAGCTCGGCCAGCGGGCAGCTCACGCTCACGGCGTCACTCCGCGGTCCACGAGGGCCTCTCTGCCGGGGGCGGCGCGGGGCTCCGGTCCGTCGTCATCGGCGGGAGGGGGTGGGCGATCATCATCATCGGTCGAAACGGGCATCCCGTCACGGGCGACGGGGGAGCTGCTTCCCTCTTTCCTCTCTTCGGATGTCGCGGGCGTCGGGTTCGGTTCCGCCTCGTCAGGATCCGACGCCGAAGAGCGCGCGCTCTTCGTCCGGCGCTTGGGTTCGAGGTCCGGATCGTCCTTCGCCTTGGCGTGGCGCCCGGAGCCGGCGCGCGGCTCGGCGCCCTCCTTCTTGAGCGCGCGTCGTAACATCTCGCTAGCCCGGTGAATGCGATTGCTGACCGTGCCGGCGGGCTCGTCGAGGTGCTCGGCGATCTCGCGGTAGGACATCCGACGAACGTAGCGGAGGGTCAGGACGAGGGCGTAGCGCTCGGGGAGATTACCGACGACGGCCATGACCTTCTGGTGGAGGTCGCGGCGTTCGAGCTCGTCGGCGTCGAAGGGCGCGGCGATCTCCTGGCGCTGCTCGCCCATCTGATCGATCGACACCGAAGCGAGGTCTCGACCACGTCGACGGATCCAATCGATGCAGCACTTCGTGGAGATGTTATAGAGCCAGGCTCCGAAGCGCGTATGGTCGCGGAGGGAGGCGAGGGCGGAGTAAGCCTTGACGAAGGCCTCCTGCGCTATGTCCTCGGCATCCGCGAAGTTACGCGTTCGCTGGTAGCAGATGACGGTGACCGTCTTCCAGTACTGCCGGATCAAAGCGTTGAACGCGTCCTGGTCCCCCTCGAGGGTCCGGGCGACGAGGCGTGCATCGGCCTCGCCTACGGCGCGGCGTCTGTCCGCTTTTTGTTCGGGAGTCTCGGGAGATTCAGCGGCCACGGGTTCATTCTGGACGCGCCTGTCACGTCCTGCAAGCCGAGGAGACGTCAAGGAGGGGATCGCACCGGAGCCTCTCCTTGCATCCCCGAACGGCGAGCATAGAATGAGTGGATCCGGCACATTAGGATGACCAAGCCCTCATCCCGTCGCCAGCGGCGACGAGGTGGCTGGGCCCTGCGGAGGCAGTCGGTATGAAGAGCGTGATCATCGGCCTCGTGCTCGCCCTGGTGGCGGCCGGCGGAGTGATCTTCGCCGCGAGCTCCTCGACGGCGGTTCCCGCGGCGTTGTTCGTCGCCGAGAACCCGCCGGCGATCGACGGCCAGAAGCCCGTCGACAAGCGGAGCGAGACGGATCAGCGGCCCTACCCGATGCCGGTGACCGCCGACGAGGGCACGGCGAGCCAGTGCCCGACGTGCCAGACGGAGCTCGTCGACCGCACGGCCGTCTGTCTCTTCAAGGAGACCGAGGACGGGGCCGTCTGCGGGCAGGCGTTCGACAGCTTCGACGACGACCTCGACGCCGCGGGCGTCGACGGGACGATGAGCTTCGAAGGAGCCAAGTGCCGCGAGCACGACAACGCGGACCGAGGCACCGGAATGCTCCGCGACGGATACATCCCGACGACCGTCGAGAACTGGTGCTCCACCTGCAAGGTGAGCTGGCACACCGCGTTCCGCGGGCGGTGCCCCCACTGCGAGAATCCCGTCGCCCTGACCGAGGAGCAGTGCCACAACGGCGACTGCACCGGCAAGACGGATCGCGGCGACACCAAGTTCAAGGGCTTCTACGGAACGACGCCGGGGGCGAGCGGCTTCCACACCGACAACGACTCGACCGTCTTCTGCGCCGTCGAAGGATGCGGCCACGAGGTGGTGACCGAGGAGAAGGGCAAGCGCCGCGTCGAGACGGGGCACTGCCTCAACAAGACGACGCCCCACCGCTACCGCCTCTCCGAGAGATCCGTCCCCTGCACCCGCTGCGGAGGGACGAAGGTCTGCCCCGAGTGCATGGGCTCCGGCCTCGCCAAGGACGAAAAAGACCGCCGAGTCCTCCGCTCCTGCTGGTTCTGCAGCAAGGACAGCAAGGAACGCCTCGGAACCGGAGAGTGCACCCTCTGCGACGAGCACGGCTTCGAAACCTTCGGCGACCACCGTTAGGTAGGCCAAGCCGAACGCCGAGTCAGAAGCAGGACCAAGGGGACGAGCGAACGCTCGTCCCCTTTGTCATTTTAGACGGTGTACGCATGTCCGGCGACGAGCAACGCGACCGCGGGTCCGAGAAACCGGACGAGGTAGCGGTTCGGTCGGGCGGCTGGGAGACTCGCAGTCTGGGATGGACTCAGCGAGGAGACGGTGGCTCTTCCGCGCTGCGGCTGTTCTGCTGGTCCTCCTGATTTCCGATCTCGCCCTCACCGCGGCCGTCGCGGCGAGGGCGCCGAAGAAGATGCGCCAGCTCGCGTCCGGGACGAGCGGGCCCTGGTAGGTCGGACGCTCAATCCACCCGCCCTCCCAAGCCGAGTCGGGAAGCAGTGAGTGGGAGATCCCCGCCCAGTCGATCGGTGCGCAGAGCAGCACGCTGGCGGCGAGGAGCAGGACGGCCATCGCCGCGGTGACGCGCTTCGTCGGCCGTCGACCGACGATCCCGAGGCCGGCGGTGTAGTCGAGGGCGGTCGAGAGAAGGATCAGGAAGAGGAATCGATGGTCCCACGCCCCGTAGAAGACATAGCTCGCGATGAGGAGCGTTCGGTTCTGGAGCCGATGGCGACCGGCGGCCTGGAGGGCGGCGTAGAGCAACGCGACGATCGCGACGAACAGGACGAACGCGGCGCTGTTGAAGTTCATGCCGGCGTGGCGACGGGGTCCGTCGCGATGCGGCGCTGAGGTTCGTTCGAGCCCTGTCGCCGTGCCCAGATCTCGAGCGTCAGTACGGCCCAAAGAGCATGGGAATGGTCTAGGGCCCCCGAGACATGCTCATCGAATGAACGCCTGACTCGCGCAGCGTCGAGGACGCCGCCGGCGAAGGCGTGCCCTCCCAGGACCTCGTCGCGGAACCTCGGCGCCAGCGGGCCGCGGAGCCACTCGCCGACCGGGGCCGTGAACCCTCGCTTCGGCTGACCGACGACGGCCGCCGGGAGGCGCCTGCGGGCGAGTCGCTTCAGGAGGTCCTTCGCCCGGAGCCGAGGCATCTTCAGCCGTTCGGGGAGGCGGAAAGCGAGCTCGATGACGCGCCGGTCGAGGAGCGGACAGCGGACCTCGAGGCCGTGGCGCATGCTCATCCGGTCTACCTTCACGAGGACGTCGTTCGAGAGATAGACCTGGAGATCAGCGTAGCACGCCCGCTGGATGGCGCTCCGGGACGGGCAGCGCCGGTAGGGCTCGGTGACCCGTTCGTAGACGGGGCTCGAACGCGGATCGCGGCTCGGAGCAAGCCCGAGCAGCCGGCGGGTCTCGGCGGGCTTCAGGAAGCAGAGATCGCCGTAGTAGGCGTCGGCCGCATCCCCGCCGAGGTTGTCGAGGATCGTCGCCAGTCGAAGCGGCCGTGGGAGCGCGGGTGAGCGTGGCCACCGGGCCGCGGCGGCTCGGGCGAGGCGGCCCGCGGATCCGCCGGGCAGGAGGCCCCGGACTCGCTCCTCGAGCGCATGCGGCACGTAGCGAAAGTCGTAGCCGGCGAAGCTCTCGTCGCCGCCGTCGCCCGAGAGGGCGACCGTGACGTGGCGCCGCGCGATCGACGAGACATACCACGTCGGCACGGCCGAGCTGTCCGCGAGGGGCTCGTCGAAGCCTCCGATCACCTCGTCGATCACATCCTCGATCCGCGGAACGACGACCTCGGGGTGATGGCGCGTTCCGAGGGCGCGCGCGGTCAGGCCCGCGGCGCCGAGCTCGTCGTGGGCCGGGTCGTCGAACCCGACCGAGGCCGTCGTCACCTCGGAGAGCGCCTCGCGCATGAACGAGACGACGAGGCCCGAGTCGATCCCGCCCGAGAGGAACGCTCCGAGTGGCACCTCGCTCTCGAGGCGCGCCCGCACGGCGTCGCCGATGGTCGTCTCGAGCTCGTCGAGGTCGAAGCTCGCCGGGTCGATGTCGTCGAACCGCTCGATCCGCCAGTAGCGGCGTTGCTCGATCGATCCACGGCGAAGTCGGAGCCACGTTCCCGGCTCGAGCTTCCGGACGTGGCGGTAGATCGTGTCGGGTGCCAGGAAGTAGCCGAGGGAGAGGTAGCCCTCGAGCGCCTCTAGATCGAGCGCTCCGTCCCACGCCGGGCTTCGCTCGAGCGCGCGCACCTCGCTGGCGAAGTGGAGCGCGCCGCCGAGCGTCGCCCAGAAGAGCGGCTTCTTGCCGAGGCGGTCCCGAGCCAGGAAGAGCTCGCGGGCGCGGGCGTCCCAGAGGGCGAAGGCGAACATCCCCTCGAGGTGCTGGACGCAGTCGATGCCCCAGGCGTCCCACGCGTGGAGGATCGCCTCGGTGTCCGACCGCGTCCGAAACACGCGACCCGTCGCCTCGAGCTCGCGGCGCAGCGCGCGGTGGTTGTAGATCTCGCCGTTGAAGACGATCCAGCGGCTGCCGTCGGCGCTCGGCATCGGCTGGGCGCCGCCGGCGACGTCGATGATCGCGAGTCGACGATGGCCGAGGGCTGCGTGCTCGTCAGTGTGAACGCCCTCTCCGTCGGGGCCGCGGTGCGAGAGAGTGGCGGTCATCGCCCCGATCGCGGCGTGAATCGCCGGGTCGATCGGACCTTCGAGGGCGATGGCGCCGACGATGCCGCACATGCTACTGGGCTCGCCTGGGTCGAGGCGTGACGGAGCGGTAGACCGCCGCGTATCGATCGACCATCCGGTCGATCGTGAAGTGATCGACGACGCGGCGGCGCCCCGCGATGCCGAGCCTCCGGGCGCCGTCCTGGTCGTGCAGCAGCGCGACGAGCGCTTCGGCGAGCGGCGCCGGAGATCGCGCCGGAACGAGTCTTCCCGTGGTGAAATCGATGACGACCTCGGGCGTGCCGCCGACCGCCGTCGCGACGACCGGGCAGGTCGCCGCCATCGCCTCGAGGATCGTCAGCGAGATGCCCTCCGAGGTCGAGACGTTGGCGAACACGTCGAAGGCGGGAAGCAGCTCGCGCGCGTCGTCGCGATGGCCAGTCGTCGTGACGGCGTCGGTGACCCCCGCGTCGTGCGTCGCGGCGAGGATCCGCTCGAGCTCGGGTCCGTCCCCCACGATGACGAGTCGGGCGTCGGACAGCGTCCGCCGGACCTCGGCGATCGCTCGGACGAGCGCCGGCAGGTCCTTCACCGGGTCGAGGCGTGCGACGGTCCCGACGACCGGGGCGTCGTGCGGGAGGCCGAGCGCTGCTCGGGCCCGCCCCCGGTCGTCGCGGCCTGGCTCCGGGCCGGGATCGATCCCATTCTCGATGACCTCCACGCGCGCGGCGGGGAATCCCTCGGCGAGCATGTGGCGACGGAGGTCCTGCGATACGGCGAACATCTTGCCGGGGAAGCGGCCGAGGAGGGGATTGACCAGTCGGCGCTTCCAGGACGGCGGCGCGTCCTCGAGACGGCCGTGCTCGGTGAACACGACGCGAGGACGGCCGCGGGCGAGCGAGGCGAGGCGGCCGTAGACGAACGGAGAGTACTGGTGGCAGTGAAGGACGTCGGCATCGTGACGCCGCGCGAGCGCGGCGACGGCTCGGGCGAGGCCCGGGCGGAAGCCGGGCCGGCGCCCGAGCGACCAGACCGGGATGCCGCGGTCGGTGAGGTGAGGCGCCCAGGCACCCGGATCATCGAGGCAGCAGACCGCCATCGCGAACCGGTCCGCCAGGCGCGTCGCCGTCTCGACGACGAGTCGCTCCGTGCCACCTGGGCGCAGGGTGAGGACGACCTGGAGGACGCGCGGGCTCTCGATGTCCCGATGGTCGCGGTCGGTCTCGATGGTCTCGGCCATGACTGCGGTCACGAGCCCGTTCCCAGGAGGCGGTCGTGGAGCTCGCCGACGTGGCGGGCCGTGTGCTCCCAGGTGAAGCCGGCGAGGACGCGCTCGCGTCCCGCCTTGCCGAGGCGGGCTCGGAGCTCGGCGTCGCCGGCGAGGCGGCGGATGGCGGCGGCGAGCTCGTCGGCGTCCTCGCCCGAGACGAGCAGCCCGGTCTCGCCGTCGGCGACCGCCTCGGGGACTCCGCCGGTGTTTCCGCCGATGGAGGGGCGCTCGGTGGCGGCGGCTTCGAGGAAGACGATCCCGAAGCCCTCGATGTCGCCGCCGTCGTCGCGGTTCGGGTGGATGAAGACGTCGCTCGCGGCGTAGCAAGCGGGAAGCTCGGCGTCGTCGAGGGAGCCGGCGAAGATCACGCGGTCCGCGACGCCCCGCTCGGTCGCGAGCGACTCGAGGCGCTCGCGCTGATCGCCGTCGCCGACGATCAAGAACCGCAGTCCCGGGAGTTCATCGCGGAGGCGGGCGACGGCCTCGATCGCGAGGTCGTGGCCCTTGCGTCGCTGGAGACGTCCGACCTGGAGAAGCAGCGTCTCGGCGTCGGGCGCGAGGCGTTTGCGGAGGGCAAAGCCGTCGATCTCGGGGCGGAAGCGATCCGGGTCGACGCCGGGGTGCGCGATCTGGATGCGCTCCGACGGGACGCCGAGCGCTTCGATGAGTCGCGCCGTCGAGCGACTGTTCGCCAGGGCGGCGGCCGCGCGGCGGTAGATCCTCCGGACGAGGTAGCCGAGCTCGCGGGAGGTGAGCGCGGTGGCGATGTCCTCGCCGTGCGCCCAGGCGACGTAGCGGGGCCCGCCGAGCTTCGAGGCGAGCCAGGCGGCGAGCCCCTCGGGGAGCGGCCGACCCGCGTGGACGATCGAGGGGCCCGGGTCGGCCTCGCGGGCGAGCGAGCGGATCCTGCGCGCGACCCGGAGATGGTGACGAAGCCCCGCGGGGTGGAGCAAGCCCCACCGGGCCGTCCTGAGGGAGCCGCGGACGATCTCGATCTCGTCCTCGATCCCGGCCTTTCCGGCGTCGGGCGAGGTCTCGGCGTCGGTCAGGACCCGGACGCCGAGCTCGCGGCCGAGCCGCCGGTAGACGTTCGCGAAGAGGACCGCCGACCCGCCGATCGCCGGGGGGTAGAGCTCGCTCACGAGGAGAATCCCGCGACTCGCCGTCTGCGGCGGGCGGGCGGAGGTCGTCGCGGTGGCCAGAACCGGGCTCCCGTGCTCGTCGGATCATTCGACGGGACACTGGGATGGTGACAGAGGCGACGGTGCCGCACAAGCGGGGTGGCCGCTTCCCATGGTGTCGAGCGACTCCGTTTTGCGTTCGCTTGCGGTGGAACTAACATCGGGGTGATGCGCGACGCCAGCCGTCTGTCGCGAAGGTCCATGTGCTCGCAGCAGGAAGAGGAGAGGCTTCAAATGAGGATCTCGGAAGAGATCTTGTTTCGTCTCGCAAGGCTCCTCTACAACACCGAGGTTGCTCATTCGTCCGAAATGAAGCAGGCGCTCTCGGACCGCGGTCACTACGCCGACTTCCGGAGCGAGCAAGTCGATGCCGTGATGGACGCTGCGCGCCGTTGCGGTGTCCAGATCCCCGGGCGGATCGTTCTCGATCTGGGGTGCAGTGATGGAGCGATGACGTCGGGGTATCTAGATCGCGGGGCGGACAAGGTGATCGGCGTCGACATCGACGCGGCGGCGATCCGCATGGCGCGTCATCGCTGTCGATCGTCCAGAGCGTCGTTCGTCGAGAGTACCGTTGGATCGCTTCCGCTCACGTCTGAGGTCGTCGACGTAGTGATTTGCTACGACGTCTTCGAACACGTCGCTCAGCCTGCTACCGTCTTGGAAGAGTGCTTCCGCGTGCTTCGACCTGGCGGGAAGATGCTGATCGGGACTTGGGGCTGGTATCACCCGTTCGCGCCTCATCTGTGGTCGACGATGCCCGTACCTTGGGCGCATGTTTTCTTCTCGGAGAGGACGGTCCTCAGGACCTGTCGGCGGGTGTACAACGCTCCCTGGTACGTTCCGACCATGCACGATCTCGATGCGGACGGGCGGATGCGGCCGGGACGCTACGAGCACGAGGAGATCAGCACGGACTACTTGAACAAGCTCCTCATTCGAGACTACGAGGCGCTCTTCAGGGTGAGTCGATTCCGCTTCAAGGTCTTTCCTCAGCCCTTCGGTTCGAGGCTTGCGGCGTGGACGAAGGCGTTTCTCCGGATGCCGGTGCTTCGTGAATTCGTGACTTCTTACATCTGGGTGGTTCTGACTAAGCCGGGGGACGTCAGTCGTTCCAGTGCCGTGGCTTCTCGAGATCGACGACCTATCCGGCGGTCGCGCGGCTGACGAGTAGGACGAGTGTCCCGACGGCGAGTGCGGCCGCCAATGCAGCGAGGATGCACGCTCGCCTGATGGCCCGTGCGCGCTTCGGCTCGAATGCCAGGGGAGGCGGGAACGGCTCGGTCGTGCGCGGGGCGGGCCGAGCGGCGTCGGGGTGACGCACGAGCCACGGCTCGGCGAGTCCGTGCGAGAGGAGGAGCACGACCGGACGGGTGAGGGTCCGGGTCGGCAGATCCGCGAGGCGCGTCGTCGCATCACGAAGGAAGAAGGAGGCGCGCTCGCGAAAGCGCGCCCGCTCGGAGCCCTCGGCGTGCAGGGCGGCGTAGGCGAGGGCATCGCTCTTGTGGAGGTCCTGGGCGGCCCAGGTCTCGGTCGGGAACTCGAGGAGCTCGGGCCTCTCGAGGTAGGGGTGCTCGCGCTCGGCGATCCAGCGGCCGTAGTGGAGAAGGCTCGCGCGAGCGTACGCGTAGCGCTCGTCGAGCTCGTCGCGCTCGGCCTTGTGATCGAGATAGCGGCCGAGAGCCTGGAGGAAGATCGTGTACGACCACCGGCTCTCGACGTGGTCGAGGCGGCGGGCGGCGAGGTCGTCCTCGGGGTGGATGCAGCGGCGGATCAGCTCCTCGGCCTTCGCGAGGTAGCGAGCCTCCCCCGTCAGCCGGTGCGCGTCGATCATCGCCACGATTGCGTTCCCGGCGCCGCGCCCGGGCCCGTGGTGGTCCCGGGTGTAGGTCTGGCTCGCGAGGCCGGTCGCGCCGCCGGCGAGGACTCGGAAGACGCTCCTCGTTCCGTCGTCCATCGCGATCATCCAGTCGGCGAGCTCGAGAACGGTCTCGCGCGAGAGCGGGTCTCCCGTCAGGAGGTGGTGCAGCAGCAGGCCCGAGGTGTAGCAGTGCTCGTTCGAGGGCCCGCCGCCGGGAACGTCGTCGCCGCGGGTCGGGTAGCTCCGGTGGGTCGCGATGTCGGCGTCGGTGTAGTGGTAGGTGTGCCAGAAGAGGCCGTGGTTGTAGGCGGCCTTGTCGCCGTCGGTGTGGTAGACGTCCACGTCGACGACGTGGGCGGCCAGCTCGTCGGCGAGGCGTTTCCACCGGCGGTCGCCGCTGCGGAGATGCTGGACGAGGAGCCCGTAGAGCGCGTCGTACTGGTTGTTGTAGTGGGTGACGAAGGCCTCGGGGCCGTCGTGGCGGACGGCCTCGTGGTCGGCCCAGAGCTCGCCGAAGTGGCGCCAGCCGTACTCGTCGACGCGCTCGCGCTTGCTCTCGAACGTGTCTTCGCCGTCGATCGCCGCCTCCGCGAGCTGACGGTGGGCGTCGGCCTCGTCGGGGTCCTCGTCGCGCGGGAGGAGCCACGGGGCCGTCTCGGCCGCGGCGTACCAGCCGGGCTGGAGCTCGACGGCGAGGGGGTCGTGACACCAGGCGAGGGGCACGTCCGTGATCGGGTCCTCGCCGAACGCGACGAAGACGACGTGCGTCTTCTGCTCGCCGCCCTGGAGCTCGTGCGGGCTCGAGGCCTGGCCCGGGAAGAGGCGCACGGTGACCGTGTCGTCGTCGGTCTCGATCGCCTTGGGGAACGTCTGCCAGAAGTGCTGCAGGGTGACTCCCAGGAAGGCGTCTCCCCGCTGGAGAAGAACGATCGGCGATGCGCGATGGCCGCGGCGCTCGGGCTTCGTTCCGGCGCGGACCCTGTATCCGCGGAACGAGCACGGGATCCGTCGGTCACGGTCGAGGTGGACCCGGGAGCGCCAGTGCTCGCCACCGCTACTGTCCTGGTAGATCTCGAGCGGGGTCGCCGTCCGCGCGAGCGGCTCGTCGGGCTCGACGCGGACGCGCGTCGTTCCGGGGGCGTCGTCCGGCGGCAGGGCGAGGGTCAGGGAGGCGTCGCGGATCAGGACGGAGCCCGGATCGCCGAGCTCCCAGCGTCCACCCGGGTGCTGGGCGGGGCGGGGATTGCGGAGGGTGACGTCGATCCGCGCGACCGGGGATCCCGCGAAGAGATGGATCCGGGCGGTCGTCGTGAGGAACGGTTCGGCGCCGGGCTCCGCGACGGTCCCTCGGAGTCGGACGATCGCTCGAACCGGACCGGCTTCCTCGACCTCGATCTGGTCGAAGACGGCGTGAAGCGGCGCCCCGTGCGTCGGCTCGACGACCAGCGCGGCGCGGGTCGGATCCATCGTGGGCCGGCCGGCCGCGTCCTCGACGCCGGCGAACGGGAAGGGGCCGCCGGCCCGCAGCCGGAATCGCCGCACTCCGGTCTCGACGATCACCTCGCCGGTGCCGGGCTCGTGCACGCGGAGGGGGTTCGCGGCGGCATCCGCGGAGGCGTCCGCTGGCAGGAGCTCGAGCGTCCCTTCGTGCGGGCCGGCGAGCGTGTCGATGAGGAGCCAGCGAATCGACCCGTCGGTCCACCGCTCCAGGATGCGCGTCTGGAGTGGAAGCCGGGCGTCGTCGCGAGCATCGCGGAGAACGAGCCGTGAGGGGTCGTGAAGGGCGCCTGGCGGCCAGGGAACGCCGCCGCGGACGGGCTCCCCGGTGCGCGAGAGATCCTCGTCGGCGACGAACGCGAGGCGAGGCGCGGCGGGGTCTGGCCGGTCGGTCACGGACGTGCTCGGTGCCTCAACTCGCCGCAGCGTCTATAGTAGGAGTGCATGCCGGCGGGGCGTCCCGCCGGCGGGAGCCGAGCGATGATCGCCTCCGTCGACGGGGCTCGAAGCCCGTCTGCGCCGCGACCGATGCCCGTCGCAGAAGCGTGCCACGACCGCGCGTCCCGCGCAAGCGGAGGGCGCGTCCGCCCGATCCGCGTTCTCGAGCTCCGGAGCGTGCGCGGAACCGGCGGTGGTCCGGAGAAGACGATCCTTCGAGGAGCGGCGCGCGCGGATCCGCGGCGGTTCGAGGTGACCGTCTGCTACGTCCGTGACGATCGCGACTCGGTGTTCCACATCAATGAGCGCGCGGCGGTCCTCGGGGTGGACTACGTCGAGGTGCGCGAGCGGCACTCGCTCGATCCGGCGGTCTGGCCCGCGCTGCGGCGCCTCGTTCGCTCGAGGGGCATCGACATCGTCCATGCCCACGACTACAAGACAGACCTCCTGGCCCTGGGCCTTCGGTGGTCCGAGGGCGTCACTCCGCTCGCGACGGTCCACGGCTGGTTCGGCACGAGCTGGCGGGAGGCGTTCTACTACGCGGTGGACAAGAGGCTCATCGCCGCCTTTCCGCGGGCGGTTGCCGTCTCCGAACCGATCCGCGACGCCCTCGTCGCGGCCGGAGCGCGTCGCGACCGCGTGAGCGTGATCCTGAACGGGATCGATCACCGGGCGTTCCGTCGGGACCTCGCGCGGCGGGACGCGATCCGAAGCTCGCTCGGCGTTGGCCTGCGCGATGTGGTGATCGGCTCGGTCGGGCGTCTCGCGAAGCAGAAGCGCTTCGACCTGCTCATGGACGCCGTCGTCCAGCTGCGGGATCGGCATCCCGACCTCCGGCTGCTGATCGCCGGCGAGGGAGAGCTCCGGAGCGAGCTCGACGCGCATGCGCGGCGGGTGGGGCTCGATCCGGGTGTGCTGCTCGGGCAGCGAGGCGACGTCGTCGATCTTCACCATGCGTTCGACCTCTTCGTGCAGTCCTCGGACGACGAGGGGACCGCGAACACCGTGCTCGAGGCGATGGCCCTCGAGACGCCGATCGTCGCGACCTCGGTCGGCGGGACCGCGGCGATGGTCCGTGACGGCGTCGACGGACTCCTCGTCGAAGCGGGGGACGCGACGCGGCTCGCCGGGGCGATCGACGAGGCGCTCGATCGTCCCGCGGCCCGCGCCGAGCGCACCCGCTCGGCCCGCTCGAGGGTGGAGGGGCCTCTCTCGTTCGACGCGCGCATGGACGCGGTCGAGGCGATCTACGAGGAGCTCGCGACGTCCCGGAACGCACGGAGGCGGCGGTGAGCGCGCCCCGAGCGTTCGCCAAGGCAGTGGCTCGTGGCGTCGCCACGGTCCTGATCATCCCCGAGTTGCTCTCGTTCTGGGTGCGGGCGCCGCTTCTCGGGAAGGACCGAGCGCTCGAGGGGAGCTCGCAGATGCTCTCGCTCGTTCCGGGGTTGGTCGGGCAGTACCTACGCCGTGCGTTCCTCGCGCGGGTCGTCGTCGAGTGCCATCCGAGCGCGACGATCGCGTTCGGAACCGTCCTCTCGAAGGTCGGCGCCCGCATCGAAGAGAACGTCTACGTCGGGCCACGCTGTCACCTCGGGCTCGTCCACCTCGAGCGGGACGTGCTCCTGGCGGCCGGTGTCCACGTTCCGAGTGGGCCGAGCATTCACGGGATCGAGGACCCCGAGGTGCCGATCCGCGAGCAGCCGGGCGAGGTCCGATGCGTCCGGGTCGGGATCGGGGCGTGGGTTGGCTCGGCGGCCGTGGTGCTCGCCGACGTCGGCGAGCACACTGTCGTCGGCGCCGGATCGGTGGTGACGAAGCCGCTGCCGGAGAGGGTCGTCGCGGCGGGTGTGCCGGCGAAGGTCCTCCGGGAGAGGGTGTCGCGCGAGTCGCTCGAAGAGGAGGCTACCCTGCGTGTCGAGGAGGCGCCTGCGGAGCAACCGCAGCCGTCATGAGGGTGCTGCTCCTCACGCATCGCCTCCCCTACGCCCCCAACCGAGGTGACCGGATTCGGGCGTTCCATATCTTGAAGTACCTGGTCGAGCATGCCGAGATCACCGTCGACCTCTTCTCGCTCGTTCACGATCGAGAGGAAGCTGGCGAGGTCGGACGAATCGACGGAATGACCGACCGTTTGGAGACCGCGATGGTCCCTTCGTTCGGGAACAAGCTCCGAGGGCTCACCGCCCTCGCCGGATCCCGGCCGCTCACGCACGTGCTGCTGGATGCGCCACGACTCCGGTCGTCCATCGAACGCCTCGTGACGGACCGGCCCCCCGACCTGGTCCTCGCGTACGGGTCAGGAATGGCTCGGATCGCTTTCGAGCCTCCGCTCGCATCGTTCCCTTGCGTCTTGGACCTCGTCGACGTCGACTCCCTGAAGTGGGCTGCCCTCTCCGAGACGTCCCGCGGTCCGATACGCTGGGTCTACGCGCGAGAGGCGAGAGTTCTTGCGGAGTTCGAGGTGGCCGCTGCGAGTCGGGCCCGGGCCACGTTGGTGGTCAACGAACGGGAGAGCGAGGCGCTCGCTCGCCTCGGTGTTTCGGAACCCGCGATCGTGGTGCCGAACGGAGTGGAGGTCTCGAGCTTCCGCCCGCCCGGGCCGCCCGCGGCGGACCCGAGAGTCGTCTTCATGGGCGTGCTGAGCTACCCACCGAACGAGGAGGCCGCGCTTCGCCTCGTGCGGAGCATCTGGCCGCGCGTTCTGACGGCGCGGCCGGATGCTCGGCTGCTTCTTCTCGGGAGCCAGCCGACGCGCGCCCTTCGTCAGGCGGCGCGAGACTCGTCGATCGAGATTACCGGATTCGTCGAGGACGTACGCCCGCACCTGTGGCGGTCCGCCGTCTCGGTTGCCCCACTTCGGACCGCGCGGGGCGTCCAGAACAAGGTCCTCGAGGCGCTGGCGGCTGGCTTGCCCTGCGTCGTGTCTCCGGCGGTTCTCGACGGGCTGCCCGCCGAGGTCGCTCCGGGGGTCGTTTCCGCCGGGGACGACGAGGCGACCGCGAGTCAGATCGTTCAGCTTCTCGAGCGGGCGCCTGGAGAGCGAAGACGGCGCGCCGGCGAGGCGGACATGACCTCGCTTCATTGGGCTGGTCGCCTCGGGCCGCTCGCGCGTGTGCTCTTCCGCGCCGCCGCGCCGGCGGCTCGGGGACTCTGAGATGTCGGGGCGTCGCCTCTCGCGAGTTCTCCTTCCGCTTTCGACCTCGCGGTCGCGCGTTGACGAGGCGGCGTCGTGAAACAGCTGATGTTCATGGTCGCCCTAACGCTCGCGGGAACGATCGGTCCCTTCGTTCTCGACCCGTTCATCGGGGTCGCGGTCTACTACCTGTTTGCGGTCTTGCGACCGCAGTTCATGTGGGAGTGGGCACTTCCATCCGGAGTGCGATGGTCGCTGTTCGTCGCCGTCGGCACCATTCTGGCAGCGTTCTTCACCGCGAGCCCTTCGAGTGGTCGGCGCGTTGCGCTCGTGCGAGCGCACTGGTGGGTCCTGGCGTTCGGCTTCTGGGTGGCGGTCAGCTACCTCACCGCGACGGACCGAGCCGCCGGGGAACGCGTTTTCATCGACTACGTCAAGATCTTCGTCATGTTCTTAGTCGCTTCCCGGGTCATCCGGGAGACGCGCAGCGTCTGGGTTCTTCTGCATGTGGCCGCGCTATCGCTCTGCTACATAGGATTCGAGGTCAACAGCAAGTACTTCTTTGAGGGCCGCCTCGACATCTATCACATCGGGTACGGTGGCCTCGACAACAACGGCGCGGGATTGATGCTGGCGATGGGCATCCCGTTGTGTGTCGCGTTGTGGGAGGCGACGTCGACCTGGCGACGGTGGGTATTCGCGGCGTTCGTGCCCGTCATTCTGCACGCCGTGCTCATGACTTACTCGCGCGGCGCTATGCTGTCACTCCTCGTCGCCTCGCCGTTGCTCTGGTTCCGCAGTCGTCAGAGATGGCACGCGACCGTCGCTGCCGTCGCGATTGCTCTGATTGTACCTCTGCTGGCGGGCAACGAGATCCAGAACCGCTTCTTCTCGATCTCGGAGAATGAGCGGGACTCGAGCGCACAGAGTCGCTATCAGAGCTGGAGGGCGGGCTACGGGATTGCAGCGAGTCACCCGGTTTTCGGAGTAGGTCCAGGGAACGCCAAACTTCACACCTACTGGCATGGAGCGGACTTCCAGGGTCGTGCCATTCACAATACCTACCTCGAGGTGGCCGCCGATCATGGCTTCGTGGGCCTATTCCTGTACGTCGGCATGTTGCTCACGGGTTGGGCCAGTGTGAGGCGAGCGATGCGGAGATGCGCAACTGACGAATCCGAGGCGGGGCGTCAGTCGTACGCGGTCGCGTCGGGCGTAGAGGGAAGCATGGCGGTCTTTTGCATCGGCGCTACGTTTCTCTCGATTCAGGTTGTCGAGTTGCCATACATCCTGCTCCTGCTAGGGGCTCAACTGGAGGCGTTCGGTCGTCGTGGGGAGGCGGCTGAAGGCGGCGCGAAGTCGGTGGTCGATCTACCCGGTCGCATTGGCGCGGAGTCGAGCTCGACGAAGGGGGCGATCAATGCCGACGGTGACGAAGCCGGGGCGAGTGAGCCGGCTGAAGTGGTGCCTGCGGAGTCTCGTTCGATGGTCCAACCGAGGCCGGGCTCGAGCCCCGGGGAGGGTAACGATGTGGAGTGAGCGACGCGCGGGAGTCCATGCTGGCCTGGCTGTCTGCCGGCATGCTCCGTGAACCGGCTAGACCGTCCGCTCGGGTCGCTGCGACTGAGCCAGACAGAGCCTCCGCGACTCCTCGTCGTGATCGATACAGAGGAAGAGTTCGACTGGAGCGCTCCCTTGCGACGTGAGGCGACCAACGTCACGGCCATGCGGCACATTCACCGCGGCCAGGCGGTCTTCGATGAGTTCGGCCTCACGCCCTGCTACGTGGCGGACTATCCCGTCGTCTCGCAGGTAGAGTGCGTTCAGCCGCTCCGCGAGATCTTTGACTCGGGTCGCTGTGTGATCGGCGCCCACCTTCATCCTTGGGTCACGCCACCGCACGACGAGGAGGTCAGCCGGCACCTCTCGTTTCCCGGCAACCTCCCTGGGGACCTCGAGGCTCGGAAAATCGAGCAGCTCAACTCGACGATCGGAGAGGTCTTCGGCGAGGCGGCCACCGTCTACAAGGCCGGGCGCTACGGCATCGGACCCGAGACCGGCGAGACGCTCGAGCGTCTCGGGTTCGAGGTCGACCTCAGCCCTCTTCCGGCCTTCGATTTCAGGCTCGAGGGGGGGCCGGACTTTCGAGGGTTTCCCGTCGACCCCTACCCGTTCGGGTCCTCGAGGAGGCTGCTTTGCATTCCCGGCACGGCTGCATTCCTGGGCTCACCTTGGCTCTTCGAAAACTCTCGGGGCGGGCTGCTCGAGCGACTCCGGATACCGGGGATTCTGTCGCGGCTTCGTCTCGCCGATCGGCTTCACCTCTCGCCCGAGGGCTACTCGGTCGCTGAGCAAGTCCGGCTCACCCGGGCCTTGATCGGGCGTGGGACCCGCGTCTTCACGCTCAGTTTCCACAGCCCGTCTCTCGCGCCCGGTCATACTCCCTACGTTCACAGCGATGCCGACCTCGAGCGCTTCCTGGGCTCGATCAGGAGCTACTGCGAGTTCTTCTTCGGCGATCTCGGGGGCCTCCCGGCGACGCCGCTCGAGATCCGTCAGCTCCTGCTCGATGAGGCCAGCGCAGCCGCATGAGAGTTCTAGGAATCTCCCCGCTCGACAAGGATGCAACCGTCTCGCTCGTCGAGGATGGGCGAGTGATCTACGCTGCTGCGGAGGAGCGGTTCTCCCGTAAGAAACAGCACGCCGGCTTCCCCGAGCGAGCGCTCGAGCGCTTGTTCGGCGACACGGGCGTGACCCCCTCCGAGGTCGACGTCGTCGCTTATGCGTTCCTGACCTGGGATCGGGAGGCCTCCCTGATGCGAGGTCAGCTCGCAGCGACCCGTCGGGAGCCACTACCCTATGCGTCGTATTCGCTTCGCGACCTTCTCCGTGCGGCCGGAGCGCGGGTTCCCGACCGTTCGAGCTCTGTCCAGGGGCTCTCGGATCCGAACCAGCGGAACGAGAAGCCTCCAGTCAAGAAGTTGCTCTACTCCCTCCTCGGCGGCGACTCGTTCGTTGCCCGGCACACATCGCGTTCGATCGAGCAGAGGTGGATCGAGACCGCCGAGGAGGAGCACCGCCACTGGCAGTCCGAGCTCGAGCGTGGGCTCGGTCGCTTTGGCATGCTGCCGAAGCTTCGGCGGTTCGAGCATCACCTTGCCCACGCTGCGAACGCTTACTACGCAAGCGGATTCGAGAGAGCGCTCATCATCACGCTCGATGGCTATGGAAGTGGCCTTTGCGGGTCCGTCAGCCTGGGCGAGGGCGGGGACATCAAGCGGCTTCATGGAATCCCGTATCCGAGCTCACCCGGCACCTTCTACGAGAACGTCACCTCCGGGCTCGGCTTCAAGCCCGATCGACACGCCGGCAAGATCGTCGGGCTCGCCGCATACGGAGACCCGGCAGTGCTCGGAGACGTCCTCCGCTCTCGCATTCGGCAGGGCGAGGGGACGTTCCGGATCGACCAGAACTTCAACTACTATTTCACGCGACTGCTCGCCGACCGGTTTCCGATGGTCGACGTCGCCGCGGCCTACCAGGAGGTGCTCGAGGAGCTCGCTGCCGGGCTCGTCCGTCACTGGGCGGCCGAGACCGGGTGCCGCGCCGTGGTCCTCTCGGGCGGCGTCGCGGCGAACGTGAAGATGAACCAGCGGATTCACGAGGCTGAGGGTGTCGAGCGAGTGTTCGTCTATCCGAACATGGGCGACGGCGGGTGCGGGACGGGGCTGGGCCTCTATCTGACTCGGTCCGGTCGACCGCCCGAGCCCATATCTCACGTCTACCTCGGCCCCTCGTTCTCCGACACCGAGATGCGCGATGCGCTCGATGCCGCGGGTCTCGACTATGAGGAGCCGGCGGATGTCGCCGCTGAGGTCGCCAGGCGCCTTCACGAGGGCGAAGTCATCGCGCGGTTCGACGGGCGCATGGAGTATGGCCCGCGGGCGCTAGGGAACCGATCGATCCTGTATCACGCGCGCGATCCGGATGTGAACGAGTGGCTAAACCGTCGTCTTGGCCGGACCGAGTTCATGCCGTTCGCTCCAGTCTGCCTCTACGAGGCTCGAGAGAGGCTGTTTCTCCGGACGGAGGGCGCCGAGTTGTCCGCCCAGTTCATGACGATCACGTTCGACTGCTCCGCGGAGATGCGCGAGCGCTGTCCGGCCGCCGTCCACATCGACGGTACCGCGCGGCCTCAGCTCGTGAAGCGCGAGACCAACCCAGTCTACTATGCGATCATCGAGCACTTCGAGAAGCTGGGCAACGTTCCGTGTGTCATCAACACCAGCTTCAACATGCACGAGGAGCCAATCGTCTGTACACCCGATGAGGCAGTGCGGGCGTTTCTCGCCAGCGATCTCGATGCGCTCTCGATCGGGCCGTATCTGGCGTCCAGTGACCGCTTGACGCGTCGGGAGAGGTAGGTGGGGCGAAGGTGACCGTGTGAGGAGGCGACGGCCGTTACGGATTCTGTGGGTCTATCACCGAGCCAGCACGACGGGAGGGTCGTTCAACAGCATCCTCGAGATCTTGGCGCGGGTCGACCGGAGCCGGTTCGACATCATCGCGTATCTGCCCGGTCCCGGCAGTTGCGCTGACGCTATCGCGAGGCTTGGTGTGCCCGTCCGCTACGGCGTCGTGAGCGATGGAGCGCGGAGCCCCCGCTACGCTTGTCGGGTCGCGCATGGAGTTTGGACGCTCCGGCGTTTGGACGTCGATCGGCTCTACTTCAGCGACTACATCCATTGGAACCCTGATCTGGCGCTTGCAGCAGAGCTCATCCGGGTTCCGATGATCGCGCACCTTCGCAGTCCGTGGCCGGCGCTCAAGCCGGTCGATCGTGGTCTCAGGTCGGCGCGTTGCGTCGTCGGAAACTCGTGCGCGACGATTGACGGCCTTCGAGGGCGGTTGCGTGCGAGACGACTCTCCGTCGTCTACAACTTCATCGATGTTGGCCGGTTCTCTCGTGCCACTCTCCAGCCAGAGCGGTTCTTCCCTCCGAAGGTGCGCGTGGTCGGATTCGTTGGTCTGTTTCGTCCGGAGAAGGGGATCGAGTACTTCTTGCTCGCTGCCCGTCGGCTACATTCGCTTAGACCCGACGTTCGGTTCCTTGTGGTGGGAGGTGACTCACCAGCTGCGATCGGCGGCGAGCACTCTCGCATGGTCGCGCTTGCCCGATCTCTCGGGTTGGGTCGAGATCTCATGATCTTCACTGGGCAGCGTCCGGATGTGCCCGCCTTGATGGCGAGTATGGACGTGATGGCGGTTCCCTCGCTGAACGAAGGATTCGGGCGGGTCATCATCGAGGCGGGCGCCCTCGGCGTTCCCGTCGTGGGCGCAAATGCCGCAGGGATCCCGGAGGTGATTGAGGAGGGCGTCACGGGGCTCATGGTGCCGCCACGTGATGACGGCGCACTGGCTGACGCCATAGTGCGACTTCTCGACGATGACGCACTACGGAAACGGATGGCCGTCGTGGCGCCGACGCGAGTCCGCGAACGGTTCGATCCCACGCGCCAGGTGGCCACTCTTCAGAGGCTCTGGGCGGGGTGCCGTGGCCCGGGACGGGATCAGCTCCCCTGGATGGCTTCCTCGTAGACGGCCTCGAGTTGCTCTAGCTGCCGCTTCAGGGTGAAGTCGCTGCGAATGCGTTGGGCTGCCGCGGTGCCGAGTCGCTTGCGCAGGTCCGGAGAATCGAGGAGTTCGCAGGTGGCATCGGCTATCGCCTCGTAGTCGCCCGGCTCGATCAGGAGGCCAGTTTCGCGGTCGACAACGATCTCGGGGATCCCGCCGACGCGGCTCGCAATGACCGGACGTCCTGCCGCGCCGGCCTCGATGGCGACGTTCCCGAGCGGCTCGACCCTCGACGGCATGACGACCAGGTCGGAGAGCGCGTAGTAGGGCCAAGGACGCCGCTGGAACCCCGTGAACCTCGCCGCGCTCTCTAGGCCGAGTTCAGTCGTGAGAAGTTCCATCTCGCATCGAAAGGAGCTACCCGCCTGGAAATCGTCTCCAACCAAGATGAAAGCGGTCCTCGGGTGTCTCTTTCGGATGACCTGCGCAGCGCGCAGAAACTCTTCGACCCCCTTTACCGGAATCAACTGTCCGACGAAGGCTATGACGCACGCGTTTGGCGGTAGGTCGAGCGCTGTTCGGATCGACTTCAGCTCTTCGGGGCTAGGCATTGCCGGAGGGTCGTAGCCGTTTCTCACGACACGTGTTCGTGCACGCGGAAGGAGTTCGGGACATTGCTCTGCGGCCCACTCCGCCATCCAGCGCGAGGCGAAGAGGGCGTACTCGAACCCCGCCTTCAGCCACCAGCGGAGCCCTTCCGCGTCGTAGGTGTACCGGACGTGGACGAGGCGTGGTATTGCGAGTCGACCCGCTGTCCAGCCTGGAAGCCGGTAGAAGGGGGCATCGTTGACGTGGACCAGGCTGAGTGACAGCCGGCGGAGGGTCGAGCGCAGGTTGCGGTACGACCTCAGTGTCCCGATCGGTCGCCGGCGTGATGGTTCTTCGAAGAGGACGCTCTCGCTGGGGAGATTCTCTCGTCGAAGCTCGTCGAGTAGCATCGTGCATGATCGACCAACAATCGCGCAGGCCTCGAAACGGCGGCGTTCTACGAGGCCACGCAGGAGGCGAAGAAACGATCGTTCGGCTCCTCCTATGAAAGGGCTGTTCGCAATCAGCGCCACTCGAGTCACGCGTCGCCGCTCCACGGTTCTTGGAGGCTTCTGAACCTGGAGCTCCAGCCAGGAAGCGAGGCGTCCGCGCCCGATCCGGCCGTCGCCTCGCCTGCCGTTGGCTGGCGTGAGGACGCCGCCGTCGTCTTCGGATTCGGAGCGCTGACGATCTGCCGCCTGGGTCTCATGCTGGGCCGGGCCTTGTCTTGTCTCGGCGGAGGTCTCGAGCGCCGCGGGTCCCTCTTATTGCCCCGCGTTCTGAGGACGTTGCCGCCACTGCATTAGCCTGCGAGGCTGGGTTTCTGGGCGAAGTACTTGCCGGAGGCGTGCCTTTCGGGCTTCTCCTTCCGGTTTTCGAAGAACTCGTCGATCGCTCGCGCCGCACCGGGAAAGTTCTCGTCCTCGTACTCGTCAAACAGCACAACGCCGCCCGGTAGGAGTCGAGGGTACAGATTCTCGAGACAAGCTCGGTATGACTCGTAGAGATCGCAGTCGAGGTTGAGGAGTGCGATGTCCTGGTCGAAGCCGGGTAGTGAGGCGTCGAAGAAGCCCTTGATCAGGCGTACCTTCTGGCGGATATAGGTACTCGAGAATCCAGCATCCTCGAAGACTCTCGAGACGAGCGCGGGAGGGACCGCGAACTCGCCAGCCTGGAGATTGCGCTCGCTGGCATCCTCGGCGCCGGGGAGGGGGAATCCCTCGAAGGAGTCGAAGCCGTAGAGGACTCGATCGTTGCCTGTGAGTTCCGAGAGGGTCGCCAACACCATCAGGCTGTGGCCGACGGCAACGCCACACTCGACGATAGTTCCGTCCACGCCCTTCACGAGTTGCACGGCGTCCCACAGAAAGAGGAACTTCTTCAGCGAACTTCGGGAGACACGAGGAAGGACCGACGAGGCGTTGTACTGAGGTGGGATTGCCTCTTCCAACTCGTCGATCCGACTGAGCCGAAGGCCCGCGGCGCGCAGCATCCTCTTCAGACCAGCCTTCGCTAGTTCTCTCACCACGCCTCCATCGCTCGATTGCTCGGGATCGCGTCGGCGCTCGATCGGGCGCGCTGACTTCAATCGGACTGCGCTCGCCAAGTTACGAGTCCGTCCTTGGCGTCTGCTCCTGCTGGCTCCCAAGAGTAGATCTCGACGAGCGCGCCACCTTGGCGACCGAGATCCGCCGGCGAGAGGACTATGCTGCTCCCGGGATCGAGCCTGTGCCGTGATCCAGGCGAGCCAAGGATGTTGACCGCTGCCGCCGAGCGGCCATCCGACGAGACGATCAACGCCCTGCGTCCGTCGACGCGCAGGATGTCTCGGTCGAGACTCCCCGAGAGCACGCCCGAGACGGTTCGCCCCGCGGCTAGCGGGATCGCCTGGGGGATCTCGTCGTTGGGCTCCACCTCGCGGCCATCGGTGGGCTCAGCGGGCCCGATTTCGAGCTCCCAGCGGGCGGTCGAATCACTCGTCCCTTCGATGACTACGAAGGACGGGCCGGGCAGAGCGAGGGCGGGGACGTCGAGTATCCCGTGTTTGGTCTCGTATCCGCTCACATACCGCCAGTTCGGTCCGGTGGGCGAGAAGATCGTGAGCGTGGCCTTGATCGTCGAGGGCACGACGCGACAGCGCAACGCGATGGAGGTGCCTGTCGGCACGGCGGGGATCGAGACCCAGTCTGCGTCAGTCTTGGCTAGCGTCCCGGTGACCCGCATCTCGGCGCTGGCGGCCTCGGCGAACTCGGCGCGGTCGTTTGGCTCGGTCTCGGCCGTCGGTCGGGCTGAGGAGTCAGCTTGCTCGATCTGGACCCTGTAGGACTGCTCGATCTCCTTCAACGGACGAACGATGGCCAGAAACAGCTCTCCGTTCGATGGGAGTCGCCATCGCTCGACGGAGAATGTGCGCTCACTGAGGGTCCATCGTCTGCTTGGCAAGACGGCGTGCGTGGTTCGCTCCCAGAGTTCGGCTGCGATCGGAGCCTCTTTGTCAGGGTGATCGATTGTCAACTGTATCCGGACGACGTCGCCGTCGCGGCCGTCTAGGCGATACCAGTCGACGGGGTCGCCTATCCCGACGTGGCCGCTCGTCGGCCTTTCCACGGGGAGGAGGCTTGCCTCTTCCATACGGTCGTTCGGCTCGGCATCTCCGATGAGAGCCTCGACCGTCGTGAGGTCGACGGACCAGTCCCTTCCGGTACCGGCGGGTGTGGTGGTGCTGGCCGGGTCGAGCTTCGAGCCTGGTGTGAGCCGGAGCGACACGATCGCTCGCTCGGGCACCTGGATCGTGAGAACCGTCTCGGTTCCTCTCGGCACGGTGAGGAGCTTGAGCTGCTTCTCGAGCGCTCCCTGAACGGCGAGGAGCTCTGCTCGGAGCTCGCCCCTCGGGCCAGCTTCGATCGTGATTCGGGCTCCTTCTCTCGGAGACGCTCGGAGTCGAACGTGGTCCCGGTCACTCGCTCCGTCGAAGGCGCCAGTGATCTCGGCGCCCGGTACGAGGTCGTTGGCGCTGTCGATGGTCTCGTCGGGCTCGCGGGCCAGATTCGGAGGAGAGGGAGTGGGGGTGAGCTCGAGCGTGGCGACCGCGTCGGTTGGTGCGTCTCTCGGGAAACGGAGCGTCGCGAGTGCTCCCTCGGCGGGCAGGGCCAGGCGGGGAAGGATGACTTCCTCGGCGGTACCGGCGACGACGCGTTTGATGAGGGCTCCGTCCTTGCGGGTCACCAGCAGCTCGGCCCCGCTTCGCGGGGCTCGAATACGGAGTCGCTCCTCGGTGCCCTCGGCGGTGGGCTCGATCCGGCGCGAAGCTTGCTGCGAGGCTCCGGGCGCGAGAGAGGCGGACTCGCCGCGGACGAGGGGCGCCGTCTTCGTCGGGTCGACGGCCTCGAGGAACCGGCCCTCGCTCTCCAGCCGTTCGAGGAGCTCCTGGGCTTCCGCGGCGATGGGGCCGGCGTCCGTCTCTTGCGCGATGAGCGCCGTCCGGAGATGGGCGATCGCTCTCGTCGGGTGCCCCTGGTCGGCGAGCACTCTTGCGAGATGGAGCCGGATGGACGGATCGGCGGGCTCGAGGCTTGCTGCTCGGGCTAGGGTCGCCGCCGCCTGTTCGAGGCGTCCGTCCCGGTACAGCAGCCAGCCTAGCGTGTCGAGGAAGGCGCCTCGCGGCTGCTGGGCGACCGCGAGCCTCGCGTGCTCGATCGCCCGTGAGAGCTGGCCCGGCTCATCCCGGAGCAGCCAGGCGAGGTTGTTCCGCGCGACGGGAAACGCGTCGGGCGCGAGGTCGATCGCACGTCGGTACTGGGCGATGGCGGCGTCCTGATGGCCGCGTTCGTCCATCGCCTTGGCCAGGGCGAGTGCGACGCGGGGATCGTCGGGGCTCGTCTCCGCCGCTGATCTGAGCGCGGCGAGCTGCCCCGCGGTGTCGCCAGTGAGGCCGAGCGCGTGCGCGAGCTCGAGGCGGACGCCGGGATCGCCGGGGGCGAGCTGGTCGAGACGCCTCGCGAGGGTCGCGCGGGTTCGGTGGTCGGCCCGGCGTCCGTAGCCTCGAAGTGCCCACCAGGACAGGAGCACGCTCGTCGTCCCGTCGCTCGCGACCTTGGCTGCGCGCTGGCGGACGTCGTCGGCCGCGCCGAGCACGCCGAGCGCGAACATCTCGAGGGCGGTCCTTGTCGACGCGTCGAGCTCCCCGTTGGCTCCGCTTCGGACCGCGGCCGCGGCGGCGCGGACCTCGGCGGGCGCCTGGGCGTTCGCGGCGACCCGAGCGGCGGCGCGCCCGTCTCCCGACAGCGCGAGCAGCATCGCGTGGGCGATCGCCCCCTCGGTCCGCTCGTTCCTCTCGACCCTCCACTCCTGGAGGGGGCCGACGCCGGCCGTCGGGTCGCCCGCGAGGGCGAGGGCCGCTGCGAGGGCCGCTCCGAACCGCGCGTCGCCCGTCGCCTCGCGTCCCCGGCGGAATGCGGTCACCGCCGCGTCGGGCTGGCCGCGGGCCAGGAGCGCCGCCCCGTCGTAGTGGGCCTCGGGGATCCGGGGGGCGAGCGAGCGTCCCTTGGCGAACGAGGCGAGGCTCGCGTCGAGCCGGCCGGCGGCCGCGAGGGCGAGCGCGAGCTGGATGTGGAGCGTCGCGTTCCCCGGCTGCTGCGCGGTTGCCTTCTCGAGCGCCTCGACGGCGCGTTCGTAGTCGCCGGCGTTCGTCCGGAGCCTCGCGAGCAGGCCCAGGACGTCGACCCGTTCGGGAGCATGCTCGAGGACGGCCTCGAGCTCGGCGGTCGCTCTCGGGAGGTCGTTCGCGGCGGCGGCGAGCCGGGCGCGGGCGATCCGTGCCGCGTCCGCCGTCGGGTCGTCGGCGATGGCTCGGTCGAGCTCTCGACTGGCGAGGTCGGGCCGCTGGAGGGTGAGGTAGAGCTGGGCCAGGACCAGCCTCGCCGGGGCGAGCCGGGGATCGCCGGCGAGGCGGGCGAGCTCGTCGATCGCTTCGATTGTGTTCGCCTGCTGTGCGTGCGCTTGCGCGAGCCTGGTCACCGGCTCGGGCGCCTCGGGGCGTTCCGCGACGAGCTGCGTGAGCGCGGCGATGCCCGCCTCGACCTCGCCGGCGCGGATGAGCGCCTGCGCGTAGGCCGAATGCACGACGAGCTCGTCGGGGAAGCGCTCGTGGAGCTTGCGGATGCCCTCGAGCGCGGGGACGGGGTCGACGCTTCGTCCGTGGCTTGCGAGCAACGCCCTGATGGCGGCGGGGCGCAGGTCACGCCGGGCGAGGACGCGTTCGGCGCGCTCGCGCACGTCGTCGGTCTTCCTCTCGGCCAGGTCGAGGTCGAGGAGGGCGAGCTCGGCGTCCGCTGAGAGTGGATCGAGCTCGAGCGCTGCCTCGAACGCCGCGCGGGCACGTCCGGGGGCGCGGCGCCGGAGCGCGATCCGTCCGATCAACAACCGCGGCCACGGCGCGTTCGGGAGCAGCCGGGCGACGGTCTCGACCTGCGCCTCGGCGCCGGGGAGATCGGCCCGGGCGAGCGCCACCATCGCGCGGACGAAGGCAGCCGCGGCGCGGCCGCTCGGGGCGCGCTCGACCTCCTCGGCGAGGGCGAGGGCGTCCTCGGGAAGGCCTGCCCCCAGGAGGATGTCGCAGAGCGGCTGGACCGCGTCGATCCGCGGCCCACCCTCGACCTGGCCGAGGACGAGCGGTCGGAGCACGGCGACGGCGGCAGCCCGGTCCCCGAGGTGCTCGTGGAGTCGGGCGAAGGCGGTCGCGATGGCGACGTCGCCTGGCGCGACGAGGATGGCTTCGCCGTAGGTCGTCAGCGCTTCGTCGCTCCGGTCTTGCGTCGCGAGGAGGGCGCCCAGGGCGGCGAGAGCCGTGGCGCGCTCCTTCGTCTCCGCACCATCGGCGGCCTCGCGCAGGAGCGCTTCCCCTCGCGCGGGGTCGCCCGTCGCCGAGGCGGTCTGGCCGGCGAGGATCAGGACCCGGGCGCGGGTTCCCGGGTCGTGGTGCGCGCGGGCGTTCGCGAGGAGGGGGCCGAGGAGCGCGTCCGCCTCCGCGGCGCGACGGTCGCCGAGGAGGAGCGACGCGAGCGGCGTCGTGACGGCGAGCGGGTCCGCGGTTTCGGTGAGCGCCGCGCGCAGCGTCGCCTCGGCGTCCGCGGGGCGACCGGCTGCCGCGTGGACGAGGGCGAGCTGGACGGCGAGGTCGGCGTCCTCGGGGGCCAGCGCTCGAGCTCGGACGAGGGTGTCGGCCGCCTCCTCGAGGTCTCCGATGCGACGGAGGATCCTCGCCTCGCCACGAAGGCGTTCGACGTGGGCATCGCGGGCGCGGAGACGCAGAGCGACCGCTGCTCCGAGGCTGACGACGACCGTGACGACGGCGAGGGCGACGAGGAGCCTTCGGTGGCGGCGGAGGAACGAGCGCCGGCGACGACGACGGCGCACCCTCGGCTCATCGCTCATGGGGCCGCTTCGGGAAGGGCCGAGCGCGCGATCTGGTCATGCTCGGCGGGGACGTGGGCGCGTCAGGCGACTGCGTGGCGCCGTCGTCTCCGGTCGAGGAGCAACGCTCCCGAGCCGGCCAGGAGCGCCAGGAAGATGCTGCCCGGCTCCGGAGTCGTGACCTGGACCAGCCCGACCGACGCCTGGCCGAAGCCGGTCAGCCCGAGGGTCGCGTCGTTGAGGGTGCCGAAGACCAGGCTCACCTCTTCGATCGGGTTCGCGATGGTGCCCGTCTGGAGGACGGCTCCATCCCACAGGATCGTCACGACGCCGGCGTTGTCCCGGATGATTTCGATCGTGGCCGTGCCCGTCGTCGGCTGGAGGGCGCCGACGCTCTGGGTTCCGCCGATGTTGGTCACCTGGAAGCCGCCGCCGCTGTCGCGGTTGTCTCGCATCTGCGCGCTGGCGACGAGACCGCCGCTTCCATCACGGAGCTCGATCCCGACCGTCTGGGAGATCGTCGGATCGCCGAAGGAGTCCCAGGCCACGGTCACCGTCGACTGGAAGCGCGATGCGAGAGGGTTGAACGTCTGGGTGAACCGCACGAACCCGGAGTTGCCGCCGGGGACGCCGAGGATGTCGTTGACGGTCAGGCTGGAGCCCGCTTCGACGAAGTCCACGCCGGCGACCGGCGGCGCGGCGTTGGTCGTGCTGATCACCCAGGCGGGGTCGAGGGTCGCGCTGTTGCCGTCAGGGTCGTCGAAGTCGTCGAAGACGGAGTTCGCCTCCGCGACGTTCGGGAACGCCATCAACGCCACGAGGATGACGGCGGGCCCGCAGAGGCGGCCCGCCAAGGTTCGGATGTCCACGAAATGGTCCTCCCTCGACCTCGCTCAGTATGGCACCGCGGGTGGAGACCCTGCAAGTCGGGGGTTTGGATGCTGGACGGGTCCGAGGCCGCTGTTCAGCTGGCTCCGGCACCGATCTGAGCCTCGAGGCTGCCCTTCTGGAGGCGGAGGACCCGGTCGGCGATCTCGGCCAGGCTCGGTCGATGGGTGATCGCGAAGATCGTCCGCCGCGTCCGTAGCTCGGCGAGCCTCTCGAGGATGCGGCGCTCGAGGTCGACGTCCAGCGCGCTCGTCGCCTCGTCGAGGACGAGGATCCTCGCGTCGGTCAGGAGAGCCCGGGCGATCGCGACCCGTTGGCGCTGCCCGCCGGAGAGCTGGACGCCGCGCTCGCCGACCGGGGCAGCGAGGCCGCCGGGGATCTCGGCGATCACGTCCTCGAGGCAGGCGAGGCGGATCGCATCCTGGACCTCCTCGTCGGACGCCTCGGGTTTGCCGATCTTGATGTTGGCCTCGAGGGTGTCGTCGAAGAGGAAGATGTCCTGGCCGACGTGACTGACTGCTTGGTAGAGATCGGCCCGGGCGACGTTTCTTAGATCGACGTCGTCGATCCGGACCTCCCCCTCGTCAGGGTCGTAGAGACGCAGGAGCAGCTTCGCGATCGTCGACTTGCCGGCGCCGCTGTCGCCGACGAGGACGACGAGCTCGCCCGCCTCGACGTCGAACGACACGCGGTCGAGGATCCGCGTCTCGCCGTAGGCGAACGTGACCTCGCGGATCGAGATCCTCCCCTCGGGGGCGTCGAACGGTAGGGGCCGTTCGGGCTCGAGGACCGTCGGGGTCTCGTCGAAGAGCTCGATCGCCCGGCCGAGCGCCGCCATGCCGCGGGAGAGGGCGACCGTCGAGCTTCCGATCGAGAGGGCCGGGCCCTGCATGAGGTAGATCGCGGCGAGAAAGAAGAAGAACTGCCCCTCGGTGATCTCGCGGCGGAGGAGCGCGGCGCCGGTGACGAAGAGGAGGCCGGCGAGGCCGGCGCCGATGATCCCCTGGGTGAGCCCGATCGAGAGGGCGGTTGCGTGGCTAGCCCGGAGATGGGCGTCGTAGTGCTCCTCGTTCGTCCGGTCGAAGCGCGTGCTCCAGCGAGGGCCGACGCCGAACCCGAGGATGACCTCGGTGCCTCCGATGATCTCGCCGAGCTGGCGGGTGATCTGACCGAGCGAGTCCTGGACGCGCCGTCCGGCGTCTCGGACGCGTTTCTGGACGACCTTCAGGACGATCGCGACGACGGTGAGGAGCGCCAGGGTCAGCAGCGCGAGACGCCACTCCTGGAAGAGCATGAGCCCCAGAAGCAGCAGGATCGTGAACGTGTCGCGGGCGATCACCTGGAGCGACGCGATGGCGGCCGACTGGAAACCCGCGACGTCGTTCACGACCCGGCTCGTCAGCTCCCCCGACGGGTGACGAACGAAGAAGCTCAGGCTCTGCCCCATGAGCTGTTCGAAGAGCTCGCGGCGAATCTCGTGGACGACTCGGCCCGTCGCCACGTTCACGACGATCGTATAGCCCCAGACCAGCGCCGCCTGGGTCAGGAAGATCCCGGCGACCAGGCCGCAGACGAGGAGGAGTTGCTCGCGGGTCGGGTCGCCCTTCAGGAACCCGTCGACGATCGGCTGGATGAGCCAGGCCTTTCCGGCCGTGAGGCCGGCGGCGAGCAGGAGCAGGACGAACGAGACGGCGAACGGGAGGCGCACCGCCTTGAGGTGGCGGAGGAAGTGACGCCAGGCCTTGTTGTGGGGGTCGGTGCTCACGGTCGTTTCGAGTCTACAGGGTGTTTCGTTCGCGCTGCCATTCGGCCTACGGGATGTGTCTCACGATCGGGGGGCCGAGCACCTTGGTGATGGCGACCGGGAGCTTCTTCCAGGCCTTGATGGCGAGGGCGAACTTGGGGTTTTCGGGGTTCATCGCTGGCTGAGTGGCTCCGGGGGCGAGGAGGTATTCCCATTGGAGCCTCGTTGGTTTGGCTCCCCATTGTTTCTTGAACCGATGGGGGCCGGAGCCTTCGGTGGCTCGGCCGAAGCAGAAGGTCTGGAGCCCGGTCTTGGCGGCGTTTTCGATGGCTTCCCAGTAGAGGAGCATGTTGGGGCTCCTGGGGAGGGCTCGGCGGCTGGCGGCGGCCCAGTGCATCTCGGTTCGGTCGCCCTGGGTGAGGCAGATTCCTCCGGCGACCGGCGTGCCTTCTTCTTCCTCGACGAGGGTGAGGCGGGTCTCTTCGGGGAACTCGCGGAGCGTTTCCTGGAAGAAGGCCTGGGTGTAGACGGGTGTTCCGAGGTCTCGCATGTTCTCGGCGAAGATCTCGTAGAACGCGGGTAGGTCTCGGAGGTCGGCTTCGCGGGTGGTGAGGCCGGCCTTCTGGGCCTTTCGGATGAGGTTTCGGACCTTGGGTCCGATGGCCTTCCAGAGGGCCTCGGCTCCCTCGGTGACGTCGAGGTCCATGGAGACCTTGTCGGTCCGGGCGGGGAGGGTGGGGTCGATCGGGCTCTCGTGGCGGAGCTCGCAGAACTTCGAGTGGGTGCTTTCGAGGAGGCTGCGAGCTTTGGCGAGGAGGGCCTTTCGAGCTCGCTCGGTCCTTGCGACGATCCCTCCTCGGTTGAGGTAGGGCATCGAGACGAGGTAGCGACCGAAGAGGGGGTTTCGGAAGGCGATCAGGGGGAGGACTCCTTCGATCGCTTCGCCCGCCTTCGCCACCTGGTAGAGCGGCTTCTGGTCGAAGGCGTTTCGGATGACTCGCGCCCAGCCGCTTCGGTGGTAGAGCGAGCCTTCGGGACTGGCTTCGACGAGCTCGTCCCAGGCGGCTTCGTCCTCCGGCGTCAGGGTGGTGACGCGGAGGGGGGCTTCGCTGCGCGGGGCTTCGCTTCGCGGGGCTTCGCTTCGGGGCTCGGCGGGTCGCTTCGGGCTCCGCGTCCTCGCTTGTTCGATGAGCTCGAGGAAGTGGCTCGCTCGGCTCTCCCAGCTCTCCTCGCGGACGCTCTGCGCGCGCGCATTGCGGCTCGCCTCGTCTTCGACGTCGATCGCGGACCTCAGGGCTCCCCGGACCTCCTCGGCGCTCCTCGCGATCCGCACTCCTCTTCCGAGCCGGACGAGCTCCGGCAGCGGCGTCGCGATGAGGGGCACCCCGGCCGCCAGGATCTCGAGCGCCTTCAGCGGACTGAGCCTTTCGGCGAGCCTCCCCTCCGCTCGGTAGGGCAGGATCGCGGCGTCGAGGGCACGCAGGACGCTCGGCACTCTTTCGTAGGGCACCGGGGGGATGAAGTGGATGTTGGGCATCTCGTCGAGCGGCCCCTTTGCGAGCTGTCTCGGCCCGACGAAGAGGAAGCTCGCCTCGGGCATCGCGCGGGCGACGTCCTCGATGAGCGCGACGTCGAGCCTCTCGTCGGTCAGCCCGACGTAGCCGATCCGGGGTCTCGGCTTCTCGGCGATGGCGGCGGGGGGGGGCTCGTCGGTTCGCTGGAATCTCGGCCAGTCGACTCCGTGGGGGAGGTGCTGCACCCGGGCGTGCGTTCGCCGCTTGTCCTCGACGAGCGCGGCCGACGTCGCGATGACGAGGTCGACGCGCCGGAGCAGCTTCGCTTCCATCGCCTGCATCGACTCGCGGTCCGCCCCCGGCCACTCGGCGAAGTCGTCGACGCAGTAGTAGATGCTCGCCCTCTCGTCGATCTCGCCGACGACGCCCCATGCGTTCGGGATCGTCGTGACGAGGATCGGTCTGGCGAAGCCTCGTTCGTCGAGCGCCTTCCGGACCGCCCTTCGGAGCAGCCCGGCGTTGAGGCTGCGGAACGCCCCCCAGTGATCGAACGGGGTCATGAGCGGAGCGATCACCTCGACGGCGCTCTCGCGTCGCTCTCCTTCGCCTCCCTGGTCGGAGCGACGGGCGGCGCCGTTCTCGCGCCCCTTCGTCGCCCACTCGCGGGCCTTCTCGAGCCCTCGGGCGAGGTCCGCTGCCGACAGGGTCGGCTTCCTCGTCCCGATCGTGTTCACCCACAGCACCCGGTGCTCGCGCGCGATCCGGGCGAACAGATGCTGGCAGCTCGAGGGGTGTCTTCCCCAGTCGTCCGCGAACACCACGAAGTCGCGTCGTCTCGTGCTCACGACGGGGGACCTCGGGGCCGACGCTCGGCGACGGTCAGGACTTTCCGGCCTGGATCAGCTCGAGGTAGTGCTGGACGTCGAGCCCGCGCCGGGCGGCGCGCGCGAGGTGCGGCCGCGCCTCGTCAGCTCGCCCCCAGAGTGCGAAGAGCACTCCGTAGGTCTTCTCGGTGCGCGGGAAGCTCGGGTCGAGACCGGCGAGGAAGCGGACCCGGTCGGCCGAGAGCTCGCTCGGGGTGCTCCCTCGCCCGAGCTTCTCGCGGATCTTGCGCTCGGCGTCGCGCGCGGCGATGACGTCGCGCCGCAGGTCCTCGAGCTCCTCGCGGGCGTGCGCCCGGACCTCGCTCCGGAGGTGCTGGACGACGATCTCCGGCGCCCCCTCGAGGGAGCCTCGCGCGGCGAGCTCGCTCACGTCGGTGAACGCGTCGCGGAGCGAGCCCGGCGATGATCCGGTGATGCCGTGACCGCCCCGCGGCCTCGCCGGCGTGCCCGTCGACGCGGGCTGCCCGTCGTTCACGGCCGACTCGACCAGGGTGAGCGCCGCCGCGATCGCCGACTCGGCCGGCGTCTCGGGCTCGGTCGTTCTCGGGCTCGTTCGGGGTCGCGACCGCGGTGGCGTCCGGTCGGTCCTCGTCGGCGCCGTCGGCTTCGGCGTCCGGTCGACCGCCGGTCGCGCCGGCGCGGTGGTCGGCCTCGCGGTCGAACGCGTCTCCGGGATCGGCGTCGGCGGCTCGGGCGTCGCATCGCCGGGCCCGGCGCCGGGCTCGGTGCCGACGGGGGCTCCGGCTCCGGAGGCGTCGGCGGGCGCGACTCCCCCGCCCTCGTCGACGCCCGCCTCGGCGGCCTCGGCGGGGTCCTCGCCGTTCGCGAGCGCCGAGAGCGAGGAGACCATCGCGTTCCGCAGCTCGCCGAGGTTCTCGAACTCCTTCGCGTACTTCTTCTGGATCTGCTCGTTCTCGGTGACGAGGTAGGCGCCGCCCGCGAGACACCCCACGAGCAGCGTCGCCGCGACGAGCCGCGGGAGGATCCCTCGCCGCTTCCCCGGCCGGATGCCCGCGACCGTCAGGCCGCCGACGACCGGGGGCGCCGTCCCGAACTGGAGCGCCTCGAGGTCGGCGATCAGCTCGGTCGGGTCGGCGTATCGATCCGCGCGCTTCTTCTCCATCATCTTCATCAGGATGCGCGTGATCTCGTCGCTCAGGGCCGGGTTGTGCGTTCTCGGGTCGGGCAGGGGCGCCGTGAGGTGCTTGCTCACCGCCTCGGCCGCGTCCGCCCCCTCGAACGGGAGCTTGCCGGTCACCATGTGGTAGAGCGTCGCGCCGAGCGAGTAGATGTCGCTCCGCGTGTCGAGCTCCTCCATCTTCGCCTGCTCGGGCGAGAGGTAGTAAGGCGTCCCCATGATGACGCCGGCCCGCGTGATCGAGAGATCCTCGCTCCCGCGGATCGCCAGCCCGAGATCGCACAGCTTCACGATCCCGTCCTTGTCGATCATGATGTTCGCCGGCTTGATGTCGCGGTGGACGATCTCGTGCTTCCACGCGTGCTCGAGCGCGCTGGTGATCCGGATCGCCAACTCGACGGCGCCGTGCTCCTCGATCACCCCGTGGGCTTCGAGGAAGCCCTTCAAGGTGTCGCCGTCGACGTACTCCATGACGAAGAAGTTGTAGCCGTTGGATACCCCGAAATCGAGCGCTTGCACGATGTTGGGGTGATTGAGCGCCGCCGTCGCCGCGGCCTCGCGGCGGAAGCGGGCGAGGTAGTCCTCGTTCTGGGCGAGGCGCGGCGGGAGCACCTTGATCGCGACGAGCCGGCCGAGCTTCTTCTGCTTCGCGAGGTAGACCGAGCCCATCCCCCCCTTCCCGATCCGGGAGATGATCTGGTAGCCCTCGATCTGCTCGCGCCGCTTGCTCCCCTCGAGCTCGGTCAGGAGCTCGTTGACCTGGTCGAGGGTCAGCAGCTCCCGGTCGTGCATGATGACGCTGAGGAGCTTGGGCTCCCCGGCCTCACGCAGGCGCTCCTGCTCGGCGAGGCAGTCGTAGAGCTGGGAGCGATTGATCAGCTCCTTCTCGACGGCCAGCTCGCCGAACTTCTTCTTCGACATCGAGTCGATGCTCCCGAGGGCGGGGCGGCGCCCTCTCCAGCATCAATGATAGCGGGCGCCCCGGGCGCGTTCCAACCCAGGTCGCTCTCGAGGCGGTCGTTCGCGGGGGCTGTGGCCTCGCCTCCCTATACCTTCCGGGCTAGTCGCGCGCTGCGTTATCGGACGCGCCGCCGGCGGGCTCGTCGTCGCCCGGCTCGCCCTCGGGCTCGTCGTCGGGGCGGTCCGGCGCGGCGTCGTCGGCGCCAGCCTCGTCGCCCTCCTCGTCCCCGAGGAGCTGTTTGTCCCAGGTCACGACGACCTTCGGCGGACCGCCCGACGGCGCGAACGTTCCCTCCGTGGGCGTCCCGTCCTCGAGCGGCTGCCCACCGAGCGTCCAGCGATCGCTCTTCGCGCGCCGGGCCCGACCGGGCTGGACCTTCGGGCTCTCGTCGGGCTCGCCGTCGCTCTCCTCGGGGGCGTCGTCGGGGCGGGGCGGCGCGGCCTCCTCCTCCCGGAAGTGTCCGCCCCAGGTCACGACCACGCTCTGAGCTTCGGTCGGCGCCGCCGGGGTTCCCTCGGCGGGCGTCCCGAGCTCGAGGGGCTGGCCGCCGATCGTCCAGCGATCGCTCTTGGCGCGGCTCGCCTTTCCGGGCTGGACCTCCGGGCCTTCGTCGTCGTCGACATCCGCGTCGTCGTCGGTGTCGTCGTCGACCGGGTCGCGGGCCTCCTCGACGTCCTCCTCGGTGTCGAGCTCGCCGGACTCGTCGGGGCGCTCGCGCCGTCGCTCGAGCTCGATCGGGCCGGTCTCGTCATCGGCGAGCGCTGCGGCCTCCCGGTCGACGTCCGCGACCGCCGCCTCCTCATCCTCCTCGGTGTCGAGCTCGCCGGACTCGTCGGGGCGCTCGCGCCGTCGCTCGAGCTCGATCGGGCCGGTGTCGTCCTCGGCGAGCGCCGCCGCCTCGCGGTCGACGTCGGTGACGACCGCGGCCTCCTCGGCCTCGTCGGTCACCGCGGCGAGGCGCTCGGCGAGCTCGAAGGGCCCGGTGTCCTCGTCCGCCCGGTCGGGGGCTTCGGGAGCGGGCCCCGACACGGCGTCGGCCGGCGTCTCGCCGGTCTCCTCGAGATCATCCTCCTCGAAGCGTCCGGTGTCCTCCTCCTCGCGCGGGCGCTCGTCCTCGCCTCCGCGGCCGGCCGCGACCTCGATCTCGCCGCTCGTGCTCGTGTCGATCTTCCGGGCGAGCTCGATCGGGCCGGTCTCGTCGTCCTCGATCGATGGGATGTAGGCCTCGCCGGGCGCGAACGAGGACGTGTCGTCGTCGTCGTCGTCGTCGAGCTCGTCGGGCGCGGCCGACGCCGGTCGCCGGTTCGCGAGCTCGAGCGGGCCGGTCGCGTCGCCGTCCCCCAGGTCGCCCTCGACGCCCGTCTCGTCGTCGTCGTCGCTCGCTTCGGGGCGGCGTCGGGTGAGCTCGATCGGTCCGGTGTCCTGCTCCTCGCGGGCGATCGGTCGGTCGCCACCGGTGTCCTCCGCCGCGACGGCGGCCGTGTCGTCGAGGTCGCCGTCGCTCGCGTCCGGACGGCGTCGAGCGAGCTCGATCGGCCCGGTCTCCTCGTCCTCGCTCGACGGCGGCCGCTCGGCCTTCGCCGCCTTCTCGACCTCGACGCCCTTGGTCTCGTCGTCATCGTCGGACGGCTCGACGGTCCGGCGGCTGGCGACGGCGGCCGTCGCGTAGAGCTCCAGCTCGGGGCGGGTGTCCTCGTCGTCGCCCGGCACGTCGTCGGAGAGATCCCGGATCGTCACGAGGTCGGGCCGGCCGTCGTCGCTCACGGCCGACTCGGCGTCGACGGGCTTCCCGGACCTCGGCGCGGATGGCTGGCGATCGGCCGCGCGCTCGCCGACGCCCTTGGTCGCGTCGTCGTCGTCCTCGTCGATCTCGACGGTCACGTCGCCGAAGCTCGACGGGACGCTCGGTCCGCCGCGACGGACGGCGCCCACGGCGTCGGGCGGCACCATCTCCTCCTCGATCGTCGTGTCGCCGAGCTCCTTCTTCTTGTTTCGCACCCGAACCGGCGGCGGCCCGCTCAGCCCGTCCTCATCGCCGACGAGGTCGGCCTGCGTCTCGTCGAGGTTCCCGAGCAGGTCCGAGGCGCTGTCGTCGGCGCTCTCCTCGCCGAGGTCGATCGGCGTCGTATCGCCCGTCATGACGGGCTCGTCCTTCCGCTCGAGCGTCGTGCGGACCATGTCGACCAGGAGCGACCGGGCCTGCTTCTCGGGGCGCGCGGCGCTCGTCGCGCCCGACGCCCCCGTCGCCGCCGCCGAGCCGCTCGCGGCTCCGGTCGCCGCGGCGCTCATGCTCGCGCTCGCTCCGCCCGCGCTGACGCTCGCGAGGTCGCCCTGGCTCGCGAACGCGCCCGCCGCGATCCCGCCGGACAGGTCGCCCGTGAACGTGACCAGGTCGGGCGTCTCGTCCTGCTCGCCTCCGAGGATGAGCCCCGAGACCGCGATCCCCGCCCCGGCGCCGAGCAGGCCGAGCACCACGTGGATCAGGCTCGGGACCTGACCCGGCAGCAGGATCTGGACCGCCTCGGCGGCGATCAGGATCAGCCCGACCACCCCGAGGAGGAACGCCGCGACGAGCGCCTCCCGGCGGGCCGACGCCCCGCTCGACGGCGGCCACGCGTGTCGCAGGAGCACGCCGAGCGGCAGCGCCACGAACGCGAGGACGATCGCCGGAGCGAGCGGCCCGAGCGTGAAGGGCGCGGCGCGGATCTGCTCGATCAGGAGCCGACCCCGCTCGCGGTCCATGTTGAAGTCGAACGGCCACCACGACCACGCGAGCATCCCGGCGATCCACGCGAGCGCCCCGAGGAGCGCCCAGCGGCGGGACTTCGCGCGCGACGTGCTCGGCGGCGGCGGGGCCTCGCGCTTCGTGAACAGCACCACGGCGCCGACGCCGCCGACGACGCCGATCCCGCCGAGGAGGAGCGACAGGGCGTCGCTTCGGCGCGAGAGCACCAGGATCTGGGCGAGCTCGAGGACGATCACCAGACCGAAGCCGACGAGCGCGCTCTCGAGCGCGCCTCGTCGCCGCCCGGGCTGGGTCCACGCGAGCATCGCGACCGCCCCGACGCCTCCGTAGAGGAACAGGAGCGAGATCGCCTCGAGGAGCTCCCGCAGGCGGTCTTGCCCGCCGGCGTCGCCGAAGAGTGAGAAGACGACGTCGCCCCGGTGGAACTTCCGGGCGAGCTCGGACGGTCGCATCGTGAAGTCGAACGGGAAGAACCGCGCCGCGATGAACAGCAGGACGCCGATCACGAGCGCGCGGTTCGCCAGCCCGAGGCGGCCCTCGATCCGCGGGACGCGCGCGAGGAGCCCGTCGACCCACTCGCCGTAGCCGATCCAGATGGCGAGCCCGAGGTTGGCGCCGAGGCAGTTGGCGAGGAGGTCGAGCTGGGCGACGATCCGATCCTGGAACAGGATCTGGCCGATCTCCTTGCACAGCGACAGGGCCATGCAGCCGAACACGGTCGCGACGAACGCGGCCGAGCCGCTTCCGAACCGCCAGACGAAGCCGCCGTGGCGGGGCCACAGGACGCCGGCGAGGAGGAAGCCGAGCGGCACGAAGAGGAACATGTTCGAGGCGAAGTCGAGCAGGCTGAAGCGCTGCCCCTCGAGGGTCGAGAAGTCGAGGAACCGCGCGACCGTCTCGCTGATCGCCGTCTGGCGCGCCTCGAACGGGTAGTAGCTCCCGCAGAGGACCATGATGACGAGCGCCGTCAGGATCCCCGCGTAGAGGGCGCGGTGCGACGGGGGCCGGATCGGCTGGAGGACGGTGAAGCCGCCGAGATGTTGCTGGCTCATCGGGGGCCCCCGGGGGAGGCGGCGGACGAGGCGGCGGCCGTCGCCGTCGGGATCCCCGTCTCCTCCTCCTCTCGCCGCTCGAATGCCTCGACGAGGTCGATCGCTCGTCCGAGCCGGTGCGCGGCGAGGAGCCTGCCGAGCCGCCCCTCGACCCGGCCGAGGCCGGCGTAGTGACGCCAGCGGCGCAGGAGCGGGAGCGACACCCGCGGCTGGTCGGGGTCGATCTCCCACGGGTGAACGTAGAGCATCACCGGTCGTCCGCTCCGGACCGCGCGGGCGACGGCCGCGCGCGTCCACCCGAACGGGAGCAGCCGGAGGTAGCCGCCGCCGGCCGCCGGCAGGTTCATCCCGAGGAGCGGTCGGACCAGCGGCGGGAGCTCGACGAGCGATCCGCCGGCCCGACGGACGCGATGCGGGACGATCGGCGCCGAGGGGTCGCCGTAGCGGTCGTGGCGCACCGGGAAGACGCTGCTGTCGTAGCGGTAGCCTGCCTCGACGAGCGCGTCGAACGCCCAGTCGGTCGCCGGGCCGATCGACCACGTCGGCGCGCGGTAGCCGAGCACGGCGACGCCGCTCGCGTCCTGGAGGGCCGCCTTCGATCGGGCGAGGTCATCCCGGAAGCGATCGGGGCCGAGCTCGCCGAGCATCCGGTGATCGTGGCCGTGGCTGGCGACCTCGTGGCCGCGCTCGGCGATCCGCCGGATCAGCGCCGGGCGTCGCTCGGCGACCCAGCCCAGGCAGAAGAAGGTCGCGGCCGTCTCGTGCGCATCGAGGAGGTCGAGCAGCCGCTCGACCTGGCCCTCGACCCGGCTCGGAAGCTCGCTCCAGCGCTCGGGCGGCGCGGCGGTCCGCACGTTCTCGGCGTGGAACCACTCCTCGACGTCGACGCTGAACGCGCCGACCAGCGGCCGCTCGCCGGTCACGGGATCGGCTCCAGGGCGAGGGCGAGCGCCTCGCGGACGAACGCGTCGATCCGCTCCTGCGCGTCGCTCGCCCCGGCGGTCCCCGGCGCGACCGGCGTCGAGAGTCGCACCATGCTCCCCTCGCGCTGGCTCCGGGTGAGCCGGCGGAAGAGCCAGGTGATCTGGTGATCGACGTAGCTCGCCGTGTCGCGCCCGTCGAGGCGGTACCAGTGGTAGACGAGGAACGTCGTCCCGTCGCGGCTGAGCAGCGTCCGCACCGCCGGGATCACCGCGCCGTCAGAGAGGACGAGGTCTCGGTCCGCCCGGTCGACGGTGGCGAAGCCGCCGCCGGTGAAGCAGATCTCGGGCGGGTGGGCGACCTTTCGGCTGTCGGTCGCGTGGATCACGTAGAGGTCGACCGGCAGGGTGGTCCGCGGATGGGTGTAGCGACGGTAGAGGATGTCGCTCGTCCCCATGATCTCGGGGACCCGCGGCCCGAGCGCGATCTCGAGGCCGGCCCAGTCGCCGATCCGCGCCGGGATCTTCCGGGTGAGCTCGGTCGCGCCGACCGCCGGCGCCGTGAAGATGAAGCCGAAGAGGAGGCCGGCGAGCGCGCCCAGGCCGAGGACGCCGATCAGGCCGGCGCGCGCGCCGCGCGGAGGCGTCGAGGCGGTCGTCGTCGGCTCGGGCCCGGCGACGTCCGTCGCGGCGCCCGCTTCGATGGCCGCCGGGGCGTTCGCCGCCGTGGCTTCGCCCTCGCTCTCGGCCTCGTCTCCGCCTCCGATCGGAACCGCGCGGACGAGCATGAGCATTGCCAGGGCGAGCGCGTAGACGACCAGCCCGGTGACCTCGTGGAGGGTCTCGCCGGGGGCGACGGCCGCCCCCTGGGCGTCGAGGTAGCACAGCAGCAGGATGCGGCCGACGTTCGCGGCGAGCGCGATCGGAACCGCGAGCAGCAGCGTCGCGACGGCGACGACGCGCCGCGGCTCGGTCGCGGCGAACAGCGCCGCGGCGGCGACGAGGGTGACGAGCGTCCGCAGCCCGCTGCACACCTCGTCGACGATCACCGAGCCGGTCTCGAGGTGGATGACGCTTCCGTCCTGGATCGCCGGGACGCCGGCGAGCGTCATCGACGCCGCCGAGAGGTGGGCGGCGATCATCTTCAGCTCGAAGGTCAGGCGCAGGATGATCGCCGTCGGCAGCGGCACCATGAAGATGAGGATCGCGAAGGCGGGCCAGATCCGCCGGACGACGTCGCGCCCGAGCAGCACGAGCGCGGCGCCGCCGAGGGTGCCGACGAGCGCCGCGTTCTGGCCGACGTGCACCTCGAGGACGAGGCTCGCCACGAGGAGGAGCATCGACGCGCCGACGACGGTCAGCCCGAGGCGGGGGCTCGACCCGAGCGGCGTCTCTCGGAGCGCCGCGCGCTCGCGCCAGACGAGCCACGCGCTCGCGAGCGGGATGAACGGGCCGTGCCCGTAGTAGGAGCTCGGCGCGAACCAGCGCCCCGCCATGTCGAGGATGCCCGGGGCGTGGGCGATCGCGGCGAGCCCGGCCGTCGCCATGAGGAGGGCGGCGGGGAGGCGGGCCGGGGTCGCGGCCGGCGACGCGGCGGGCATCGGCGCGGCGGAGGCGCTCATCGGGGCGACCCCTCGGAGCGCAGCTCCCATCGCATCCCCGCGCGAACGTGCTCGAGGGCGCGCTCCATCCCGGCGGCGCCCTCGACCGCGGGGGCGAAGACCTCGACGAGGGCCGCCTCGCGCCGGCCGAGCCGCGCCGGGGAGAGCGTCGTCGACGCGCCAGGCTCGACGACGATCGGGACCGTGCCGGCGCCGAGCACCTGGACGGCGATCGGCCCGCCGCCGGTGGCGCGCACGACGAGCGCCTGGCGGCCGTCGACCCGGACGATGTCGCGGTCCGCGCGTCCGGAGAGGACTCCCCCGACGAGGCGGCCGACCGCGAGCGTCCCCGCCCGGGCGATGTCGTCGTTCGGCTCGAGCTCCGCCTCGGCGCCGCTCTCGACGTCGGTCGCGGGCGAGATCTCGATCTCGTAGGGCGCCGGCGTCTCGGCGAGCGCCGTGACCACGACGAGGGCCGGTCCGCTCGGGAGCTCGATCGCGGGGATGTCGAGGAAGCCGCCGGAGGCGTCGAAGCCCGCGACGAACCGGAGGTCCTCGATCGTCCCCGAGAAGATCGTGACCGCCGCCAGGAGCGCCTTGCGGTCAGACCGGAACGCGATCGACACCGGTCGCCCCGTGACCGAGGCCGGAATCCGGAACCAGTCGCGGTCGGCGGCGACGTCCAGGTTGCCGACGAACGTCGATCCCGGAGCGAGCTCCTCGGCGGCGGACGGGCGATCGTTCGGCTCGGTCTCCCCCGTGCCGGGCTCGGGCGCCTCGACCGACGAGACCTCGATCGCGTAGCCGACCGACGCGTTCGACCAGTGCGGCGAGACGACCGCGAGGACGAGCTCGCCCTCCTCGGGGACGCGCCATCGGGCGATCGAGACCCGCGGCCCGTTCACGAGGTGGCGGCGGAGCGGGAGGGCGCCGCGCGCGCCGGTCTCCCAGAGCTCGAACGCGAGGGGCGCGGCCTCGTCCGCCGCGCCGTCGGGGAGCTCGGCGGTGAGCGTCACCGAGACGAGCGATCCGCGGGCGGCCTCGACGCGCCACCAGTCGGTCGGGTCGCCCGGGCCGACGCGGCCGGTGACGGGCTCGGCCCGGTCGCCGGTCTCGATGGGGCGCGCGTCCGCGACCCGGTCGTTGGGCTCGGCGTCGTCCTGCGCGGCCGTCGGGTCCTCCGCGGCGAGCGTCACGCGCCAGTCTTCCCCGGCGCCGGCGGGCGGACCGTCTCCGGCCGGCGCCGCGAGCGACGAGCCGGGCGCGATCCGGAGGACGAGCGCGCCGCGGTCGGGGCCGACCAGGCCGGGGAGGGTCACCGTGGCGCCCGCTGGCACGCGGGCCAGCTTGACCTTGCGCTCGATCCCGTCGTCGACCGCGAGGACGACGACCCGCAGCTCGGCGCGCCGCCCGGCCGTGACCGTCGCGTTCACGCGCGCGCCGGCCGGGATGTCGAGCCGCGCGTGGTCGCGGTCGCTCGCTCCGTCGAACGCACCGACGAGCTCTCCGCCGAGGGGCACGGTGCTCGCCGCGACGGTCGCGTCGTCCGGCTCCGGCGCGAGCGCGCTCGCGGGCGCGGGATCGAGCGTGAGCCGCCCGATCGCGGCGCCCGGCCCCGACGCATCGCGGGCGCGCGCCGTGATCACGCCTCCCGCCTCGGGCAGGGCGAGCCGAGGGAGGACGATCTCCTGGCCTGCGTCGGCCTCGATCCGCTTCCAGGTTCGACCGTCGCGTGTGATGGCGAGCGACGCGCCGTCGATGTCCGAGCGCCAGCGGAGGCGCACCGTCGTCGGCTCGGGCGTCGGGTCGAGCCGGCGCACCGCGATCGCGGCCTCGTCGCTCGACGCGGTGAGGGCGACCTCGGCGGCCATCGGAATCGCCTCGACCGGGCCGGCGGCGATCGCCTGCTCGGCCGCGAGCTCGCGCCCGAGGTCCTGGCGGAGGGATCGCGCCTCCTCGGCCTCCGGGAAGCGACCGCCGGAGAGGAGGCCGACGTCGAGGTGATTGGCGGCGCGGCGCGAGTGTCCCTTCGCGTCGAGGACGCGCGCGAGGTGGTAGCGAATCGTCCCGTGCTGGGGCGAGATCGTGACGGCGCGGGCGAGGGTGAGCTCGGCCTCGTCGAGCTGCCCGTCCTTGAAGAGGAGCCAGCCGAGGGTGTCGAGGAGCTCGCCTCGACCGGGGGCCGACGCCGCGGCCCGGCGGGCCATCGCGACGGCCTCGGCGATGCGCCCCGACTCGTCCTCGAGGAGGTAGGCGAGGTTGTTCAGGGCGATCGGCGGCGGCGGGTCGAACGAGACGGCGCGGCGGTACTGCTCGAGCGCGGCCTCGCGGTTTCCGCGCTCGTGGAGGCCCATCCCGAGGCCGAGGGCCGCCCGCGGCTCGTCGGGGAAGCGCTGGACGGCGCCGCGGAGCGCGGCGAGATGACCGTCTCGGTCGCCGGCGGCCCAGAGCGCGCCGGCCAGCTCGAGCTGCGCCGTGACGTCCGAGGGGGAGAGCTCGGCGACCCGCTGCGCGAGGGAGACGCGGACCTGGGGATCGCCGCGGCGGCCGTAGGCGCGCGCCGCCCACCACGCGAGGAGGACGCCCGCCGAGCGCTCGGCGCCGATCTGGCGCGCGCGCGCGCGGATCTCGCCGGTCCAGCCGAGGACGCCGAGCCCGAAGAGCTCGAGCGAGAGGCGCGCCTGCGCATCGATGGCGCCGCCCGCGCCTCCGCGAACGGCGGCGGCGGCGCGGCGGACCTCGGGCGGCGCGTCCACGGCCGAGCGGGCGACCTCGGTCGCGGCCCGGGCGTCGCCGGCGAGGGCGAGCAGCATCGCGTGCGCGATCACGCCCTCGGCCTGGGTCGGGTGCTGGACGCGCCACTCGCGGAGCGGGGCGATCGCCTCGGACGCGTCGCCGTGAAGCGCGATCGCGATGGCGAGGGCGGCGCCGAAGCGCGGGTCGCCGGTCGCATCGAGGCCGCGGCGGAGCGCCTCGCGCGCCTCGGGGAGCGAGCCGCGCGCGAGGAGGAGCGCCCCGTCGTGGTGGGCCTCGATCAGACCGGGCGCGAGCGCGCGGGCCTCGTCGAAGCGCACGAGCGCGTCCTCGGTTCGCTCGGCCTGGGCGAGCGCCCAGCCGAGGCGCGCGCGGAGGGCGGCGTTGGCGGGCGCGCGGCCCACCGCCTCCTCGAGGAGCTCGATCGCGCGCTCGGGCTCCCGCGCGGCGAGGCGGACCTCGGCGAGACGCGGCAGGACGTCGAGCAGGTCGGGGGCGCGCCGACGGACCTCCTCGAGCTCGCGCGAGGCGCGGTCGAGGTCGAGGGCCGCCATCGCGAGGCGGGCCCGCTGGACGCGCGCCTCGAGGAGGTCGGGGCGCTCCTCGATGGCGCGGTCGAGCTCGCGCGAGGCGAGGTCGGCCCGGCCGATCCGCTGGTAGGTCGACGCGAGGACCAGTCGGGCGGGCGCGAATCGCGGGTCGCTCTCGGCCCGGCGGGCGAGCTCCTCGATCGCCTCGAGCGTGTCGGCGTGACGCTCCTGCGTCGCGGCGAGCATGCGGAAGACCTGCGGCAGATCGGGGCGCTCCTCGACGAGCCGCGAGAGCTCCGAGATCGCGCGCTCGGAGTCGCCGGCCCGGATGAGAGCCATCGCGAGGGCGATCCGAACGAGGAGCTCGTCGGGGAATCGGCGGTGGAGCGCCTGGACGGCCTCGAGCGCGACGGCGGGGTCGAGCCCGCGGCCGTGGCTGGCGAGGAGGATCCGGAGCGCCGGCGCGCGGAGGTCCTCGCGGTCGAGGAGGCGCTCGGCGCGAGCGCGGAGCGCCTCGGTGTTGCTCGCCTCGAGGTCGAGCTCGAGCAGACCGATCTCGGCCTCGGCGACGCCGGGCTGGATCGCCAGGGCGGCCTCGAGCGCCTCGCGCGCCCGGTCGAGGGCCCGGCGCCGTCGGGCGGCCCGGGCGACGAGGACGCGCGGCCAGGCCGCCGTCGGGAGCGCCCGGGCGAGGCTGCCGAACTCGGACTCGGCGCGGGCCGCGTCGCCGCGCTCGAGGGCGACGGCGCCGCGGATGAACGCGGCGGCGGCGCGCCCCGGCGGATCGGCGGCGACCCGCGCGGCGAGGGTGAGGGCGTCATCGTGTCGACCGGCGCGGATCAGGAGGCCGGCCAGCGGCTGGATGGCATCGAGCTCGACCTCGTCGTCGCCCGGGCCCAGGGCGACCCGCTCGAGCACCGCGAACGCCTCGTCGCGGTCGCCGCGCCGATCGAGAATCCTCGCGAGCTCGCTCGCCACCGGGACGTGTCGGGGGAGCAGCTCGAGCGCCTCGCGGTATCGGCCGAGCGCCTCCTCGTCGCGGCCGGCGTCGGCGAGGACGGCGGCGAGGGCGGCGAGGGCGCCGGCGCGCTGCTCGTCGCCGGTCGCTCCGTCGGTCGCGGCCTCGAGGAGATCGAGGGCGGCATCGACGTCGCCCGCGGCCGCGGTGACTCGCCCGGCGAGGACGAGGACCCGCGTCCGGTCCTCCGCATCGGGGAGGGCCCGCGCCTGCTCGAGGAGCGGGCTCAGCAGCGTCGATGCCTCGTCGACGCGGTCGGCGTCGAGGAGGAGCGAGGCGAGCGGCGCGACGATCAGGAGGTCGTCGGGATGGCGGGCGAGCGCCTCGCGCAGGACCGCCTCGGCGCGCTCGGGCGCGCGTCGTCCCTCGTGGACGGCGGCGAGCTGGAGGGTGAGCTGCCGGTCGTCGGGGGCGAGGCCGAGCGCCTCCTCGAGGACGCGCGACGCCTCGTCGAGGTTGCCGATGCGGCGGAGGATGGACGCCTCGCCGCGGAGACGCTCGACGGTGGCGCGCTGCGACCGACTGCTCAGGACGGTCCAGACGAGCACCCCGACGGCGACGACGACGACGACGCCGAGGATGAGGATCCAGCCTCGGCCGCGTCCGGGAGCCTCCTCGGTCACGGAGCGGCCGCCCCCGTCGAGGGTTCGACGCGGATGCGGCGCGACGCCGCGGGGGCTCGACGGATGCTCGGCTCGACTCGGTTCATTCGGTTCGGGAGATCATCGGTCTGACGACCGATCGTTCCTCCGGCCCACCCGGCCTTCGAGGTGCGACGGTGCGACATTGAAGTATGTCAATGGCCGCGGGGGCGCGCAAAGCAGGCTGCGCCTTTGCCGCCCGCGTTTTCGGACGATCGCTCCGTCCACGGTTCGGGGGGCCGATGTTGAAGGGACGCGGGCGCCGAGTACACTTCCTGTGTGGAACAACGCGTGTTCGCAGAGCGATCCCGGTGACGCATCGCCGTGATGGGATGAGACTTGGACGGGCCGGCCTCGGCGCCGCCGTCCTCGCCGTTGGCCTGATCGGCTCCGCCGCCTTCGCGGAGCCGGCCCGGGCGATGCCGGTCGTGGGCTACTTCACGGACAACGACCCCTTCAACACGGATCCCGAGGCGCCGATCCTGGCGAACGGGTTCACCCCGAGCCAGATCACGGACATCTCGACGTTCGACCTCTCGACCGTCGACATCCTGATGATCAACGAGACGACGGCCGGGCCCACCCTCGCGCTCATCAATCGGTTGCCGGACATCGAGGCGTTCGTCCGCGCCGGTGGCGTCTTCGTCATCCACGACGCGTTCGTGGCCCCCCCGGGCGGGTTTCAGCCGAACCCGCTTCTGGTCGGCACGGGCGGGATGGAGACCCGCCGCCGGGGCGGGTTCCGGAGTCGCAACCTCGACGTCACGCCGCCCGGAGGGACGCTCGTCACCGCCGGTCCCTTCGGCTCGATCGACGACGCGACCCTCGACGGAGCCGACCTCGCCGCCATGGGTCAGGCCCGGCGCGCGGACGTGCTCGCGATCGGCGGGACCCCGATCCTGCATCGGGAGGGTCGGATCAACCAGACCGTCGCGTTCTCCTATCTCCTGGACGCGGGCGCCGTCTACTACTCGACGGTCCCGCTCGACTTCTACCTCGCGGGGTCGGGGAGCGGCTCCCAGCAGGCCGGCTTCGACGTCTACGCCCCCAACGTGCTCGCGTACGCCGAGAGTCTGAGCCTGTCGACTCCCGAGCCACGCGCGATCGTCCTGGTCGTCGTCACGATCGCGGCGATCGCGCTCCGTCGTCGGCGCTGGTGGGGATCGCCGGTGGTCGACGCATGATCACCGCCGCGAAGACTCGATGGCTGACCACGGTCGTGGTCGTCCTGGCGACGGCCTTCGTCGGCTCCTCCGCCGTCGCCGAGTCGGCGCAGGCGATGCCGGTCGTCGGCTACTTCACCGACGGCAACAACGGCGTGACCCACCCGGAGGCCGCGATCCTCGCGAACGGGTTCACGCCCGACCACGTTCTGAACATCAACACGTTCGACTTCTCGACCGTCGATATCCTGATGATCAACGAGTCACGGAACGGCAGCATCACCAACGCGTTGCTCAACCGGCTGGACCCGCTGGACCCGACGGGCGTCGAGGCGTTCGTCCGGGCCGGCGGCGTCCTCGTCGTCCACGACCGGTTCGTCTCGAACGGCGGGCCGGCGCCGAACCCGTTCATCGTCGGCGCCTCGGCGGCGATCCCCGCCGACCGCGCGATCGACGGCCTGAGCTCCCTGATCGACGTCTCCGCGCCCGGCGGGACCCTCGTCACCGATGGCCCGTTCGGCGTGATCGACGACACCAGCCTCGACGGCGGTAACTTCTCGTCGCACGGATTCGTGGACACCGCGGACGTGATCGCGTTCGGCGGAACGCCGATCCTTCATCGGGACGGACAGCCCGATCAGACGGTCGCGTTCTCCTACCTCCTCGACGCGGGCGCCGTCTACTACTCGACGATCCCGCTGGACTTCTACATCGCGGGCAACGGCCCGAACCCTCCGCAGGACAACTTCGCCGACGTCTACGCGCCCAACGTCCTCGCCTACGCCGAGAGCCTCCGCTCGACGCCCGAGCCCGGCTCGATCGTGCTCGCGATCCTCGCCGCCCTCGCGATCTGGCTGAGCCGCCGCCGTCGCTCGCCGACCCTGGGCCGCGCCGTTCCCTGACGAAAACCGACAATGGACGGAGGGACGCCCGGGCGATCTTGAAGGAGCCCTGGGGGCGAGTACACTCGCATCGGGAGGGCGGGTCCCCGGACGGGGGTAGGTGAAGGTCCACGCATTGACGGGTCGTTCCACGAGATCCACGGCGCCAGCCCTCCGACGGGGCCGGCGCGCGGGGTCGATCGTTCTCTTCGCCGCCGTCGCCCTGCTCGGGTCGACGCTCGTTCCGACGACCGCCTCGGCGATGCCGGTCGTCGGCTACTTCACCGACTTCATCCCCGGCGTCACCGAGTCCGAGCCGGCGATCCTCGCGAACGGCTTCACACCCGTTCAGATCCTCGACATCGACACGTTCGACTTCACGACGGTCGACATCCTGATGATCAACGAGCCGAACAACGGCCCGCCCTCGGCCGCGCTGATCGCCCGGATGCCCGACGTCGAGGCGTACGTGCGGGGCGGCGGAGTGGTCGTCGTTCACGATCGGTTCGTCTCGAACGGCGGCCCGGAGACGAACCCCTTTCTCGTCGGTCACCCGGCCCTCCTGGCCGACCGGGAGCCGGACGGGGATGGCGCGTTCATCGACGTCACGCCTCCGGGCGGGACGCTCGTCACGAACGGCCCGCACGGGGTGATCGACGACACGAGCCTCGACGGGGGGACCCTCTCGGCCCACGGCTTCGTCGACCGAAACGCGATCCTCGCGATCGGAGGGACGCCGATCCTCCATCGCGACATCAGCGTCGACCAGACGGTGGCGTTCTCCTACTTCCTCGACTCCGGCGCGGTCTACTACTCGACGATCCCGCTCGACTTCTACCTCGCGGGATTTGGGCCGAATCCGCCGCGGGACGCGTTCACCGACATCTACGCGCCGAACATGCTCGCCTACGCGAACAGCCTCCGGCAGACCCCGGAGCCGGGGTCGATCCTGATCGTCGTCCTGGTCGTCGGGGCGATCGCGTGGAGCCGGCGGCGCCGGGTCGCGGCGGCCGCCTAGCCTAGCCTGGCTCGGTCTAGCTGGGTCTAGCTGTAATGCCTGGAGGTTAAGCTCCAGGGCATCGCAGCAATGGCACTTAGCGCGAGCGCGCCCCCTCCGATCTCACCTCGGGGACGGGCGTCTGCCCGAATCGTCGTTCCCTGCGAGCGCCACCGACGTTCGGCACTCCCCTCC